>VSOZ01000001.1 GCA_009775095.1 Muribaculum sp.
AGCACATCCGGAAGGATGGCGCGTAACAATTGTTCCGGTTTCATAACGCGAAGTTACACAATATGGTTGAGAGGAGCTTCCGCCAACCGGGAAAATCCGCTGACCCGATATTCAGTCGATTACACAGAAAATACTGAAACAATTCTTAAAGGCCTTGAGCATGCCGTTACTAACACCGGCATATTGCCTATAGAAATATTATCGGATAATCACTCATTTAACAAGACAATGGAGGCGGCCCACTTTAAGGACGCTTTATCTAAAATAGGTTGCAAATGGACGGTATCATCCAATCCGAGACATAAAGGCATAATAGAGCGGAGTTTCGGTACATTTGGGAATAAATTTTGTAAACCGATGTATGGATATGTCGGCGAGGGAATAACAACTCGGCGTGCAAACGGACGCACATCGCAGGAACTCATGGATAGATATCATCGTTCGGGTGCATTCTTAACGGAGGAGCAAATAAAATTAATAGCTGTCGAACTTGTAGAGCAATACAATGCCACATGTACGGGAACGCAGAAAACAAGTCCAGATGAAAAATATAATTCAACACAAAATATCGGATTTTCGGTTGATAAAATGACGCAAATGTGCCTCTTTGTTCAAAAGGGGGTATATACCGTCAGAAAAGGGCAAATCAATATCACCCGATCGGGCGTAACATATGAATATCAACTCGATAAGGCGCAATTTATGGCGCTGAATAATAAAAAAGTGGCAGTAAGGTATGTTGATCGTGATTGTATATATTTGTTTGATGTAAATACGGACACACCGATGGGAAGCGTGCTGCGTAAAAAATACGCGCATGGTGCCTTATGCGATCAGACAGAGGAAGATGTTGCAATTTTAAATAAACATAAAGGCCGTTTAAATGGCATTAAAAAAGCAATTAAACAGCATCAGATCGATATTGCTGAACGTGCCGAAGCTATAGATCCGGATGCCGCGTATGCCATGAATGCAAAACTTACGCCAAAGAATATAATTGAACAATTCAAAGAGAATGGCCGAAAGCAACGTGAAGCGGAAAGACTTGGCGTTAGACTTGGGACAGTAACGAATATACCCGTATTTAGTGAGGTCTCAACATATGCACCTGAATGCAGTAAAAGAAAAAGGGTAAAAGAATCGCCCTTTACCCCTACCACCAACAATATATCAGAGCTAAAAATAACTGAATTATATGACAAAATTACAACAAAAAACTGAATTAAAATCCCTTATCGCGCAATATTGCGAGGAACGAGGGATAAGCCGAGCGGAATTTGCCGTGAAATCCGGCGTAAGCGGCGCTACTCTTACATTCATTGAAAAAGAGCAGTGGGATAAAATATCAAGCGCAATGATTGCAAGACTTGAAGCCTTTATTAAAGGAAATAATCCCGATGAGAATATTTATTCAACATCCGACTTTGAGGCCGTAATGAAATTATGTGAAACAGCCCGCAATCATCATTTGATGATAGGACTTATCGGTGATACCGGTACGGGCAAAACTACAGCATTGAAGTGTTTTTCATGTAATCGCAATGTCTATCGTATCACCTATGAAAAATCAATGAATCCAAGACAATTTTTCAAATCGCTTTTACGTGAATTGGGTGTTGATTTTGAGGGCAATGTAAATTCAATGATAAACCGGAGCGCTTATGAGCTTAATGCGAAAGAAATGCCGCTATTAATAATCGATGAAGCCGGCAAAATAACACACCCGACGATGTTGTATCTCCATGACTTAAGGGAAAAGACATCGCACGGATGCGGAGTTGTACTTGCCGGAATGCCGTATTTCAAAGAAAATCTACAAAAGGGCGCAAGGCGGGGAAAAGAGGGCTGTAGCGAATTTTTACGCAGAATTAACCTATGGCACACTTTGGAGGGTTTGAGTGCGTCAGAAGTGATTTATATAGCCAAAGAACGTGGTATAACGTCTGCACAACAACTTAAGGAGTTATCAAATAAAAGACGCTTCGGCGATTTAATGAATGAAATATTGTTACACCATATAATTAATAAAGAGTTATGACAACTGAAATTCAGGAAGTAATAAAAAGGCACGATCGCACGGATATTAATAATATTAATGAATTATGCGACGGAATGAATGCGGCAATAGTAACATTTATTGCGACAAAGGACGGGAAATTATGTCGTATGGTGACCGTGTTTGATTATCGTGATGTTATCTATGACCATGTACCGGTAGCACATGATTGGATTATAAATAACGCACTAAGAATCAAAGTAATGTGTTGGCGTCATAGACTTTATGACATAAAAAACAGATTATTGACAAAATCCCGGATAAGATGGGAAACACAAACGCATTGAAATTATAAGACAAAACAATATGAAACAAAAGAGGATTGAAATAACAAAGGCGGTTAAACTCATAACTCCGGCACAATTGAAGAAACTGCATATGCAATTGCGTGATATGGGTATTATCCAACATAAGGCCGAAATTATATCCGGATGTACAGGCGGACGAACCGAGAGCAGCCGGGAGCTCACGTCTCAAGAGGCAGTAGTCCTTATAAATTCCTTATGCGGTATGGACGACCGAAAAAAAGAGATAAGCGCCATATGGTATCTGGCTTACAATATGGAGATGATCTACGGGAACACTCCGGAAGATAAACGAATGAACGCAGCTAAAATAGACGCTTTTTGCCTTTCTCGTGGCACCGTCAAAAAGAAACTGCAAATGCAAACTATTACTGAATTGCGCCGAACACATAGGCAATTTGAGCGTATGTATTCGGCCTACCTGAAAACTAAAACCAAACAGAAATATATTTATGAATTACAAAACCAAATAGAAACATTGGCAGCGATGGAAGAATACGAGGAATGTGCGAATCTTGTAAAAAGGTTTGCTGAACTTAAAAAACGAGTAAAAATATAATTAAATACATCTTATAATGAATGAATTTCTTTTATCAGATGAAAGCCTGAACGCTCATGGCTTCATTATTAAAACCGAGGGGATTGACTTATCCCGTTTTTTAGTAAATCCGGTAATGTTCTATAATCACGAAAGAGAGAAAGGGATAATCGGAAGATGGGAAAATGTGCATATTGCAGATAATAAACTATATGGCACACCTATATTTGATGAAGCCCATGAACTTGGAAAACACGTCTCCCGGCAAGTTAAAGATGGGTTTCTAAAAGGCGCAAGTATAGGCGTTGAGATATTAAGGAGGGATGGTGAAGTGGTATTGGAATGCATCCTTAAAGAGGTTTCTATATGCGACATCCCAGCCAATAAGAACACTGTACAGTTATATCTTGCTGATCGGTTGATTGATTATGAACAATATGCAGAACGTCGGACGGATAAAGAAACGGCAGCCTACTTTGATTTATTACGAGTCAAGCATGCGCTCGGATTGCCTGATGATGCCGATATAAATATGGTAATAAAGGCAATAGAAGACATATTGACATTGCAACCACAAAGCACAAAGAATGAACTTAAAATGGCGTTAGACCGTGGCGCCATTACTCAATCTGAATACAATGCGGCATTGTCATTATCAGATAATCCAATAAAGTTAGCTCAATACATCGCAGGTCGAAATAGAGAGTATGAAAAGGATTTCGAGAAAAAGTATTATGCCTTTATGAGATCTTGCAAAGAGGCAAATTGGGTGAAGTCTTGGCCACGGCATATAGAACTTGCAAAAAGCAATTTTATCCGGTTTAAATGTTTTATAGAGGGGTTGCGACCGTATTACTCCATATCATCCTTAATAAATAAGGATACACCAAATGCCAAAAATCGTTCGGATTGGACTTTAGATGATTATCGTAAAAATGACCCGGCAGCATTGCGTCGTGACCCACAATTATACAAAAGGCTACTTAATGAACAACAACAATAACAATTAAAAATTATGACAACACTAAACAAAGAAGTATGGATAAATCAGTTGATGGGAAACTTTTATCATGACAGCTCATTTCTTAACTATGTAAAGGATTTTTCGGGATTAGTTGATAATAACGCTATCAATATGGCATCATCCGGAATAGACCCTAAAGTGTTAATAAATAACACGACTTATCCTATAAAGGTGACGCAGCGCATAGATACACCAGTACGGATAGAACTTGATTTATTTGAGACGGAAAATACTTTGGTTAGACGTCCTGAAGCAATAGAGTATAGCTACGACCAATTGGAATCCGTACTCATGGGGCACCGTAATGTGTTACGGGCCAAAACAGCAGAAAAAGCAGCTCATGCTTTTGCCCCTAAAGAAGATAGCGAATTTACACCGGTTGTTTCTACCTCGGGCGATATTGTCGCAGGTCGAAAGCGCTTAGCCGTGGAGGATATTCTAACTCTCAAAGAGCGCTTTGACGACGCAAATATACCGTTGGAGGGACGTTTCCTCGTATTAAATCCAAAACATGTTTCAGACTTGATATTATTCGACGTCAAAGCCTTTAAAAATTTGACCGATATTACAGACGGTCAACCAAATAGATTTGCAGGCTTTAATATCTTGCAAACATCGATTACACCGCGTTATAACTTATCTACAAATAAAAAAGTGGAATTTAGCGCATCTAAAGCTAATACCGATACTTTTTGTTCATTTGCTTTCCATCGGGAAGAGGTAATGAAAGCAGATGGCGAAGTATTTATGTATGAAAAAGAAAATGACCCCGAAGAGCGCGGAACTATAGTGGGATTTGATAAACGTTTTATCGCATTACCTATACGAGAAAGGGCTATCGGAGCGATTTTAAGCACCGTTGTAGCATCTGGAGAATAGGAGCTATTATCTACGATAAATAAGGCTGTAGGATATGCCCTGCGGCCTTATTTTCGTTTTTTCGGATAGCGCTCCATTATCGTAGTTATTTAGTAAAATACCGAGTGATTCACCTAAATAAATTGAGTGATAAATAATATTATGCACCGAAAAATCTTTAATCAATACCTAATTTATGCCTCAAAATTGGAGTAAATTGTATGTGGGTAATTCATTAAATCTTGCTATTTGAAAAAAAAACTTTTATTGCTATTTGAAAAAAACTTTTATTGCTATTTGAAAAAAACCGCGACAAATACTTTGTTGCAGTATCATTATCTATGGTGATAAAAACATTTTCATCGTTCTTGTATTCTGCATTGGTCGTCCAATTGTAACTGCCTGTTAATACTTTTTGATTATCAATAACACAGAATTTATTATGCATTATTCCTCCTCTTGTGCCTCTTGTTTCTATATGGTCAAATTCGGATAAATCAACTCCATGAACACGATTGACGCCATCCTTGAAAATTACAATCTCGATTCTTAGGCCTTCCAAACGCTTTTTGTTTAATGCATCTTTAATCTTTTCATTAGTAAACCATGCCATCGCAACTAAAATAGATACTTTGGCTTTATTTATAGCATCAATAACCTTTCCCTCGTTTTCTTTAAATGCTACTTCATTTTCTATTTTGGGATTTATTTTAACACCTACCCAAGAAATGATGCCGTCATTATATGTCAATTGAATATTATCCATAGCAAGAACCCCATTAAGCAGTTCTATAGCTTCTTGTTTGTCAGAAGATTCAGCAATCAGTTGTTCAACGAGTTTCCTTAAATTGGCGTCTGTGATATTGCATATACGATCTTTTACATAGTTTGATTTAGATGTATTCAGTTTTGAGTTTCCTAATTTAGGTAACCCACCATTTCCTGAATCATATTTGTCATCCCTAAAACCTAAATTTTGGAATAACTTGACAAGTTGACTTCCTGATCGTGATTTCCACAAATTGCCATCTCCTCCTATTGCGAAGTCAGCAAGAACTTCTTTTGATGCATTTGATATTTTCATACTAATGATATTTGAATTAAAATTACACCCAAATATATACAAAAAAGAAATGAAATAGCAAAAGGCATTTAGAAAGATTTAGATTTAATCTGCATGGTTGATAGTGTATGATTATCAGTAATTTGCAATTTTATGATATTTTCTGAAAGCGCAGGTTCGAGAGCCTCTCTCTACGTCAGCATAGTGGGCTGTAAATCAATGATTTACAGCCCACTATGCTGACCCCCTTACCCCAATTTATGTATCATCCCAAAAGGTAGGGGCGTCGGTACCACGGCGCCCGCAGGATATTAATTCTTTAACCGGGTTTTACTTCTGGTCCCTATTTAGTATATGTTTTACCCGTATAGCAGGGTGGAAGAAACATGATATGCAGAACCCCATGATTAGCGCCAAAGCGCGGTTCATGGGGCGTAATATGGGCATAAGCGGCTTTGAGCCGAAATTTATGTGTTTTCTTCGGCAGGATCGGTTTGATCGTCAGTGTCGTTGATCGGGCCTTTGAATATGCCTAGTCGGTCGTATTTCAGAAGACGCCCATCTGCAAGTCCGATACGGAAGTCGGTGAATTTCTTATGGACGCTGACGATAACCTGACCGGTGAAGTTCCTGTCGACATGCTTGCGGATTTTCTTCATGAGCAAAGCCTCAGGCACAGCGCCCTTCTTGCAGACCACACTGGTCCAGTTACCTTTGTTGTCAAACTCTATTTTGGTACCGTTTACAAGACGCACGTCATAATCCGTCTTCTTCAATAGATGGCGATCCACCTTGATCATGCTTATCTTCGCTTTGGGGAAATGCTCATTAAGCATATCCCGGGCTGTTTCGGGCAACTCGCTGCGTGAGATGGTATACTTGTCTAAAGGCAAATCTATTGCAGACGCCCCAAGTGTTGCAGCGAGCAAAAAAATCATTAAAATTTTTCTCATTGGTTGTTGTTTGTGGGTTATATATGATATCACCGGATTCAATCCGACCGCATTTATAACGGCCACAGGCATACCTATCTTATTAAAAACAGGTTAATAAAACCGACCTCACAGTCAAATAAAATTAAAATATTATCTTAATCTTAAGAGAATATCATCCGGATTCTGTTGCATCTGACTGAATGCGACTATTTTCTTTCCGAGGTCCTTTATTGAACCGCCTATGAAATAAACGGAGTTGTCAATGATTAAAAATCTGTCGTGAACATTGACACAATTCTTTAACTCAATGTGGGGATATTGGGCATTGTGTCGGCTAAGGTCAAGGGAGATGTGAGAGTGCCTCGGGTCTGTGTATATCGTTGCTGAAACACCCTCTTTGCGTTTATCCAACACTTTAAGTATCTTATCGTCAACATAGTTGTCGATAAGGATTATTCTCTTTTTTGCTTTTCTGACCAAATCGGCGATAAGGGTATAGGCATCGAATATCTGCCCCTCAAAAAAGAATCCCTCTATAGGCTCTAAGTCATTGTTGTCAAGACGGGTCAGAACTTCCTCAATCTTCTTATCTGTTTCACTCTGGTGTTTCTGCAACAAGAGCTGATGATGCTCAATAGTTTCCAATCGTTGAAATATCCGAGCATTGCTTGTCAAAAAGCTGCGCATAGAAGTAAAAGCCCGCATAATGCGGATATTGACCTCTATTGCTGTTTCTGATTTCAAAACACTACTCAACATTGCAACTCCATTTTCTGTAAAAACAAAGGGCATATATTTGATGTGTTGACCTCTACCACCGTTTAAGGTCGCAAATTGCGACCTTAAACATTCCTCTTTGGTCAATTCAAACATAAAGTCTGTTGGGAATCTATTCAGGTTACGCCTAACTTGTTCTTTTAATCGTTTGGTTTCAACCCCATACAACCGTGCTAAATCACTATCCAAAATAACCTGTTGACCTCTAATAACATGGATTAGATTCTCTATCGGCAACATTGCGGATTGTGTCGAGTCTGTGATTAGCTCAATTTTATTATTGTCTTTGTTTTCTTTCATTGAGAGCAGGATTAGATTGCAAATGTAATCAAAATAATCGGATTTTCAGATATTTGCAGTTGCTCGCATCTGAAGATACTACACATAGTCCATTGAAAAAGTAAAACAATAGAAAACCGATTGATACATTTATAGTTGATTAAAAAAATTTGCGGAAAGACTTGACATCGCGTTTTTGAGGTGTTATCTTTGTGACGAAATCAATCTTAACCGCATACTACATGAAAAAGACATTCAAGTTTGACAGCGAATGGTCACTCGCCATATCGCTGCTTACCGAGGAGCAACAGCAATCGCTTACCGAGGCCATAAAGGAGTATCAGGCAAACGATACGATGCCCGACAATCTTGATCCGGCGTCGATGATGGGCTTTCTTATGGCAAAAGCCACAATCGACCGACGCAAACGCGCCAACATGCGTGCCCGCAAACGCCGCGTACTACGACGTGCACAAGAGGTTTCGGAATCCGGTCAAACACCGATGGCCGCAAAGACATCGGAGGCCGTTCAGCCTGAAGCGTCGGCTTCCGGTATCGCCATAAAGGCAGAATCTGCCCTGCCGACTACTCCGCAACACGCACCCGTCGCCGTAACCCGATTTTTTCAGGAGGGCACACCCTCGACACCGCTGCACGACACCGTGCGCAGCATCATGCAGGACAACGTGTTTGTGCTGCGTCTGTGCAATGAGTCTGGGCTGACACGCAATCAGGCCACGGAAGCCGTGTTCAAGCTCATAAACCGACGCATAAGATATCGACGTCCGATCAACGACCTGAACCGTCTGAAAACCGTATGCCTCGACACTATACCAAAATCCGCTCCTGCCAAATTGGTTCAATAGCTCTTGTCGAGCCAATAATCACATCTTGTCGATGACTTCAAGCACGATTTTTTCCATCACATCATAGCCTGCCGGAGTAGGATGTACACCGTCATCGGTATATGCCGGGTTGAGGGCGCCGCTTTCGTCAAGCACCATCGGCGAATAGTAATCGACAAACGGTATGCCGTTTTCCTCGGCATACTTCTTGATGCGTTTATTAAGGCTTATGATTTTAGGTGAGCCGTCGGTAATTTCCGGGCGCCATGAAAAGCGGTTGGAGGGAAGGACTGTCGACAACACGGGGCGTATGCCGTTGGCCTTGGCAAGCTCGACCATCGACACGATATTGCCGAAAGTGCGATCCTCACTGAATACATGGTTGTTTTCAGCCACATCATTGGTGCCGGCATTAATCACAACAATCTCCGGGTGTATGTTAATGACATCGTCGCGGAAACGGAGCAGAAACTGATAGGAGGTCTGGCCGCTGATGCCGCGCGGCACAAATCCGTGTGAAGTAAAAAAATCAGGATGTGCATGGTTCCAGTTCTCGGTAATCGAATTGCCCATAAATACGACCCTACGCTGTTCAGCGGGAAGTTTCGCAGCCTCGACATCGGCTTGTTCATAACGACGGAAGTTGGCCCAGTCATCGCCGGCCGTTACCGGAAGAGCGGCGGCAAGAAAAAGAGCCGCCATTACATACTTAAATGTTTTCATTGGTTTATTAATTTAAAAAGGGCCGAAAACACAACGTTTCCGGCCAAGGCTATCGAAGCGGTGCGTACGGGACTCGAACCCGTGACCCCATGCGTGACAGGCATGTATTCTAACCAACTGAACTAACGCACCTCAATTGATCGATGCAAAGGTAGGGCTTTGCATCGTAAAATCCAAATAATCGACCGGCAAAATAGTCGACGATGACTGCCGAGGGCTTATTTGCGGCTGCGGACCGAGCGGGTCACAGTCTTGCGCTCCTTTGGCGCGGATGACTTGGCACGGGTGGCATGCTTGGCCCGCGAACTGCGCTTGGGGCTCTTCCTGACCGCATCCGGCGTACGTTTTACGGCAATCGTATCGCCCTGCTCAAGGCGTTCACGCTCCTCACGGGCGGCGATAACCTCCTCGCGCGTAGGCACCCACATCTTGCGGTCATAGTTTTCAAGCACGGAGTCGATCGAAGTTTGCGCACGTTTACGCTCGTCGGGGTCAGGATAAAGAGCGGCCATAGACATGTTGCGGAGATTGCGGGTCTTGTATATCTCCCCTTCATATAATCCCAGCCGGAAAAAATCATCGTAGGTATACGACGCCACATTGTTGTCATCGTCCACAAATATGTTACGGGCCATAAGATAAGGATGCAAGTCAGCCATCCTGACCCAGAACATAGGATACCTGACAGCCTCGCCACCGAAATCGCCCACACGGTGCAACACCGGACACACAGCCTCGACATGCATGGTCTTGCGATTGGAGCGGCGGTCAAATGCCCAGCGCTCGATAACGTAATAGCTCCGCACCTCGGCCGACGGCACATCGCTCTCCTCAATCAATAAAGACGCCGTACCAGCCGCAGTCTTACGCCCTTCGGTGTACGGTATATGGAAACGGTCGAGCATATCGGCAACATTTATACGGTAGTCGTCGGCAAATATCTCCCGTCCGTCAAGATACTCGTAGGCCGCAACGTCGCCCTTCGTCAACAGACGCATAAGTATGCGAAACAGATTTTCCTGCCCGTCGACAACATCCTCGGGATAGTACAGTGCCGCATTCTTTATATCGTCGGCGCTGAGAGAGCGATATACCACTCTCATCCACTGCGCGTTGTCATCGTCAGGGGCCTCTTCGGTCATAAGCAGCTGCATGCGGTCGCTAATGCCTGATGCGGCGCCGGCCGCAGGTCGGGCCTCGGAGCCGACACGCCGTACCTCGGTTGAGGTAGATGAACGTTGAGCGTGAAGAGTAGCTGTAGCCGCAAGAACGGCCAACACTATCAATAATGGACGAATATGTATCATTTGCCTGTAGTTTTTATTAATTTATTATCACTTCCATAGGTGCTATATCGCGCTCTATGCCGTCGGGGCCGAGCGCCCTTACCCTCGAAATAAAAAATCTCTTGCCTCGCGACATGCGTTTGATGGCCTCTTTCTGACGCCGCGAGAATAAAGCGCCGTCTGATACTTCGGGCATGGCATTGCCCATAGAGTCAAAGAACAGAGTCTCAAAACCAAGCACCTTGTAGGCTATATTAAGCATATCGTCATCAATAGCGGCTTCAATGCCGGGGGCGGCCATAATCTGCGACTTCGCAATGGGTTTCGAGCCACGGTAGCGCACCGGATTGCCTTTTGAATCACTAAGGGCTATGTAAGGAGCCGGGTCGGGCAGTTTGCGGGTACGAAACGTCGTCTCGGCCACTTTCTGCCTATGCCCTCCGACATCGGCGGTGACGGTAATGACGACATCTGTGCCGACTTTGGCCGGACGCGCCACCCATCCACGCCCCGAGCGCGACAGCGCGCCTCCGGTCATTGTGGCCGATACAGCCGACGGCTCCACTCCGGGCACCGATATATCCACCGGATTGTCGATGCCGGCATAAAACACATTCATCATCGTGGCCGATACGGTGGCCGACGGCTCAATCACCGTATACTCCGGAGTGAACTCATGGCGCGACACAGTGCCGTCATCATGAGCCACTTCAAGATAACCCGAATGAGTGTGGCGCCCCGACGACAAAGCCGGTATATTGATGTGACCTCCACTGTCGGCAAGTCTCACGCCGTCCATGTATATAACCGGAAGACGGGTAGTGTCGACAGCCGCAAGCACGATGTCGGCCGAATAGCTGTCGCCGCGCATCACATTGCGAGACTGCGGTATGACAAACGCATTAAGGCTATTCACGCGCAGGTCGCCTGCATCCACATTGGCGAGTAGCTGCGTCAGGGCCTCACCCTCGGCATACCGTATATCGTTCTGTATTTTTGTAAGAAGAGTTATGGCCGCTATTACCGGTTTGCCGTCAAACAGGTCGGTCTCCCAATCCACAGGCAGCACACTTCCCCGCCGCGAAACCGCGTCGATGGCAAGAGCCGCCGCGATATCGGCACGTTTCGCCGAGTCGGCCGTCATGCCGGCAAGCATAGCGCGATAACAGCCGATACGTTCACGCAGGCGCCTGCCCTGCGGCGACGTCGGGTTGAGCATCACCACCGAAGCGGCCTCAAGATCCTCCTGATTCTTTATGTCGCGCAGATCGCCGTTTTTACCGTCGGCTTCAATCACGATGGCCTGTTTAAGCGAGTCGACAAACGAGTACAGCCGCCGTGTAGCCTCGCGCACATCGGAAGCAGCACGATACCAGCGCTCCCCCTTCTCGGGATTATCGGCCGCCACAGCCTCCAACCGCCGGTACACGCCGTCGTTGCGCGAGCCGACGTTGTCGTTGGAGCGCATCAACCCGTCGTTGACCTGCGTGAAGCCCTGCAGCACGTCGCTCGACACATTGAGCGCCAACATCGCCGTCAAGACGATGTACATCAGATTGATCATCCTCTGGCGAGGCGACATGTTGCGGGGTGTGTTATCTTGTGCCATCGCTACGCTGCATATTGACTGTCATAGCGCGGAGCATATTCTCATACACCGTATTGAGCTGCTCGATGTTACGCGTCATTTTCTCGGCCTCGTCACAGTAGCGTCCGCTCATTGACGAAGCGCTGTCATACATGGTTCTCATCCGCTTCATGCCTTCGTTGACCCGCTCTATCGACTCAAGCTGCGCACCTATGCTCTTGAGCTGTATCTCGTATATGGCATTCAATCCGGCTACATTGCGATTAAGCGCCTCCATCTGCTCTACGTAGCCTTTAGAGTTGGCATTGATGCTTCCGGAGTTGTCGGCGACAGCCTTGTAAGCCTCAAGCAGCGCCGCCGACATCTTGTTCAGCTCCGAAGCCGTGGCGCGCAGACGTTCCATCTCACCAGACAGGTCGGGCGAGACCACAGACGACACTATCGGAGCCGCAGACACCGGAGCCTCCGGTGATGGCTGCACAGCTGCACGTTCATGCTCATGATACGGGCGGTCAAAAGCCGTAAGTATAAACATGAGCACCTCTGTGCCCATACCTATGGCAAGCAGCATACTGCCCCCCGGGAGATGCAAGATTTTGAACAGCGCTCCCCATATGACTATAGCGGCTCCTATCGAATAGGCGACGTTAAAGAAGCGCTGTCCCTTCTCGCTTGAAAGGAAGCGTTCTATGCCGTTTCTGTATCGTTTTATCTTTCCCATTGCGGCAAATGATTGTGATGACGTTTATTTTCTTTTTCCTCCCTGTCCTTTGGCAAAGCCTATATGGGTTCTTACGTTGCGGAAGCCTATGTAGCTCCGCTGCTCGTTCTGATACTCCCACATGCGCAGGTCGCTCCTGACATTGTGCATGACATCTTTCCATGAGCCGCCGCGCACTATCTTGCGCTTCATGCGGTAAGGGTCCTCCACCGCCGCATCGTAACGATACTCGGGGTTGAGGTCGCTCGTAAGGCGGCTCACACTCTCGGTATAGGCCGTCGAGGTCCACTCGCTCACATTGCCGGCCATGTCATAAAGGCCGAAATCGTTGGGGGCATAAGTGCCGACCCGCGACGTTATTATATGGCCGTCGCGCACGTAGTTGCCCTCATCGGGCTTGAAGTTGGCATAGAAGCATCCTTTGTCGTCCGACATGGGCAGGTCACCGTCCCACGGATACTTGTTCTCGCTCTTGCCGGCACGTGCGGCATACTCCCATTCGGCTTCCGTAGGCAGACGGTAAGGCTCGATGTGCACACCCTCCTTGCCGAGCGACTTGCGCAGATAATCGGTGCGCCAATTGCTGAACGCATTGGCCTGCTCCCAGCTCACGCCCACCACGGGGTAATCATTGTAGCCTCCGTGAGAAAAATACAGACGCACGTAAGGCTCGTTGTATGCGTTGTCGAAGTCGTTGATCCAAGCCGTAGTATCTGGATAAACGTTGACTATATACGTATTGAGGAAGTCGTAGTCGCCGGTGAGCCCGCGGGTTATGGTCTCGCGCACTATCTCCCCGTCATCGTTTATATAAGCCGTATCCTTTGTGATAAGCGGAACGTCGTCAGGCACCGGAAGGTCGGTATTGTACTCGCGACGTGCAGGATTCAGACGGTTGCGACGCTTGGCGGCCTCGGTATGATTATATACCTCGTAACGGTAAGTCAACTGCTCGGGATCAAGTTCGCGTACTCCCGTGACGGCATTGACACGATACATACTCTCGATGGCCCGCGCCTCGTCCTCATCGGGATTGCGCCACGGAATGGGCTTGCTCCAGTTGATAAAGGGCCCTATAGGGTTGCCTTCGCGGTCCTCCTCGATCTTGTAGTCCTCATTGCCGCCGTAAGCCGGGTCGGCGAGACGCTCGCGTATTATTGAGTCGCGCACCCAGTAGACAAACTGCTTGTACTTGCTGTTGGTTATCTCGGTCTCATCCATCCAGAAGCCGTCGACCGACACTCCACGGGCGTCGGCACGCAGATGCCACGCGCTGTCGGGTTCTGACGGACCGGCCTTTATTGACCCGCGGTCAACGAGCACCATACCGTAAGGTACAGGTTCCGACCATGACGCGGCACCCACACCGGTCACCTCACCTCCGGCATTGCGGTTGTGGCCTGTAGCGCACGATACGGCTACGACACCGGTCAAGACCACCGGCAGATATTTCATTAACCTGTTCATATAGTCGATTTACATTATGCGTATACTTTTATGCTTATATTTGTTTTTCCGGTCGAAATCAAGCCTCACGCTATAGCCGGCCCATATCTCATGACTACCGTCTGACGCTTTGGCTATAGCCGACGTGGCGTAGTCGTAGCTGTAGGTCAGGTAAAAGTTGCGGTACTCGGCTCCTATAATAAAAGTCACCGCATCGCGGTAACGATAGCCTACACCTACGGTGACAAACTTATTGTATCGCGCCCGCGCCGTGACCTCACCGGTAGTGAATGTGAAATCACTCTTCACCAATACCGACGGCTGTATCTCAAACAACGTGTTTTTAACGGGGATATTGCCCCCGGCCATAAAATAGAACGTGCGGCCGGCTTCGTACTCCCACTCGCGGTCGCCTCCCTCCGTCATGGTGACAGACGGGCTGTTGACATGCGCCACCGACACCCCTGTCCAAAACCGCGGCGACGAGTAAAACACACCTGCGCCTATGTCGACCGACGAGCCGCTTATATCGGTACGGGGCACTGCTTCATCACCGCCCTCATGGAGGTCGTCATCGTCAGGAAGCACCACTTCAGAGCCTTTGAAAGTTTCTTCCAGCATGCCGCCCTGAAGCCCGACCGAAAGCTCGCCTCCCCACAACTTTATGCGGTAGGACAGCTGCAGTGCAGCAATAAAACCGCGGTACAGCCCAAGGCTCTCCTGTCGCACTACGAGTCCGGTTCCGAGACGGCGGTCAAGCAGCGGCAAAGACATGTCGGCCAATGCCGCAAAAGTCTTGGGGGCATCGGGTATGCCGGTCCACTGCAGGCGGGAGCCTAAATTTACATTGAGCATGGAGCTGCAGCCCGCAGCAGCCGGATTGTAATAGCTTTTTACGGCATAGTATTGTGAAAACTGCGCGTCGGTCTGTGCACCGACAGTAATAGGCGCAATGACGGCAAGCACCGACAATAATATGGTTAATATGACTTTACTGCTCTCCACCGGCGCTTTCATTCAAAATAAAAAGAGAGGACCACCATCTGCGTAGTCAGTTTTTTCAGAGAATGCGTGAACTTATATCCTTCGAGGTCGTCCTTAAAGTCGGGACGGTCATGACGCAGCACATCGGTAAGCCCGAAACAGAACTTTATTTCAGGACACAGCTTAAAAAAGGGCAGATAAAAATCACACCCGAAGCCGGCCGTAAGCAAAAAGTCGGCGGTATTGAGTTGCAGAGGCTCTCGCGAACGGCGTTTTGACACATCAAATGTGGCCATGGCGCCGGCCACAAGATAAGGGCGCGCATTGCGGTAGCGGAGCGCGGCAAACTTCACATCGACAGGCAGTACGACCAGATTGGACTTTATGTCTTGCTCCTCGCGATTGCCGCTGTTTACGTCATGCATCTTTACGGTGCGGTTGCCGAAATACATGCCGGGGGTGAAACGAAGACTGAAATATGTGTTCAGACGTAGATTGACAAGGCCCGTCACGCAGAACCCGGGTAAAAAGGAGGGTTGCTCCATAAACCATGACTGTCCGTCGGCAGTCACATATCCGTTATGGGTAAAAAGAAAATCCTGAGTATGCAGCCCTACCGAAAAGCCAAGATGCCAAGGCCGTTGGTCGGCATACGCCCTATTAAGACCGGGCGCGTTATTACGTGCCCCGGCCTGTAAGGCCACGACCGCGGTAAGTGCGACACACAATATTTTTAACATAGCTCGGCCCACGTCCTCGTTATTTTTTAGTTTTATAACGGACGCGGGCCGCGATTTATTATATTTAACTACGTCAGTTTAGCTTTTGATAAGCTCGACCGTACCGGCTGTATCGTCGGCCGGCTCATCTTTTTCCGCAGGCGACGACAGTCCTATGTTCATTTTCACCCACAGACGCCCCGGTATCAGCCTCCAGAAAAATACTGCGGCGGCCCAACGGCGATCGACCACCGCTATGCGGCTACGACGATTTATGGCCCTGACTATCATAGGCACTACATGGTCAAGCGTCATCGTCAGAGGATAGGTCTTGTCGTCGCTCAGCAATGGAGTCCTTACAAAACCGGGCCTTATGTCGGTAAAGGCGAGGTCCACCTTCTCGCTGTGAGCGAGCTGCTCAACAGCCTCAAGATAGGTCTGTTGATAACGCTTTGACGCGGAGTAGCTTGCCAGCCGCCCTATGCCTTTAGTACCGGCGACCGAGGAAATTATTGCTATATGGCCGTGTCCGCCTTTCTCGCTTACCTTTCGGAAATAGTGATAGGCCGCGTCGATCATCCGCGTATATCCGGTGACATTGGTCTCTACCGTAGCCACATCCTCATCAATCTTCAATGTAGGATTTTCATGATACACGCCGGCCACGTGCAGATACACGTCCATGCCGCCGAGAGCGCCGATAAGCTCCATAAGCCGCCTCGGAGCATCGTTTTTGGTCACATCAAGTTTTATCCACTCCACCTGCTCGGGAAACAGTTCTTTCAGCTCCTTCATGGCCCCTTCACGGCGCCCTGCCACACCTACGCGCCAGCCCTTGGCGGCATATGTCTCGGCAAGACGCAGCCCTATACCTGACGTCGCGCCCGTTATCACTATTCGCTTCATTATGCTAAAATCGTTTTATTGTTAATTTACGTCGGTATAACAACAAGTCGCCCCGTATTGTTGCCGCCGGCACAAATATCGCACATTACAACCCTACATATCAGAAATTTGCTATATTTTGTAATCAAAGACCAAACCCTCCAATTATGTCACGACCAATTAAATAGAGCAGAACTTCTAACTCCTAACTACAAAAATATTGATTGTCCGCGAGCTTCACAAGTCCGTCAGCTATATTCGCTTGGAAAAATGTATCTACCCGAATTAATTCGCTTGGAAAAATGTACTACTTATGTAATTATTCGCTTGGAAAAATGTAAATTTGCAGAGCAAAAACAAATAGGATATGCTTAAAAGAAAGATTGAGACATATTTGTCCGCTTGGAAACAGTCGGAAGATCGAAAGCCATTGGTGATAAAAGGTGTTCGCCAATGTGGTAAGACATATATCGTCAAGAAATTCGCAAGTGAGTACTACGATGAGGTGGTCTATATGAATTTTATTCTTGAGCCGGACAAGAGGGCTGCCTTTACAGGAAATCTTGATGTCGAGACCATCATTCTCAATCTCTCGGCACTTATACCCGGTTCTCGTTTCGTCAGCGGAAAAACCTGTATCATCCTTGACGAGATACAGGAATGTAAGGAGGCGAGGACAGCACTGAAATCCTTTCAGATAGATGGTCGTTTTGATGTCATAGCCACAGGTTCTCTTTTAGGGGTGAAGGGCTACGGCAGACATGAGAAGAAAAGCAAGGAAGCTGAAGGAGAGAATTCCGTGCCGGTTGGTTATGAAACAATAGTTGAAATGTATCCGTTGGATTTCGAGGAATTCTTATGGGCAAACGGCGTCGGAGACAAGGTAATCGACACGGTTAAATCATGCTTTGAGAATGAAAGCGTCGTTCCGGATGGTATCCATAAGGCTATGATGGATTTACTGTATAGATACATTATTGTCGGAGGATTGCCCGAAGTAGTAAACTGTTTCCTTGAAACAAAGAATATCGAATTGATTTACAATAAGCAACGGACTCTCATCGCTGAATATGAAGAGGATATGGTCAAATATGCTGAAGATTCAGACAAACCCCACATAAGAGAGTGTTTTGAGTCAATCCCCAAACAGTTAGCAAAGGAGAATAAAAAATTCCAATACTCTGTGGTCAAGAAAGGAGGGAGAGCGTCTCAATACATGGGGAGTATTCAATGGCTTGAAGATGCCGGTATAGCGGAGCGATGTTATAACACGACGAATACCGAACTTCCATTGAGCGGCAATTCCATTAAGGACTGTTTCAAGGTTTACACCACTGATATAGGTGTTCTTATGGGGATGCTTGACTATGGTACTCAGGCGGATATCTTAAAAGGAAACCTTCTCGGATATAAGGGAGCTATCTTTGAGAATCTCATGGCGGATTTCTTATGCAAATCAGGTCAGAAACTATATTACTTCCAGAAGGAAAGCGGGCTTGAAATCGACTTCTTGGTGAGGTATAAAGGTGAATGTGTTTTGCTTGAGGTGAAAGCAAAGTCGGGCAGGGCAAAGAGTGTTGCCACGGTTCTCAAAAACAAAGACGTTTACCATGTAAACAATGCAATCAAGTTAGGCCAATACAATGTCGGACGGGCTGGAGAGGTCCTGACCATTCCATTATATATGGGATTCCTTATCAGAGACAAGCTTGCGGAGTTGATTATCCCCGACGTTGACTTGAATTCGTTGATGGATTAAATAATCGGACATCGGGCAATAGAGATAGTTGAGTATCAATTATCCTTGGATTGATACTTTATCTCAAAATGCAACCGGTATATTTCTATACGCCACCGGCGTAAATATCGCGTTTTACAACCCTATATATCAGAAAATTGAAGAAAGAATGTCGGACAGGTATTTTCTTAGCTTCCTATCCATAAATGAGATGTTTGGTTTCTTCAAGCTCCTCTTTGAAATAGGGGTTCTTGACTGCTGACTCATCGACTAAATCAACATCTCTTCCAAACAAGGCTTTCAAGGCATGATAAAAATCAAAATAGTTGTCAGCGTAAGTGTTATGGTCTATTTCAGAATTGAAGTCCACAAGGATATCAACATCACTCCGCTCATCGAACTTGGGAGTAAGTATAGATCCAAAGGAATATAACTTCCTTACCTTGTGCTTTATGCACAAAGCAAACAGTTTCTGTAGGTTGTCATTAATAAGGTGCATACCTATCCTGATTCATATGATTACAAAGTTAATCATTTCAGTTGGATAAATGTTCATATCAGTATCAATATATGCATGTTATATCACAACCATAATCAACCCTGCTTATGATTACAATGATACTTGGTTGAATTTTACATAATGCGACTTTTCGTTGTTTTTATTAGCCATTTACGAAGTTATTGCATAATTTTGCAGACGAAACAAAGGCGGGGCGCGATTAAATGCCGTATGCCCGCTTGATGTGAACATATTTGGGGGTGCACCGTTGTCACGGACCGCCATGTAAGGCGTTCAGGCAACGGGGCTGAGAACAGACCCTTGGAACTTGATCCGGTTAGTACCGGCGTAAAGAAAAATTGACGCATGAAAAAATCATTTTCATTGGCGGCGGTCATATGTGGCATGACCGGTACGCCGTATGTCGCCGCCGAAGCGGAGACACTGTCACCCGAGTCAAACGACAGCGTGGCCATAGAGCTACGCGGCGTGGAAGTAACGGCCAATAGAGCCGGTGTAAAAACGCCCGTAGCGTTTACTAACATCAGCCGTGAAACGATTGCCCGCAGTAATGACGGCAGAGATCTGCCGAGCATACTTGAGATGACCCCGTCGGTAATTGCCACCGGTGACGCAGGCGGAGGCATCGGATACAGCGGCATACGTGTACGAGGCAGTGACGGATCGCGCATAAACATCACGGCCAACGGCGTACCTATCAACGACAGCGAGAGTCATAATGTGTATTGGGTCAATATGCCCGACCTCGCGTCATCGCTGCGCGACATACAGATACAGCGCGGTGCCGGTACATCAACCAACGGTGCCGGAGCGTTCGGTGCCTCGATAAACATGCTCACCGACGCACCCGCCTATGAGCGTTCCGCCATGATATCGGCATCTTACGGCTCATTCAATTCAAACAAGCAGACAATCAAGGTGTCGTCGGGGCTATTTGGCGACCACTGGAGTGTGGACGCGCGTCTTAGCCACATCGGTTCAGACGGCTACATCGACCGTGCGTTCTCGAAACTGTGGAGCTACATGGGCCAAGTGGCCTACAGGGGCGACGGCATGTCGCTGCGATTGCTTGCCTTCGGCGGAAAAGAACAGACATATATGGCATGGGACTACGCCACGAAAGAGGAGATGGAAAAGTTTGGCCGCCGTTACAACCCTTGCGGCAAGTATACGACCGATGACGGCGAGACAGCCTTCTATCCCGACCAGTGCGACAACTTCACTCAACACCACTTGCAACTTCTATACACACAAAGCATAAGACACGATATAACTCTCAACGCCACACTACACTACACAAAAGGCGACGGCTATTACGACCAGTACAAAACCGGCAGGACTCTTGAGGAATACGGTCTTAAGCCGTTCACCGACCCGGAAGGCAACCTTGTAGAAAAATCGGACCTCATACGGTTGAAAAACAACGACAATGATTTCGGCGGGGCTATGCTAAATATAAGATACCTCCGTGACAATCTGTCGATTGTGGCCGGCGGAGCAGCCAATATGCACCGCGGCAACCACTTCGGTCAGATCAAATGGGTGCGTAATTACATCGGAGCCATAGATCCTCTGCAACAATACTACCGTAATACGGGCCGCAAGTTTGACTCCAATATATTTATCAGAGCCGATTATGATATAAACAACGGCATATCGGTATACGGAGACATGCAATTGCGCCACATACACTATACAATAACCGGCGTGAGCGACAACTTTGACTGGAACACGGGCAATATGGCGCTCCTTGACCTGCATCGCGACTGGAATTTTCTCAACCCCAAAATAGGATTGGCCTACAACCGCGGCGGTCACCGGGCATATGCGTCATGGAGCGTGGCCCACAAAGAACCTACGCGCGACAATTTCACTGACAGCGATCCGGCCCATTACCCCGAAGCGGAGCGCATGTTTGACTACGAGGTGGGGTATTTCTACAACTCCGGCCTGTTCTCGCTCGGCGCAAACTTCTATTACATGGACTACCGCAATCAACTTGTGGTCACCGGACAGTTATCAGACACAGGCAATCCTATAAGCGTCAACGTACCGGATTCATACCGTATGGGCATCGAGCTGCAGGGAGCCTTGCGGCCGACAAGATGGTTTGACTGGCAGGTCAACGCCACCCTGTCGCGCAACCGCATCAACGATTTTACGGAATATGTATATGAGGATGAGTGGAAAAATCCTATATCGATCGACTGCGGCAACACTCCAATAGCGTTCTCTCCCGATTTCATACTGCAAAATATGTTTAACTTCAACGTGTCGGGATTCGAAGCATCGCTGGCAAGCCGGTACGTATCAAGCCAATACATGAACAATGCCCGAAGTGCCGAGGCACGCCTCGACTCATATTTTGTATCGGACCTTTCTCTTGCATATACATTCAAGACCCTGCCGTCAGTAAAAGAACTGCGTCTCGGCTTGGCCGTATACAATATATTTAATGAGAAATACTGCAACAACGGTTATGCGGGCGCCGGATACTATCTTGAGAATGACAAACCGGTCATATACCGCTACGCAGGTTTTGCCGCACAAGCCACAGCCAATGTTCTCGCAACCGTAACAATGACTTTCTGAAATGACACTTTACGAACTCCCGTGGGACACAATACTTGAAGTTCTCGGCTTCAGCGTAGGACTACTGTATCTCTGGTGGGAATATCATGCTGATTCACGGTTGTGGTTCGCATCGATAGTCATGCCTACAATATCCATGTGGATCTATTTCCACAAAGGCATATATGCCGACTTCGCCATAAACATATATTATTTTCTTATCGCCGTTTACGGCTACATCACATGGACCCGGGCGGGACGCCACGGCAACGATGCGGCAAAATCAAAAAAAGAGCAGCTGCCGATCAGGCATATACCGCGCCGGCAACTGGCTGCATGCTCGGCTATATTTGTACTTTTATGGATAGCCCTATATTGCGGGCTTCGTTATCTTACCGACAGCACGGTGCCTGTAGCCGACGCTTTCACGACGTCCCTGAGCATAGTGGCCATGTGGATGCTTGCCCGCAAATATCTTGAACAGTGGATAGCATGGATAGCCGTCGACGCCGTATGCGTGGCCCTGTACTCATACAAGGGCATCTATCTGTACGGCATCCTTTATGGAGCATATACCATAGTGGCCTTCATCGGCTACCGCAACTGGAAACGCCTCATGCAAAATCCGGATCAAGGTAAAAAAACGGTTGTTTAAATACAACTATGCTTGTAGGGGCGCCGGTGTCGTCAAACGCCCGGTCGTCAGTCAAAAATCCGACATGCCTTTCGGAGTCCGAAGGACTCTTCCCACAATTAGCCGGTGGCGGAGCATCGCGACTCCCACGGAAAAGGATAACATAAAAGAAGGTTTCTTACAGAAACCTTCAAAATACCCACGGGAATTACATAAAAATGCATATTTTCCGAAATGATATGTTTTGACGTTTCTTTCAGAAACAATCATAAAATCATTTCCTTACCGGTGGAGTCGCTTCGCTCCGCCACCGGCTATTTATGGGATGTGTCCTTCGGACACCATCGGGGCATTCACCCGCCCAAAAACGCCACCCAAATCACCTCGGCGCGATGCGTTGCCGTCACGAATGCGCGGTGCCATTCCCAAAAGGGAATTGGCATGGCGAGTCCGAAGGACTCTTCCCACAATTAGCCGGTGGCGGAGCAAAGCGACTCCACCGGTAAAGGGTAACATAAGAAACGGTTTCTGTAAGAAACTTCAAATTCCCCATACGGGAATAATCATTTCTTTTGCTTATATTCAAATTTTTTATTAACTTGTGTCGCAACAAATACATTTATCCATGAGTTACACCAATCTTTTATATCACGCAGTCTTCTCTACTAAATATAGGAAACCTCTGATACGTGTCGACTGTGAGAGACGCGTATATGGCGTATTGTTCCATATAATGCGGAAATATGGTGTGCGTGCACTTCGTATCGGTGGAATGCCCGACCATGTGCATTTGTTTTTTGTGATGCCTCCGACATTGGCATTGTCTGATTTTATGAAGAGGTTAAAAAGGGAGTCAAGCCTGATGATTACACAAGAGATGATTATTGACCGTTGGGAAGGATGGCAGGAGGGATATTGCGCCTTTTCATATTCGCGCCATGATGTTGAGAAGATAACAAATTATATAAAAAATCAGAAAGAGCGTCATTCCCGGGTTTCATTTATTGATGAGCTCCGGTTGTGGATGATAGAGAATGGAATTTCGGATGATGATGCATATTTTCCGAAATGATATGTTTTGACGTTTCTTTCAGAAACGATCATAAAATCATCTTTTCCGATGGCCCGGTGGAGTCGCTGCGCTCCGCCACCGGCTATTTGCAGGATGTGTCCTTCGGACACTGGCGGGACATTCCCACGCCTCCCAAAACGCCGGCGCGATGCGTTGCCGTCACGGATGCGCGACGCCATTCCACGAAAGGAATTGGCATGGAGAGTCCTCCGGACACCCCAGCGGGACATTTCCCGAAGTGGATTGACATTTCTACGAGGTTGGCATCTGAAAAACAAACGGGATGAGGCCTATGCCACATCCCGTTATGATTTCATCAAGTAAGATTTATTCTTATTAAGCGAGTGAGATAATAAGATCTTTTTCTTCTTCATTCTCAGCAATAAGGATTTTATTCTCGCGGGCGAGCCATCCTAAAGCGGCATAAAGCTCCTTGTCTTTAAGCTTGGTAACTTTCTTAATCTGCTTAAGTCCAAGAGCGTCAGCGTCATTCAGTGCATTCCACACAAGGCCGGCATTATAGCCGATAGTGTCAATGTTCATGTTAATAATAGTTTTTAGTTATACTTTATAATATAGTTAACCAACTTTTGGTTCTCAATTCCGTTGCAAATTTACGACTTTTTTACAATTAATAACATCTAATCGTAACAAATATACATCTTATATGCTCATTTTTAACTTCATGTCAAGTAAAAAGCCGAAAATTTCATCAATTTCCGGCTTTTTACATGCAGATACCATTATAGTCTTGAAGGCAAGTTATTATTTAAGCTCGATAAGTTCATAGGTCTGCGAACCGAGTCCGAGCTGCTCGGCATATTCAAGATTATGCATGCCGTGACGCGAATCGATACGCTCTATCATGTGCACCTTGCCGTGATCATCGGAATTTCGCACCGCGTCGACGCACGCACGGTCAAGAGCCACCGGGTCGAGCGAGGCAAATATGCCTATATCGGCCATTGACACCGGCTCCGGCTCGGCCACACAATCGCAGTCAACCGACAGATTGTTGGCGACACTTATATACAGCACTTTGTCGCCCACATGGTCTATTATAGCCTTTGATGCCTCAGCCATCGACTCTAAAAAGACATCCTGCTCAGCTGCCATACTCCAGACATTGGCCACCTCCTGTATCTTGCCTCCCGAATGTATGTTGGCCTTGCCGTCGGGCGAAGCTATGCCTATGGATATATTTTTAAGCGCTCCACCGAATCCACCCATCGGATGGCCTTTGAAATGCGATAGAACCATCAGGAAATCATAATTCAGAAAATTTTTGCCCACTATATCCTCTTTCAGATGGCGGCCCCCGTTGACCGGAAGCGATACCTGCCCGTCGGCATCGAGTATGTCGACATCGGCTATAGCCGTGAAGCCATGCTCTTCGGCGGTTTTCAGATGATCGGCCGTAGTGTTACGTTTGCCGGCATAGGCGGTATTGCCCTCGATTATTGTACCGTTGACACTCTGTACGAGGTCCTTTATCAGCGCCGGCGAAAGATGATTGGGATTGCCCGCCTCACCTGTCGACAGTTTTACCGCCACATTCTTGCCTTCGGCCTTACGACCGAGCGCATTATAGATTTTAACGATGTTCTCAGGAGTAATCTCCTTGATGAAGTAAACTTTGGGAAGTTCTTTTCCCTGTGTGTCGGTAGTCGTTGTCTGTGCCTTGGAGCCCATACAGCCGGCCATCGACATACCAGTTGCAATTGCTAATGCCATAACTGCTTTGTTCATGATTGTTTATAATTAAAATTCGAGTTTAATACCTGCCATGACTGTCATACGCGGCATGGGGTACCCGTCATTTATCTCATATTTTTGTGCAAGAATATTGTCACACCGCACCCATAATTTCATCCAACGCAGGACTTCGTATTGGCCGCGTAAATTCCACAACACGAAATTCTCTTTCCTGCCGCCGTCAATGGACGTATACAAGCCGTCAACGTATTGCAGCCCCGACGATATGTCGCAGCGTCGATTGACAAACCGAGCGCCGAGACATAGCTTATGGCGCGGAGCCTCAAGAAGCGGTCGGCTTGTATGCAGATAGCTGTAGTTGCCGTCAATGTTCCATAACCGGTTTATGCGATATGACAGATACGCTTCTACTCCGCTGTTCTCAACACGGCCCGTATTGACATTTAGCGGCGTGGCTCCTTCGCGGGGCACTGCGGCTATAAGATTCTTAGCATTAATATAGAACAGATTCACGCCATAGGTAATACGCTCGTCCAAAAGCGGCTGCGACACGGCTATCTCATAATTCCATGACGACTCCGGCTTAAGATCGGGATTGGCCGGTCCGAACATGTACATCTCCCTCAGCGTAGGATAACGAAACCCTTTGGCCGCCGAGAGCTTGATCAGAAATTCACGGGGCAACGTTATAGCGGCACCGGCCTGCGGTATCCACTCTGTACCGACCGAGTTGTGTCGATCGGCCCGTATAGCTCCGTTCAGTGTAAGGAAGCCGCCTATGCTTTGTCGTACATTCATATAAGCGCCGATATTGCTGTGCCACTTGTCGGCGAGAGTCTGCCGTTCACCTTTGCGTTGGCCCTCGACATATCGGTTGTACGCCTTGCCGGATGAACGGAAAAGGTCGGCGCCCACAGTCAACGTATTGCCGTAAAAGAGCGATACTGACTGCCACAGTGACAAGCCGGCCATGTTATCGTCGGAAATAAAACGATAAAGCCGTGGCGTGGCTGAAGGAGCGTGCCCGTCGTTTATATGGTTGTGTCCGAAGTTGTAAAACATGCTTACGCCGCCCGAAGTATAATCATAATTATTGTCGACGGATACAGACACCGTTCCGCGCACGACACTCTGGTCGGCATCAATAAGAGGCGACGTCACACTACCGGGATTGGACGCACTGAACCGGGTGATGTCGGCATCGGCACGAGCCGTCCAATAATGGGAAATGTCATAACCCAGCTTAATATATCCGTTGACCTGACTGAAGTCCATGTCATCACGATTGTTATCGCTCCTGTTATAGGACACACTCGCCGTTGACAGGAAACGACCTTTTTTCACCATATTAGTCAGCTCGGTATCCAGCGTGTTGTATGAGCCGTAGCCTGCCCTAAACAATGTGCTTACTCCGTCGACCGACGGCCGGCGTGTCACGATATTGATAATGCCGCCCATGGCATTGGAGCCGTATACAGCCGAGGCCGGGCCTTTCACCACCTCAACGCTTTCGGCGATAGAGGAGTGCAAGGCATCAGATATAGGATGGCCAAATACGCCGCTATACTGAGGGCGTCCGTCAATCAACGTCATTATACGACCGGAACCGCCGCTCATGCCTCGTATAGATATGCCTCCGGCGGCACCGCCCGACACCCCATAGCCATACACTCCGCGAGAGGTCGTGAAAAGTCCGGGTACCTGCGCAGTAAGTACAGGCAACAAAGACGGTTGCAGCGAATTATCCAATATCTCACGGTCAATATCGATAACGGTCTGTGAAATAAGTGCCGCCGAAGCAGATGACCGCTGCCCCGTCACAACAACCTCATCAAGCGTATGGAGAGATTTAATCGAGTCAGCCGATACGTTGTCAGCATCAACATGCAGCCCAACCGACAGCATCCCCAACGACATCACCACCCTGACAACACTCACATAAATATTATTCATTGCAAAATTACTATTTAGTGCAAAAATACGTATTTCATTTAAAAATACGGGCATTTCTTAAATTAGTTTAATCGTATCGAAACGGAAAAGGCCTATATTTGCACGAAACCAAAAACTGTCGCTATGTTAAGATTTTTGATATTGTGCATGATCGCATGTGCAATACCGTGCAAAGCCATGGAAAAAGAAGATAATGTCATCATCGCATCGGGACGTGACGAATACACCGTCAATGACAACAAAAACAATTTGACGGTAAGAAATGTCGTGACCCGCGAATACGAAGCTACACGAAAATCAGAAAAGATCCAGCCACACATATATTATAATAATGTCATATCGCTGGATAAGGCATCGGGGGGCAAAGCCCAGTACCGCAATGTAAACAATCCGATGGTGTTTCACGACGACAGCAAGGTGTGCTATTTCGACATATGGCTGTCGGAAAAGGGTAAGAAAGCTAAAACGGAATTTCGCCGCACATTCAATGACCCGGCATACTTCACCAAAGTATTCGTACAGGAAGAGTACCCGATAAAGAGTAAAAGCGTTGTATTCAACATACCCTCTTCGATGGCGCGACTTAAGCTCATCGATAAAAATTTCGGTAATCTCGGCATAACACGAGATGACAAACTTCACACCGACGGCTCACGCACAATCACCTATATGCTGACGGATGTACCGGGCCTTAAAGAGGAGCCGGGTACTCCACGGCCTATGTCGGCAGAACCTTATATACTCGTCGCAGGCTACTTCAACGACGTGCCGGAGTTATACAAGTGGCATCATGAAAGGAGTATCGTAGACGAGACCATACCCGACATAGATGCACTTATGAGCGAAATCATGGCTGAAGAATGTGAACAATGCGACACGATAGGGACCATATATCGCTGGGTACAACGCAACATACGCTACATAGCCTACGAAGAGGGGGATGCGGGATACCGCCCCGACACACCGGCAGAGGTAGTACGCAAACGCTACGGCGACTGCAAGGGCATGTCGACACTGCTTGCCACTCTGCTGCGCCACAACGGCTACGACGCACATGTGGCATCGACAGGCACCAACGCCATACCCTTTCTTATCGGCGAAGTACCGTCGCTGGCCGCTACCGACCACATGATATGCGTGACGTACCATAACGGTGACACGCTATACCTCGATGCAACAAACGAGTACATACATCCGCAAGACATACCGTCATCTATACAAGGCAAAGATGTACTTGTAGATCGCGGAGATGACTACGAACTGTATAGAATACCGAGACCGGCTGCAAATGCCGCGGCCGACACACTGGCGTATAGCTACAATATAGTAGACGGTGCTCTCGCAGGGGGCGCCGGACGAACATTTACCGGCGATATGAAGGAATACTTCATGACCTCACTCAACGCCATGAAGAAAGACCGGCAGAACGACGCGATAGCCAAAGCCCTGATACCGGGCACACAGGCCGATGTGGACAGAGAACACACCTACTTTTATCCTGACGCAGAGGGCGGTCGCCTTGCAGTAATAGTAGGCGTAATAATAAACCGCAACGCGGTCACCGCCTCCGACGGCCGGCTATACATAGACCTCAACACCATGAACGATCCGTTTACGGCGCGTATAGATACAAAGGACAGGAAAAATGATTACGAGCTGCCTTTCAGGGCATCGGTGTTCAGGGAGGTATCGCTTACAGTTCCCGACACGTATGAAATAACCTACGTACCGGACGACTTCAGTGTAGAGATACCGCAGGGACGTTTTTCATGCCGCTACAAACGCGACGGACAAAGAGTGATATTGCATAAAGCGATGGAGCTTGAAAGCACCCGCATACCGCTCGCCGACATAAACCGATGGAACAAAACCGTATCGGACTGGAACAACGCATGCAACCGACAGATAGAATTAACCCTCAAAAAATAATCATAATGAAAAAGACTCTGCTTATACTGAGTATGGCTCTCCTATGGGCGACGCAATTGAGAGCCGATGATGTCGCCGAATATAAAAAGTTTGCCGAGAGCATACGAAACGAAGTGTACTCGATGGACCTGCCGGAATTCAAAATGACTGCTATTCCGGAAAAATACAAGAATGAATCAGCCGTAATAATAGCCATGTACAACAGCCTCGCGGCAGAAAAAAAAACAGGTCTTGCCTTCGAGCTGTGGATACCGTCGACACGCGCCCGTATATGGGCAGATGAACTGACCCGGATGCTCATACATATAAATGATAAAAACGCACTCGACCGCTTCTCGGAATTTGACTTCTCGATAATGGGCAAACGCGACTGGCGCGACGGCCTCTCCTATAAAGCCAACGAAAAGGTGCGCAAAGTGCTCGGGGCCAAGATAATCAAACCCGACGGCCGAACGATTGATGTCAATACGGATGACTTTCTCGAGGTAGAAGAGGGCAAAAAGGGCGAAGAGAAGCGGCGCAAACTGGCGGTGCCCGGACTTGAGGTCGGCGATAATCTCGATGTTTTCTTTTACACGTCGACACAATTGCAGAATCTACATCTCGACCCGATCGATTATGTATTTCGCGAGGATTACCCTGTCATGTACTACAAAGTGCACTGTGTGATAGACAACGACCTCACTACCCAGTACCGCACCCTCAACGGCGCTCCCGACTTCAAAATAACACGCGACGAAAATGAGAACTTCATACTTGACACGGAGATGACCGACATATCGGCCAAGACGCCGCGCCTATGGTACAACGCACTCCGTCAATCGCCCATAATCCAGATGCGCGTCTACAACCGCCGCTCCGACCAGTTTACACCTAAAAGCGCCCGCAAAGACGGAGTACAGCCCAATCCGTCAGTGGCAACAATCAAAAACGATGCGTTGACAGATATAGAATACGGGTCATTCAACGAGAAGATTGTCAAAGACCTGCTGAACCTTGACTTTGACGGCGGAAAAAGCGTGACCGGAAAGCTCAAGAACATGCGCAAGAAAGGATTGATAACCGACGAAGAAATATGCGACTACCTTTACAGCATGTTGGCTTACCGCGTATGTGCAAAGCGCATCAATATGAATCCCTACAGATTCATAACCATGTTCAACGAAGCGGCTGCTGCTACGGGACTTGATGTCAAGTACGGCATAGTCACTCCGGACTTCTACGAACCGCTCGACACGTTGAGCACCATGTTTCACATACTGTGGTTCGGATATGTGGAAAATACCGGAAAGTATTATCTACCGCCGGCAGGATATTACAATGCTCCGGGCGAAATAGCCGGCATATTTCAAGGTGAAAAAGGTCAGTTCAAACCGACCAAACGAGAGTTGAAGAAGGATAAAAAAGCGCAAGGGGCCATTGTGGACTTCGCAATGTACACTCCCGAGCAAAACCGCGAAACCGTTGAGGTCAACGCTTCGGTAGACGGCACGACCCTCGTCATTGACAGGAGAGTGCGCGACTATGGCGGCATGAAGTCATCATCGTCGGAGTTGCTCAGCGAAGAGGATCTGAACAAAGAGTACATTGACCTATTGTCGCGCGTGGACATAAAGTGTGTGTTCCGCGAGAACAAAAAGGCCAAAGCGGAGAGAGAAGAGCGTTATGCCGACGGACGACGCAGGCAGACCGATGACTTCAAGGCCGAGATAAAAAATTATCACGGACGCGATGCCGTAGAGATGAGAAGCGGAGAGATTGTATCGACAGGCATTGACCCGAAAAATCCTGTACTCGAATACCGCGTAGAATATGTAATGGACGAAATGGTGAAGAATGCCGGACGTAATATCGTCATACCCGTAGGACGGTTGATGAACGACCAACTCGAACTGCTGCCTTCCGACCGCACTCGCACCGATGACGTTCATATGAGCATGCCGCGCGAAATAGCCACAAGTATAACGATAAAGCTCCCCGACGGTTACCGTGTGTCGAACAAAACGCTGAAGTCGCTTGAACGCAACGTCGACAATTCGGCCGGCCGGTTCAAGGTTGAAGCATCGCAGAGCGGCGACAAAATCACGGTCAATATACTTAAACGATACAATCATAAAGTGGAGCCGGCCTCAGCATGGCCGGCACTTATGGAGATCGTGGACGCAGCCTCGAAATGGCAACCGTCAACACTGCTGCTTGAACACAAATAAATCACAGAAAGAATGTATCGTCCAATTGCAAACGTGTCAAATTATGTTTTATAAAACCGGCTGTTAAATGGCGCGCGTCGGAGATGCGCTATGTGCAAAACCCCGCGATAAGCCGACGTAGGGAACGAAGTGACCGCAGACGGCGGTTCGTAGGGTGGTCTAAGCCCTAATAGTAAATGCCTGTCGAGGACAGGCGACATTCCACATCAGACCATCGGGATATGTCTCGCGTCCCCGACACGAAGTTTTGTCAATCAATCATCTGCTTAGCCCCATGAACCGCGCGTTCGCGCTAATCATGGGGCTAAGCAGATATCGTGTCTCCGACACTAATCTGCGGGCAAAACTCATTCTAAACAGGTATTGTATTCGCAAACAAACAATTAACAGTTCAACCGTGTTTTGCTGCTGACCATAAAAAGGCTGAAAGAGAGATAAAAGGGATCATATGCAAAACCCGGTTGGACTGTTAATATTCTGTCGGAAAGTAGGGGCGCCAGTACCACGGCGCCCGTATACCCGGATGGCCATATAGGACGAAACCGGCCGCCGTATTACTGACGGCCCTACAAACACAGTTGCTTTTTAACAACAGTTCTTTTACATTGACCCGATAAGAGTACGGAGAGGGCGCCAAGAGGCACTCTCTCCGTAAAAGTTTATACGGTCTCGGTAAAGTCCGAGGCTTTAATCGATATTAATGTACGCGGTTATTTGCGGGACTTGATTTTCTCAAGCTGGCGCTCAAGAGCTTCAAGACACAGATCGACCGCTTCTTCAAATGAGTCGGCTGTTTTAGATGCAAATATATCCTCCTGCTGAGGTACAGATATTTTGATGCCTGCTTCCTTGTTCATAGAAGTCTCGGGCTTTACGACGTTAAGCGTAACCTCGACATTTGATATGTTCTCGTAGTGTCGCGCAAGACGGTTTACTTTCTTGTTGATGAAATCTTGCAGTTTTTCAGTTGCGTCAAAGTGGATTGACTTAATGTTTACTTCCATGATCTCCTCCTTTTTTTAGAGCACGTGGATGTGCGAGTTGATAATTTTGTTTTAGTTCTCGATAAGTTATATGGGTATACACCTGCGTTGTGGCCAACGATTGGTGTCCAAGTAACTGCTGTACGGAATAAAGGTCAGCTCCGTTGTTGAGCATATCGGTGGCAAATGAATGGCGCAAGACATGAGGGCTCTGCCGCTGTGCGACCGTGTGCCCTGCCAATGCCGAGTTGACAACATTGTACACGAGCTTTCTGTAGAGCGGCTCTCCGCCGGATCTTACGAAAAACTCATTAACGGCACCGGGCACTGTCTCGCCACGTCTATTGCGATATAAGGTAATCATATCATACAGCTCTTCTCCGAAAGGAATTATTCTGTGTTTATTACGCTTGCCAAGCACTTTTAGTTCACCTTTCACGGTGTCGACATCGGCATCGAGAAGCCCCATAAGCTCCGATGCGCGCATACCGGTCGTATATATCATCATGACAATCAGCCTATCGCGCACCTGAATGAAATCGTCGGTGTCGATCGGTTGGGCAAGTATTTCCGCCGTCTCGCGTTGTCGGACATAAACGGGCAGCGGCTTGTCGGTTTTTGCAAGCGCAAGGTCGGCTGCGGGATTGGCCCGAAGACCGTGGTATCGCATAAGGTATCGGAAAAATGCCCTAAGAGCCTGTATCTTGCGGCGTATGGTTCGCGGCACGTCGCCGTCCTTGGCGAGCTTCGCCACCCACAGCCTCAGATCGCCGGCAGTCACATCCTCGGGATGCAGCTCCTCGGGATGCCCTCCTGTAGCATAATCAGCCCACTGACGAAGGTCACGGGTATATGCGGAAACGGTGTGAACTGAAAAATTCAGCTCACACCGTATATATGTTATAAAAGAGTCCAACATGGCAAAATCCGTAAAACCTACTTTTACGAATTTAGCTCTTTTATGTCAATTTACCAAATAAAAAGGAGGGAAATTATGATTTATTCCTCAACCATGCGAAGCTTCTGCACGTAAACGGCCTTCATCATCTTCTTGCGATTGGTGATGCTCGGCTTTTCAAATGCCTGACGGCTACGCAGTTCTTTTACGATGCCGGTCTTTTCAAATTTTCTTTTAAACTTCTTAAGAGCTTTTTCGATGTTTTCGCCTTCTTTTACTTGTACGATTATCATTTTAATATGTTTGTTTTTGTTTGTTTCAGTTTTGTTAATTGCGCGACAAAATTACATATAGTTTTCGATATGACAAAATTTTGGGGTAATAAAGTCGCTATCAATAATTAAAGTTAATTTATTTTGCCGTCTCATCAGCCACTCCGGCCAATTCGGGGTCAATCATGATACGTCCGCAGTATTCACATACTATGACTTTCTTGTGCATCTTGATCTCCATCTGCTTCTGCGGCGGAATGCGGTTGAAGCATCCTCCACACGCATTGCGCTGTATGTATACAATGCCAAGACCGTTGCGGGCGTTGTCGCGGATACGTTTAAATGCTTTGAGTGTACGCTCGTCAATGCGCGGCTCTATCTCCTTGGCCTGTATGCGCAGACGCTCTTCATCCTGCTTAGTCTCTGAAACGATTTCGTCAAGCTCCGCCTTCTTTTCTTTAAGAATGTGCTCGCTGTCGGTAAGACGCTCTTCAGTAGCGACGATGTCGTTGTTTTTCGCGTCTATGGCACGGGCATACTCGTTCAGATGCTTTTCGCAAAGCTCTATCTCGAGTGTCTGGAATTCAACTTCCTTTGACAGCAGGTCAAACTCGCGGTTGTTTCTAACATTGTCAAGCTGCTCTTTGTAGCGTGCTATCTTGGACTGCGAGTCATTGATCTTTTCTTTCTCAATCACTGTCTTTTTGCGGAGTTCCTCCACATCGCGACGGTAGTTTTCAATACGAGTACGAAGGCCTTCGATATTGTCCTCAAGGTCTTTGACTTCCAGCGGGAGCTCGCCGCGTATGGTCTTTATGCGGTCGATCTCGGAGAGAATAGTCTGCAACTCATACAGCGATTTGAGACGCTGTTCCACTGAGAGTACTTCGTTTTTGTTCTTGTCTGTAGCCATTTGCTTACAAGTAGTTTATCGGATTTTTTTCTAATTCGGAGTAATAGAGCGCAAAGTTAGGAAATTTTTCGCTAACTATATGATAAAAAATCTGTTTTGTGCACATTTCGCTCTCATAATGGCCGATATCTATGATAAAAATGTCATCGCGATGATCAACAAAGTCATGATAGCGGACATCGGAAGTAATATATGCCTGTGCACCGGAAGCTATGGCATCGCCGATAAGCGAGCCGCCCGAACCGCCGCAGACAGCCACCCGTGTGACAGCGCGGTCAGGAACAGGCGTACACCGTGCTACAGGAGACGAGCACACTTCTTTAACTTTAGCGACAAGGGCCATCGGGTCTACAGCCGTCGGAAACCGGCCAACCGCACCAAGACCGGCAGGCAACGGATTGTCCAAACGCACAAACTCATATGCCGGCACTTCATAAGGGTGCGCATCCAAGAGAGCACGCTCAACCTTGTCGCGCAACCATGACGGCAGGATGACGTCAACGCGTATCTCGGATTCATGATGCAGTTTACCGACTTCGCCCACATACGGATCGGCACCATCGAGAGCCTTGAAAGTACCCTCGCCTTTTACCGCGAAGGAGCAATCGGAGTAACACCCTACCCTGCCGACTCCCGCACCGCACACAGCTTCTCGTACTTTCACGGCATGCGCCTCGGGCACCATCACCGACAGCTTAAGGGTCTTATCCGTAATCCGCTGAAGCGGCTCTACATCGACAAGTCCCAGAAGAGAAGCGAGTACCAGACTCACACCCTCAACGGGCGCACTGTCAAGATTGGTATGGGCGGAGTAAACCGCTATATCGTTTTTAACCGCCGCGATAAGAGCCTGCTGTTGAAGCGTGCGTCCGGTAAGGCGCTTTATGCCGCCAAACAACAGCGGATGATGCGACAGCACAAGATTGCAGCCGCGCTCAACAGCCTCTCGGATTATGTCAGGGGTGACATCGACACAAAGCAATGCTCCGGTGCATGACGCACCGGCATCACCTACCTGCAGGCCGGCATTGTCATAGCCCTCCTGCAGGGGAAGCGGCGCCACCTGCTCTATCGCGTCTATTATGTCACGTATCTTTACCATCGGCGCAGATTATTTTTCAAGAAGCTCCACTTTCAGAGCCAGCTCGTCGAGCTGTTTCTGATCAATAGGAGCCGGAGCGTCAAGCATGACGTCGCGCCCGGAGTTGTTTTTCGGGAATGCGATGCAGTCACGTATACTGTCAAGACCGGCAAACAACGACACCCAACGGTCAAGACCATAGGCAAGACCACCGTGAGGCGGCGCACCGTACTTGAACGCATTCATAAGGAAGCCGAACTGCTCCTGAGCGCGCTCGGGAGTGAAACCGAGTATCTCAAACATCTTGGCCTGAAGCTTGCTGTCATGTATACGTATAGAGCCACCGCCGACCTCGACACCGTTGATGACCATGTCATAGGCATCGGCTCTGACAGCCGCCGGGTCAGTGTCAAGCAAAGGTATGTCCTCATCTTTCGGGTGAGTGAACGGATGATGCATGGCCATCAGGCGCTGCTCTTCGTCGCTCCACTCAAACATGGGGAAATCCACAACCCAAAGACAGGCAAATTTATTCTTGTCGCGCAGACCAAGCTGACGGCCCATCTCAAGCCTAAGCTCGCAAAGCTGCTTGCGGGTCTTCATGGCATCGTCGCCCGACAGAATGAGTATAAGGTCGCCCGGATTGGCATCAAACGCACTTTTCATCTGCTGAAGTACTTCCTGCGAATAGAACTTGTCAACACTCGACTTCACGGTGCCGTCGGCCTCTACACGCGCATACACCATGCCTTTAGCGCCTATCTGCGGACGCTTTACGTAATCGGTAAGCTGATCGAGCTGCTTGCGGGTGTATGTAGCCGCACCCGGGGCACAGATACCTCCGATATAAGCGGCATTGTCAAACACGCCGAAACCGTGGCCCTTCATTATGTCCATAAGCTCGACAAACCTCATGCCGAAGCGCAGGTCGGGTTTATCGCTGCCATAATACTTCATGGCATCAGCCCACGGCATACGTATAAAAGGCTGAGGCAGGTCCACGCCGCGAAGTTCTTTAAACAAGTGCACGGCCATGCCCTCAAAGAGGTTGATTATATCGTCCTGCTCCACGAAGCTCATCTCACAGTCTATCTGTGTAAATTCGGGCTGACGGTCAGCGCGCAGGTCTTCATCGCGGAAGCATTTTACAATCTGGAAATAGCGGTCCATACCCGACACCATGAGAAGCTGCTTAAGGGTCTGGGGCGACTGCGGCAGAGCGTAGAACTGCCCCTGATTCATACGTGAAGGCACCACGAAGTCGCGCGCACCTTCAGGTGTAGAGCCGACAAGCATAGGAGTCTCTATCTCAAGGAATCCCTTGCTGTCAAGATAGCGGCGCACCTCCATTGTCATCTTATGGCGGAGCTCAAGGTTTTTTCTTACGCAAGCGCGGCGCAAGTCGAGATAGCGGAATTTCATGCGCAGGTCATCGCCTCCGTCAGTATCATCCTCAATCGTAAACGGCGGCACCTCCGATGGGTTCAGCACGTTAAACTTTTCAGCTATAATCTCGATATCGCCGGTGGGAAGATTGGGGTTCTTGCTTGAGCGCTCAGCTACCTTGCCGGTCACCTGAACCACATACTCGCGTCCAAGATGATTGGCAGCCTCGCAGAGGTCGGCGTCAGTGTCGTTATTGAACACCACTTGCGTTATGCCGTAGCGGTCACGCAGGTCTACAAATGTCATACCACCCATCTTACGGGCACGTTGAACCCAACCGGCAATTGTGACCACACTGCCGGCATCGCTCAAGCGGAGTTCTCCGCATGTCTTACTCCTATACATATAGCGTTACTGAAATATAGTATGTTAATGCAATAATGAAATCTGCGTCAAAGATACGAATAAGTCGAATACAAAACCAAACTTGTTTAAGTTTTGTCAAGCGTGAATATCTAAGACTGCCCAAAGTTAGTCATAAACCGTGTAAAAAGGAAATCTCCATCCGTTTTTCACATGACAATAACGGATGAAGATGACATAATTTTTATGATTCGTATATGATAAATGAAGGATTCAGATTCAGCACAATATGTTTTTCAATGGACTCGAGCGGCTATTTGCCGGATATTTTCCAACGGAGCTTTTCCCACAATGACGGCTCGTCAAATTTTATGTGTACGTTTATGCCGCTGTCTTTTTTGTTCAGAAATACAATAGAGCTATGAAGTACTATAACCACAACATCATCAAATTGAGTAATGCCGTGTATATGGCTCAGAGCCAATTTATGGAACGGCGACGCGGGGTCGATGCTGTTAATAATCAAATTGCCTTCTTCATCAATCACGATATCATGATGTTCGGATGTGTATTCAAACAACAATCCCACATCAAGCAGCTCTATTCCAGCAGGCCGCTTACGATATTTTTTATATAATGCGTCGATTACCTTTTTCGTTATCATACTTACGTTAATTAAGCTTTGGAGGGGCTTGATTGGTCTTCCGCACTTGCCTGTGTAGTATTAACACTCTTACGGCGCCTATGGTTTAGGATTTTTTAGATAAAAATGGTTTAGAATGGTTGTGTTTGATAAAAAGTGCGGCAGTGGTGAATCATCACAATGCCGCACTTAACAATCATATGTTCATAACTGATTATGCAAGGAATCCGAGAAGGACACCGGCTGCAACAGCCGAACCGATAACACCTGCAACGTTGGGGCCCATAGCGTGCATGAGCAGGTAGTTGCTGGGATCATATTCAAGACCGAGATTATTGGATATGCGGGCCGACATAGGCACAGCCGACACACCGGCATTTCCGATAAGCGGATTGAGCTTCTTGCTCGCAGGCAGGAACAGGTTGAAAATCTTCACGAAAAGAACACCTGAGGCCGATGCGATGATGAAGGCCATGAAACCGAGCGCGAAGATAAATATCGTGTCGAGCGTAAGGAACTCCGACGCTTGGGTCGAGGCACCCACTGTCATACCGAGAAGTATGGTAACGATATCGGTCAGGGCATTGCTTGCAGTCTTGGCAAGACGGTTGGTCACGCCACACTCGCGAAGGAGGTTACCGAAGAAGAGCATACCGAGCAGAGGTATACCCGAGGGCACCACGAAACAGGTAAGGATCAAGCCCACAATGGGGAATATGATCTTCTCGTTCTGCGACACGGCACGCGCGGGCTTCATCTTGATGACACGCTCGTGCTTGGTGGTGAGCAGACGCATAATCGGCGGCTGGATAAGCGGCACGAGAGCCATGTAAGAGTATGCCGACACGGCTATGGCACCCATGAGGTTGGGAGCAAGCTTGGACGACAGGAAGATAGCGGTAGGACCGTCGGCACCGCCGATGATGGCGATAGCTCCCGCCTGATCGGGCGCGAAGCCGAGTGCAAGGGCCACCATGTAGGCGCCGAATATACCGAACTGTGCAGCCGCGCCAACAAGCATTAGCTTTGGATTGGCGATAAGGGCCGAGAAGTCGGTCATGGCACCGATGCCGAGGAAGATAAGAGGCGGATACCAACCGGCACTCACTCCATTGTAAAGGATATTGAGCACGGAGCCCTCTTCGTAGATACCAATTTCAAGACCTGCGGTTCCGTTGAAAGGGATGTTGCCTATAAGTATACCGAAGCCTATCGGCACAAGCAACATCGGCTCGAAATTCTTCTTGATGGCAAGCCACAGGAAGAAGAGGCCGACGGCGAGCATGACCAGATGTTGCCAAGTAGCGTTGGCAAAGCCCGTAAGCTCCCAGAACTGCTGGAAATTGGTCGCCATAAATTCGTGGAAAGTCATATTGTCTGATGCTTTATTTTAAAGTTAAAATATCTACCGGACTCTTATGCGAGGGTTATGAGTACAGCACCTTCAAGCACAGCGTCGCCGGCTGCTATGTTGATCGAAGCCACCTTGCCGTCACGACCTGCATGAATGGCGTTTTCCATCTTCATGGCCTCAAGGACAACCACTGTGTCGGCGGCCTTGACTGTATCGCCGACCTTGCAGTTGATCGACAGGATGGTACCGGGCAGAGGAGCCTTGACTTCATATGCACCCGATGATACGGTGGCTTTGGCAACCACTTTCTCACCCGAAGCCGTACGGGGAGCAGCCGAAGGACGCGGAGTGTTGACTACGGTCACCGGGTTCTGCTTTTTCTCAAGCTCTACTTTATAGGGGGTACCGTTTACAAGAACTTCGGTAACGTTGTCCACAATGTCGCCGATGGCCACATTATAGGTGTTTCCGTTTATTTTATATTTATATTCTTTCATGTGAATGATAATTTACTTTTCTTGTTGGAAAAATTTGATTGGATTAACGTCGCGGAAGTTCGCGCAAGCCATAGATTTTCGAGCTCCACGGCGAGTAGCTTCTTCTTACCTTATTAATAGTAAGAATAGTGCTCTCTTTGTCATGGGCGTTAAGGTGATTGTGCAGAGCCATAACGATGGCGGCAATCTCCTCACCGGAGTCGTGGGTAGGACGCTCTTCCTTGGGCAATGACTTGGTCTCGATACCCTGTGAACGGGCCTTGTTTGTACGCGATACCTTCGCACCTATGCGGCTTATGGCATAGAATGACAGGCTGAGCAACAGCAATGCGGAGAACACGATGCACATAGCCATCAGCGACAATCCGAAGCCGTGACCGTCGGTCTCGGCAAACATCTCTACCTTTGAGTTGGTGTCAATGATCTTGTTGTTGCTGCTGGGAGTGATATAAGCGGCATCGGAGCCGTCGCGCACTTCCCAAGCCTCGATGCCGGCGCCTTCGCCGTCAAGTTTACGGGCGTAGGTAGTGTTGGGGAGCAACGATGCGGGCACAGTGATAGAATCGATAAGCGTGATGCCGTTGGCGTCATATATACCGATCCAGTTGTCCTGCCCCGGAGTGAGCTTGAAGCTCAGGTGAAATGTACCCTTGTTGGGTTCGCCGTCGGCCCAGAACACAACATGTTGCCGTGGGGGTATCTCGGTGTTTACGTCGCCGAGGGGCACAGGATATTTCTTGGGCTGTGCCGGATCGTTTGACAGGTAAACGCTCGATATCTCCATAGGTGCGTAGGTCGAGTTGTACAGCTCTATCCATGCCTGATGGAGGCCGTAGTCGTCGACATAATTGCTGTCGTTCTGTACCATCACTTCGTTGATGCGCAGACCGCGGCGTCCTTGGGCGTCAACAGTCATGCAGCATGCAACGGCGGCGATAAGTATGATTAAAAATCTCTTTTTCATTGGAAAATGTATAGAGGCGTTTTGTTATAGAGGTATGTTGCCGTGCTTTTTAGCCGGATTGGTGACTTTCTTGGTAGCAAGCTGCTGAAGAGCGCGTATCACGCGGAAACGTGTGTTGCGCGGCTCGATAACGTCATCGATGTAGCCATACTTGGCGGCATTGTACGGGTTGCAGAACAGCTTGTTGTATTCGGCCTCTTTCTCGGCAAGTACCTTTGCCGGATCTTCAGCTGCCTTAGCCTCACGAGCATAGAGCACTTCAACGGCACCCGCACCACCCATTACCGCGATTTCGGCAGTAGGCCATGCGTAGTTCATGTCGCCGCGGAGCTGCTTGCAGCTCATCACGATATGGCTTCCGCCGTAGCTCTTGCGGAGCGTAACCGTAACTTTGGGCACAGTGGCTTCGCCGTAAGCGTAAAGGAGCTTGGCTCCGTGAAGGATGACACCGTTGTATTCCTGACCGGTACCGGGGAGGAATCCGGGCACGTCTACAAGTGTCACCAGAGGTATGTTGAACGCATCGCAGAAGCGCACAAAGCGGGCACCCTTGCGTGAGGCGTTGCTGTCAAGCACACCGGCAAGATATTTGGGCTGATTGGCCACTATGCCTACCGACTGGCCGTTCATGCGGGCAAAGCCGACAATGATATTTTTAGCGTAGTCGCGCTGTATTTCGAGGAATTCTCCATTATCGACTATCGCACCGATTACCTCATACATGTCGTAAGGTTTGGTGGCGCTGTCAGGAATAATGTCGTTGAGCGAGTCTTCGAGACGGTCGATGGGGTCAGTACACTCTACCAACGGCGGCTCCTCGAGGTTGTTCTGAGGTATGTAGCTGAAGAGTTTGCGAATGATCTTCAAAGCCTCTTCACCGTCTTCAGCGGCAAAGTGAGCCACACCGCTCTTGCATGCATGTACCTGCGCTCCGCCGAGAGCTTCCTGAGTCACGTCCTCGCCCGTCACTGTCTTTACGACCTTAGGACCGGTAAGGAACATGTAAGATATGCCCTTGGTCATGATAGTGAAGTCAGTAAGTGCCGGAGAGTATACCGCACCGCCGGCACACGGACCGAGGATACCCGATATCTGGGGTATGACACCCGATGCCATAATGTTGCGTTGGAATATTTCGGCATAACCGGCAAGCGCGTTGATGCCTTCCTGAATACGTGCGCCGCCCGAGTCGTTAAGACCGATAACGGGTGCGCCCATCTTCATGGCCATATCCATGACCTTGCATATCTTGAGGGCCATTGTTTCGGACAACGAACCGCCAAATACCGTAAAGTCCTGTGCAAATACATATACCAGACGGCCCTCGATAGTACCGTAGCCAGTAACCACACCGTCGCCGAGATAGCTCTTCTTCTCCTGACCGAAGTTTGTGCAACGATGGCGCACAAACATGTCGAGCTCCTCGAAAGAACCTTCGTCGAGAAGCTGCGCTATACGTTCGCGTGCTGTATATTTGCCTTTGTCGTGTTGTTTCTGTATGGCCTTTTCGCCACCTCCTAAACGAGCTTCCTCGCGCAGGGCGATAAGCTCTTGTACTTTTTCAAGCTGAGTGCTCATGTCTTATTGTTTTGTTAATAAACAAGGGAGTCGGTTATCATTTGTTGGGGTCCTCGCAGAGCTCTATCAGCGCACCGCAAGTCGATTTGGGATGAAGGAAAGCGATGTTAAGACCTTCGGCACCTTTGCGCGGAGCCTTATCGATAAGGCGGCATCCTTTTTCTTCAGCTTCGGCAAGAGCGTTGGCAACGCCGTCTTCCATAGCGAAAGCGATGTGCTGTATGCCACCGCGTCCGCCGTTGTTGGCTATGAATTTAGATATTGCGCTGTCATCCGATGTACCTTCAAGAAGCTCGATCTTGGTCTGGCCCACCTTAAAAAATGCCGTACGTACTTTCTGGTCGGCCACCTCCTCGATGGCAAAGCATTTAAGGCCCAAGATTTTCTCGTAAAAAGGTATTGCCTCGTCCAGAGAGGGGACGGCTATACCCACGTGTTCAATGTGAGAAATGTTCATTGTATTAATTTTTTAATTATGGTTGAATAATGTTATTAATTTCCGGTTAAAAATCGGCCTTAACTCATGAGTAAAGACCGATTCACATTAATCGACGTTGCAAATTTAGCAATTATTGTTGAACTACCTAATGACATATATATAATAATTAATGTATGACACGTGAATTTTTGTCAGAAAAGTGAAAAAGTGTCAGTAAACGTGTCAGTACTCGCAAAAGCGCTAAAACAGTGTAGATTATATATTTAGTAGCATGTACAACCTTTTTGGCATATGATTTGTTTTTTCTATGAACGTCTAAGTCCTTACAGGGACATAAAGACACATTGAAAATTAACGAATCAACATAACCAAAAATAAAAACTTGAACATTATGGGAAAAATTATCGGTATTGACTTGGGAACTACCAACTCATGCGTTTCCGTACTTGAGGGCAACGATCCTGTCGTTATACCTAACAGCGAAGGTCGCAATACAACCCCGTCTATCGTGGCATTTATAGCCGGTGGAGAGCGTAAGGTCGGAGACCCCGCCAAACGTCAGGCAATCACCAACCCGGAAGGCACCATCTACTCTATCAAGCGCTTCATGGGTGAGAAATATGATGAAGTGGCCGACGAGGTCAAGAGAGTACCTTACGAAGTAGGCAAAGCCGACAACGGCACGGTGCGCGTGCTCGTAGACGGTCGCGAATATACTCCTCAGGAAATCTCGGCCATGATTCTTCAGAAGATGAAGAAAACTGCAGAAGATTATCTCGGTCAGTCGGTTGACGAAGCCGTCATAACCGTACCTGCATACTTTAACGACTCGCAGCGTCAGGCCACCAAAGAAGCCGGCGAAATAGCAGGCCTTAAAGTGCGCCGTATCGTAAACGAACCTACCGCAGCCGCACTTGCATACGGCCTTGACAAGAGCAACAAGGACCAGAAGATAGCCGTGTTTGACCTCGGTGGCGGTACATTTGATATCTCCATCCTCGAACTTGGCGACGGTGTATTTGAAGTTAAATCGACCAACGGTGACACCCACCTCGGCGGCGATGATTTCGACCATGTAATCATCGACTGGCTTGCCGATGACTTCCAGCAGGAATACAACGTCGACCTCCGCAAGGACTCCATGGCACTGCAGCGTCTTAAAGAGGCTGCTGAAAAAGCCAAAATCGAACTTTCAAGCTCTACCACAACCGAGATCAACCTGCCGTACATAATGCCGGTTGACGGTGTGCCCCGCCACTTGGTAAAGACACTTACCCGTGCAAAGTTTGAACAACTCGCCGACAAGCTCATTCAGGCTACTATCAAGCCCTGCGAGCAGGCTCTTAAGGATGCAGGTCTCACGGCATCCGACATCGACGAGGTTATCCTCGTGGGCGGTTCGACCCGTATACCCGCCATTCAGGAGATCGTCAAGAAGTTCTTCGGCAAGGCTCCGTCAAAGGGCGTCAACCCCGACGAAGTGGTAGCTGTAGGTGCCGCTATTCAGGGCGGTGTGCTCTCGGGCGATGTTAAAGACGTGCTTCTGCTTGACGTAGTGCCCCTGTCGGTCGGCATAGAGACTCTCGGCGGCGTAATGACCAAGCTTATCGAGGCCAACACCACCATACCTACCCGCAAGAGCGAAGTATTCTCAACCGCAGCCGATAACCAGCCTTCGGTTGAAATCCATGTACTTCAGGGCGAACGTCCTCTTGCCAAGGATGACAAGACCCTCGGTAAATTCCACTTGGACGGCATAGCCCCGGCTCCCCGTGGCATACCTCAGATCGAAGTGACATTCGAGATCGACGCCAACGGTATACTTAATGTTTCGGCCAAGGATAAAGCCACAGGCAAGGAGCAGAGCATACGTATCGAGGCTTCATCAGGTCTTACCGACGCCGAAATCAAGCGTATGAAAGACGAAGCCGCCGCCAACGCAGCTGCCGACGAAGCTGAAAAGCAGCGTATCGACAAGCTCAACCAAGCCGACACCGTCATCTTCCAGACCAAGAAGCAGCTCGAAGAACTCGGCGCCGCTATACCCGCTGACAAGAAAGCAACCATCGAAGCCGCTCTCAAACGCTTGGAAGATGCTCACAAGGCACAGGATGTCGCAGCCATCGAACCGGCTATCAACGACATCCAGAAAGCTTTCGGCGAAGCACAGCAGGACATCCTCAACGCCCAGCAACAGGCTCAGGCCGGCGCACAACCGGGCGCAGGCGCTCCTAACCCCGGAGCAGGTGCACCCCACGCAGGCGGCGACGACCATGTAACCGACGTCGACTTCGAGGAAGTGAAGTAAACCACCCAACCAACGATAAAGTATCGGGGACGCAACTGTCAGTATTGCATCCCCGATTTTTTATTTTGTTTTAAATCGGGTATGCTACATCCTTTTAAGGTCTCTGATATTGAAAAGCTCATATCCGGCATCTCGCAAACAACCGGTTCATACAAAACAGGCAGTCCATATGAGCACATAACGCACTACATCTGACAGCATTGGACAGGCATTTGAAAAATTTTTGACTCCACAGAAAATTTTTTCGCATTTTTTTCACAAATATATTGTTTACTCCAAAAATAAGCATTACCTTTGCACTCACAAAGACGGTCCCATAGCTCAGTTGGTTAGAGCACCTGACTCATAATCAGGGAGTCCTAGGTTCAAGCCCTAGTGGGACCACTACCTAAGCAATTAAAAATCGAGCGTTTAGATGCAAATCTGACCGCTCGATTTCTTTTAGCCCGAACTCCTTGCACACAATTTGCACACACCTCCACTATATGGCCGTCCGGGACGCGAACGGACGCCGTGATACCGGCGCTTAGTAAACGCACCAATATCGCCACCGTTTAATTTCAATATATTCTATATCCTTGTTAAATTTATTATCGCTTTACTTTAAACACATAAGAACCGGACAACAGAGTAGCATTGAGACTACCATCGGCAACCGAAACAGCACTTAAGCCGTCAATAGGGCTGTTCAATGAAGTGCCGTTCTCGGTAACGTCATCGATCGACTGAGCCGGAAGCGTTAGTTTGGCCGATGTATTGGCCGGAACGGTAAAACGATATATCACTCCATCGTCGCAAATTTCCCATCCACTATATATTGATCCATACATCGAGTCGTAATGACCGTTGGCATATGTCATCATACCAGTAGGATCAATATGTGGCTTCAATAAGAAACGACTGAATGCCGGTGCACTCTCATCACGCATAATGCCCAAAGAGCGGCTGCACATCCATTCCCCAACGGCACCGAACGAATAATGGTTAAACGAATTCATGCCATTGTTGCCGCCGAACCCATCGGTATGCGTATAAGAATTCAGGCGTTCCCATATCGTTGTAGCCCCCTGTTTTACAGAATAAAGCCACGACGGGTAATGGACGGAGTGCAAGAGCCGATAGGCAGTATCGCTAAATCCGTTATCGGTCAGCGCATCGGTTATCCATGCAGTGCCGATAAAACCGGTTAGCAACGAATAAGGGCGCCATGTCGATCCAAAACGTACAGTATCGGAGCGTTCGATACTACCTATAAGATTGGATCTGACTGATTTTACGTGATTCGAATTTGGTATATCGAAAGCAAGCGGCAGAACGTAAGATGTTTGTGTGTCAATATTTTTTCCAGCCATTTCCGGTATAAATTTTGAATAAACAGTTTTACCGGTATGACGATCCAAATATATGTTATTGAAAAAATGCCGTCTTTCTCCGGCGAGAGCTCTGTATTTCACCGCATCGTCATTCATTCCCGCTACAGCAGCCATCTTGGACATAAGGTCGAGATCATGGATATAGTAAGCCTCCCAGAGAAGCGACTTGTCATTGGCTTCATCCTCCGGCCCCAGCCAGTCGGCGAGATCTCCCCACTGACGGTTTTGTACAATCAGGCCTGTTTCAGGCTCCATGGTATTAGCGGCGATGTACTCGATATAACGCTTCATTGCCGGATAATGCTTTACCACCAATGCAGTGTCGGCATAATGACAATAAACTTCCCATGGGACTGTAATTCCGGCACTCCCCCACAGGATGCCACCGAAACCACCTCCCACGGGAGCTATATGCGGAAACATGCCGTCTGATGTCTGAACATCACGCATGGCTGTCATATAATTGTCCAGAAATTTGTCTGCTTTTGTCATATACACTGCAGTCGGCGAGAATACGGATATGTCACCGGCCCATCCCATACGTTCATTACGCTGAGGGCAATCGGTAGGTATTGACATAAAGTTAGCGCGAGATGACCATACGATATTGCGCCACAATCTGTTTATGTCGGCAGACGATGTCACATAATCAGCCGTTATAGCATGCATTGAGCTAAGTACTATGCCTTTGACGCAATCCAGTGATAACGCGTGGTCAAGACCGCTTATCTCGATATAGCGATAACCGTGATAAGTACCTCGAGGAGCGAAACGCTCTTTTCCTCCCCGGGCTATATATATGTCGCGGTTCATTGCAGCCCGTATATTCTCAACCATCAAATGGTTACGCCGGTCTTTGTACTCCGGAAGATCGGGATACGTCATCTCGGCAAAGCGCATTGTTACCGCCGTACCCCGAGGCAATCCGTCGAAATCAATCTCAGGTATACCGGCAAAGTTCTGCCCCATATCATATACCCATACTCCCGGTGATACCTCTTCGACAGCTACAGCCTTGAGTCGATCGACCTCCAATACTTCTGTTCCACCGCAAGCAGTAAGTTTTAATTGTGAAAAGTCATCAATGCGAGGCATTTCACGATTTCCACATGTTGCGACAGTATATTTCGTGTCCACCTCTGCCGCCTCGTGCCATGTGCTATCATCATATTTAGCTGTGGCCCACCCGTCAAAATCCGTCTCACGGCCGGCATCATATATCTCTCCTTGGAAAAAGCTCGAGTATCTGAGCGGTCCATCAGTACATACGCGCCATGTATCGGGCGCTGATACGACAGTCTGCTCCGTACCGTCTGTGTAGGTTATTTTTATTTTACCTAAAAACGACTGTCTGTCACCGAAAACATTCCAATTCTCGCCCATGAACGTCGAGCCGCCGCTCCACCAACCTTCGTACAACTGAACCCCTATGGCATTAGCGCCCTTATCAAGTAATTCTGTAATGTCGTACACCTGATACAGCTGAGTCTTGTTATATTGTGTAGACCCGGGACTGAAATATGATGAGTTTATACGGCTACCGTTTATATATAAGTCATATATGCCCCGCGCTGTAGCATAAACACGAGCCTTGGCTATTGGTTTGTCGGAAATCTCAAATGTGTGACGCAGCATTGGCATACCGCGTTGTGGCAAGTGTCGGAATAGCATACAGCCGTCCTTGCCTCCCGATACTTTGACCGCAGGCAACGAGACTATTGAGTTGGAAGGGCTCCTGAAATGTGATAAAATGACGTCGGAGAATTGAGCCTTGCCATTGACAGGCAAACAATAGCCAATATCGCCCACGACCGGATAAGCAATATAGTCGCCACCTCCGCCATGTGGATTAAGTACAAAGGTATCTAAAGTATCGGCATCGACAGATATTGTGGTTATGCCCAAGTTGGACGCCACCCTTATTTCATGCGGCTTCTCGCTATTCTTTCGTGTAACGGAAGGAATAACAAAGCTCTTTAGCGCCAAGCTCTCTCGGTCATCAGGGTGATAGCCGACTCTATATATGTTAAGACGGGCATGGTTGCCCGAATCAAGCGGTGTCACGTCAAATTCAAGTTTTATATATGCAGAGTCACGTCCGGCATGAAGGCCATATTCGTTAAACTCAGATTTCATAAGCCGTTCGTCATTAGCTCCGTATATAAACGAAGCCTTTTTCGTATTGCCTAACAATTGTACAGAATAGCTCAAGCGAAATACCGGCAGATAATGTGCGTATAAAACCATATCGTCACCATTTCCGCCTATCCAACGGGCATTATCCCAATTGGCATAAGCCCCCTGACAGTCAATAGCCAGTCCGGTCTCGAAAAAAGACGAAGCCGTGTCTCTTGTGCCGCACTCGTCTACTGTCTCTACCCGCCACGAATAGCGAGTAGCGGGCATCAATTGCGCTCCACGGTACGTAATACCTACTGACTTTGGAGAGCTTATATCACCGGTATCCCATACTGTCATACCATTTTCATCGTCCACGACTATACGATAAGACTTTTGCATCTGTCCTCGTCGCGAGTGATCATGCTTCATTTTCCATCCGAATCTCGGATTGGGCTCATCTATACCTACAGGCTCCGATTGATATTCGACAGTAAGCTCAATCGGACAAGCCGACACAAATATAGCCGGGCACAATGCCACGGCACAAAATAACGATGTGATAAAACGGTTCATTGCGATTTCATGACAAAACAATAATAGGTCTAAAGTTACCAAGAACTCCTATTACGGCCAAGTTTTTATTACTGAATTTTATTCTGAAGCTAATTTAGAAGGTGTTTAAAATTTACCAGATTTACACATCATATGCACAGAATGAAAATAACATCCAATAAAGTGATAATATATATGTTGTAAATCAGTATTTTATAAACGTCTTTTTATTTTCGGTTGTTTTCAGAACTTTCAGTAGATTGGTTCTTATTTGGTGCAATTTTGTTTCTCATTTGTTTCTCAAATTCGATACTTATCCGTATATTTGCAGTAGAAAAAATGAGAAAGGAATCCCTATGGCACGAGTTAAGAATCATACAAAAGTCAAAGAGCCGATTCGTCTTCGGATGAAGTCGCTGAGCAATGGCAGCAAGAGCCTGTATCTGGATATATACCGCGACGGAAAGCGGACATATGAATACCTCAAGATGTATATTATCCCGGAAACGGATAGCAACTCCCGCAGGCAGAATCAGGCGACAATGGACGCCGCCAATGCCATCAAGTCGAAGCGTATTATCGAACTGACCAGTAATGAGGCTGGGATTGTGTTCCGTAAGGACAAGACTTTCCTGCTGGATTGGATGCAGGTTTATATGGAGGCTCAAGAGAGTGCCGGTAAGAAAGATGGCAGTCAGATCAAGATTGCCATGCGCATACTGAAAGACTATGCCGGAGAAATGGTCACACTGGATCAGATTGACGGGGACTTCTGTCGTGGCTACATCACTTATCTGCTGACGGAATATCATCCGAAAGGCAAGGACATATCGAACTACACGCTTCACAATTATTACCGTGCGTTGAACGGTGCGTTGAACTCTGCCGTCAGGAAGAAAAAGATGAAGGCCAACCCTTTCAACGAACTTGAGAAGTCGGAGAAAATCCGCAAGCCGGAGAGTATGCGGTCGTACATGACCATCGAAGAGGTACAGGCGTTAATTGATACTCCTATGCCCCACGAGGAATACGAGATCGTAAAATGCGCATATCTGTTCTCCTGCTTCTGCGGATTACGCATCAGCGATATAATCAAGCTGAAATGGAGTGACGTGTTCGTTGACCGGGGACAGTACCGTTTGGCCGTGTCCATGAAAAAGACCAAAGAGCCTATTTACCTGCCCCTCTCTCCTGAAGCATTGAAGTGGATGCCGGAACGTGGGGGCAAATCATCAGAAGATAATGTGTTCGACCTGCCGTCCGCCAATACAATCAGGATGCAGCTCAAACCTTGGGCGAAAGCAGCCGGAATCTCTAAGCGGTTCTCCTATCACACCAGCCGGCATACGTTTGCCACCATGATGCTGACGCTCGGAGCGGACTTATATACCGTCTCGAAGCTGCTCGGTCATGCCGATGTGAAAATGACACAGGTGTATGCCAAGATTATCAATAAGAAAAAGGACGAGGCTGTGAATCTTGTAAACGGTTTGTTTCACTAATTGAAGGCATTATGTGGTCCATGTCTAATTTACAAACATCTATTTACGGCATTTCTTCGGTTGTAAATGCAACCGAAGTTAATGCTTTCATCACATATTATAAACTCAAAAAGGTAAATCGACATGAAAAGACCTGAAGACGGCCTTCTCTCTTTTTGGAGGAAGCCAACACCTGCAGCACTTCGCTGCGGACAAGGATGTGGCGAATGAACTTTTCGCCCTGCTTACCGAAGCAAAAACAGTTTATCTCCACGATGTTGTGTTGGGTGGTAAACAGTACCACCGCTATGTGGACGATTTCGTAAACGGACACCGGTACATAGACTGTGACCATGCGGCCTGCCGGAACTGCCACGAAATGAACATCCACATTGTCAAGGGGCTGCTGACCGAGTGCGCCAGTTCCGTCCAGCCCTGCTTTGCCGCACCGGATTTCACGTTTAATGAGTGCATGAAGTTGAAACGGATGTATGACACCTCGGAATCGTTGTCTCCGCTTGGTCCACCCCGTATCAACCGACCTGCGGCTCTCTCTCTTTCTTTTGGTTGTGATTTTACCCCGGAACAGATGGAAGGTATAGTGGCTTGCGCCAATACTTATCATCTGTTCTGTGTTTCTGTACGCATTGAAGACATGGAGGCTCTCTTCGCCTGCAAGAAGGGTTTTTCCATCCGCGTGAACAATATCCGCCGTGTGGTAATCCTGTTCGATGCGCTTCTTGAAAACTCGTTCATCCAATCTCGGTGGCAGAATGTTCTCGGCAAGGGTGCATTCCTGCAGTCCAAGGACGGGACACGCTCCGTTTCGGTGTCAACCCTGTCTTCCGCGCTGTCATCCATCAAGAACAACATGACATCGGTCGCATACAGCATCCGAAAGGTCATTGATCGGCTGAAAGAATGACAGAAAGTGACAAGAAGCGAAGTATGTGAAAGGTAAAAGCATGAGAGTTACAATGACACGTGCATAGTATCATTCCCCAAATCACGACATCTTCGTTTACAGGACATACCTTTGACCTCCGTTAGCGCGCTGCATAACGGAGGTTTCATCTCCATTGTCAAAAATCAAACTGTGTTATTATGCCGAATAGAATGACATTCATGGAGCGGATGAGCGGACGGCTCGCCGCCATTGAATCGGTACTGAAGAAATTGGAACCGGTCGAAAGTCTCTTGGAGCGTATTACGCTGCTGGAAAATACCATCTTCACGACCAAGAGAGTTTTCACATTTCAGGAAGCCTGCATGTATATCGGGGTTTCTGAAAGTATGCTGTACAAGCTCACATCGAGCAAGGAGATACCGCACTACAAACCGCGCGGTAAAATGGTCTATTTCGCCAAGGAGGAATTGGACGAATGGCTGTTGCAGAATTATGAACCTACCATGAACGAGGCTGTGCGCAGGGTGACGGAAGCCGCTGCCACAGAACCGTTCCTTAACAAGAGACGCTATGGAAAACGAAAGAAGGATTGACCGCACAACCAGCATGGGGATGGATGAACACCGCCTGTCGGACATCCTCCATGCCTCGCAAATCAAGGCGACGGACATTTATGAGACCCCTCCGCAAATCATCTGGATAGATAACTCAACGATTGCCACGCTCGGCAATTTCAGTGCATCGACCGGCAAGGCGAAATCGAAAAAGACGTTCAACGTCTCTGCGCTTGTCGCCGCATCATTGGCGGGGAAACAAGTATTGAATTACCGTGCACATCTGCCCGAAGGCAAACAGCGTATTCTGTACGTCGATACGGAACAGAGCCGTTTCCATTGCCGCTCGGTATTGGAGCGTATATTGCGGCTGGCCGGGTTGCCCACGACGACCGATCCGGAGAATCTCGATTTTTTCTGCCTGCGTGAATATTCGCCGTCAGTGCGTATCGAGGTCATCGACTATGCGCTGCGCCAACAGAAAGGCTACGGACTGGTCATCATCGACGGCATTCGCGACCTGATGCTCGACATCAATAATGCCGGTGAATCGGTGGAAGTCATCAACCGGATGATGGAATGGTCTTCGAAATACGACCTGCACATCCACTGTGTGCTTCATTTGAACAAAGGGGACAACAACGTGCGCGGACATATCGGAACGGAAATGAGCAACAAGGCGGAGACCGTGCTGGTCATCAGCAAGAGCAACGAGAATCCCGGCATCAGCGAAGTCCATGCGCTCCATATCCGGGAAAAAGAGTTCAAGCCGTTTGCATTTACCATCAATGAAACAGGACTGCCCGTCATTGCGGAAGTACACTCGTTTGGCGAGCCCCCGAAGCCCAAAGCAAGAACGGGGTTTACGGAGCTGAGCATCGAACAGCACCGCGAAGCTCTCTCCGCCGCATTCGGGGAAAAGCCCATCCGGGGATTCGACAACCTGCTGCAGAGCCTGATGGTCTCCTACGAGGCAATCGGGTTCAAACGCGGCCGGAGTGTCATGATAAAACTGATGCAATACCTGATAGACAACCTCAAGCTCATCATCAAACGGGACAAGTTGTTCTATTACGACATGACGCCTACCGAGGCCATGCTTTTTAATGAAGAATGAAGTCGTGCGCGGGCTTATATCATTTAGTTTACTTTAGTATTTATATATATAGGGGAAAAACTAAACTAAACCTTTTTTTGAAATCAAGAGAAAGAAAAATAGATGACCATAGCAGAAGCAAAACAAGTACGCATCGTGGATTTTCTGGCACAGCTCGGCCACCATGCACAGCATATAAAATCGGAACAATACTGGTACTTCTCACCGTTACGGAACGAGCGTACCCCGTCGTTCAAGGTAAATGACCGAATCAATGAATGGTACGATTTCGGCGAGGCGACCGGTGGCGACTTGGTGGAACTGACAAAAAACATTTGCCGGACGGACAGCGTGAGCGAGGCATTGGCGTATATCGAGAGGCTTGTGAATGGCGCATCTCTACCGAGAACCCGTATGCCGACCGCTCCACCCCGACCGGTGGAGGCTGAAATGAAAGACGTGATCGTGATTCCACTCCGCCATCACGCCCTGTTCTCTTACCTCCAATCCCGGCTTATCGACGCGGACATCGGCCGTATGTATTGCAAGGAGGTGCATTATGAGCTGCGAGGCCGTCATTACTTCGCTCTCGCATTCGGCAATATATCCGGTGGTTACGAGGTGCGCAACGCCTATTACAAGGGATGCCTGAACAACAAGGACATCTCATTGATAAGACATCTGACAGAAGAGACACAGGAAAATGTCTGTGTTTTCGAGGGCTTCATGGATTTCCTTTCCTATATGACACTGAAACTGGCAGGCGACCGGACGGTCTGTCTTGCCATACCATGCGACTACCTCGTGATGAACTCGGTAAACAACTTGAAAAAGACGCTGGCACGTTTACAGGAATATTCGGTCATCCACTGTTATCTCGACAATGACCTTGCCGGGCAGAGAACCACAGAGACCATTGCCGGGATGTATGATGGACGTGTCAGCGATGAATCCTGCCACTATGCGGAATACAAAGACCTGAACGATTACCTGCGCGGAAAGAAACGCTGATATTCTGTGTTCTCCTTTGCCACCTAAAGCTCTCCACCACGAGAGCTTTTTTTATGCCCCGATTTCTCCATTTCCCTCCATAGAGACTGCAATATAGTACGATTTAATAGTTCGATTTTTGGAAATTACATAAATCTCATTAACGAAATAGATGTTTAATGCTCAATTATTTTATGGTTTTATATTTCGTGCGTTTCTTTGCAAAATCATACTAATACAAATTTTAATATTCATACTAAATACATGAACTCATATTTCATTTTTGCCATCGTCCTGACGGTTGCCTACATCATTTACTACGCCGTCATCATAGCGCATGACCTCTACGGGAAAAAGGGGACGGACAAACCGAACGAGGAAGTTTTCGACCTCGGCGCACCGGAAGAGGAAGAGAGTGTGGCTGTCACGGAAAGCGAGACCGGCTTCTGTATCGGTAGCGAGAACTACGAGACGGAAAGTACGGCTACCTCTTCCGAAACATCCCCTGAGGATGTCAAGGACAAACCGGGAACGGCGCAGGAGAAACTGGAACGGCTGAAGGCCGAGGCGGAGGAACAGATGGAAGAGACCACGCCTTACCTGTCGGACGCACGCACGTCGGAGGAGATGTACAAGGCTATGATTTTCAAGGGACGGTTAGACAACCGGCCGGAAATAAAGTGGAACCCAATTCAAGACCGGTTGTGAGATGTCGAAAGCTAAAAAGATTCTATGTGCGCTGTGCCTCCCGTTCCCCTACACGGCTTTTGCCAAAAGCGGCAGCGTGAACTATAGCTGGGGAGCGGATGCGTTGGCCACGATGCACGACTTCGTGGTGACGATGATGCTATATGTCCAGTATATCTGTTGCGCCATAGCCGGAGTTTACGTTATCGTGTCCGTCTGTCAGATATATATCAAGATGAACACGGGCGAGGACGGCATCACCAAGTCGATAATGACGCTTGTCGGCGCGTGCCTGTTCCTGATTGGGGCATTCTATGTTTTCCCGGCTTTTTTCGGCTACCGCATATAACCTTACTTGTATCAGGTCGCAGACAAATAAAGTATTCACTAAAAAAGTAAACGTATGTTTCAGAAAACCAAACAACTGTGCCGAAAGGCATTCGGATTCGTCAACAGAATCCCCACCAAAGTAATGATGTTCTCCTTCATGCTGCTGTCCGGCATGGTAGCGAAAGCGCAGAACTCCGCAGGCGACTATTCCGCCGGTACGAGCGCATTATCCACTGTCGCCGAGGAGATTGCCAAGTATGTGCCTATTATGGTGAAATTGTGCTACGCCATTGCCGGCGTTGTGGCCATCGTGGGTGCAATCTCGGTATATATCGCCATGAACAACGAGGAGCAGGACGTCAAGAAGAAGATCATGATGGTCGTGGGAGCCTGCATCTTCCTCATTGCGGCGGCCAAGGCGTTGCCTCTGTTCTTCGGTATTGCCGCTTAAACATCAAGGACGAGTATGAAAGGTAAGGACGAACGTTATCCGGACTACCCGCTGTTCAAGGGACTGCAACGGCCTCTTGAGTTTTTGGGCATCCAAGGCCGGTACATATATTGGGCGGCGGTGACGACGTGCGGAGCCATTATCGGCTTTGTCGCCGCCTACTGCCTACTCGGTTTCATTGCCGGGCTTGTCGTGCTGGCAGCCACCGTAGCAGTTGGTATCGTGCTCATCCTCCTCAAACAGCGGAAAGGACTGCATAGCAAGAAGGTCGCTCCGGGTGTGTATGTGTATGCCCACTCGCGCAAGATCTGACGAAAGAAAAACCATCACGGCAATGTGCATGGCTTTATTGATTGTTGAACGCGGGCGGGTTTGTCTTGAAGCAAGGCGAACCTGCCCCTATTTAATTACACGTATATCGAAATGACCCTATACATCATTTTATGTTTTGTCGCTTTGTGCGCTGGTATGGCCTTGTCGGTTTATGCGTTCGGTACGGGCGGCAAGCGCAAGAGAATCTTTCAGGACATCTATTTCTCGGCGGAGGAAACGGACGGTGTGGGTGTGCTGTATACCAAGACCGGCGAATACTCCGCCGTACTTAAGATAGAGAATCCGGTACAGAAATATTCGGCGGACATTGACAGTTACTACGACTTCACGCACCTGTTCACCGCCCTTGCGCAGACGTTGGGCGAAGGGTACGCCATCCACAAGCAAGACATCTTCGTCCGGAAACAGTTTGCAAGCGAACCGGCTGACGGACAGGAGTTCCTGTCTTCATCCTATTTCCGTTATTTCAAGGGACGTCCCTACACGGACAGCCTTTGCTACCTGACCATCACGCAAGAGGCGAAGAAAAGCCGTCTGTTCTCGTTCGATAGCAAAAAGTGGCGCGACTTCCTTGTGAAAATCCGCAAAGTACACGACCAGTTGCGTGACGGCGGCGTACAGGCCAGATTCCTGAACAAAGCCGAAGCGAGCGAGTACGTCGATCGTTACTTCGCCATGAACTTCAAAGACCGCACCGTGTCGATGACGAACTTCAAGGCGGACGATGAAACCGTGTCGATGGGCGACAAACGCTGCAAGGTGTATAGCCTCGTGGACGTGGACTGTGCAGCACTGCCCTCACTGGTACGTCCGTACACGAATATCGAGGTCAACAACACGGAAATGCCTGTCGATTTGGTGTCGGTGGTGGACAGCATCCCGAACGCCGAGACGGTAGTCTATAACCAAATCATCTTCCTGCCCAACCAGAAGCGTGAGTTGTCGCTGCTCGACAAAAAGAAGAACCGCCACGCGAGCATTCCCAATCCGAACAACCAGATGGCTGTCGAGGACATCAAGCGTGTACAAGAAGTCATCGCCCGTGAGAGCAAGCAACTGGTATATACACACTTCAACATGGTGGTGGCCGTGTCTGCCGGTGCAGACCTGCAAAAGTGTACGAACCATCTGGAAAACGCATTCGGACGCATGGGCATCCATATCAGCAAGCGGGCGTACAACCAACTGGAGCTGTTCGTCGGTTCGTTTCCGGGCAACTGCTACACGCTCAATGAGGAATACGACCGTTTCCTGACCCTTTCCGATGCGGCGATGTGCCTGATGTACAAGGAGCGTGTGCTGCACAGTGAGGAAACACCGCTGAAGATTTACTACACCGACCGTCAGGGCGTGCCGGTGGCTATCGACATCACGGGAAAAGAGGGAAAGAATAAACTGACTGATAATTCCAATTTTTTCTGTTTGGGGCCATCGGGTAGTGGCAAGAGCTTTCATATCAACTCGGTCGTGCGCCAGCTCCATGAGCAGGGAACGGATGTGGTCATGGTCGATACGGGAAACTCATACGAGGGACTGTGCGAGTATCTGGGCGGCAAGTATATCTCCTATACCGAGGAACGGCCTATCACGATGAATCCGTTTCGCATCAACCGGGAGGAATACAACATCGAGAAGATAGACTTCCTCAAGAACCTTATCCTGATGATTTGGAAAGGGGCGGACAGCCAGATTCCCGAAATCGAGTTCCGCATTGTCGAGCAGATAATCATAGACTACTATGATGCCTATTTCAACGGATTTACAAGATACACCGACGAGCAACGGGAGGTACTGCTGAAAAACCTGTTTGCGGCGGCCAGCCGAAAGAACCCAAACAAACCACCCAGAGAGGTGGATGAGATGGTGCGCAAACAGATAGAGGTGCTTGAGGCACGGCGGGCGGCTCTCAAAGTGTCGGAACTGAACTTCAACTCATTCTTTGACTACTCATTCGACCGTCTGGAGCAGATCTGCACCGAAAATGACATCACGACAATCAGCTACTCGACCTATTCGACCATGCTGCAGCCGTTCTACAAGGGAGGCGCGTATGAGAAGATTCTCAATGAGAATGTGGATTCTGCACTGTTTGACGAGACATTCATCGTCTTCGAGGTGGATGCCATCAAAGAGAACAAGAAACTGTTTCCCATTGTCACACTGATTATTATGGACGTATTCCTGCAGAAAATGCGCATCAAGAAGAACCGCAAAGTCCTTGTCATCGAAGAGGCGTGGAAGGCCATTGCCAGCCCGCTCATGGCGGAATACATCAAGTTCATGTACAAGACCGCCCGTAAATTCTGGGCTTCTGTCGGTGTGGTGACGCAGGAGATACAGGACATCATCGGCAGTGAAATCGTGAAGGAGGCCATCATCAACAACTCGGACGTGGTGATGTTGCTCGACCAGAGCAAATTCAAGGAACGCTTCGATGAAATCCGAAAGATTCTTGGTCTGACCGAGGTGGATTGCAAGAAGATATTTACCATCAACCGCTTGGAGAACAAGGAGGGGCGCAGCTTCTTCCGCGAAGTGTTTATCCGCCGGGGGACGACCAGCGGCGTGTACGGCGTGGAAGAGCCGCACGAGTGCTACATGACCTACACGACCGAACGGGCGGAAAAGGAGGCACTGAAGCTTTACAAGAAGGAACTTCGGTGCAACCACCAGGAAGCTATCGAGGCATATTGCCGGGACTGGGATGCCAGCGGTATCGGGAAGTCCCTGCCTTTCGCACAGAAAGTAAACGAGACGGGGCATGTGCTCAACCTCCGTCCCGCACATGAATCCAAATAAGCATTGCAGCCATGAAACGACTACTCCTTATCCTGACCATCGCCTCGGTCGCACTCTGCCAGACGGTTCACGCCCAGTATTACAGCGTGAACTACGACACCCGTACCGTTGCGGTGATGGTGGCCGCTTTCGGTACGGAAGCGGTCGCCGAAGGGTACTACCGGGAGCAGGTCGATGACATCCTCAAGCACTACACGGCAGCGGAGGTCGCTACCGCCGGGATATTCGCCGCCAAGTTCTTGGAGCATAAAGCCCTGAGCGACCTCGGCATCTGGAACAGCCGCACGGAAAACTACTACTACCAGCGCATCTACCGGATGGTGGCGGAGAAAATCATGCCCAAGATATGGGTGGTGGCGAAGCAGATGCTCCATTCGCCGCAGACGGCTATCTACTGGGGCAGTTACCTGATGAAAGTCTGCGATGATACCAAAAGCCTGTGTATGCAGTTCGAGAGCGTGGTGACCAACAGCACGCTGACCTTTTCGGACATCGCCTTTCTCGAAATCAATCCGGAGATTGCCCCCTTGCTGAAGCTATCCGAAACGGGAAACATCGACTGGCAGCGGATGATGGACAACTTCGCCCGCATACCGGGCAACTTCACGCACGAGAATCTGAGAAGCGACCTCGACAACCTTTATAACACGGGTGTCGGTCTTGCAACGGCTGGCATTGCCAATCTCGGTGACGCCCTGTTGCAAAGCAGCTCGTTCCATGACCTGCTGGGCGGAAAGGTTGAAGAAATCGGCAACCTGTATGAACACTACGGGAGTCTATTCGAGCAGGCGGAACATGACATCGGCGGCCTGCTGATTGACATGGTGGGTGGTCCGGATAACGTAGCCGGTCTGTTCAACTTCAGCAACTACAATCTTACGGCGTGGATGACCGACTACCTGGACGAAGCGATGGGGAACTATTACACGCAGCGGTGGTACATTGCCCGGCGTGACCAAGGGAGCGTATCGCTGTGCGACTACTATCCTCCGACGGACGACAACAGCATCCTGAACGGGGGCGCATGGGTGCGGTTCAACACGAGCGACCCGAATTTCTATCCCAACGCCTCGCAACGGGAACAGGTACTTGCCAATTCGGAAGGATATGCCGGCTGGTCGAGAAGCCGCGTGCGACAGTTGAACGACCAGAACGACGGGTTCAACTACAGCATCAACTATTGGATGAGTGCTTACATCATCAGCAAGAAAAACAAGCAGACCAAAAAGGCATACGCATACGAAATCCATGTGAGCAAAAGCTGGAACAAAGAAGAGGTCGTCTATGAGGAAGTCTTCGATTCCTACTCGATGGACTTGAACACGTTTCGGGCGCAACTGAATGTCCGGCTTGCGGAGTTCAACGAAAACGAGGACGGCTACACCTATTATATATCTTCCGGTGCGCGGAACTATTACCAAGCAACGGACGCCGCCAAATTGAAGGGATGCGAGAGCGTGACCATCAGCGTGACCTGTTCCGACGGGGTTACGCTCGGACAAGGTTCGACACAGTACAAGTGCCGTAAATGCGGTAGTTCGTTGAACGCCCATACCAAGGAGTGCGCCATGCAGACCTCGGTGACGGAAAATAACCTCGACCTTTCGGAACTGGATGCGCTGTTGAATGAGGCGAACAGTCAGGTCGCCAATCTTGAAGCACGAATCGGGACATTGGAAAACGAGAACGCTGTCCTGCTGAAAAAAATCAGTACGGCAAGCATCGAGGATGCGGCGGCCTACCGTCAACAGTACAACGCAAACAAGACGGAGACAGACCGTCTGAAAGGCGAACTCGCGGAGTGGAAAAAGAAACAGTCCGACTATACCCAAGCGAAATCGGAAGCCGCAGACGACAACAGCGTGGCGACGGACGACTATTACCGCATCCCTGCCATCATGCACGACTGCAAGGCGGCATACGGTCTTACTTGGCAGGACGGCGGAGCATGGAACGGCTACTCGTATGTACGCAAGGCGGCCATGCCGAACATCAACGGCATCATCACATTCAAGGCTGCGGTCTCCATTGCCCGTAAGCCGAAATATTTTCTCGGCATAAAAATACACCGTGCCATTATCCAAATCAAGTGGGAACTCACCTCGGCTTATACGGACACGCACGTCGCCGACGTGCTGACCCTTGATCCGGGACTTTCGGATGCGGAAAAGGCCAAACTGGTAAACGACCGGATAGCCGAAATCGCCCGTGAGCATCCGTCCTGTAAAATCACGACGGAATACGCCCGCAGCGCACCGACGGAGGAAACGCCATCAGGCGACGTGTACCATCTGCTGTGGTCGAGCGACCGCCTTGAGATAGCGCGAGAGGTGGACAGCAGAATCACCAAGATATATGCCGACTTGGTATCGCTGGAAAAGATGATGCACTACAAACGGAGCATCCTTGACGTGATGAAGGATGTGCTGCCCGGACTGGACACGGACGAAGGCCGCAGGCTGACACTCGTGGAGGAATGCCATGACCGCTGGGTGGAGAACGCACGGACACTCCGAAACGGAAATAACAGAAATGGCGGAAAGGAGGTGCGGCCATGAAACGAACCATACGGATAGCCCTCGTGCTGTTCGCCCTGCTGCCCGGTATCGCCAAGGCGCAGTGGACTTTCGATATAGTCTCCGTCGAAGCCTACATCAACGACCACAAGAAGCAGCGCAGTCTGCTGTTGGCCCGCAGTACCTTGGAGTACAGCAACAAACTGTTGCACGAGTACAGCAGTAAGGAAGTCGGGAGCTATAAAGAACTGAATATCGACCTTGACCGGTACACCCGTGCGTTCGATGTTATCGACGTCATGTACCAGTCGTTGCGCACGGTGCTGAACGTCAAGAATACCTACACATCGGTCAGCGACCGTATCGGCGACTATAAATCATTGTTGGAGGATTTCAATGCGAAGATCTTGAAACGGGGACGCATCGAATCCGCAGATACCCTGATTATCTCCATCAATGCGAGGGGGCTGAGGGCGATTGCCCGTGAGGGGGAACAGCTCTACAAGTCCGTGAGTGACCTCGTACTGTATGCCACCGGAGCGGCAGCCTGCTCGACCTCCGACCTGCTGATGGTGTTGGAGGCCATCAACCGCTCATTGGACAACATCGAGCGGCATCTGAACCGTGCGTATTTCGAGACATGGCGGTATATACAGGTGCGTATCGGCTATTGGAAGGCAAAGGTATATCGCTCCCGTACCACGCGGGAGATTCTCGATGACGCCTTCGGGCGTTGGCGCGGAGCCGGAAGACTGGATTATTAACGACAAAAAGAGAAGAATATGAACAGAAAACTTTTACTCATGGCGGTGGCGGTCACCATAACGACAGCCGTACACGCACAGTATGTAACGTACAACCATGATTCGCCGAAGCAGAATCAGGTAACGGTCATGGAAACGGGTACGGGCGCACTCTCGCCCGACCTCTATTATTCCGTGCTGCATAACAGGTACAAGAAGTCGGCGGCGGCCAAAAACAAGCTCTCGTTCCGCACGCTTGCCGGTATCAATCTCTACAACCAGGTGGACGAAGCGGAAGCCATTGATTCGGCTTTGGTCAAGCGGGCGAAGGTCGAGGCGTTGAACGTCGCCGACCGGCAGGTGGACATTGCATGGCTCGCCGAGGGCGATAAGGTCAGCGGACAGATGGAACGGTTCCGGCGCAACATCGACCGTATTCTTCTGTCCGGCGGCACTCCGGCTGACAAAGAACGATGGACGGAATACTACCATGTCTATCAGTGTGCCATCGACGCTACGAAAAACGCCTATATGCCTAATGCCCAGCGAAAGAAGGAGTACCTGCGCATTTACGAGGACGTGGCACGGCAGAACGAGATTTTAGTGGGCTACCTTGCCAAGCGTCAGAACGCAACGGCAACGAGCGCACTGCTGAACGCAACGGACAACCGTACCCTGCATAAGGGTGGCATTGTCCGTAATGCCATGAGCCGGTGGCAGGAATCACGCCTTGCGGTGCGTGGCTCGCAATCGGGCGGAAACGGCGAAGATGACAACGAGAGTGTAAACAGAGGGAAATAAAAAGACAGGGCTATGGCAAACGGAGATATACTTTCGGATTTCGGCATCAACCTGTTGGAGGAGGAAATAGATGATGTCATCTTTCAGACCAACGAGTTCTTGACGGACGCCACCTTTACGGGGGCGCAGGGACCGTTCTGGTGGATATTGCAGATGTGCATGGCACTCGCGGCACTGTTCTCCATCGTCATGGCGGCAGGTATCGCCTACAAGATGATGGTAAAGCACGAGCCGTTGGACGTTATGAAGCTGTTTAGGCCGCTTGCCGTGTCGATTATCATCTGCTGGTGGTATCCGCCTGCGGACACGGGTATGGCGGGCAGCCGGAACAACTGGTGTTTTCTGGACTTTCTGTCCTACATCCCGAATTGCATCGGGTCGTACACCCATGACTTGTACGAAGCTGAAGCTTCACAGATATCGGACAGGTTCGAGGAAGTTCAACAGCTCATCCATGTGCGTGACACGATGTACACGAACCTGCAGGCGCAGGCGGATGTCGCCCACACGGGCACATCCGATCCCAATCTGATAGAGGCGACAATGGAGCAGACCGGCGTGGACGAAGTGACGAGCATGGAAAAGGATGCGGCGAAGTTGTGGTTCACATCTTTGACGGCAGGTGTCATCGTGGGGATAGACAAAATCATCATGTTGATTGCCCTCGTGGTGTTCCGAATCGGTTGGTGGGCGACGATTTACTGCCAACAAATCCTGTTGGGAATGCTGACGATTTTCGGACCGATACAGTGGGCGTTCAGTATCCTGCCGAAATGGGAAGGTGCTTGGGCGAAGTGGCTGACACGCTATCTGACGGTGCATTTCTACGGGGCGATGCTCTACTTCGTGGGCTTCTATGTGCTGCTGCTTTTTGACATTGTATTATGTATCCAAATCGAGAACCTGACGGCGATAACCGCCAGCGAGCAGACGATGGCCGCCTACCTGCAAAACTCGTTCTTCTCGGCAGGCTACCTGATGGCGGCTTCGATTGTAGCCCTCAAGTGCCTGAACCTTGTTCCGGACTTGGCGGCATGGATGATACCGGAGGGCGACACGGCATTCTCTACCCGAAACTTCGGCGAGGGCGTGGCACAGCAGGCGAAGATGACGGCAACCGGAGGGTTGGGCGGCATCATGAGATAATCCGCAAAAGATAATATAAACCCAATAAAAATCATAACAACATGAAATTGCAAGAGAAAATCAAAAGTTGGTGCAAGGATGAGAAATTCATGTCCTTTGCACAGGAACGAGCGAGAAAAGAGGTTTGCGAGGTGGCGGAAAACCACCGCATCGACCCGCAGTATGAAGAACTGGACGAAGCCTTCGAGTACGACGACCGGTACATCGCCCCCTTGGTGACGTACCTGACGTACAAGCTGCGTCTTGCCCTGCTGCAGCGGAACGCAGGTAAGCGCAAAAGAGGAATCTGGTGGGTGCTTGTCCACGTGGAGATGCAGGGCTATTACGTGGAGATATTCTCGGCGGAGTTCGAGAATCTTTTGACGGAACTTCGGGATGCGGTCATACCCATGCTGCACACGGAATATGTACAGATGTTGAACGGTAAAAGGGAATAACCGATGGTCATCAAGAATTTGGAAAACAAAATAAGACTGGTGGGCATCATCTGTACCGCTTTTCTCGTGGGATGTGTCATCATCAGCTTGTCAAGTATCTGGACAGCCCGGACGATGGTCTCGGATGCGCAGAAGAAGGTGTATGTGCTGGACGGCAACGTGCCTATCCTCGTGAACCGCACGACAATGGACGAAACGCTTGACGTGGAAGCCAAAAGCCATGTGGAAATGTTCCACCATTATTTTTTCACGTTACCGCCGGATGACAAATACATCCGCTATACGATGGAAAAAGCGATGTATCTGGTGGATGAGACGGGGTTGGCACAATACAACACGCTCAAGGAAAAGGGTTTCTACTCCAACATTTTGGGTACGAGTTCGGTGTTCTCCATCTATTGTGACAGCGTGGCTTTCAACAAGGGGAAGATGGAGTTCACTTACTACGGACGGCAACGCATTGAGCGGCGGAGCAACATCCTCATGCGGGAACTGGTCACGGCGGGGCAACTTAAGCGTGTGCCCCGAACAGAAAACAACCCGCACGGATTGCTTATCGTGAACTGGCGAACCCTGCTGAACAAGGACATCGAACAGAAAACGAAGATCAACTACTAAACAACGGAATTTATGAATATCAAGGGATTCAGGCGGATGCTCTTCGGTGAAAAGATGCCGGACAAGAACGATCCGAAATACAAAGACCGTTACGAGCGGGAGGTGTCCGCTGGACGAAAGTTCGCCCAAGCGACACGCATTGACAAGGCTGCCGCCAAGGTGCAGGGATTCGCCAACGCACACCGGATACTTTTTCTGGTCATCGTCTTTGGTTTCGCTATCGGAGGGTTCACTTGGAACATCTATCGCATTACAATGGCATACCGCAACAGCCGGCCGACACGCACGGCGACGGAAATGCAGGATTCGGTGCTACGGGAAAGACACAAGAGGCTGCAAGGGGGTGAAATAAGGGAAAATCGGAACGAGAACAAGAAATATGAACCGCAATAAAGGAGTGCTTATGAATACACGATTTGAAAAATCAGTCCGCTCGTCGGACGAATGGTACACCCCGAAGGAAGTGTTGAAAGCGTTAGGCAGGTTCGACCTTGACCCTTGCGCCCCTGTCCGTCCGTTGTGGCCGACCGCCGAAGTCATGTATGACCGGAACATGAACGGATTGTCCCTGAAATGGGAAGGGCGTGTATGGCTCAATCCTCCGTACTCGCGTCCCCTTATCGAACAGTTTGTCCGAAAGCTGGCGGAACACGGCAACGGAATCGCGCTGTTGTTCAACCGTTGCGATTCCAAAATGTTTCAGGACGTCATTTTCGAGAAAGCGACGGGCATGAAATTCCTGCGCCACCGCATCCGGTTTTACCGCCCGGACGGAACACGCGGCGATTCTCCCGGTTGCGGCAGCATCCTGATCGCATTCGGAGTGGAAAACGCAGAAGTGCTGAAAAACTGCAGCATTGAAGGCAAGTATGTACAACTCAATTAAAAGATGTATGATGAAGATATTTGATAAAATCAATTTCAGGGAGCCGAAGTATATGCTTCCGGCTGTCCTGTATATCCCGCTTCTGGTTGCATCGTACTTCATCTTCGACCTGTTTCATACCGAAACGGCGGAGATTCCGGACAAGACGCTGCAGACAACGGAGTTTTTGAACCCCGATTTGCCGGATGCCCGGCTTAAAGGCGGTGACGGCATAGGCAGCAAGTACGAGAACATGGCCAAATCATGGGGTAAGATACAGGATTATTCCGCAGTGGATAACATAGAACGAGATGAACCCGATGACAACAAGGAAGAATATGAATCGCAATACACGGTGGACGACATCGCCTTGCTCGATGAGCAACAGCAGGAAAAGGCTGCGGCAGCGCAAATTGCCGATGCCAAGACACGCGAGCAAGAAGCTCTCGCGGAACTGGAGAAAGCCCTTGCCGAAGCAAGGTTGAGAGGACGCAATGAGGTATTACCGGCGACCGATACGGACAGTACCGCATCGGCGCAACCCACGACGGCAACCATAGAGGTCAAGGGAAAAATAGAGGAAGAGAGCCGTTCGGTAAAAGCCCCGTCAGAGAACGAACCGCCCAGCGAAGTGGTACGCAAGGTAAAGACGGCTTCGGATTACTTCAATACGCTTGCGGTCAATGCCCGTGAACCGAAACTGATAAAGGCCATTATCGACGAGGACATCAAGGCGATGGACGGCTCGCGTGTGCGGTTGCGTCTGCTCGACGACGTGGAGATCAACGAGTGCGTGGTCAAACGAGGGTCGTATCTGTATGCCACCATGAGCGGCTTCTCGTCGGGGCGTGTGAAGGGGAACATCACCAGCATTCTCATCGAGGACGAACTGGTGAAGGTCAGCCTGTCCCTTTACGATACGGACGGCATGGAAGGGCTTTATGTACCGAACAGCCAGTTCCGGGAAACGAGCAAGGATGTGGCAAGCGGTGCGGTGTCGGGGAATCTGAACATGAATACCGGCAGTTACGGCAACAGTCTCTCGCAATGGGGAATGCAAGCTGCTACGAATGCCTACCAGAAAACGAGCAACGCCATCGGCAAGGCTATCAAAAAGAATAAGGTAAAGCTGAAATACGGCACTTTCGTCTATCTGGTGAACGGACGTGAGAAACAGTAAAAACGGAAAACATGATAGAGATTGACAACATATATAATATGGACTGTATCGAGGGCATGAAGCTCATGGCGAACGGCAGTGTCGATGCCGTGATAGCGGATTTGCCTTACGGCGTGTTGAACCGTAGCAACAAGGCGGCACACTGGGACAGGCAGATACCGCTCGAAGCGTTGTGGGAACAGTACCGCAGGATTACCAAGCCGGGAAGCCCCGTTATCCTCTTTGCGCAGGGCATCTTCTCGGCGCGGCTCATGCTCTCGCAACCCCGGATGTGGCGGTATAACCTCGTGTGGCGGAAAGACCGGGTAACGGGTCACCTGAATGCCAACCGGATGCCGCTACGCCAGCATGAGGATATCATCGTGTTCTACGACCGTCAGCCGGTATATCATCCTCAGATGATGCCGTGTCCACCGGAACGGAAAAATCATGGACGGCGCAAGACGGACGGTTTCACGAACCGCTGTTACGGTGAAATGAAACTGGCTCCGGTACGTGTTGCCGAAGACAAGTACCCGACCTCTGTCATTTCCATACCCAAGGAACACAAGACAGGAGCATTCTATCATCCGACACAGAAGCCGGTAGCCTTGATAGAGTACCTGATACGCACCTATACCAACGAGGGCGATGTGGTGCTTGACAACTGCATCGGTTCGGGTACGACCGCCATTGCCGCCATCCGCACGGGACGGCATTACATCGGATTCGAGATTGAGCCGACGTATTGCGAAATTGCCGGACGACGGATTCGGGAGGAACTGGAACGTGGTCATGGGATTAAAGAAAGCGAAATAAGGGAAATAAAGAAATAAAAAATATCAACAGAAACGATATGAACAGGAAAATAATTGTAACGGCATTTCTTCTGGCGGCTGGACTTTTTGCCGCACGGGACGCACAGGCTCAGCGTACATACGAAGAGATGGAACGGCTGACGGTCAATGAACAGGTAACGACCGTCATCACAGCATCGGAGCCGGTCCGCTTCGTGGACATTTCCACCGACAAGGTGGCGGGCGACCAACCCATTGAAAACATCATCCGGTTGAAGCCCAAAGAGACGGGACACGAGGACGGTGAAGTGCTGGCCATCGTCACCATCGTAACGGAACGCTATCGCACGCAGTATGCACTCATCTACACCACGCGGATAAGCGAGGCGGTGGCAGACAAGGAAATTCAGCTACAGGAACGGGATGCCTACAACAATCCTACGGTCTCGATGTCCACAGCCGACATGGTGCGTTTTGCAAGACGGGTGTGGAACTCGCCCGCGAAAATCCGCAACGTGGCGACCAAGGCGCACCGAATGGTAATGCGCCTGAACAACATTTACTCGGTGGGCGACTACTTCTTCATCGACTTTTCCATCGAGAACAAAACGAACATCCGTTTCGACATCGACGAGATACGGGTGAAACTGTCGGACAAGAAACTTTCGAAGGCAACTAACGCGCAGACCATCGAGCTGACGCCTGCCCTGGTATTGGAACATGGCAAGACGTTCAAGCACGGCTACCGGAATGTGATTGTCGTGAAAAAGATGACCTTTCCGAACGACAAGCTGCTGACCATCGAAATGACGGAACAACAAATCAGCGGGCGCAATATCAGCCTTAACATCGACTACGAGGATGTGCTGTCGGCTGATTCATTTAACACAGCTTTATTGGAGGAGGAATGACGATGAAAAAGACGTTGAAAATAGTTTTGTTACTGATGCTTGTCTGCATAGGGTTTGCCACCAATGCCCATGCGCAACGCAACGGCGGCCGCCTCTCGCTCGGCGTGGGATTGCTGTATGAGAACGGCATGGACGTAACGCTTGCTTACGAGCATGAAATGAACTACCGTCATGCGTGGGAGTTCTTCGCCAACGGCTATCTGAAATGGACGGAATGTAAATCTTGCGGTCATATTTGTCCGGAATCCTTCTGGCGCAACTACCGCACTTATGGTTTCGGTGTGGCGTACAAACCTTGTGTGGTGCGTGGACGCAACCATTACGGCAACTTGCGTATCGGAGCTTCGGCAGGAAGCGACACGAACAAGTTTCTTGCCGGAATCCATGTGGGTTACGAGCACAATTATGTACTGCGGTCGGGATGCACACTGTTCTGGCAGGTCAAGAGTGACATGATGATAAAAGGGGCGGATTTGCTGCGGACAGGTATCGTGCTGGGTGTAAAACTGCCGATAAAATAAAGGAAAAACAAAAAACGGAAATGACATGATACGAAAGATTCAATGGTTTGCAATGGCAGTGGCGGCGGTATTGTGCGCTGCCTGTGACGCTCATATCGACGTACCCGATACGGCGGTACGTCCGGGGCATATTCTCTGCGAGGACGGCACGGCATTGTCCTATGCGCAGTATGAACAATCGGGGAAGCGGGCAATAGCGGTTGTCTTTGATACCGAACGCCGTGAAGGTACGGAAGGGAACGGCTATGCGGTTTACCTGTGGGACATCGCTCCGGTGGCATTCGCCGACAGCCTCGGTGTCGCACAAGGGACGTCGGCCGACATCGGGGCATTGGACGGGAACATGAACACCTTTTCGCTGTACGACACAAGGGAGACGGCTTCGCCTATGGCGGAAGCGGTCTTCGACCTGTGGCGGTACGGACAGAGTGCCTATATCCCGTCGGTGGCACAAATGCGGCTGCTGTATGCCGTCCGGGAAACCGTCAATCCTGTCATCGAACGGTGTGGCGGCCATCCGCTGCCGTTGGATGAAAACGACTGCTGGTACTGGACATCGACGGAAGTGTCCGGACAAGAGACGGCGAAAGCATGGCTTTACTCCACAGGAAGCGGTGCGATGCAGGAGACCCCGAAGATACAGGCACACAAGGTGAGGCCGATTATCACACTGAACAGGTAGGAACGAAAAGAGGGAAAGTACAAAGACAATGGAAGAAAGCAAAGAATTACAAGGGTTCTACAAGATATTCCGTGCGGTCATCTATATCTCCGTGCTGATGGAGTTCTTCGAGTATGCCATCGACCCTGCCATGCTCGACCACTGGGGTGGCATACTGATTGATATTCACGGGCGCATCAAGCGGTGGATGATTTACAATGACGGTAATCTTGTGTACAGCAAGATTGCGACGTTCCTGCTTATCTGCATCACCTGTATCGGCACGAGGAACAAGAAGCATCTGGAGTTCGATGCCCGGAGACAGGTGTTATATCCGCTAATCAGCGGACTGTTCCTGATTGTGTTCTCCGTGTGGTTGTACCATCATCCGATGGAAACGAGGCTCTACACGTTGCCACTAAATATCATCTTCTACATGGCGACCACGCTTGTCGGTGTGATATTGGTACATATCGCACTGGATAACATCTCGAAGTTCATAAAGGAGGGACTGGGTAAAGACCGGTTCAACTTCGAGAATGAAAGTTTCGAGCAGAGCGAAGAGAAGGTTGAGAACCAGTATAGCGTGAATATACCGATGCGGTACTATTACAAAGGTAAATTTCGCAAGGGATGGGTGTCGATAAGCAACTGTTTCAGAGGAACATGGGTAGTCGGAACTCCGGGCAGCGGTAAGACGTTCAGCATCATAGAACCGTTCATCCGCCAACATAGTGCCAAGGGCTTTGCGATGGTGGTCTATGACTACAAATTTCCGACACTTGCCACTAAACTTTACTATCATTACAAGAAAAACCAGAAGCTCGGCAAAGTGCCAAAAGGATGTAAGTTCAACATCATCAACTTCGTGGATGTGGAGTACAGCAAACGGGTGAACCCCATTCAGGCAAAGTACATCAATAATCTTGCGGCGGCAAGCGAAACGGCGGAAACCCTGTTGGAATCCCTGCAGAAAGGCAAGAAAGAGGGAGGCGGAGGCAGTGACCAGTTCTTTCAGACTTCTGCCGTGAACTTTCTTGCCGCCTGTATCTACTTTTTCGTGAACTACGAGCGGGAACCCTACGATGCAAACGGAAAGAAACTGTATGCGGAGAAACGGCAAGATCCGCAGACGAAGTTCTGGAAGCCGACGGGTGTCGTTCGTGACCGTGAGGGTGGCAGCATCGTGGAACCTGCCTATTGGCTGGGAAAATACTCGGATATGCCGCATATCCTTTCATTTCTCAATGAGAGCTACCAGACTATTTTTGAGGTACTGGAGACGGACAACGAGGTCGCGCCGTTGCTCGGCCCGTTCCAGACGGCCTTCAAGAACAAGGCGATGGAGCAGTTGGAAGGTATGATAGGTACGCTGCGTGTCTATACCAGCCGTTTGGCCACCAAAGAATCCTACTGGATATTCCACAAGGATGGGGACGACTTCGACCTGAAAGTTAGTGACCCCAAGTCACCCAGTTATCTGCTGATAGCCAACGATCCGGAAATGGAAAGTATCATCGGAGCGTTGAACGCTCTGATATTGAACCGTCTCGTTACCCGTGTGAACACCGGGCAGGGGAAGAATATTCCGGTCAGCATCATCGTGGATGAGCTGCCGACACTGTATTTCCACAAGATAGACCGACTGATAGGTACGGCGAGAAGCAACAAGGTAAGCGTGACATTGGGTTTTCAGGAGTTGCCGCAGTTGGAGGCTGACTACGGAAAAGTGGGAATGCAAAAAATCATCACGACGGTGGGTAACGTGGTGAGCGGTTCGGCTCGCTCGAAAGAGACATTGGAATGGCTGTCGAATGACATTTTCGGTAAAGTGGTACAAGTTAAGAAAGGTGTAACCATCGACCGGGACAAAACGAGTATCAATCTCAATGAGAACATGGACAGCCTTGTACCCGCCTCGAAAATTTCGGATATGGCGACGGGATGGATTTGCGGACAGACGGCCAGGGATTTCGTGAAGACGAAAACCGGTACGGGAGGCTCGATGAACATTCAGGAATCGGAAGAGTTCAAGACTACAAAGTTCTTCTGCAAGACGGATTTCGATATGAGGGAGATAAAAGCGGAGGAAGCGGCCTATGTACCTCTACCGAAGTTCTACACTTTCAAGTCGAGGGAGGAACGGGAACGCATCTTGTATAAAAATTTCATACAAGTCGGACAGGACGTAAAAGACATGATAGCGGATGTACTGAACAAGCGTGGGGCGAAATAAATCAAAATCCCTGCAATAATTTCGTGGTTATTGCAGGGATTTTTATATTCAATTTCAGTTACCCAAAATCTTGTGGGCATAAAGCCGGTTTTGCGGACGTAAATGAATTATCTGACAGTTTCCGATTGGGAATCATTTTCGGACAGCAAATTCTGTAATTTGTCGATGTCCGGTAGAGTCTTGCGTAGATTTTCAGGCATTTCTTGGGCTGTGCGATATGTCGCCACGCCCATAGGCTTATCATAGTCGCGCACCATGATTTCGACAAATTGGCGGTTAGCATCCTGACACAAGACGATACCGATTGAAGGGTTCTCGTGCGGTTTCTTGTCGGTCATATCATATACAGTCAGATAGCCACTAAGCTGTCCGAGATAATTCGGACGGAACTTGCCCCGTTTCAGCTCGACGATTACGCTGGCATTCAGCTCCCTGTTGAAGAATACAAGGTCGGCAAACATTTCCTCTCCGGCAACTATCAGGCGATGCTGACTGTCGATAAAAGTGAAGTCGTTTCCAAAACGGAGGATGAATTGCTTGATGTTGGCTACGATTTGGTTTTCGATGACCTTTTCGTTCCAGTCCTGTTCACGTTCTCCCACATTCTCCAAATTAACCATTTCGAGCATATACTCATCCTTGAACGCCAATGCCGCTTTTACGGCATAAGTGGCTTCGGGCAGCACTTGAAGGAAGTTGCTTGGCAAAGAGCCGCGATTTGAATAGATGTCTTCTTTCAAGTAATTTTTGAGAGAGGACAATGACCACGCATTTTGAGCGGCACAATGGATATAGAACAACCGTTCCGCGATGTCTTTTGAACGGGTCAGGATTTCGATATGATGCGAAAAGCTGATCTTGACAAAATCGTCCCAAGTAAATTCGGTATTGAACGGTTGCCCGATGAGTTGCAGCAGGAGATGCTCGTCAATATCTAATTCGTCCAACAGCGTTGGACGAATTAGATCCGTACCCTTTTTCGACGAATGGTTTTCCAATTCGCCCAACACTGTTGGACGAATTAAGAATGTCCTCCATTCTTCATAGAATGAGCGCATCCGTTTCAACCCCGATTCAGAAAAGCCGTGCAGACCGGGCAACTCCCGTTGAAGGAGCTTTGATATGGTAGGCAATGCTTTAGTACCCCAACAGCCGATGCGGGAATTTTCAGACACGAATTTACCCACTCCAAAATACAACGAGAGAGTTTCTTTGTTGACTGCAGCCGCACTTCTATACCGGCAGCGTTCGATGGCATGTTTGATTATCTCTACTGCCTCTGCATATTGTGTATAATCCGATGGGATAACCTGTTGTTCCATATATATACATTTTGTGCCGCAAAGGTACGAAAAAATACAGGAGATACAGGACGGAATGTCAACATATTATGGTGCCGCGTGGGTATTATTCCGTATTTTTCGTATTCCGGTGTCCGTATCAGACTCGTCTTTGCCAAGTGGCAAGGGCGGCAACATTTACCGAAGGAACTACAAGGGGGATATTGGAAATGACGGAGCCGGACAATCCCACAAGCCGTAACCAGATGTATGTAACGGTAAAAGTGGAACAAGAATTTCAAAAGTAAGTTTATAATAGGATATTGCGGCTTGGACGCATCCAACCTCATACAAACAACACTGCCCGCGTGAAAATGAGGGCAGTGTTATTTATATGGTAGTTCACTTATTTAGGCTCGTGTACCGCTTAAAAGTTCGGCAAGTTGCCGGTCGCAGAATTTATCGTATTCCTCTTTGTCTGTACCGCTTTCGACGGCTCGGTCAATGACATCGCCCAACTCGTCGAAGCATACTTCCTCATTGACGCACTCCGCACCGTTCTCTTTCAGTAGATATACTTCATAATAATCGGAGCCGTTGAGAGCGATAACGACATATCCGGCGTGTAACCGTCCGTTTACTTTGATCCGCAGTGCCGGCAATTCCCGGAATACCGTAGCGACAAACTCGCCGATTCCCCACGACATGAGAATGGGCATGGGTGTAAGTGATACCAACTGTTCTTTGATGGTCTGTGCAATGTGCATTACATACTCTTTGTTCATGATTTTGTTGTTTAGATGATTGTTGACTTGTTTTAGTTGAACCATTCGGGGTTATCCTCTTTTAATTCCGTGATGAGTTCATCGTCCGGTAATTTGAGGGTCTTCGCATCGGTAAAAAAGAAAACCTCGTCATATATTTGTTCGGCTTCCTTACTTGCAAAACCTTCGTTTTCGTCCTCGAAACTGCCCGGATGAAGTGCATCGAGCAGAGCGGTAGAGCCGATAAGTAGTTCTTCACCTTCGTTGGATTTCACGATACGGCAGATGTAGATATTGCCGTCAAATTGTAGTTCTTTCGTTTTCATACGTCTGTTATCTTAATGGGATGTGTTTCCCGTGAACCTTGAGGTATTCCATGATGCACTTCGCTTCCTCGTGCGATGCACGGTTGCGGTCATCGTAGTTGCGTGTCTCGTCCGCCATGACCACGATACACTCCTTGACCAGTCGGTAAAGGCTTTGCTGCAGTGTGGGGTGCATTTCGGGGATAGCGGCTGCAAACCGTTTGGGGTTGAAGCCGTAATCGTTCACTGCTCTTTCCCAGTCTTTGGCGAGCTGGTACTCCTTGCTTTCCTTGATATTGTCCATAATCTTGAATTTTAATGATTTGTTTTTTTCTTCCCTCCGTTCGATTCCTTTCTGTCGGAACCGCTTTGGGATTTTATGGATGCGGTACACGGTTGTCGGTACAGCTTCATACGGAAGGCTTTTCCTGTCAATTACTCTTTCTGAGGAAAGGAAGAATTTGCAGGAAATTCACTTTAAGCCGCCGGATCAAGCGCGACGGCCGACCTTTGCATCTGATAAAACCAAACCGGGACGGACTGACAGGGAATGAAGCCGGGGAAACGTTATAAAAGGGAAGTTGAAAATGGTAAAAAAGAGAGGGAACGGACGTTATGAATGGAGGAAGGGCGGGTGGTGACGGGTTCGTCAGAAAGTTAAAAGAGGTACTTGGGTCCTTTGTCCGGAGCATACAAAAATGAATAGAGGGCGGATTTCTCCCTCCCCCTATCCGTTATGACAACATTTGTCAGGCAGCTATTTCTTCCGCTTGCGGTTCGGTCTGTGCTTCCGCTTCGGGTTGCGGTTCATCGGGTTGTTCCGCTTCCTGCGTGGCTTGTTCCTGCAAAGCGGCTTTCTTTTCCTCGATGCGTTGGTGTCGCTTTTCGTACACTCCATTATATCCGTCTTGGATATTGGCAAGTTCTTCGGGCATATGCTTTTGGGCGAAGTCAAGCAACAGGGAGGCAGTGACGTTGTTGCCGAATGCGTCTTTGAAATTGGCAATCAGATAATCCCTGCGGATAACGGCTTTCTGCTTGGCGGTAAGGTTCTCGATGATGCGCATTTTGTCCTCGCTCGTAAGGTAGTAATAAGAGCCTTTATCTTCAATGCCTACCTCATTGAAATGCTCTTTGCGGAGTGAGGAGAGCAGGAAGAAATACACCATTTTCTCCTCGTCCTGTCCAAATTTGCGTTCTGACATATCGACCTCTAAAATCCGCTTTTTGGTGTCTTCAACGGTCTTTTCGAGGGCAATCTCCTTGTTGCGTTTGTCCTGCTTTTCCAACTTCTCGATAGGTGAAAGCGGCATTTCGGTTGCCGTACCGTTTGCGGTGGTAGCGGTATTTGCAACATAGCACAGTGTAATGTCGTTGCTCTCGATACGGAGATAGAGGGAGATTTCTCCTGCTTCGCTTCGGGTGCGGATTGCTTCGCATTTCTCGGTGTAGCCGTTCAATTTCTGCTCGTAATCCTTTTCTGCTTCCTCGTATTCCTCGGTGGTATCGTAATCCTCTTTTTGAGGAGCTTGGGGGCATTCGGGGTATTTCGTTGCATAGGTTTTAAGGCTTTCCACCTCGTAGCCCATAGCGGTAAGTCGGTCGATGACGGCTTCATTGTAATTGTAGCTTTCGTGGCAGAGGGGAACGGCAGGGTGCTGTTCCATGAGCCGCATAGCCTTTTCGGTAAGGTGCGATGTGTTCATTTCCACCAAGCAAGCACGGTTGGCGCAATTTCCGCAACTACCCTCACAGAATAACATCATGTTATTGGTATTGTGGGGACATGAAAGACAAAGGGTTTTGTCAAATGAATAGCGATTGAGGTCTGCGGTATATTGCCGTTCGATGCTCTGTGCCACCTCGGAGGCTTTCATGCCTCGCCAACTATTGTACTGCACTCCCTCTTTCAGATGTTGGTCGTACACCTCACGCTGTATCTCTTCCCCATAACGGCAGATTTCACTTGCCACACTGATTGTGATTTCGTCCTGCTCCAACAGCAAGGCGATTTCGGGTATCAAGGAAACGAATTTAAGTCGTGTACGGATATACGCTTCCGTCTTGCCGAACTGCACGGTCAAGGATTGGACATCGTGGCGACCGCTGTCTATGAGTTTTTGGTAGGCGTTGGCTTCCTCAATCGGGGTAACATCCTTGCGATGCAGGTTCTCGGTGATTGCCATTTCCTCGGCTGTCTCGTCGGAAATTTCCATGACGGTAGCCGGAATTTCCGTCAATTCAGCCATGAGGGAAGCACGGTATCTGCGTTCTCCAAAGACAATCTCGAAACGGTTGTCCGCAATGGGGCGCACACCGATAGGCTGAAGCACTCCCTGCTGACGGATACTCTCGGCAAGTTCCGCAAGGCTTGTCTCGTCAAAGTTCTTGCGTGGGTTGTAGTTACTTGGCTGAATGTTTGCCAATGCTACCGATGTGATGTTCTTCTCTACTGCTTGGGCTGCTGCTGTTGTTGCCATAATCATAAAATTTAATTGTTATTGAATTGATTTTCTTTTTTATCCCTCTTTTCGGTTCTTTTTTCTGCCTGAACCGCTTGGGATTTACAGATGCTTCAAGGGACTGACGAACAAGCTATTTTCAACGCTTTTTCCGGAAAATTACTCTTTCAAGGAAAGGAAGAATTTTACGAGAAATGCACTTCAAAGCGGTGAAATCAAGCGCGGCAGTCCAAATTTGCGTCTGGAAAACCAACCGGCGATGGCAGGAACGAGACCGGACAAGCGGTAAGCGGAATGGATAGAAAGGGAAATGCAGCCTTGCAGCTATAAGAGGCGAATAGAACAGGTAAACTGTCAGGGGATATAAATGGGAAAACCGCTACCTTGTGGACGTGTGTCATAAGATAGCGGTATTTGGTATAAAAGTCGATTGGGCGGCAAGCCGCCCTGGTTATTTCTCGTGCTTCTCCAGATATTCCTTCATCGCCTCGTTCACAATATTTCGGAGCGACATATTCTTTTCGATAGCGAGGTATTTCATCCGGGTATGGATGCTTTTGTCGATAACAAAATTGCAATGCACAGCAGGCTCTTTTTCCGTTTTGACCGGTGCAGGTTCTTTCTTTTGCGTGGACTTCCCGGTGGATGACAGCAAGCCGTCCAGTCCGCTTCTCATGCCGTTTTTCAATGAATCACTTTTGCTCATATCGTTTTTACTTTAATTTCAACACTTCTTTTGCTAACTCCATGTAGTCCTTTGCCCCGTTGCTGTTCTTGTTGTATTCAAAGATGTTCAGACCCTTTATCGGAGCTTCGGCCAATGCCACATTGTCCCGGATGACGGTCTTGAACACTTTGTCGCAGAACGATTCGCTGATGAGTTCCGCTACACTCTTGTTGAGCGTCTTGCGCTTGTCAAACTGTGTGATGACAATTCCGCCGATGTTCAGATTCGGGTTCAAACGGGTTTTGACAATCTCGATCACATTTGTAATCTTCGCCATTCCGCGCATGGCGAGGAACTGTGCTTGTACCGGAATAATCAGAAAGTCCGCCGATGTGAGGGCGTTCAGCGTCAGCAAACCCAGCGAGGGCGGACAGTCAATCAGGATATAGTCGAATTTCCGGCTCTCAAGCAATTTTGCAATCAGGCCTTTCAGTATCAGTTCCCGTCCCGGCTCGTTGATAAGCTCGGATTCCGCCGCTGACAAATCAAGGCAGGACGGAACAACGGAAAGACCATTTCCCAGCTCGAATGCCGGTAAGGGATATTCGCCTTTCATCGCTCCGTACACCGTCTGTTCCTCTTCGATGGAGAGACCGCAGGATTCCGTGAGGTTCGCCTGACCGTCCATGTCGATGAGCAACACTCGCTTTTTTTTCTGCTGCAATGCGGCAGCAAGATTGATGGTAGTAGTCGTTTTTCCGACACCACCCTTGTGGTTCAAAACTGCGATTATTTTTGTCATAATTTCATATCTTTATATCTGATACAAAGATACTACTATTTTTAGTATTTACTACGATTAGTGCATACTATTTTACTACTTATTTATATTTTAGTATTGTAGTATCTACTACTATACTAAAATACTGATTGACTAAATGTAGTTGCATTCTATCATTTCCGATGTGATATTTCCTAATATCCTACTTTACTAACCTTAGTATATACTACATTTAGTATCGGTTGTATAACAGTAAAGTAGCCTCTTGGAGCATATAAACGGATATTGCCGCTGTCAGATCGGGGAACACAAGAAAAATCCCTCTGCCGGGTTCTCACAACCAAACAGAGGGAAAAGGCTAAGATATGAGTATGGTTTAAGCGGCTTTGGTTGTAGGTTCGTATTCGGTAGCCGGTGTTTCGGGTGGGGTTAGAGAGCGTTCCGCATCCTTGAGACTTTCGTCAATCTTCCGCTGCAGCTCCTTGCACTCCAGTTTGAGTTTTACCAATTCATCGGCTTTGCTCCACTGGCGGTCAACGATGTCCTGCAATATGGGGATTTCGCTTTCAATCCGCTCCACCGCCTTTTGTTGCTTCTCAATAAGTGAGGGCAATTTGTTTAGTGTAGCCTGCGGATATTGAGCAGATTCCACGAAGCCAAGCGGTAACGCACCTGTCAGTCCACAACGGTATTTAAGCCCGCTTGTCCCCTCGACAAAGAACGTGTTGCGGTCAAATACCCCTGTTATACTGTACTCGCTGCGTACCAACAGGTTCAGTCCTGCAAACGTACCAATCGTGCCATACGCTCCGCTACGGTAGGTTTTAGCGATGCGGTGTAATTCCCGGCCTGTTTCCTCGGTTGTGGCTTGTGGCAGGTTGAGAAGCTGCGTTACCTTTGTGCCCTCGTAAGAGTTGAAGTATTCCCAATCATTGATGAAACCGGCCTTTGTACGCCGTGCCTTTTCAACCTCTTCACGATTGGAAGCTATTTTGCGCTCGGCACGGACGCGTTCTTTCTTGAAAATGGCCTGTTCCTTTTCCAACTGCATAATCTTGTTGTCAAGTTTTGCCTTGTTCAGCAAATCTGTATTGCCGGAAAGGACAGCCACGAACTCGGCGAAGTTCATGCCGTTGTCCTCGTCCATGCCGCCCTCGTCGATACGGCGCACGGCTATTGTGCCGTTATTGATTTGGTTGATGAACATCTGCTTGTTTTTCAGCAAATTGAATTTGTAGGCGTCAAGTGTCTTTTCCGTGCCGTATATCACCACATCCACCACATTGCCGCCCCACAGCTTCACGGTGTTGCCCTTGCGTACCGCCCTGCCGTTGCGCTGCTCCATGTCGGCCGGTCGCCAGGGAATCTCCAAATGATGCACCGCTACCGCCCGCTGTTGGGCGTTTACCCCTGTGCCTAACATGGTGGTACTGCCGAAAAGCACACGCACCTTGCCGTTGTTCATGTCCTCGAACAGGCGTTTTCTTGCCCTTTCGGTGGTGGCGCACTGGATAAACTGCACTTCATCGGCCGGAATGCCGAGGTTCACCAACTTCTTTTTAATGTCAGTATATACGTTCCACTCATTCGGCTTGTATGTGCCGAGGTCGCTGAACACGAACTGCGTACCCCGGTTGGCGTTCGATTTCACATAATAGTCATAGATTGTTCTTGCGCAGATTGAAGCCTTGTTGTCGGCATCGTCGCTGAACTTGTCGCCCAACAAACGCATATCGAGAGCCATTTTCCGTGCCACGTTGGTAGCGACCAACATTTTAGCCTTATCGAGATTGTCGGGTTCGGGCGTATCAAGTCCCAAATCCTCCCACTGTCCGCTGTGTGCAAAGGAAACCAGACGGCCTATCATTTCCTCCTGCTGGATAGTGGGCGCATGAGAAAGAAAGCGCACGTTTTTATCCGGTACATCGAGGTTTATCATGTCGGCGGTGCGGTAGTCGGTAATCTCACGCAGGAACATTGCCAGTTCCGGCACTTTGATGTAGGTGCGGAAACGCTCTTTACGCTTGATTGCACCTGTCACGTTCAGTTCATAGTCGGCTGTCTTCTGCGTAAATATCGCCGCCCACGCATCGAAGCAAGAAATCTGTTGACGTTGCAATTCTCTTGGTCTAAGATACTTGAACATCACATATAGCTCGGTGAGTGCGTTAACTACTACCGTGCCCGAAAGGAATGTTGCGCCGAGGTCACGTCCTGTCCGGTGCTGAATGTCACGGATGGCAAACAGCAGGTTCATCGCCCTTTGCGAGCCTTTGGTATTGCCTATACCGGCAACCCTCGTGTGGCGTGTCTGAAACATTAAGTTCTTGAAAATGTGGCTCAAATCCGGAATTTTGGATTTATGTCATTATCAGAACTTTTATGAATTTCCTAAATTTCGCATCAAGTTGCTGATTCTTATTTTGTTGCATTTTAATATAGTTCGGATTATTTATTGAGTGAGTTGTTATGAAATGAGGCATTGTACTTATTACAAGCACAATACCCCACATTCGTCATTTATGCAAACCCAAGAAAACCTCAAGTTCCATTTTACCTTTTGCCGATTTCCATTTCTTACCAACGCACCTCTGGTTTTCATCCTCAAGCGTTTCCAATGCTTTTTCCTCTTGTTCGGTAGTTATGTCAAGATATACCATTGTCGTTTGGATATTCTCATGCCCAAGCAAATAAGAGATTTGGGCAATGTTCATGCCGTTTTCAAGCCAATGGGATGCTTTGGCGTGCCTGAACTGATGCGCATGTATGTCCAAAGGAACGTCACTGCATTTGCCATGCGCCATCTTTGCGTACCTTTTCAGCATTTTATTAACATTTTCCGCAGACATGGGTGTGTATATACCTCTGCTTTTTGAACTGAAGAGTAATGCTTCAGCATCGCCAGGATTAGGATGACACTCGGTAAGGTATTTCTTCAAATATTGAACAGGCTTTGCCAGAAGAGGTATTGGGCGTCTCTTTCGTCCTTTTCCTATGACAATTATGTGAGGTTTTGCGCAGTCCATGGTAATATTGCAAATCTTCAGCGTCAAAAGCTCATTGATGCGCACGGCAGTCGAATACAGAAGAAGCAGAAGCGTGTAATCACGAAAACCAATGGCGGTTCTTTGGTTTGGCATGGATAAAAGCGTGTCAACAGCCAACTTGCTGAGCCCGATCACTTTCCTTTTTGGAGTTTTTTCATTCGGCACATTCTCCGCCTGCAGGAACACTGAAACGAATGATATGTCATTATCTGATAGGTATTTCAGAAAAGCGCGCAAGGCGGACAATCTCACATTGCAGGTTGCCGGGCTACAGTTACGGACTTTTTTCATCCAAACAATCCACTCCTCAATGTTTTTCTTGCAAAAGCAATCAGCATTCAACGTTTCGGGCGTTATGCCTTTTACCGTTCTGAGGAACTCTGCATAAAGCGTCATGGAAACATGGTAGTTTCTTAGGGTATGTCGGCTGCACGCCTTGATGGAAGGCACATGGTGTTCAAGCCAGTCATGCAGGCACGCGGCAATCTGCATGGCCTGTGGGTTAATCTTCTTTTTCATAATCGTCTTGCGTTAATTGTTGGCTGATTTCATTGTCGGTACACGCCATTATGTCCGAAATCGCCGGAGTCAAAGAGTAGTAAGCCAATGTACTTTCTATTTGCCTGTGCCCCATACTCTTGCTTAGAGCCAGCAATTTGTCATGTACGGCAAATCCTTGGTGTGTCCAGCTGTTTATGTTCTCTATGGCGTAGTTGTGCCTTAGTTCGTATGGGATTGCGCGGGATGAATTGCAGCTTTGCCACAGCACTTTGAAGTGGTACGTTACCCATACAGGAGGGTGCGGCTTGTCATCCGGTGTCGGGAAAAACACCCTGCGGTTCGGAATCAGTCCATCTATTTTTCCGTCATAAGTACGCATCAGGGGCAACATTGTGTCATGGAGGACTACATAATGCTGGTCATACCCTTTGCCACGTTTGATGGATACCACGCCATTTTCAAGGTTTACGTCATCGCGTTCCAGCAGGATGGCTTCGGTTGTCCTTATTCCTGAACTGTACAGTAAACGGAAGAACACCGGCAGTGTCATGCGCTGGATGGCCGCGAGTCTGCCACGCCTTGGCTTTATGTTGTCGCAAGCGTCAAAGAAGCGTTTCAATTCATCGTGTGTAAAAGGATGCGGCGTATAAGTCCTCGGCACAGACCTTGGCACTTGCGGCAAGTCAATTTTCGTCATTCCACGCTTGTTCATGTACTTGATGAAGTCCAAGACAGGATAGACACGTGACACGCAGGAGTTTGTGCATTCAGTCGGACGTAGCCTGCACCATCTGTCCACGATTTCTTGGGTAAGCTCAGTTTGTCCCGGATATTCCCTTGCGCAAAAATGATCGAACAGTATTACGTTCTTGACATAGCTATGGCTGTTACGCCCGGAAGCCTTGCGGTATTTTTCATACCATTCTATAGCGTTGGATAGGAATGAAATAGTTTTCATACGTCAAACACCCCCTTTCCTACGGGAAAGTATTCTATGCTCAATGAACATTCCTTCAGCCTCTTGAATTCCGCACTAAGGTAGCGGTCGAGAGAATCCGGGGACGCATGGCCGAGGGTGGCACTTATGACAGGTTGCTGCACACCGCCCTGCAACAGGGCCGTTGCCACATTGTGGCGGAACAGATGCAGACTCTTTCTCTCATTTTCACCTTGTCTTATTCCTGCTTTGCACATGACTTTTGAGCATATAGCATCGAGATTGCTTGTATGAAGCCTTCTGTATGGCACCTGTACTGTAAGAAAAACATATGGTTCCGGGCTTCGGGGACGTTCTTTGAGCAGGTAATCAAATACAGCGTTTCCTACCACGGCACGGAGTGGCAATGTCAGGGGCTGTCCCGTCTTTGCCTGAGTGATTTTTATCAGGTCGTGTTCCCAATCGAAGCTGTCAAGCGTGAGTGCAGAGATGTCACATCCACGCAATCCCGTGTACATGGCCAAGGTTATGATGGCTTTGTCCTGTAGAGATATTGTGCTATCGTGTTCTAAAGTATGCCTGATAGCAGTCAGTTCTTGCTCCGTAAGGTATTGAATGTTTTTCCGCATATTGGGTATGGACGGCAGGTATGCGATTATACGTTCAACGGATTTGCCATAGTGAGGCAAACAGGCTTTCAGCCCATATTCCACCGAATATTTGAGCGAATGGCCCATTTTCGGTTTTCTGTCTTTGGAAAACACTTCCAATACCGCATCTTCTGTTATTGATTCGAATGAGTACACTCCCATTTCCTGTAGCCGGAAGAAGAACGAAGATAGCGCATACTTCACATTTATTGAAAATTTGCAACGTCTGTCTACCATGTTGAAAGCCATGTCCGTTACATCCTTGTATTCTGCGCCGAGCAACTCATAGTGGTGAGGCTTGCTGTAGTGTTTGCAACCATCGGGTAATAATCCATTCTCAATGTATTGGCAGATTACACGCAACAGGCGTACCTTGTTCCTGTAGGTATACTTGTTGGACCACAATTCTTTTAATGTCGGTTCAACGTCGGAGAAACTCTGCCATTTATAATGGTTAGCATTTTCCGATAGCCACTCAGCCATTTTCTTCACATAGCCTATGTACATGGCTGAATAACCGGTTTCTTGTAAATAAGAAACAAGCCCCTCGACTTTTTCATTCAGATTAAATATGTCCATAATCGCATCTTGTTTAAAAGTTATTCTACAATTATGACGGAATATAATCAGAACTGTTTACGGATCAAAACAAATGATTACTAAATAATTGAGTAATTTAATAGGAAACTCATAAAAGTTCTGATAATGGCATTCATCGACAAATATGTGGTCTATGCCCATCGAGTGAAAATCGACTGTATCGTCTTTCCGGTCGTTGATTTTCATTCGCAACTCCTTAAGTTTGGCCGTGAGGTTCTGTTTGCGCTTCTCCAGACCGTCCTGCATCTTTCCGCTGCGGTAGCGCATGGTGGATTGTTCCAATACTTCCAAATTGCGCTCCACATCGGCCAGTTCTTCCGTGAATATATCTATCATGGTCTGTTCCGACTGCGGTATTTTGGCGAACTGGTCGTGCGTCAGAATGATACAGTCCCAGTTGTTGTTCTTGATTTTCGAGAATACCTCTTTGCGGTTGGCAGGGGTGAAATCCTCCTTGCCCGGATAAAGCACCTTTGCCGAGGGGTAAGCCTTGCGGAACGTGTCGGCAATCTCGTGAACATTGGCTTTCAAGCCGATAATGAGTGGTTTCTGCACTAATCCGAGGCGTTTCATTTCGTAAGCTGAAACGCACATTATCATCGTCTTGCCTGTGCCTACCTCGTGCCAACAGATACCGCCGCCGTTCTGCTTAATCATACAGATAGCGTCTTTCTGTGAGGGATAGAGGCTGTCGTATGGGAAATTCTCGAAAGAGAGCTGCGGAAAGGTCTGTGCCGAGCCGTCATAATGCGGACGGACATAGCAGTTAAACCGCTCGTTGTACACCCTTACCAATTCGTCCCTTACCTCTATCGGTTGACAGTCGAGCCACTGGTTGAAACGGTTTCTTATCTCCTGTATCTTGGTGGCCGCTTCCTGTATGGCTTCCTCGTCCGGCACTCGTACCGTTTCGCCGTTCTGCTCTATCTCTTTGGTTATTTCGGGAACGGTGTCCTGCAATGCGTGTACAAACAAGTCCTCTCCGTTGTAATTCTTTACGGAATAGGTGTTATAGACTATAGGGGAATATCCTTGCAGACGTACCAGATAGGTGTCGTTCACGTCAAAATACATCACATCGGTTTCCGTTCCGAAAAGCTCTGTGGCAAAATCGGCGTACAGCTTCGTGTCAATCCAACGCTCGCCCATGTTGATGTCGAGTTCCTCGTAAGGTATCGCTTCGGGCATGGCTTCCTCCAATGCCTTTACAGCGGTTTCCGCCCAGTCCTTTTCCTTGCCTGTGAGGTCGGGAAGATAAGAGCCTGTTTCCTTGCTTTTGGCAATGACGTTTCTGGCTATGAACTTGCCTTTGTGTTCCCATTCTCCGGTGGCTGGGTTGTAGAATATCTCGCCTTTGAGGTCGTCGATAACTTCGTCCTCGTCTTTGCCTGTGGTCTGTGTCAGATAGCCCATATCCACACAGCCGTAAAAGTTCAGACTGCTTGCCAACGCTTCGGCCGGTGTGAGTTGCACGGTCGTGTCTATCTTTTTGAACGCTACAGGCTCACGCATGATGTCGGCTTTGAATATGTTGCCCTTGACCTGCATTTCTATTGTAAAGACTTCCACGCCAAGGCTGTCAAGCATGATAAATTCCTTGTTGTCGTTCTCGTGGAAAAAGCCCCATTTGGCGACAAAAGCATCATAGCAAGCGTTCAGTCGTTCACGCAGTTGCGGCTGTTCCATCTGTTTCTCCTGCTCTTTGATTGCAAGTTCAAAGTATGCCTTGCGGATAGCGAAATAGTCGTTTGCCCTGTCGGTGTTCACCTTGCCCTCGTCCACCGGGACAAAATCGGTGGCCGTCTCTTGGTAGAGGTCGGATTTGCGGTATTGGATAACGCCCACCTGCCCCTCGAACAGTACCATTGCGCCCTCTTTCATCCACGCTTCCGGCTCGTCCGTATAGGCTCGTCTGCCTTTTGGTGGTTGCTTAACGGCCACACTACCGAAAAGGGACATTTGCGTGTGTATGCCGTCCTGTCCCTCACTTGTGAAAAGGCTTTTGCGGAAATAGCGGCCAAAGTCGAGTTTGAGCAATGCGGCGAGGTACTGCGACATGGCGTTTTCATCACCCTGCCACTGGTATTTGCGTACATACTTGCCGTACTGGTTCATCGCAATGCGGCTGCCTGTTGCAAGGGTGGTTTTCGACAATGTGAAAAGTTTGTTGGCGTATTCGGTCATTGTGCCTGTCGTATCTGCCTTTTCCCTGCCGACCTGCAAAAAGAGCTGTTCCCTTTGTGAAAGTGATGCCTTGTGTGTATGTTTTTGAAATACAAGTAAGTCACTGCCTACCTCGATACCGCTTGTTTGCATGAAAAGCATGTCGGGCAGACGAATGGCACTTATCAAATCAGCATGGCTCACAAGGTAATCACGCACGAATTTGTTGCTTGGTGTGTCGGCCACGCCCCTTGATGTGACGAAAGCCAACAGACCGCCCTCGTTCAAAAGTTCCATAGCCTTGACGAAAAAGTAATTGTGTATGGTCTTGGTAGCCTGCTCGTATATGCCGCCTTTCTTCCAGAGTTCCGCATCGAACACACGGAAGTTACCGAAAGGTATGTTGGAGGCTATGACATCGAATTTCGTATGTTTAAAACCCTGTTCGTCTATCGTTTCAAACCCGGCTGTCCGTGTAATCGTGTTGTCATTCAGCAGGGAGAGTATCAGACCCGAAACCGGGTCTTTTTCAATAGCATAGCCGCAGGTGTCGGACATGGCTACCGGGAGGAAACCGCCAATGCCTGCACTCGGTTCGAGGAATGAGCGCATTTGCAGTCCGTTATCCTTGAATGTAGTGTGTATTTGTTTTGTTACCGCTTGAACAAGGAATTTCGGGGTGTAGAACGCTGTCAGGACGGAGGCTTTGATACCCTCCATGACGTTGTGGCGCATGGGTTCTGTGAAATGTGGGTAGGTGTCGATAAGCTCCTGCAATCTTTGTATCGGTTCTACCATGTCGCCACTTACAGGCTTTTCCGTGCCGATGTTCAATACTTCTTTGATACCGCCAAACCCCGAATATAGGGATAAAATCTCTTTTTCCTCTGTTGTGGCTTGTCTGCCTTGAATGTGGATTTGTAACGCTGTCTTTATCGCTTCCACGTTTGCCACCAATGATTTCAATTTGTTGTAACTCATATTTAACCTTTCTTTTTATTTCCCTTTGTTCGGTCTGTTTGCGACCGCCGGGAAGATTTTTCTGCTTTCAGAAGGTGGTGAGGGACAATCGGACAAGGCTGATCCGAAAAAATACGCTCGACAGACGGAGAGGAAGATTTTTACGTGTCACTCGCAGCGGCACGCCGGCCTTGGCAAGATTGGAGCGGCCGGTTACCTTTGCGGAAAATTCTATCCCGTAGGTCGCACGGCAGCGGACTTGGGTTTAATGGGAATCCGTTAGAAAAAGGAAAGATTATGGGTAAAAGAATAAGGCGGCCAGCCGGGACGGACTTTTCGACGGACTGTCTTGGGACTACAGAGGGCAGGATTTATCCCGCCCCCTGTAATGCCAAGTCTGTCCGTGTCCGTCCTTTTGCAAAAAGGGGCTTCACGCACTTTATGTAAGGTGTTACACAAAATGCGTGAGGCTGCTTGAAGCAAACTAGCCGCAGGATGTAAGGCTATAAGAGGGAGAACAGGAGTTCTATAAAAGGTCGTTGGCGGACGGGAACATCAGACCGTACCGAGACTTTGCCCGATACGGTCTGTCCTTACCCTGCATATAACTCAGTCTATGTCATAGCCTATCATGTATTCATCGTTGATAAGCAGATAATAGTAGCCGTTACCGCAATTCCGGTATTCTTTGCTGAATCCAGCCGCCATATCGCCGTTTTCGCGCGGCTCACACCATAACGTACCGTCATAGCCACAAAAGTCGAAACGTCCGGTGGAAAACTTTTCGCCTTGCTTCAGTGCCGTTCTGAAACGAGCCATATCCCAACTGCCGCAATACTTCTCGATGGTGGCAAGTCCGATACACTTGCCGTCGATGCGTGTGCCGGTCGTGATGCGGTTCTCGTAAAGGGATTTATCCAAATCGGCATTAGCGATTTTGCGAAGCCAGTCGTTTGTATGCGTGGCAAGCCGGGCAAGTTTCTGGTATTTCAAGACCAGTTTCTTTTCTATGTCCGCTGCATCTTCGGGAGAGGATGACGGATAGTATATCTTCTCAATGCTTGCCCAATCTGTGAAGATGTACCCGCTTTTTCGTTTTTTGGGCGCAATAATGCCGATAACATTTTCATTGCGGTTGATGAATAATCGCCTGCGTTGGCCTGCAATCCTTACATATAAAGAGGCGGGATTCTGCTCGTTTCGGAGATAGGCTTCTGCCGGATGGATAGTTGTTGTTTCCATATCTATATGAATTTTGATTTTTGCTGTTCCTATTTGGGTTTACCTGTTCAAAGTTCCGGGATTGTGCCGTTCTTATATAGAACACCGTCCCGATAATGGGACACGATGCCCGGCTTAAGTCCCATTTCCTCAAAGGCTATATGCCTGATATAGTCCTTGTATTCTTTGCCAATGAAATTCTTTCCACAAAGGTTGTTGAAAATCATAGGGACGGAAAAAACGTCTTCGCTCGACAATATCACTTTGCCGTCTTGTCTAATTTCTTCTACCATACTTGTTTACTTTTAATTGGTTGAACTTTTCTGCTGATTTTTTCTTTTTCCCTGCTTTCGTTTGCCGTGCAGGTTTGTTTTCAGCTTTTTGAGGCAGCCAGAGGATGAAGCTGTGGCATCATAAGCCAAACCCGGATAGAAAACCGACCGTGCAACAGTCTGTTTTCGTCATCCGAATGCAATGCGGCTTGGCGATTATGCGCTTCGTCCTACATTCGCCGACGAAAAGAGTAAAGAATGACCTGCCGATAAACGAGATGTGACAACAATAAAACAGGAAAATACGATTTGGTAAATTGTCATTGTACAATATTGAACAACCACTAAATATCGGCACAATTTTAATTTAGTGCCGATATTTAGTAGATGATGACAAAAGGTTATTTACATATAGATTGTTTTAAATAAATACAAATTTTCGGCACTATTTCTGAATAGTGCCGAAAATTTGCTATATTTGCAGGCAAAAACAGGATATAATATGAGTAATAAAACAACGACATCCATACTTGAATACGCTGAAGTACACCGTGATTTCAGCATGGATGACTTGTTTGCCTATCTTCACGAAAAGGTTGGTATAAGCAAGTCTTCCTTGTCATGGTATCTGTTCAAGCTCGTGAATGAAAATGCACTGGTCAGAACCGGACGCGGAATGTATGCTAAAGTCATGAAACAGCCCTTTGTTCCTAAACTCATAGGTGAAGTAAGAGAAATTTACGATTCGTTGCTGGTCAATTTCCCATTTGCGAAGTTCTGCGTCTATCAGGGGGATATTATCGCACCCTTGCAGCATCACCTTTCTTCCAACCGTGTTGTCTATGTGGAAACAGACAGGGATTCGGCAGAAACGGTTTTCAACTTTTTGAAAGACGGGAACCGTGACGTCTATCTGCGACCGGACAAAGATATGATTTACCGATATGTAGATATGGACAGCCGTGTCTTTTTTGTGAAAAATTTGGTCTCGGAAGCTCCTTTGCAGAAAGTATCAGATGTACCGATGCCTACACTGGAAAAGCTGTTGGTGGATATATTGAGGGATGCGGATTTCTTCTACCTACAAGGTAGTGAAAGCGAGCATATCTTTGAAAATGCCTTTAACCTGTACGCTGTCAATCGAAATCGGCTATTCAGGTATGCCGGCAGACGTAAGGCAAAAGAAGAAATATTGTCCATATTAGAAAATCTGAACATAAAATGATAAAGAAGGAGTGTTTTACGGCAGAATGGATCGAACAGGTTTCATCCGAATTGCACTATAATGATAAAAATCTGATAGAGAAAGTAATCCGTGCCCTGTCCCTGCTTGAAATGCTGGTTAAAGCCGGGTGTCCACTGGTTTTTAAGGGAGGAACGGCACTTATGCTCATACTTGGGAAATCTGCTCATCGTCTGTCAATCGACATTGATGTTATCTGTCCCCCTGGAACCAACATTGAAGACTATCTGAAATCATTTGCCGATTTCGGCTTCATCAATCTGGAACTTGTGGAACGCAAGCAACGGGATGATGCGGATATTCCCAAGAGCCATTCCAAGTTTTTCTATCAGATTGCCTACCGAAATGACACCGATGCACAATCCTATATCCTGCTGGATGTACTCTACGAGGACATTCATTATTTCCGTACCCAACAAATAGCTATCGACTGCCCGTTCATACGGTTGGAAGGAAAACCATTGATGGTAACAGTCCCGTCCGCAGAAGATATTTTGGGCGATAAACTGACGGCTTTCGCTCCCAACACAACTGGAATACCTTATTACAAGAATGGAAGGTCCTGTTCGATGGAGATAGCCAAACAGCTTTATGATGTGGGGCGGCTGTTTGAAAATGTTTCAGACTTGCAGATTACCAAAGAAGCGTTCCGTAAGATTGCGGTGGTCGAACTTTCATACCGGTCTTTCGGAACGGACATAGGGCAAGTTTTCAATGACATCCGCCAAACGGCACTTTGTATCTCCACACGGGGAAAAGCCGGAGAAGGAGACTTCGACCTGATACAAGACGGAATCATCCGTGTCAAATCATTCATGTACAATCAGCGTTATCTGATAGACCATGCCATTATTGATGCAGCAAGGGCGGCTTATTTAGCCACGTTAATTGAAAAGGGAATCAATGAAATAGAATCTTATTCCAACAACCCTGCCGATATAAAGGATATGGTCATCCGACCTTCGCTGCCCAACAAACTGAATAAGCTGAGAAGCAACCTACCGGAAGCCTACTATTATTGGGCAAAAACGAGTGAGTTATTGGAAGCATGAAGTTTTACGAACATCGAATGGAAAAGATAAAAGCCGTATTCAACTGGAGCGGGGGAAAAGACTCCGCGCATGCCCTTTGGCGAGCTCGTCAATCGGAGCTATACGACATCGTTGCCCTGCTCACCACAATCAATCGTGACTCGCAACGCTCCACCATGCACGGTATCCCACTCCCCTTGCTTCAGGCACAAGCAGACAGTATCGGTATTCCCCTGCATATCGTGAATCTCACACCCCAGGGGAACCTTGAAAATTACGCAGAGGCCATGACTTGCGCAGCCCTACATTTCAAGGAGCAAGGAGTAACCCATTTTATTTTCGGGGATATTTACTTGCACGATGTCCGTGCCTACCGGGAGCGACAACTCGCTCCACTCGGAATAGAGGTTGTGGAGCCGTTATGGGGAGTAGTCTCCTCGGAAATCGTCATGCAGCAATACCTCGCTTCCGGACTGAAGACGGTCATCGTGACCACGCAAGCCGATGGCTTGGGAATGGATGCCATCGGTCGCGAGGTAGATGCCGACTTTATTGCCTCTCTCCCCAAGGAAATGGACCCCAACGGAGAAAACGGAGAATACCACACGTTCTGCTACGACGGACCGATATTCTCTTCACCCGTACTTTTCCGACTGGGAACTCCCTTTAGCCAAAGTTATGACATCCGGCTTGAGGATGGCACGATTCAAACCTATACTTATTGTTTTGCCCATCTTTCCGCCGAACCATAACACGGATTACATTTGCAATCATAAATCAACAATATGGAAAACAAAGGATATATACATGTCTATACTGGCAACGGGAAAGGAAAGACAACGGCCGCATTTGGGCTTGCCATTCGAGTTTTGTGTGCCGGAGGAAGCGTCTTCATCGGACAATTCGTAAAGAACATGAAATATAATGAAACCAAGATCGAACATCTGTTTAACAACGTCCGCATCCAGCAATTCGGTCGGGGGTGCTTTATTGAAAAGAAGCCGGCACAAGAAGATATTGACGCAGCTTATGCGGGATTGGAAAGCTGCAAACAAATTCTCGCTTCGGGAGAGTATAATCTGGTCGTGCTCGATGAACTAACCATTGCCCTGTATTACGAGTTGCTTTCTATTGAGGAGGTATTGACGGCGATTTCTCGACGACATTCCGGGACAGAGTTGGTAATCACGGGACGGTACGCTCCGGCAGAATTGATCGACATAGCCGACTTGGTCACGGAGATGCGAGAAGTCAAACATTATTACACGGAAGGCGTCCTCTCCCGCAACGGGATAGACCGTTAGAGTCCGATCTCCCTACTCGGTCTTGGTTTCACAATCATTCAAATAAAAAATTACGATAAGTTCCAAAATGAAAAGTCCCCTGTTTTAATCGAAAACCACATCACCTAATGACACTCTTTTCGATTAGCGTTTGGCGACATAAACACTCTTACAACAGTCTGCTCAAAGCTGAAATGCACTCCTGCTGTGTAGTCCTGATGTAATCGAAAACGACCGACGGATCGACACTCTTGCCATTTAGCTTGCAGGTTATGTGCAGGTGTTCGCCTGTACTTCGTCCAGTCGAGCCGGTTATACCGACGGCATCACGGGGACGGACTACCGTACCCTTGGCGGCCAGCACCCGTGAAAGGTGGCAATAGCTGACGGTGTAATTTCCGTGCCGCAGGGTCACATACTTGCCGGAAGTCTTGTCCTGTCCCACTTTGATGACCACCCCCTCCATCATGGCCAATACCTGCTCGCCCCGTGCGTGCAGGTCGATACCGCCGTGAAACTTCCTCTTCCCGGTAAACGGGTCTTTCCGGTAGCCGTATGGCGATGTAATTCTGATGCGCTGCAATGGATAAGACACGCTGAGATAACGGTCAATCCACAACTTCTTACTTTCATCGGCAGGTTTTGTCGAAGTCTCCTGTGCAGGAGCCATGCTTTCGGGTGTCGGCTCCTGCTTTTTCATACCCTCCTGCAAGGCTTCTACCTTGTATCTTTCTGGTGTCTTGGCAATCGTGTTGAACTGCGCCTGAACGGGCATCGTGCAGAATGAAATACCCGATATTGCTATCAGTAAAATTTTTCTCATTCGGCAAAGTTATAACGGGAGTTTTCATGTCGGAAACAAACAGCCGTCATTTCTTGTATTGGTTTGATATTTTGCGTCTATTAGTACGATTTTGATTAGATAATTGTACTAATGAAGATAAAAACAGCATATTACAACCGTTTATATAGCTGTATTTTTGTTCGTCACAATAAGATGTCTCTATCTTTGTATAGTACAATTTTATAATATAAATATAGTATGAAAAAAGTTCAGATTGAATTTGATGAATTACCCTTCCCGGCACTGGAACGATTCGGTCTCACACGGGAGATGATCGAGGATTTGCCGATGCGTGTGTTGGACGACATCTGCAATGGTCGGCATTCTCCCGTGCTTCCCGTGCGTGTTACGGACGAGCATGGCGGGCAAATAGAGAGCCGTAGCCGCTTTGCCTTTATCCGCATGGACAACGGTCAGGTGGATGTGGTCTTCTATCCGGCACTGAAATCCTCTCCGTTGGAACGGTATGACGAAGCGCAGCAGAAACAGTTGCTCGACGGCAAGGCGATTGTCGCCGACGTGGAAATGGCGGACGGCCGGAACAGCAAGGCTTTCGTGCAGATTGACACCGAGACGAAACAGGTGATGTATGTCCCCACGCCCATCATCGCACGCAACCTGAAAGTGCTGGCCGAGGTCATGCGCCTCGGTGCAGTGGAGGTAAACGGGATGCAGCACGGCGAGCCGCTGACGGTCGTCGTGGACGGCGAGCCTGCCACAGTGGGCATAGACCTTCATGCCAAGACCGGCATCCGCATCTGTTCGGGCGACGCGCAGCAATGGCGCAACCAACCCAAGCGAGAGTGGGACAAATACACCTTCGGGTGCTACGGTTGCTGGGTCATGGACGATGACGGCAACCTTGACTACGTTTCGGAAGAGGACTACACCGAGGAGTTGTGGAACGAACAGAAGAAGAGCGGCGAGCGCAACCGTGCGGCAGCCCTTCACAAGTAAAAACAATCAATCCGTAGATTATGGCACAAAACGAATATTATCCCGAAGAGGTGCTTGTCGGGAAGATGCAGAGCGGCGAATACGGCTGGCTCGATTACGTCAATCATTTCTCCGCCGACTGGCAGGAGGAATACGCCCGTTACTGCGAGGAAAAGGGGCTTGCTGTCGGCAACGAATCCGCTGCCGAGTTTGTCCGCTTCAAGGACGAACAGTTGGAGGCGGCAATGGAACGCGGCGACGCATAACGAAAACAATCCGACTATGGCGATACGAACGAATACCAATCCCCGGCAGATGGACTTGCAGCCCGAAATGCGCAATATGCTGATGCGTAACGGCCTGCAAGCCCATGTTGCGCTTGATGGTTCAGGGTATCGGCTGATTGTGCAGGGGCATGATTCTCCGCTGCTGGTCTATCCGATAAGCGAACGTCAGATGTTGGCACTCACGGACTGGGGAACCAATACGGCCAACAAGAAAGCCTACAACGTGCTCACGAGCATCGTGGGCAAAGACTTCTACATGCCCAAGAACTTCGTCCATGCCCGCAATGCCAACGGGCGTGTGGCTATGGGGCTGCACGGCTACCGCATCGGCATCGGCGAGTACGGTCGCATGGGACGGATGGGAATGCCCCCGCCGTTCCTCGGCTGGACGCCACGCAACCAGTGGGGCTTCCACCTGCGCAGGGTCGGCGGCCAACTGTTCTTTCCGGGGCCGTCCATCGTACCCGAACGTCCCGACGGGCGCATGAAGCCCGGCGAGTTGCAATCGGGCGGTTACGGATTCTATTACAAGGGGCATCAACAAGCGCAACCCGTACAGCAACGGGACGTTCTGCAGGACTTGCAGGCGGTCATCACGCCGATTGTCAGCCGTCCGCGCAGCGGAGAACCGGCACGGCCGTACAAGGAGCTTATAGCCTCTCCGGTCTATTTTTCCAACGAGAAATGGGCGGAGTGCCTTGCCTCGCACGGTCTTGTCGTGGATGCGGAAAGGCGGACGCTAACCGTGCAGTCGGAAAGCGTCCAAGCCGATATGGTCTATGACCTGACGGAAGAGGAAGTGAGGACACTGGTTGCCACACCCATCGAGGAACAACCCGTAGAAAAACGTCTGGAACTGCTGAACGGCATTATCGGGGCTGACTTTTCCGACAAAGTGACGATGGAGGCTCTCAACAGCGATCAACGCATCGCTATCGGTCTGCATCCCGAAGTACAGCAGGATTTGGAACAACGCCAACGGCAGGAGCAGGAGGCTTTCATGCCGGTGGAAACCTCGCTGCAACAGCAAGAGGAATCCATACAGGGAGAGATCGGTGCGTCAGTGGACGGGCGTGACCTCCAGTTTCTGAATGAAAACAAGGGATGGTATCGGGAAGAGAAGCACGGACGGGAAGTCGAAGTGAGCCAGATAGCCGTTCAACCGGCACAGACCGAGGGGAAATACAGGATGACCGCCGTTATCGACGGTCAGGCTATCAGCCACGAAATCACTCAACGGGACTACGACAAGTTCCTTGCTGTGGATGATTATCACCGGATGAAGCTCTTTTCCAAGATTTTCAGCGAAGTGGACATGAAAACACGCCCGGAAGCACAACGGGCGCTCGGTACGAAAATCTTTGCCGCCCTCACCGCAGGTACGGTAGTCGCGGCGGGTGTCGCGCACGGCATCCACCATCACTGCCATGCCCCGGAGTTCTACGGCGAGCGTTTCGGCGGTCCGCCACGCCCGTACTTCAAGCCGGGTGTCGATACGCCGAGGGATGTGGCCATCCGTTGTTTCGAGGCAGAGATGAACCGTGAAATCAATGATATGAGAATGGGGAGGTAAACCATGAGAGAGGGCGAACTGACTTATGACGATTTTCTGCGCAGGCTGAACATTCAGGACGTGCTTATCGATGCGGGCTATCACCTGAACCGGCGCGACGGCCTGCGCTATCCCTCGTATGTCCGGTTGGACAGCGAGGGGCGGCGCATCCGCAACGACAAGTTCATTGTCACGCAGCAAGGGAAATGCTGTTTCAAACCGCAACAGCAGAAGTCGTATAACATCATTTCCTTTATCAAGGAGCATCCGCATTTTTTTGCGGAATACCGTGCAGGCGTGTCTTCCGACCGACTGGTAAACCTTGTCTGCAACCGGTTGCTGAACCAACCCGTCGCTGACCGGGATACCCGGATTATCCAGCCTAAACGGGAGGTGAAGCCGTTTGATATGGCGGATTACGACATTCACCAGTTCAATCCGCAGGATCGGGCGACACAAAAGAAGTTCTATCCGTTTTTCAAGCATCGTGGAATCGACCTTTACACGCAATACGCCTTCCACCGGAATTTCTGTCTGGCGACAAAGCATCGTGAGGACGGCATGAAATACACCAACCTCGCCTTTCCGCTGACCGTTCCGAAAGATACGGGGCAGGTTGTCGGTCTGGAAGAGCGAGGCCGCCCCCGCATGGACGGCAGCGGCAGTTATAAAGGAAAGGCGGAAGGGAGCAATTCGAGCCAAGGGCTATGGATTGCCAGCCCAGCCCAAACGCCTCTTGCGAATGCCAGGCATATCTACTGGTTCGAGAGTGCCTACGATGCGATGGCCTATTACCAGCTTCATCAGGTAAACAACAAGGATTTGCGGAAAGCGGTCTTCGTATCTACCGGCGGCAACCCGACGGTGGAACAGATGCGGGGTGTTCTCGCACTTACACTTCCTGCCCGGCAGCATATCTGTTTTGATACCGACCTTGCGGGAATCGAGTTTGCCAAGAATCTGCAACAGGAGATGTACCGGGTTGTCCGCTCCACCATCGAGCAGACGCCGGAGCGGAAGGCATATCTGGATTCCGTCGCTGACGGCAAGAATCTCGATGAAGGCGACATTGAACTGTTGCCCGACGCTTTGCGGTCGAGTTACGGCAAATATGAATCCGCGTGGGAAGAAGCCATGTCGATGCGGTCGAGCGGTTTGTGCCACCCGGACGACATACGGGAGCAGACGGATATCATGAACGGTCATTACCGGGAATTTCGGGAAGGGCTGCGGGAGTTCCTCGGCTTGGACAGGGAAAACGATACCTCTTTTGTCCGTGAACAGCCGACCTATCCCAGCAAGGACTGGAACGAACAGCTTTTGGCCGAGCTGAAACGGGAAGAGACGGTCGATGAGACACAGGCGAGAGAACAGTCACCGGAAGAGGAACAACAAACACACTTTCGCCGATGATGACCGATGCACCTACAGGACATTTCCAAAGTATCGTGCTGCAACCGCACGCCGGACAGTTCTTTATCGACGAGCTGCCCGCAATCGTGCTGTGTTGTGCGGCATGGGTGTACGGAGGTATGGAGGGGCTGCCTCTGACGGCTCTTGCCGTACCGGTCGCCACCTTGCTCTCTTTGGCATTGCTGTACCGTTTCATCTATCTGCGCCGGACACGCTACCATATCGGTTGCGAGCAGCTTATCAGCCAGCATGGGGTGCTGTCCCGGAAGACGGACTACATGGAGCAATACCGCATCGTGGACTTTGTGGAACACCAAAGCCTCATGCAACAGCTTTGCGGATTGAAGACGGTACGCATCTTCTCGACGGACAGGAATACACCCCGGCTTGATTTGGTAGGTATTGAATACGACTTCGATGCGGTAACGCTTATCCGGGAACGGGTCGAGTATAACAAACGAAAAAAGGGAATATATGAAATCACGAATCATTAGTCTGGTCATTTTTGCCGTCTGCATGATGCCACACTGGGCGAAAGCACAAATCACGGCATCCAATCCGTTGGAATGGATGGCGTTGGCCGAGGGCAACGAAGTCATCAATGACCAGATAGAGAAACAGATAAACGGCCAAACGAAGACAGCGATGCTGCAGAACAGCATCGCCGCCGAGTTCAACCGCATTCACAAATGGGAGAAGCAATATAACAGCTATCTCAAGACGGCAAGCGGCTATGCTTCATCACTGAAAGCCTGCACCCACCTCTATAACGACGGGGTGAGAATCTTCCTTACGTTGGGGAAATTAGGCAAGGCTATCAGGAACAATCCGCAGGGCATCGTCGCCTCCATGAGCATGAACAACCTGTATATCGAGACGGCAACGGAACTGGTATCGGTCTTCACGCTCCTGAATGACGCGGTAGCCAAGGGCGGCCATGAGAATATGCTCACGGGAGCGGAACGCAGCAAGACCCTGTGGGCATTGAACGACAAACTTTCGGCTTTCAGCCGGAAGCTGCACCTGCTCTACCTGAGCATACGGTACTATACCCTCAATGATGTGTGGAACAATGTGACGGCCGGGATGCTCGACCGCAACAACGGGGAGGCGGCACGGATGGCCATGACCCGTTGGCGCAGGGCTGCCGTCCTCGCACGATAAAAACGGAACTGACAATGAAACGGACGATTTGGATAGGCATCTTATTGTTGTGCATCGGTATTAACAAGACATGGGCGCAGAACGACCCCGTGCTTGCCGGGATGATTCTGCTCTATACCGACAAGGCGGAAAAGGAGCTGAAGAACCAGGAGAAGGTCATGCTGCTGCAGACCACCGGACACCTGTGGACGAAAGAGGAAGTGAAAGCCACGACCGACCTGCAACGGGAGTTCAACAACTATCTGGACTCTTTCCGGTCGATAGTCTGCTACGCGGCGCAGATATACGGTTTCTACCACGAAATATCGAAGCTGACGGACAATATGGGTGACTTTACCAGACAGGTGAGCCGTAACAGTCCCAATGCGCTGGCCGTCGCCCTCTCCACGCAACGGAACCGGATTTACCGGGAACTGATCATGAACAGCGTGGAGATTGTGAATGACATCCGCATGGCGTGCCTTTCGGACAACAAGATGACGGAGAAGGAGCGCATGGAAATCGTCTTCGGCATCCGTCCGAAGCTCAAGCTGATGAACAAGAAGCTGCAACGGCTGACCAAGGCGGTGAAGTACACGACGATGGGCGACATCTGGCGTGAAATCAACGAAGGGGCACGTCCGACGGCCGACAAGCGGGACATCGTGGAAGCTGCCAAGCGACGCTGGCGGCAGATAGGAAAAAATGTAAGACCTTAAAAACAGATAACGTATGGGAGTTTGGGATTCAATATTGAAATATGGCGGCAAGGCCATGAAAGGTGTCGGGACGGCTACGGCGGCTACCGGCAAGAAAATGGGCAATGCGGCTTTGCACCCCTCGCAAACCTTGCGTGGTGCGGGTCAGGCCGTCAAGACGGCGACTGTCGGCGGCGCAGTCGGTTATGTGGGCTGGGAGAAGCTGACCACCGACAAAAGCGTGGTGCGCATCGTGAGCGATGCGGTCATCGGCGAACTGGCGACGAATACCCTCGCGGAGACGGCTGACGGTGTGCGTGAACTGACGGGCAAGGCCGGGGAAGCCATCGGCTCGGTCAGCGGTGCGGTGACCGGTATCGACAACAAGCTGAACGGCGTGTCGAACTTTCTGCGCCAAGCCTCTGGTGGCGGTGTCATGGATATGTTCGGCAACTTTTTCCGCAACCTCGGCAGCGGCAACGTGTCGGGGTTGGGCATCGCCGGACTGGTCGCGGCGGCGTTCCTCATATTCGGACGCTTCGGCTGGTTAGGAAAAATCGCGGGGGCGTTCCTCGGCATGATGCTTATCGGTAATAACGCGGGTGTCCTCCGAACGCAGGAAACGGGAAACGTGCAGCGTAGCCGGACACCTGACCTTCCGGCCGAGAAACAGACGCACAGCGGAGGGATGAGAAGATAGGAATATGAATCAAAATGGAAACAGCATGAAATATACAGAAGAAATGATCCTGCAATCCGAGAGCGGCTATTGTATGCCTTTCGAGGAACAGCAGGGCAAGGATGTGGAGCTGTCGCTCGGCTACGGCGAACAGACCGACCCGGCGACGGGCGAGAAATTCTTTCATCACGGCATCGACTTCAACGTGCGGTGCTATACGCTTTCCGCCCTTGCCAGCGGCATCGTGTCGGGCGTGGGCAACGATAGCGGACACGGCATCTGCCAGACCATCCGCTACGGGGAGTATGAGGTGACCTACGGAAACCTGTCCAATGTGTTCGCCCAATTCGGCCAGCGTGTCAAGGCCGGGCAGACGGTAGCCCTGAGCGGCGACAAGCTGCATATCGCCGTCCGCTTCAAGGGAGAGGAACTGAACCCGCTGGAGTTCCTGACGATGCTGTACGGGAATATTCAGGCGATGCGTCAGGCTGGCGGACACGAGACTGACTATTTCTCCGGTCTGGAACTGAAAACCGATTACGAACACGACAAGAGGGAGATAGAGGAACTGATGCTGCGCTTCCTGCCGCATTACATGGAGGATTTGCGGCATGGGACATACACCTTGCCCCGAAATACGGAGCAGTCGCTACGCCACATCTTCACGGTGGGCGCGATGAAGGAGTATTTCTACGAGAATATGCCGAGCATGGCCAATCCGCTCGGACTGGGACACAAAGCCCTGCCGCTGGCCTGCAAGGTACAGAACCTCCTGATTGCGGATTTCCTGCATTACCTCGCCCTGCGGCATGACGTGTACCTCTCCACAGCGGACGGCGACGTAAAAAAAAACTCCATGACGAAGCCCTGACATATAACGGTGTCATCGACCCGTTGGCGGAACTGGACATCGACATCCAGAGCTTCGACATACCGAGGCTTGTCACGGTCTATCCCGACCGGGCGGGTGTGCGCTGGTGGACGAAGGCATGGTTCAACAACCGGGAAGAGGGCGAGACATCCGTCGAAATCGAACGGGAGCAGGCGATACGGTTCATGCAGGACAACATCGAGAAGGACGCATGGCTGGAAGAGTTCTTTCCCCGGCAGATGGAGGTTTACCACAACGCCATCGAGCAGACGAAAGAACAGTTATTGAAACAGATAAATATATAGTACACAATATGGATGGAATCAAACATAGCCGGCAATTCGCGGAAATGGAACGCCTCGTGAGCGACTATTTCCATTGCCACCTTGCGCCCGTCATGTCAAAAACGCAGGCTTACCTCACGAAGAAACAGGGCGAGGAAATGAGGGAATATTCCACCTCCTTGGGCGGCATACTCAGCGCGATGGCGTCTGCGGCACAACCGATGGGCGACCCATACCAGGTACTCAAGGTCACGGGCGAATGGAACTCGAAGACAACGGAGGACTATATCGGAATGTGCAAGGCGGAGATTACCGGCTCCAAGGAGATACAGCAAGACCTCGCATACATGGCCGGGCAGTGGCGTGATACCGTCGTGCAGGAAATCGGACGCAAGCGTTACGATGAACTGTCGGAACAATTAGGCGGTGACCTTGCCTATGCCTATATGGACTACCGGGTGGAGGAACTGATGATTGACCGGCTGGTCAAGGAGCGTATGCCGAAATCGTCAGCCGACTACATCATCCGCAAGGCCGCCGAATCGAGCCTGCTCGGACTCTCGCAGACCTTGAACCGCTCGCCGCTTGCCGAGGAAATCGAGGCACGGGGCGAAGCGGCCTACCGTCCGAAAGGATGGGAAAAAGGCGCGGGTCGGGTACTGGGCGCAACGGCAGATACCGTGATGATGGGCGGCGTGGGTTCGTGGGCAACACTGGCGAAGTTTGTCGGGGCAGATGTGGCTATCTCGGCAGTCGCCTCCCGTTTCGAGCCGAAAAAGCCTGATACGCTTTCTGTGGAACAGTGCATCAGCAAAGGGGTGTTCGGCAGCGAACGGAACGTGTTTGCGGACTTCCGCAAAGAGGCTGCAACGGTACAGACCGGCGAGAGTCCGCTTATCATGGCGGCCAACGAGCGATTGAAAAAGAAAATACCGGTGATGGACTTTAATTTTTTGAAGTGGATGCAGACGCCGAAGTTTACCCCTTTCCAAATGCCCGAACTGCCCGGACACCCTGAAAAGAAGAATGAACGTGCCGAACGGTACAAGGATGTGCCGCTGGTCGTCGCTCCCGGACAGGAAGAAGCCTATCTGAAGCATTTGGAGAAATATAAGAATGCAACGGCTGTAACTGCCAAAAAGGAGTCAGCGCAGCCGGAGACGGAACAGAGGGAAAAAGAAGAAAAAGAGGAACGGCAGGCGGTTGTTCCCCACAAGGAAGAAATGCAAGAGGAACAGGCCGTACAGAACAACACGAACGGTTGGAACGGATTGCTCGGTATGCTGGGGCTGGACGGTATGGGAGACGTCACGGGCAACCTCGGATATGTCATGGCCATGCTGCCCGACATCCTGCTGGGGGCGTTTACCGGCAAGACACAATCGTTGCGCCTGGGGGACAACCTGCTGCCGATAGCGAGTATCGTGGCCGGTCTGTTCGTGCGTAACCCGTTGCTGAAGATGCTCCTTGTCGGTCTGGGCGGCGCGAACCTGCTGAACAAGGCTGGACACGAGGCTTTGGGGCGACCCATGACGTCCGCTGCCGAACAGACGGAGAAACAGTACCGCCGTTATCCCGACGAGCCGCTCAATCCCCGTATCGTGAACCCGGTACTGCAAGGCAGCACGCTCATCGCCACGATAGACCGTGTTCCCTGTACTATCCAGCTCACGCCGACTGTCGGAGAGGCTTACCGTGCAGGGGCATTGCCGCTGAACACGCTGGCGAACGCCGTGCTTGCCAAAAGCGACCAGTTGCGCCATATCGCCTCGCAGAATTACGACGACGGACAGCGGGAGACGGTCGTGCGCACACGGGGCATCCAATAATTCCATGAACAATAAAAGCATGATGATATGAAAGAAAAGTCGCAAATCGAAAAGAAAGCCGAAGCAAGGCAGGCGGAGCTGCTGTCTGCCGCACTGGGCGGGGCATCGAACGCCGGCGGCCATTGGCTCAACGTATCGGGCAAGGGATTTCCCCGGCTCTATCCGCAGGGTGTCTCGGCCAGTCCGTTCAATGCCCTCTTTATGGCCTTGCATTCGGACAATAACGGATGCAAGACCAACCTGTTCACGCTTTACAGCGAGACCAAGGCACGGGGTGCTGCGGTACGGGAGCATGAGCAGGGCGTACCGTTCCTGTTCTATAACTGGAACAAGTATGTCAACCGGAACAACCCGAATGAAACCATCGACCGCACCGCCTATCTCCAGTTGGACGAAGGGCAGAAGGCACAGTTCAAGGGTGTCCACAACCGGGAGATACGCACTATCTTCAACATCGACCAGACGACGCTGCCCTACGTGGACAAGCCGGCTTACGAGGATGCGGTAAGACAGGACGGCGGTGTTCAGGAGAAAGGATATACCGAAGCGGACAACCGCAAGTTGCGCACCCGGTTCAACGATTTCCTGCTGAAAATGCGGGACAACCTCGTCCCCGTGCGTTCGGACGGCTGCGGATTACCCCATTACGAGACGGACAAGGATGCGGTCTATATGCCGCGTCAAAAGGACTTTGAGCATTACCACGACTATGTGCAGGAAACCTTGCGGCAGATTGTGAGTGCCACAGGACACCAACAGCGGCTTGCCCGTGAGGGCATGGTCATGAAGAACGGCGTGGCCCCGTCGGAGGATGCGGTAAAATATGAACGGCTGATTGTGGAACTGGCTTCGGGAATCAAGATGCTGGAACTGGGGCTGCCTGCGCGTCTGTCCGATGAAAGTCTGAAGACGGTGGATTACTGGTGTCGGGAGTTCAAGGAGAATCCTTGCATGATGGATGCACTCGAAAGCGACGTGAACAATGCGCTTGACGTTATCCGCAAGGCGGAACGGGGCGAGAAAATAGAGTACGCCACCCTGCGCAACAGGCGGCAGACCACGACCATGCAGGAGCAGATGCCCAAGCATTACTTCGTGGCGAACGAAATCCGCCAACACCCGGACAAGGCGGCGAAAAGTATTGTCCTCGTTATTGACCGGGAAGCGAAATCGGCGGATGTCATTTTGCCGGCTGGGGCTTCGACCGAAGTGAACAACGAGATTCCCGGCATGAACAAGGGGCGTATCGAACGTGCCTTGAATAAGGAGGGCATCGAACAGGTACGCTTCTATAATACCGACGGTGCGCTGGGCTACAGACCTGACGACAGCTATTTCAACGAGAAACTGGTGACATTGGCCAGGCTAAGGAACTACACATTGGAAAGGCTTTCCACACTGGACGTGTCGGATGCGGTCAGGCGGGCGAACGAGGTCGGGTTCGATGCCGTACAGATGATTCAGGATGACAAGAACCGATGGGCACTCTATATCAAGCCGGAGAACAAGGAGGGGTACAGTGTCTATCCCGACAAGGAGGATGTGAACCGCTTTTTCTCCACGCTCAAGCAGGCGATGGACAACATCGACAAGGTACGCATGGAGCTGGCGCACAAATATTATACACTGGCGGAAGTCAAGCCTGACCTGAAAGTGGATTTGTTCAGCAGCGAGACGCCGGAGATTGACCTGAACCGTATTCAGCGTGTGTCTGTCTTCAAGACCAGGCAGGACGGCATTCAGTGCGTGGCGACCATCGACGGGCAAAAATTGCAGCCCCGGAGCGTCACGCCGCAACAATGGCAACGGATGTGGGTGGCGGAAGACCGTGAAGGCTACAAGCGGCATCTGGCGGCCACGCTGTTTGCCGATGTGCTGCAAAAGGGGCAATCCGTCGGGGAACAGAAGCAGGAAGAACAGGTGCGGCAACAGAACGAGGCGGTGGCAAAGAACCGGCCGGAAGCGAAAAATGATGAAAATGTTTCCCCACAACGGCAGTTTTGGGACAAGGTCAAGGAAAAGTACCCCGATGCCTTGCACCTGATCCGTACCGGAGAGGTGTATCGGCTCTATGACGAGGACGCCGTAAAGAGTGCGAAAATACTGGGTATCGGACTGAATGAGTATGCGGGGAACCGGGAACGGGGCTTCACATCTTATGCGGAGTTCCCGATGAATCAGCTTGACAGCTACCTGCCGAAACTTGTCCGTGCCGGTGAGCGGGTTGCTATCAGTGACATGGAGGCGCAAGAGAAGCAGCAGGCCGAACAGGAAACGCACAGTGGTATTCACAGATAAGGAGGAAGATTATGGGCAAGAATCAGGAATATGCACAACAGTACGCGGAGTATGCGATGGAACAGATGCGCAGGTATGGCATTCCGGCTTCCGTCACATTGGCGCAAGGCATACTGGAAAGCAGCAACGGACAAAGCCGTCTGGCAAGAAACGAGAACAACCATTTCGGTATCAAGGCAACCCCCTCGTGGATTGCCGGGGGCGGCAGGTACGGAACCTATACGGACGACAAGCCGAATGAAAAGTTCTGCAGCTATGACAGCGTGGGTGATTCATACGAGCATCACTCCCGCTTTTTGAAGGAGAACAGCCGCTATGCCAGTTGCTTCAAGCTCTCCCCGGACGATTACAAGGGCTGGGCACAAAGTATTGAGAAAGCCGGTTACGCCACAGGAGGCAAGTATGCCGAGAACCTGCAAAGAATCATCGAACAGAACGGCTTGCAGCAGTATGACAGGCAGGTGATGCAGGAGATGGCGGCACAGGGCAGGCAGTTCGGGGTGGAACACAATCCGCTCCAAACATCCGAGGGTGCGGAACATGGAACGGGGTATTCGTTTCCGGTGGAACGGGAGGAATTTCTATTCGTCACCTCGCCGTTCGGAACACGGCAAGACCCGATGGACGGCACAAAGCAGCAGATGCACAAGGGGGTGGATATCCGTTGTAAAGGCGACGCGGTACTGGCTACGGAAAACGGCGGCAAGGTCGTGGCGGTAAACCAAAACAGGAACACGCCCGGCGGCAGGTCGCTGACGGTGGAATATGCCCGGACGGACGGCAGCAAGGTACAATGTACCTATATGCACCTCAAGGAGATTTCCGTCAAGGTCGGCGATACGGTACAGGCCGGCGGACGGCTCGGCACATCGGGCAATACGGGGACACGGACGACCGGGGAGCATCTGCATTTCGGTGTGAAGAATATCTATGCCGACGGAACGATGCGGGACATAGACCCTGCGGCGTATCTGGCTGAAATCGCACAGAAAGGACATATCAAGCTGCAAATGCTGCACAACGGTAATGACCTGCTCGCCAAATACAAGGTGGCGGAAGAGACCGTGCCTGAAAAGAACCTTTCGCCTGACGGATGGATGAAGAAGCTCCTTTCGTCGGAGGACAGCGGTGTGGGAATGTCGGGTTGCAACGACCCGATTGTGGAGATGGCGATGACCGCTTTCGCCTCCCTGATGCTGCTGGCCACACAGATTGACAACCGGAACGAAGAGGAACAGAAGGCGGCCATATCTGCTATGATGGATCTTCGTGCCATTGACCTGAAGCCGTTGTTGCCGAATATGAAGAACTGCGACCTGACTATCGGCGAGAACGGCAAGGCTGTCTTGAATGCGGACAATGGCGAACTGCGTGTCTCACGGGAGCTGACCGCTTCCGAGCTGAGCCGGTTGTCTGCCACGTTGAACAACGGCACACTCACGGAAGAGGCCAAGCGGATGCGTGTAACCGGTATGCTGAATACGGTTATCCTGTCGGAAGCGGCCTCTCAGAATTTCGAGCAAGGGATGTCCCGGCAACAGGGACAGACGGAAAACCTGCGAAGATAAAAGCATGGCGATATGATAAAATGCGTGATGATACAGCTATGCAAGTGTCTGGCGGGAGTTTCCATCCTTGCTTTGCACGTCCGGTTCTGCTACCTGCTGTTGGGGTGGATCGGGACGTTCGTTGTCGTGGGCGTGCAATTAGTCATCGCCGGATGGATTGTCTGGGCGATGATACGCGCACCTGACTGACTGTACCCTCCAACAGTTCAACATCAATCAACCCATGTATCACTTGTCGGATGATCCATGTATCATTAAAGACAGAAAAACAAATGATTAAATGTAATGTTACGGTATGCGGCGTTATCGGCCGCGATGCGTCGGTTCGCAAGAACAAAGAAGATAAAGAGTTTCTGGCATTTCCACTCCGGGTACAGATTCCGGCGACTGGTGGCCAGCACACTATCGAGGTGGATGTCCGCAGGGAGGGCAACCAGGAAGAAGCCGCCGGTTATCGGAACGGCTCCCGTGTGGAAGTGAGGGGTACGATGTATCTCAAACGTCGGGGCGACAAGCTCTATTTCAACCTGTTCGCCGATGAAATCTGCCATGCCGCTACGGATAATGCGGATTCCGTCAAGGGCGAACTGGTGTTTCGTGGCAAGACCGGCCAGAACATCGAAGAAAAAAGGGATAAGAAAGACCAGCCGTACACGGTATTCTCGGCGTTCAGCGCGGAGAAGGTCGATGACGGCTTCGAGTACCAGTGGGTGCGCTTCTTCTGTTTCGGCAAGGAGCGCGATGAGTGGCTGCAGCCGGGTGTAAAGGTGGATGCCAGAGGTGAAATGAACCTGTCGGCGCACAACGGGAAGGTCAACCTCTCCTGCAAGGTGGAGGAACTGGCGCAATATGTGGCGGATTCGTCTAACTATAATCAGTAAGGGTTATGGCCGGTTACAGAAAAAGAAATGCCGACGGGCCGAACAGCGAGGACAAGGCACTCGACCTGTTCGCCGAAATGATGATCGAGAAAATCGAGGGCATCCACAAGGACTGGAAAAAGCCTTGGTTTACGGAGGGTGCGTTGCAGTGGCCCCGCAACCTTCACGGGCGCGAGTACAACGGGATGAATGCCTTTATGTTGCTCCTTCACTGTGAGAAAGAGGGGTACAAGATTCCCCGTTTCTGTACGTTCGACTGTGTGCAGCGGCTCAACAAGCCCGGCAAGGATGGGGAGGAACTGCCCCGTGTCTCCGTGCTTCGTGGCGAGAAGTCCTTTCCGGTCATGCTCACCACGTTCACTTGCATCCATAAGGAAACCAGGGAGAAAATCAAGTATGACGATTACAAGAAGTTGTCCGATGAAGAAAAGAATCAGTACAATGTCTATCCGAAGATGCAGGTGTTCCGTGTCTTCAATGTCGCGCAGACCAATTTGCAGGAAGCGAGGCCGGAGCTATGGGAAAAGCTGGAGCGGGAAAACTCGCGTCCGGCCATTGAGAACGGCGAGCATTTCAGTTTCGCACCTGTCGATACGATGATACGGGACAATCTGTGGATTTGCCCGATTACACCGCAATATCAGGATAAAGCCTACTATTCAATCTCGAACAATGAAATCATCGTGCCGGAAAAGGAACAATTCAAATCGGGAGAGTCGTTCTATGGGACGCTGTTCCACGAAATGACACACTCGACCGGTGCGGAGGGTGTTCTCGACCGATTCAAGCCGACTGCCTTCGGTTCCCCGGAGTATGCCCGTGAGGAACTGGTGGCGGAATTGGGCAGCGCATTGGTCGCACAGCGTTATGGCATGACCAAGCATATCAAGGAGGACAGTTGCGCGTATCTCAAAAGTTGGCTTGATGAGCTGAAGGAATCGCCGCAGTTCATTAAGACGACGCTTCTGGATGTAAAGAAAGCGACTTCAATGATTACCCAAAGGGTGGATAAGATAGCGCAGGAGTTGGAACAGAATGTCGGTGAGAAGCAGGAGAATGGAGTGGCGGCAAAGGAGAAGATTTATTATTCCTCTGTCGTTTATCTCCAGTCCTCGGATGATACGAGGCAGCTTGACGAACTTAGGGACAAAGGTGATTATGAGGGGTTGCTTACGCTTGCCAAGGAGTATTATGACGGCAACGGTATCAACGAGAAATATACTTATCCGTCGGCTACGAACAACAAGGGTGACAGCCTTATTGTCGATGACGGGAATTTTGCTGTCGTGTACAACGGGAGTGTCGGGGGAACCTACGAGGTGATGTTGAAATTCACGGAGCAGGAAATCCGAGACCATATCCGGCGTTACGGTGTCGATATTGCCGGAGAGACGATAAAAGAGGTTGCCAGGGAGATGGCGGTGGAACAGTTCTCCGCTTTGGCGCATCAAAAGATTCCGACCTTCGAGATGCCGAACGGCGACGTGCTGTATGTCGAATATAACAAGGAATCCGATACGCTTGATGTCGGGCAGCCCACCAATGCCGGGCTGGTCGCGCAGCATCGTTTCCCTTACGACCACAATATCGGGTTGGATGCTAACTTGCAAGCCGTGAACGAGAAGCTGAACGAACTGGAAGAGTATCGGGCAGAACTACAAGAGGCTGAATACGGTGGCGGTATGCGCCGGTAAGGAAAACAAGAAAAGATGCGGAACCGGTTGGCTCCGCATCTTTTCTTGTTTTCGTTTTTTTATTCTTTCAGTAAATCATCCATCATGGACTGCAAATTTGCCATGTCACAATATTGGTTATATCCTCCTCTGTAGTCTTTTGCGTGTTGGGCTGTCCGTATCAGAAACGAATCAAGTTCAACTCTTACGCCGCCGCCCATTCGGGCCAACGTGGAAGAGTGCCTGATGTAAACGAACTTGCCGTTGCGCTCGATGAAACATGAGGTATCATAATGTCCTTTTAAGTTGGATGCCACCTGTGCACCGACCGCCGTTGCATATTTGGAAATCTCACGTACCAATGCTGTCTGGAAACTGCGATACTCTTTTGAAACATAGCCTCCTGCATCTGCAAGGATAGCGTTCTGCCATTTGGTATAAAAATTCTGTGCCATATTGATATTTATTATTATTCGTTCCACAAATAACTTTTCCACTTCTCGCCGTCAATGGTCAGTTTGCCCATTTCCCAATCGTATTCCACTTCCGGTATATTGGTATAAGGGAAATTAACGGTATAGCCTATCTGTCCGTATGAGCAATGCAGAGGGGTAACACAAATCTCCCACCCGAAGTAAAGTTGTGGCGTGCAGTATTTTTGCCAGTTGAAACGACCTGCGGCAATATTGCCGCAAAGTCGTTTGAGTATGCCGGTTGTTGTCATTCCGCACCTCCTTTGCTTAGGATAGTAAGCTGTCCGGGACGGTCTGGAAACCAATAGGCATCACTGTCGATATATACGCATCTACCGCCATTCCACGGCTTTCTGAAAGCTAATACTTCTTTGGGGCCAAACACCACCCCATAGTCGTTTGTAAACGCCACCATATCGCCTACAGCCAAACCGCTGTCTGTTTCCATGACTTCGGACAACCGGCTGAAAAACTCCATGCCCTCGGCTTCACGCTCTTTCTTCCAGCGCAGAAATTCCTCTTTGTGGCTTCTCGATGAGCCAATGGGTGATAGCTCCGATGCCAAAACTTCAATCTCAGAAGAACCTGTTGCGACTAAAATAATACTGTCGCTATCCACTTTTTCGGGAGTTGAGATAATTCGACATTCTACATCGTTATCGGCAGTGTGCCGATAAAGGAGGTTGCCTTGCTTGATGAAATCGTACTTGTTCATTGTCTTTTGATTTAGTGATTTTTTTTATTTCCCTTTTCTTGAAGTCTTCTGACTTCGCCCAAAGAGGTTGTTTTCATGTGCGTTCCAAACGGGGGATACAAGAACGACGGACAAGGAACCTGCGATGAAATTTTATGAAATACCGTTATCTCCGATTACGGAAAGTTGTCGTCAAATTTTATTTCAGGTAGCGATAGCGGTACTTGAACCATGTTCGTCCACCGTACCTTTGCACACGAAAACAGATCTGCGGCGTATGTCGGGGCTGTGAAGGGATTATACCCTTAAAACAGGAATATACCGGCAGGGAAGCCGATGGCGGAAACTCGGCAGAGTATGTTATAAAAGTAATCGGGGAGCCTGTGCAAAAAAGAGAGCAACCACCCGCTTTTGAGGCGGGTGATTGCCAATGTTTCGGACAATCATCAGAAGTGATAATCAACAACTCCTCCGATGTAGAGTATCGTTCCCGGTTCAAGCCTACAAACAAACTCCATAAACGCAAAGGACTGTTCGGCAAAAGACTGGCAGCCGTCGCCATCCAAATAGAAATGATAGGCGACATCCAACGGATTTTCTACTGCCTGTTTGAGATAATAGGTCGAACCCCATTCCAACATATTATCTACCGTAAGAGCATCCGCTCTCTTTTTGATATTGGCGACATACTCCTCTTTCCATTGCTCTATTCCACCATTATAGCGCATGGTGTCATCGGATATAAGCTCGAACATTCCGTTGGGTAAGGCATGATTGACCAAATTGGCAATATCCTCTTTACGGTTTTCCTCGTCTATTTCTGAACAATAGTCATAGAAGCTCCCGTCTCCTTGCTGGAGTGTGTCCTCATTCAGATAGTTTTCTTTGTCTATCGGCTCCGTTGAAATTTGAAAAATCCTGCTGTGCATAATTGTAAATTTTAGATTGTCAAACATTTTCTTGTTTCCCTTTTCTTGAAGCTCTTCGGCTTCTCGTCGGGGAATGATTTTTATGCAGGACTGACAGCGGAAAAAGGACGGATAAGGCAAGTAAACAGTGTACGGGATGGAACGGAATACCCAACCGCCGAGTGCAAGGGCAAAACCCGGCTCGACCGGCTTTGTTCTGCAACGAGACGGGGGCTAAAAGCCCATCTTCGATTTGCGGAAGGCTGCCGTGAAGAATATCCGGGAACCGTTAGCGAAAGCGGTACTTGACGACCGGACGCACGCTGTACCTTTGCATAGAAAACCTCTCCGAAGAGAATTGCTGACGTGAGATGAGAAAAAGCCATAATTGAGAAATGTTATTATTCATAAAGGGGAAGGACTATTCATAGTTGTTATAAATGTTTAGTTGGCATGAAAATACAATTCGCACTATAAAATAATCTTTTCTTGAAATAAAAATTAGGGAAAAAGAAACGAGATTAAAAAATAACCATTAACTTTGCACCAGTCAAGTTTCCAATCGAAGCGTCGAATGGAATTAAAAGGGAATCCCGGTGAAAATCCGGAGCTGTACTCGCAGCTGTAAGTCCTATTAAAGTTTATCGCACTCTTTGCCACTGGTGAAAGCTGGGAAGGCGCGATAAGCGGGATGAGCCAGAAGACCTGCTTGATGAGATATGATTTAGTGACCACGGGATAATTGGCATTAGATTAAAATGAACAGAGGCTCGTCCAAAGACACCTAATATTCTTTTTGATAACCGATTTCTCATTCGTTGCAAATCTATCGCAAGGAAAACGAATGTGTAATTAAACTTTTTTGTTTAACTTTTAATAATTGAGTTATGAAAAAGAATCTTAAATTCTTGGCAATGGCTGTTGTAGCAATGGCCGCCGCAGTGTTCACAGGATGTTCGTCCGATGATGACTTCCTTGCTCCGTATGAGGAGAGTGCGATTCAAACCCGCGCGATAAGTTCTACCAATGCGCTTATCAATTTTGATAACGTACCTTCCAGCGTAATGGCTTCTGACCAGTATGGAAACAATCTCTATTCTGCCACGGCCAACGGCAAGCAGGTAACGACCGGCTACATCACTCAAATCGGGCAAACCGGTACGTACATTCAGTTCCCGATTAACTATTTGGAACAAGAATGGGTAAGCGGACAGCCTTGGGAATATGAGTTTTGGAATGGTGGTTTTGCCATCTCTAATTTCCATAATCTGACACAGGGGGATTATCAAAACCAATGTAGCGTGTACTGGCCCAACGGCGGTCATAGCGGTAAAAATTTTGCTGTAGCTTTCGGTTATAGCGATTCATACAATGATTCACAAGCAACCTATGACAAATGTGCGAAGATTTACCTGACCGATGCAACCGGCTACAGAGTCGTTACCACAAACACTCCTGTCAAGGGTACACCGAAATATGGCAAATTCAACAGTGTATGGGTCTGCAATACAACTTATACCTACTTGGTCATGAAGGATGGCAACTCGTTTACACAAGGCTCTTTGTCGGCACAAAAAGGATGGTTTAAGGTGGTATTTGTTGCGTTGGATGCGACGGGTAAACCTACAGGTAAGGAAGTAGAATACTATTTGGCAAACTTCGATTCCAGTAAGGATGCAGAATCAGGCTTGGCCAATCAAATCCGTACTGGTTGGAGCCAAGTGGACTTAAGCGGTTTAGGTGACAGCGTATGTACTGTAGCTATCAATTTTAAAGGAAGCGATTCAAGCGCATACGGATTGAACACTCCTGCTTACGTTGCCATAGACGATATTGATGTAACCGTAAACGAATAACATGAATTTGGGGCAAATGCTTTTTAACGACAAATGCTAAGTATTTGCCTCTTTTTATTATATCCCAATGGAGATTGAAATTAAATACTTTCTTCAAGGGAATTTCAGCGTTAAAATTATAAATATAATGAAGAAGTATTTGCTTTTATTCTCCTTGACGATATTTCTATTTGCATGCAACAAAGACGAAGAAATATCGCAGGACGTGACCGTGCCTCCTGTCATTGAATTGGACAGCGAAGACGGAATCTATGTTGTAAAGATAGGAAAAGAGGTCGTTATTGAGCCGACCTATCAGAATGTCGATTACGCCGTTTATTCATGGAAATGCAACGGTCGTATCATTTCCGATGAGCCTCAATTGAAATACATTTTCAACGAATGCGGTTCGTATTACGTTACCCTGCGTGTGGATACGAGGGATGCCAGCACAGAGGAAGAAATTCGTGTGGATGTCAATGAATTGGCTCCGCCCGTCATTTCATTGGTAACCCCCTCTATAGGGCTTAAAGTTGTCGCAGGACGTGAATATATCCTTACTCCCGACATTCAAAATGCAGAAGGAGCTACTTATTTGTGGACTCTTAACGGGAACGAAGTCGGAACTGAAAATACTTATACATTCAAGCAAGATGAGTTGGGAACTTATGAACTGACTTTAACTGTAGCGAATGAAGACGGACAATCAGAGAAGACAGTTTCTATTGAGGTTGTCGATAAACTTCCAATTGAAATCGTAGTTCCGTCATCTTTATATTTCACCGAGGATAATACCAAATACGTAGAATTAGGACGTACTTTGTTTGTCCGCCCCTTTGTATCAATAAGTGCCGAGCCTTCTTATCAATGGATTTTGGACGGGCAACCGATTGAGGGAGCCAATTCCTTGGTTTACGGTTTCAAACCCTCTAAAACCGGAGAACACACGCTTACTTTTACCGTGAAATACGATAATCAAATAACAAAAGCAACCCTCACTCGTAATATTGCTGTTTCCGGTGTCGATGAAGTCAGTGTCAATATTCCGGTGAAATGTTGTGAAGCGGCCGGAAAAAGACCTTTTGCTGCCGGAAATTCCATTTACAGCAATAAAGTATATGAATTTGTTCCGGCTCCGGGACAATTCGTAAACGAAACGAATACAGCAGGTTTCAATGGGGAAAGCACGCACGAAGCAGCCTGTGCTTACGCACAAAAACGTCTTGATAATGAACAATATGTTTCTCTTGGAGGTTGGGGAGGATATATCGTAGTAGGATTCGACCACAGTATCGAAAACAAAGGCGGTTATGATTTTTCCATCAAAGGAAATGCCTTTGATTCGTCAAATGAACCGGGCATTGTATGGGTAATGCAAGATGTCAATGGAGACGGCTTGCCCAACGATGAATGGTATGAACTGAAGGGTTCTGAATATGGAAAACCCGAAACCATTCAGGACTATGCCGTAACTTATTTCCGTCCCGGTCCCAACATGGATACTCAATGGCAGGACAACAAGGGAAATAAAGGAGCGATTGACCGTCTCGGCAACTATCACCCGCAAGAGTTTTATTATCCTTTGTGGATTGAAGCGGATTCCTATACGTTATACGGCACATGCCTGAAAGCACGTACCGAACAAAGCCCGTCGACAGGCATGTGGTCCAATAATCCGTTCGGATGGGGATATGCCGATAATATTGGTGATGATATGCCCAATAAAGACAATCCTAACGCGGGAGCACTTGGAAACTATTTTAAGATTTCCGATGCAGTCAATATCGACGGTACACCTGCAAACCTTTCCCATATCGACTTTATCAAGGTGCAGACCGGAGTCAATGTAAAAGCCGGATGGTTAGGGGAAAATTCCACGGAAGTTTTCAAGTTCTGTGATGAAAACAACAATAACGACAAATAAAATTCATTATGAACAAAATATATCATTTCATCCTATTCTGTTTCGCTACGCTCTGCCTTGCTGCATGTAGTGATGACGACCCTGAAGTAAGCGGAATAGACGGCAAGGATCACTTCATCTCCGAGTTTGCTCTAACTGTAGATGGCATTACCTATCAAGCCATGATAGTCGGGGACAAGATTACAGTTGAGATACCTTATAATACCAGTCTGAAAGGGGCTACCGTAGAGTATGCCCTTTGCGAGGGAGCCTCTATTAACCCGAATCCATCAACCATAGAGGATTGGGAAAATGAATGGAAATTCGTAGTCACCTCCAGAATGCAGGAGAGCAAAGTATATTCCTATACTTATCAATATGCAGACATCGAACAGAGCGGCAGCGTGGTACTTGCCACGCAATCCGAGGTGGATAATTTTGCCAAGACAGGAATAAACAAAATCGAAGGCAGCCTGACCATCGGAACGGCAGACGGAGAAGAAATCACCAATCTGGACGGACTTGCCAACCTGAAACAAATCAGTAACTCTCTTGTTATCAATCCGTCTTACAAAGGAGCGGATTTGACGGGGTTGGATAATCTGGAACAACTCGGAAGTTTCAAATTAGGATCGACAACTTCTACCAGTAAAAACATAACGCTCAAAACGGTTAATCTGCCCTCTTTGCTTGGAGTGACCGGCGATTTTGTCGTTAACAGTTCTGTCATTGAAAAAATATCCATACCCAAAGTCGAGTTCATTGGTGAGGATATGTATATAACCTCCGATGCTTTGCTTGATTTGGATGCAAATGCCGTTGAATCTGTCGGAGCTTCCTTAATTGTCAAAGGTTCGGTAGCACAAAAAGAATCAGCGACAACCGAAGCCATTGTTTTCTCAGCGCTCAAACGGGTCGGGAATGAACTTACAGTCCAATATTTTCCCAAACTGCAAGGAATTTATCTACCGGCATTGGAAAGTGTGGCCGGTACTGCCTCATTCTCCGATATGTCCTCCATCGGAAGTCTTGCAATGACCGAATTACATTCGGTTGGAGGACTGACTATAAAAAATTGCAAAGAGATTTCCATTGTTGAACTTCCCGGTCTTATTTCCTGCGGAGAGACCAGTGTGGATGCGAATAAAGTCAATAAGTTTAATATATCTTCTTTGAAAGATGTACTCGGTGATATGACTTTAAGTAATCTGCTCATAGAAGAACTGGATTTGTCCCAGATAAATTTTAACGGGAATACACTTACCCTACAATGTAAGCAACTAAATAAAATCGTAGGTTCGGAAACATTTAACGGTAGCCTTCTTCTGCTTCCTAAAAATTGTCGATTGACCGAATTGACTCTTGAGGGAATCTCAAATATAGAGGGCGACTTCCAATGCAAAGATTATTTTTATGTAAAAGAATTTGTTATGCCATTTATTCGTGTGGCAGGAAATATGACTATTGCATTGAATTCGGGAAGTGTTGATACGGGTGCGGAAATTGAATTTCCTAAATTGCAGGAAATAGGAGGTACTTTAACATTAGAAAATAATACGAATGCAAATAATATTACCTTCCCGTCATTGAAAAAAATTCTCGGTTCATGTTCGGTTACGACTGATTTTCTTAAGAATGATATTGAGTTTACCAGTTTGGAAAGCATTGGGACGGATGGAGCAAATACACAAATTGAGTTTAAGATTGATGTTACTAATATTTTATGTCCCAAATTAAAAACGATAAACGGACTGTTTAATATTGTAACATCTACTGTTGTATGGGGTATGACGGCTGATGAGGTGTCTTATCCTACCGTTGAATCAATATCCGAAAATCTTTCAATAACATGCCCGTATTCTGATTTTGGTTCTAATGGTATTTTGTCCATTGATTTTTCAGGTCTCAAATCAGTAAAAGGGATTAGTATAAGCGGGCAAGGAGATGTTAGCGATTTCAGTTCTTTCAAATACCTGTTTGAAAACAATGTTCTAACAGGAGAATCTCAATGGTCTGTCAGAGAATGTGCTTATAACCCCACATACCAAGATATGAAAGACGGGAAGTACAAGCCTGCCGAATAGATAACCAAACAATAAGTTTTCTGCCAATCCTCGGTATGCTTACCGTAAGGTAAGACTACCGGGGATTAACTATAAAAATAACGGTATGACCTATCACCAATTGAAATATCTGCTATGGAGCGTAGTTGTCGGAGTGACACTATCCTTGACATCCTGCATGAAGTGGGACTACGGCGATGCCGTAGAAGACTTCAATGCCACGGGAGCCGGACTGTTCATCACCAACGAGGGCAACTTCCAGTACGGCAATGCTACCTTGTCCTATTACGACCCTGCGACCAAACAGGTACAGAACGAAATCTTCTTCCGTGCCAACGGCATGAAACTCGGCGACGTGGCGCAGTCGATGACCATCTACGACAACAAGGGCTGGGTCGTGGTGAACAACTCCCACGTGATTTTCGCCATCGACCTGAACACCTTCAAGGAGGTGGGACGCATCGAGAACCTGACCTCGCCGCGCTACATTCATTTCCTAAGCGACGAAAAAGCCTACGTCACCCAACTGTGGGACAACCGCATCTTCATCATCAACCCGAAGAAATATGAAATTACCGGCTACATTCAAGTGCCGGACATGACGATGGAAAGCGGCTCGACGGAGCAGATGGTGCAGTACGGCAAATACGTCTATTGCAACTGCTGGTCGTATCAGAACCGCATCATCAAAATCGACACCGAAACCGACCAAGTGGTCGATGAACTGAAGGTCGGCATACAACCGACATCGCTGGTCATGGACAAGTACAACAAGATGTGGACGGTGACCGACGGCGGTTACGAAGGCAGCCCCTACGGTTACGAAGCCCCGTCGCTCTACCGCATCGACGCCGAGACATTCACGGTGGAGAAGCAGTTCAAGTTCAAGTTGGGCGACTGGCCCTCGGAGGTACAGCTCAATGGCGACAGGGACAAACTCTACTGGATCAACAAGGCCATTTGGAGCATGGACGTGACAGCCAGCCATGTGCCGGTGCGTCCGTTCCTCGAATACAGCGGCACGATTTATTACGGACTGACGGTAAACCCCGCCAACGGGGAAGTATACATCGCCGATGCCATCGACTACCAGCAGCAGGGCATGATTTACCGCTACTCGCCCGAAGGGAAATTGATAGATGAATTTTATGTCGGGATTATCCCCGGTGCATTTTGTTGGAAATAAGAAAGGAGGCAATATGAAAAGACTATATCTGTTCTTCGCTTTGGCAGCATGTCTCCCCACGACACTCTTCGCGCAGCAGACGGAAAGCAAAAAGCGGTCGGACTGGCATCTTACCATACCGGAAGTCACGGTCATCGGACATCGGCCGATGAAAGAAATCGGTGTGCAGAAGACGAAGTTCGATTCACTCGCACTGAAAGAGAACATCGCCCTCTCGATGGCCGACATCCTGACGTTCAACTCGTCCGTATTCGTCAAGAGCTACGGACGCGCCACGCTCTCGACCGTCGCGTTCCGAGGAACGTCGCCTTCACACACGCAAGTGACATGGAACGGCATGCGCATCAACAACCCCATGCTCGGCATGACAGACTTCTCCACCATTCCGTCCTACTTCATAGACAACGCATCGCTGCTGCACGGTACTTCATCGGTGAACGAGACTGGCGGTGGACTGGGCGGTCTGGTTAAGCTTGGTACCACCCCCACCGTTGCCGAAGGGTTCAACGCCCAGTACGTGCAGGGCATCGGATCGTTCCGGACATTCGACGAGTTCGCCCGCTTCACCTACGGAAGCGAGCGGTGGCACATCTCCACCCGTGCGGTCTATTCTTCCTCGCCCAACGATTACAAGTACACCAACCACGACAAGAAGATAAACATCTACGACGAGGACAAGAACATCATCGGGCAGTATCACCCTAAAGAGCGCAACCGCTCCGGGGCGTTCAAGGACCTGCACCTGCTTCAAGAGGTCTATTACAACACCCGCAAAGGCGACAAATTAGGCCTGAACGCATGGTATATCAACTCCAACCGGGAACTTCCGATGTTGACGACCGACTACGGAGATGCAACCGACTTCGAGAACCGCCAGCGGGAACAGACTTTCCGCAGTGTCCTTTCGTGGGATCATATCAAAAGCAACTGGAAACTCGGCGTGAAAGGCGGTTACATACACACATGGATGGCCTACGACTACAAGCGTGAGGTCGCACCTGATAACTGGGCGTCGATGACCCGTTCCCGTAGCAAGGTAAATACGTTCTACGGGCAGGCTGAAGGTGAATACAGTCCGACAAAACGTTGGTTTTTCACCGCTAACGTATCGGCTCACCAGCATTTGGTACGCAGTGAGGACAAGAATATCATCTTGCAGGACGGAGGCAAAGCCATCGTGGGCTATGACAAAGGACGCGTGGAACTTTCCGGCTCCGTATCTGCCAAGTGGCAACCGATAGACCGGCTTGGCATGTCGGTTGTGTTGCGAGAAGAAATGTACGGTTCCGAGTGGGCTCCGCTTATACCGGCTTTTTTTATTGACGGCATCATTTCTCCGAAAGGGAATGTGATGCTCAAAGCTTCTGTTTCACGCAATTACCGTTTCCCGACGCTGAATGACCTCTATTTTCTGCCCGGTGGCAATCCCAATCTGAGAAACGAGCATGGTTTCAGCTACGATGCAGGTGTAAGTTTCGAGGTCGGCAAAGAAAATGTCTATAAGTTGAGCGGCGGCGTGAACTGGTTCGATTCCTACATCGACGATTGGATTATCTGGCTGCCCACCACCAAAGGCTTCTTTTCGCCCCGCAACGTGAAGAAGGTACACGCCTACGGCATCGAGGTCAAGGCGAACCTGGCCGTGCAGCCGGCAAAGGATTGGCTCATTGACCTGAACGGTTCCTATTCGTGGACACCCTCTATCAACGAGGGCGAGAAAATGTCACCTGCTGACCAGTCGGTGGGCAAACAGTTACCCTACGTGCCGGAGCATTCCGCCTCGCTGACAGGACGGTTGTCGTGGCGGTCGTGGGCGTTCCTTTACAAGTGGGCGTTCTACTCGGAGCGTTTCACCATGTCGAGCAACGACTATACGCTGACAGGACACCTGCCCGAATATTTCATGAGCAACGTCTCCTTGGAGAAAAACCTCTTTTTCAAACCGGTGGACGTGCAGTTGAAATTCGCCGTCAACAACCTTTTCAATGAAGATTACCTCTCGGTACTCTCGCGCCCCATGCCCGGCATCAACTTCGAGCTGTTCATCGGTATCACCCCGAAGTTCGGGAAAAACAAGAAAAAGTCCGTAAACACAAATTTGTAACGATATGAAAGCATTGAAAAATCTGAGCCTGATATTGCTGCTTGTACTGACATTCACAGGCTGCCATGATAAGAGTTCCAAACTTGCCGATTTCAACCGAGCGGTCTATACACCCGAATACGCTTCGGGGTTTGACATAAAAGGTGCAGACGGCAAAAAGAGCGTATTGGTTACCATCACGAACCCTTGGCAGGGAGCTGACAGCATTACCACATACCTGTTCATCGCCCGTGACGGAGAAAGCGTACCCGAAGATTTCACCGGTCAGGTGCTCGGAAAAGATGCCGAGCGCATCATCTGCATGTCCTCTACCCATATCGCCATGCTCGACGCAATCGGTGAAACGGGACGCGTAGTCGGCGTGTCAGGCATCGACTACATCTCCAATCCCGACATTCAGGCACGGCGGGACAGCGTTGGAGATGTAGGCTACGAAGGGAATATCAACTACGAATTGCTGCTCTCGCTCGACCCTGACCTCGTGCTGCTCTACGGCGTGAACGGGGCAAGCTCGATGGAGGGCAAGCTCAAAGAACTGGATATTCCGTTCATGTACGTCGGCGATTACCTCGAAGAATCGCCGCTGGGCAAAGCCGAATGGCTGTTGGCACTTTCGGAGATCATCGGAAAACGGGCGGAGGGCGAAAAAGTATTCGCGGAAATCCCCGTCAGATACAATGTCCTGAGAAAGAAAGTAGCGGACAATGTTCTCGATGCCCCGTCGGTGATGCTCAACACCCCTTACGGCGACAGCTGGTTCATGCCCTCGACCGAAAGCTATGTCGCCCGAATGGTCAAAGATGCCGGAGGCGATTACATCTACAAAAAGAACACGGGCAATGCCTCGGTGCCCATAGACCTGGAGGAAGCCTACCTGCTGGCCTCGCAAGCCGATATGTGGCTGCATGTGGGTATGGCGAACACGCTCGACGAGCTGCGAGCCGCCTGCCCGAAGTTCATCGACACCCGCTGTTTCCGTGGTGGACAGGTCTATAACAACAACGCCCGCACCAATGCTGCTGGCGGCAACGACTACTATGAGTCTGCAGTCGTAAATCCCGACCTCGTGCTGCGAGACCTCGTGAAGATATTCCACCCCGAACTGGTCGAGGAAGATTTCGTCTATTACAAGCAACTGAAATAGATGCGCTCCCGTTCCGTCCTATTGTTTACCGCACTGGCTGCCCTCACCCTTTTCCTGTTTTTGCTGGATTTGGCGGTGGGGGCTGTCGCCGTACCGCTCGGTGATGTTTGGGCGGCCCTGACGGGCGGCGATTGTCCGCGAGCGACGGCGAAAATCATACTGAATATCCGACTGATTAAGGCGGTGGTCGCGTTGCTGGCCGGAGCCGCCCTGTCGGTCAGCGGACTCCAGATGCAAACCCTCTTCCGCAATCCGCTTGCCGGCCCCTACGTGCTCGGCATCAGTTCGGGCGCGAGCCTCGGCGTGGCACTCGTCGTACTCGCCGGTGTCGGCTCGTCGATAGGCATCGCTGGGGCGGCATGGCTCGGAGCGGCAATCGTGCTGGTCGTCATCGCCGCCGTCGGACACCGCATCAAGGATATCATGGTAATTCTGATTCTCGGCATGATGTTCTCGTCGGGAATCGGTGCGATTGTCCAAATATTGCAGTATGTTGCCAACGATGAATCCTTGAAAATGTTCGTCGTCTGGACGATGGGGTCGCTCGGCGATGTGACCTTCAACCAGCTTGCAGTGCTTATCCCGTCGATTGCCACCGGACTGTTGTTGGCGGTGGTGACGATCAAGCCGCTCAACCTGTTGCTGTTCGGCGAGGAGTATGCCGTGACGATGGGGCTGAACGTTCGTCGCTCACGCGGACTGCTGTTCCTCTCCACGACGTTGCTGGCCGGCACTGTGACCGCCTTTTGCGGTCCGATAGGTTTCATCGGGCTGGCCATGCCCCACGTCACGCGGATGCTGTTCCGCAACAGTGACCATCGGGTGCTCGTGCCGGGAACCGTTCTTTCGGGTGCTTCCGTGCTGCTGCTTTGCGACCTTGTTTCCAAACTGTTCACCCTGCCGATCAACGCCATCACCGCATTGCTGGGAATCCCCATTGTGGTGTGGGTGGTCTTGCGCAACAAATCCGTTACAGCATGATAGAGTTACACGATTTTTCCATAGGCTACGGCGAGCGAACTTTGCTCTGCGAGGTGGAAGCCACCATAGAAAAAGGCAAACTGACAGCCCTTATCGGGCGCAACGGCACGGGCAAATCGACGCTGCTCCGCGCCATCGCCGGACTGAACCGCCGTTATGCCGGTCGAATCCTGCTCGACGGGCATAACGCCGCCGATATGCGGGTTGCAGAGAGGGCAAGAACACTGGCATTCGTCACGACCGAGCGCACACGCATCGCCAACCTCAAATGCGAGGACGTCGTGGCTATCGGCCGCGCACCCTATACCAATTGGATAGGAAGGATGCAGAAGGCCGACACGGAGATCGTTATGCGGTCGCTCGCCTCGGTAGGCATGGAGGACTATGCGGAACGCACGATGGACAGGATGTCGGACGGCGAGTGCCAGCGCATCATGATTGCACGGGCATTGGCGCAGGATACGCCGATTATCCTACTTGACGAACCCACCTCGTTTCTCGATATGCCCAACCGCTACGAATTGTGTACGCTACTGGCACGGCTGGCGCATGAAGAAAACAAGTGCATCCTTTTTTCCACTCACGAGCTGGATATCGCCCTGTCGCTCACCGATGCGATAGCCCTTATCGACCCGCCCTGCCTGTCGTGCCTGCCGACCGAAGAGATGCGCCGGAGCGGTTGCATCGAACGGCTGTTCCGTAATAATTCCGTGACGTTCGATACCGCGACAGGTATGGTAAAAGCCCGATAAATAATGATCCGCATATGAAAACGCAGCAGGAACTTTGCGATATACTCGGTTTCATCGCCGAATATGCGACCTATCAACTCGGTTCGGGTGTGCACACCTCTCGGGTAATACGCAATGCGCAACGGATCGGCGAGGCGCTGGGTGTGGACGTTCAGTTATCGAGTTTCCAAAAGAGTACGATACTGACGGTGCTCGACACCGTAAGCGGCGAGTCCGCAACCCGTGTTGTGGCAATCCCGTCGCTCCCCATCAGTTTCGAGCGTAACTCCGATCTGAGTGCCCTGAGCTGGGACGCATTGGACGAGGGCCTCTCGCTCGACGAGATCCGCAGCCGTTACCGGACGCTGGTTGACAAACCGCGCATGGACCCAATCTTCACGCTCGTGGTCGTCGGGCTGGCCAACGCCTCATTCTGCAAGCTCTTCGGCGGCGACTGGACGGCCGTGGGCATCGTCTTCACGGCGACACTCGTGGGCTTCGCCGTCAAACAGCGCATGCAGGCCCACGCTGTCAATCACTTCCTCGTCTTCGCCTGCTCGGCTTTCGTCGCCTCGCTCTGCGCCACGGCAGCCTTGCGGTTCGACTGCACGGCCGAGATAGCGCTGGCAACAAGTCCGCTCTTCCTCGTGCCGGGCGTGCCGCTCATCAACGGGGTCATCGACATCATGGAAGGACACGTCCTCATGGGGGGCAGCCGGCTGGTTAACGCTCTGCTGCAGATTGTCTGCATCGCCGTCGGTTTGTCGGCCACTTTGTTAATGGTTAAAGATTCGCTGCTATGATCGTGACGGATATTCTGCTCGACGGCCTCTTCGCCGCTGTCGCCGCCATCGGATTCGGGGCCATCTCCGACCCGCCGATGCGGGCCTTTCCACGCATCGCCCTGCTTGCCGCCATAGGCCACGCCTTGCGTTTCACGCTGATACACTGTGCCGCACTGGATATCGCCACCGCATCGCTTTTCGCGGCCTTTGCAATCGGCATGGGCAGCCTGTGGCTCGGCCGCGGCGTCCGCTGCCCGATGACCTGCCTCTACATTCCGGCTCTGCTGCCGATGGTGCCGGGCATCTACGCCTACAAGACGGTCTTCTCGCTCATCATGTTCCTCCAGTCGCTCGATCGGGCCGACGAGGGTATGCGCTACATGCAACAGTTCTTTCTCAATGCCACCGTATCGCTGAGTGTCATTGCGCTGCTTGCCGCCGGTGCCACGCTGCCGATATTCATCTTCAAACGCCGGGCTTTCTCGATGACCCGACGCACACGAAAAAATAGTTAGGTTATGGAAATCTTTTGGAACACGATCGCGGCCTACAATGCCGCAACCTGGCCTGCGCAGATCGGTTTCACGCTCGTGGCGGCCATGCTGCTTGTGCTACTCTACCTCCGTCCGACGCCCGCAGTACGGATCGCCATGAAACTCTTCATGGCGTTTCTCAACTTCTGGATCGCCGGAGTCTATTACATGATCTATTGCCGTCCGCGCGAATATCACGGCATGCTGGCGCTTTTCTGGGCCATAATGGGTGGAATATGGATCTATGAGCTGCTGGTGAAGCACGCCTCGCTCGAACGCACCGGCCAGCACAACGCATTCGCTATCCTGCTCCTTGTCATGCCGTTGATATATCCACTCTGCTCGCTGGCGCTGGGCCACGAATTCCCCATAATGACCTCGCCCGTCATGCCCTGTTCGGTGGCGGTCTTCACCATCGGACTGATGCTCGCCTTCTCGGAGCGGGTCAATATCGTGCTGGCGATGTTCCTCTGCCACTGGGCACTCATCGGTCTGTCGAAAGTCTACTTCTTCGGCATCCCCGAAGACTACCTGCTGGCGTGCAGCACCATACCTGCACTCTACATCTTCTTTCGGGAGTATGTCCGAAGCAACGCCGACCGGCCGATGAAACCCTCGGCCCATGTGCTCGATGCGTTGCTCATTACGCTGTGCCTGGTCATCGGCATCTTCTTTACTTTCACGTTATTGCACCAGCTTGACCTATTCACTCGAATCATCTGATTTATATGCGCATGCTCAAACAAATATTTTACCGTTGCAATGGACTCGAGCCGATAAACCGGCACATCACTCGATATAGCCTTTATAGTCCTTTTCCCGGACAACCGGTTCTGTTGACCGAGGAGATGCGTCGGAGCGACTGCATTGAACGGCTCTTCCGAAATAATTGCGTGACGTTCGATATCATAACAGGTTTCATTAAAGTAAAGCAATGAAAAAAGGATATGTAACAGAGAATTTCACGGCAAATATAAGCGTGGACGAATACATTTCACGCTTCCGAGACGAAAAACGTTTTGTCGAATTTTGCAAACAATGCCCCAACTACGGTAATAGTTGGGGATGTCCGCCGTTCGATTTCGATACCGGAGAATTTCTGCGCCAATACAAGTATGCCTATCTTATAGCTACCAAAATTGTTCCTATCGAAAAAGGCATCCCGATAGACAAATCACAAGAGTTAATCAGGCCTGAACGAATCAGGGTAGAAAAAGAACTGTTGAAACTGGAACTCAGATTCGGAGGTCGGGCATTCGCCTATGTCGGCAAGTGTTTATATTGTCACGGTGCGGAATGTGCCCGCAAGTGCAACCGTCCTTGTCTGCATCCGGACAAAGTACGTCCCTCGCTTGAAGCATTCGGGTTCGATATAGCACGTACTCTCTCGGAACTTTTCGGGATAGAACTGCTCTGGGGAAAGAATGGAATTCTACCGGAATATCTTGTACTCGTAAGCGGATTTTTCCATAATTCGACAAAAAATATTATCAGTCATACGAATCGTAATCAGAATTCAGTAAACCTATAATCTTATTACTCTCATTGATAATGTCATGACAGCTATTTACCAGAAAGTCCCTGCAATCCGAATTATGGATTGAGGGACTTGATAACAATGAATGTAAGAACTAAAAGAACAGCTCTACTTTCGTATGCCTGTTGGCTTCGACCGGCACATGGTCGGCTATGCCCCCCCTGCTTACCTTGACGATGCGTTCGATTGGTATGCCACGCTTTTCTAATTCTGCAACGATATGATCCGCTCTCAATGTGCTTAATGAACCATTAAGCACGGGAGTTCCAGTCGAACTGTCGGCCGCACCAGTTACTTTCACGGATAATCCGTATTTCTTGGCCACGCGAGCCAGTTCATCAAGGTTAAGCATTTGGGAAGCATCCGTCAGGTGCGCCGTGTTGAGATTGAAAAAGAAATAGACAGGCGACCCGATGCAATTTCCGGCTTGTATGAGTTCCGTCCTTTCAGAGACGATTATGCCCCGTTTTTCGGAATCATCTCCGTTGTTGCCATATACAATACTTGCAGAATCAAGTGGCGATATTCCATCCCAATGCCGGTTTTTCAATCTTGCCCGAAGTGAGTTCAATCCGCTGTAATTATTTCTGGGATAACCTTGACGGCGGTCGGTCTCATCGTCATTAACCAGATGACCGTACTTGTCAAGCAAGCCTTCTATTTCCAGAATTTTCTGCAATTCTGCGAGCGTCCGTCGGTTGCGGTCGTACCAGTCTTTATAACGCTTGTTTTCTCCGGACAAGACATTGGCATAATCCACGAGCCACTCATTCTGACGAATGTAAGATGTCGCATCAACCGCGCGTTTCCAACCGACCTTTCCGAGATGAAACGTGAAACCGGCGGTCAGCGATACCATGTGGTCGCCGAGGCGGTTCGGGCGTCCGTAACCATCGAAGTCCTGAAAGGTGGTCGTGCCGGAGAGTTCCAATATGGCACTTACTCGTTTGGATATCCGATATTCTCCCTGTACGCCATACGAAACGGCAAAGGGATTATTCCCGTTAGAGGCGTTGTGCAGCAGGCCGACACCGGCAAAGGGAGCAAGATTCCAGCGTACCTGTTCTTGCCGGGCATATCTGCGGCCAAGGACATTCCACAGCAGATCCGCATGGATATGGTGGTAGTCCTGATTGGACAATGTGCCATCTTTGAACTGCACACCGCTGTAATTGATACGTGCGCCGACGGACGGAGTGAACCATTTTCCGACTGCGAAGCTGTACGAGGGTTTCAAGCGTCCGAAGAGGTCTTCGCAGCCGAGAGGTGTGCCGAGAAAGGCGGACGTACCCCCGGCAATGCTGACAAACCAGTTGCCAGTCCGGGATGCCGGAAGTACCACTCCATCAAGATAGACGGGCTGTATCGGTTGCAGTTTCTCCGAGACATCATAGTACGGTGTATGTTGTACAGTATCCACCTGTATGGGTCGTACACTTGCCTGTGCCTGCAACGTGCAAAGCACGGCCAATATAAAAAAGATTTGTTTCGTCATATTCCAATGATATTATTCGTTATACTTTTTGATTTGTAGTAAGGCGTATGCCACTTACCGTTTAGGTTTCTTGCCAATGGCCGGACGCATCATGCGGCTCGCCATCCTCATGCAGCGGAGTGCCCATGCACGGTTGTCCTCGTCCTCGTCGCGCCCCCATTTCAGGTCGCTGCCGCCACCTCCGCCGCCACGAGTTTCGGCAAAAGTGGTGGCATCATCGACCATACCGAGAAACAGCATCGTCGCGCAGTGCATCACGTCCGTACCTTGTTCCGCTATGGACTGGACGAGCGAGCCGTCGAACAGTTGCCGTTCCGCCACGTCCATCTGTGCCGATACGTTCTTATACTCGCCGACCACATTTTCCAGCAGGACATCCTTGAGCAACGTGTCCACTTTGGAATGTACATCATGGGAGTATTTGTAGGCTTCCTCCTTGAGTTCCCCGGTACGTTCCTCAATGGCATACATGTTCTCTTTCAGCTCGGCAAGCTGCCGGTCAGCCGTCTGCAATTTCTCCTGCTTGTCTGCCAGTTGCCAGTTGATTCCAGCCAGTTCTTTTTCCAGACTTTTCACTTGTGCGGCTAATTGTTCCGCATCGCCCTTGTTCGCTTTCAAATCCTGTTCGGCTGCCGATAGCAGGACCTCTTTTTCGGCTTTCGACTTCTCAAGGTTATCGACCATTGTCGTAAGCCCCTTGACCCTGCGCTCTGCCAGACGGATGTCCGATTGGAGGTCAGCCAAAATTTTTTGATGACGGCTGATATTTTCCTCGATGGTCGTACATTCTTCCGATAGCATACGGCGGTATTCTTCGGTAGTCCTGTGCCGTGCGCCTGTTTCGGATATGCTTGTTCCTCTCGACATTCCCCACCTTGTATTGACTTCGGTGAAAAAGTCGGTATGAAGCTGTTTCATCCTTGCGCTGTATTCAAACTTGTCCTTACCGGCGAATATTTCCTTGTACGCAAAACGGCCGTCTTTGATTGGCAACAAAGTACAATGCACATGAGGGTTCAATTCGTCAAGGTGTACGATGAATGCGGCGATGTTCTGCTCGCCATATTTGCCACTCACGAATGAATAGACGTCTTTCGCCCAGCGTTCAATATCGCTCATTCTTTTGATACGGGTATTGTCCGCACCTTCATCAAAATCCACGTTCTGCGTGCCGAACGCGAGTTCGTGCATCCGCTTACGGGAACCGCCGAAAATGAAGTTCACCACCGTGCGGTACTTCGGTTCTGCCAGTCCTTCGTTGGGGTCTTTAATCCCGCGCCTGTTCAATATGTCCGCCATCCGTTCGGGAATGTTGCGGCTCGTGTCGATGGGACGTACCTTGCCTCCGGGTGCAATCTCGAAGTTCAGGTGTTTGCGTGTGGGGTCGTAATTCCCCTTATCCATAGCGTACTTTTCCGCCCTTTCACTGCGATCGCGCAAATGTTCGTTGCTCTGGGCTGCGGTGATGCCTTTCGACACCTTCACATCAAGTACCTGTTTTTGATCTGCCATACTCTTTTCGTGTTGTTTCGGACAATCCGCCCTGTCCCAGCTTGCTGCTTGAACGGACAGCCTTCCGACGGTCGATAGACGGTCGGGGTATTAGGCTCCCCCTTCCCTTTGTTTCGTGGCAGACGGGCAAGCCCGTGTGCCTCTTATAACCGGCAGGATAACCGTTAAGGGATGGAGGTGGATTGTTCGCGTTATACAATCTGTTTTCGACTCCCGGTTCAATCCACCATCGCCTGTGCCTTCGCCAGAAGCGATAAAAAGGGTTTGCAAAGCGATTTGAAGCGTTCTTTGTCCTCGTCCATGTCGAAGTCCGTCACTGATGCCTCGGTGTCGAGAATCAGCCCGGCGAGGTCTTTGGCAGACTCGATGAAAGCAGCCCATTCTTCACCGAGGTCAAACCGGAAGAAATCCACAAGCGGCGAACTGTCATCGAATCTCGACTTGTGCAGGATTTTTTGCAGGGCGGCGTGGGCAATGCAGCACAAGGCTGTTTCACGATGTTCCGTGACCAAAGTGCCGGAATGTGCGGAGGTCGTGTTGGAATGGGTGTCCGAACAGAGTCCGGTGTCACGGTCGGCAGTTTCGGACATCGCCTGACTTACGAGTTGTCCACACGCTGTGCCGGTTTCGGCAGCGGTCGTTTTGCCGATTACCCAATCGGACAATACCTCACGGAGCTGTCCGGTAAAGTCCGGCTGCTCCTGTGCATTGCGGGGCTGTGCTGCCTGACCGGATTGTACGGTCATGGTAATGACCACGCTTTTGGGAAGCTGGATGCGGGTCAGCAAGCCGAATGCCTCCATTGCACTCAAAAAAGAACGGACAGTAGCCCTGTGCCAATGCCACTCCGATGCGAGGTCGGAAACGGTCAGGTGGCACTGGTTGGGTTGCAGCACGTAGTCCTTCTTTCTTAAAAACGGGGAGACGAAACCTACCAGTGATTTGTCCAACAGGTCACAGTACGCTTCGGTGCGTGTTTTGCGTTCATCCCCTTTCTCCTTGAGATATTCGAATACCTCCCTGTCTGCCAATATGGAAACAGGTATCTTTTGGTTATTTTTCATTTTCATTCGGTTTTAATGATTCATATTGTGCGGATATATCAGTGTTGCCGCTGTACGCTTCATGCGGCAGATTTGCGTGATGATTGTCGTGATAGGATTCTGACAACATTCCGGGATGCTTTGCCCATCCGGAAAGTGTGCCCGTATCCTTGCATTCGGACATGACCCGAACGGAGGGATAGAACAGGGCTGCCAGAAGAAGATAGGCAATGGTTATTGCCAAGGTGTACAGATGCGGCACAAAGCCGATGACCAGTGCGACCGACGCGAGTGTGACAAATGCACGGGGGCGGTCAAGCAACCTGCGTAACCAGTTGTCCGTCCGTCGGAACGAGAACATCGCGGCACAGACACCGGTAGAGAGTAGGATTCCAAACTCGCCCATGTGTCCACAGGCATATACATAATGGAAAAGAAGCAGGCATATCAGCCATACTTGCACATATAGTTTACGGGCGTTGCCGCTTCGTGCCATTGCCATGTAAAAGGTTGCCATGAACCGCTTGTTGTTCTTGTACAATGACATGGATACCCCGAAAGGTATCACGCAGAAAATGAGTAGCAGGATATTCAGTAACATAAGTAATAGGGCTTTTCGGGTATGGGAGCGGGACACACAATGAGTTCCAATTGGATAATGCCGTATGTTGCCAGCCGGATAAGGGTTTCGGCATCCTTGGGCGAAAAGTACATGGCCGCTTTCTTGATGCGCTGCTTGAATGTACTGTCTTGCTTTCGGTAGATGGCCAAAGCCTTGTCCAGTTCGTGTTCGGGAATAGTCCATGTCATACCCTCGGCGTGTATGCCGTTCGTCTTGAAGGCACGCAGTACCAATGTACGGGAAACGAGGTAGTCGGTGCGGTCGGTTCTTGAGATGATATGCTCCTTGTAGAGATTGTCATCGGCAACCTCTATCCACGTCCGGTAGGTGTTGATGCAATAGACCATCTGTCGGTATAAAGTTTCTCTCATATGAAATTCATCAGCACGTCGGACTTGTCTTTCTTGTATTTCAGGAACCCGCTTTTGGAGTGAAGTTCCAAATCGAGGCATAGGTCCCCGTACATCTGCTCCAAAGAATCATAGATGGTAACAAGGATGCTGTTTACATTGCCCTCGGCATCCGTCTTGGCGTTCATCTTGAACATCTGTCCGAAAGCGGGATTGGAGTATGCACAAGTGCTATGACCGAATTTTTCCGTCCGCATCGGGATATGGTGGTAAAGCGTGATCAACTCCATGTCGTCCTCAAACATATCCATTACTTCGTCCAGTTCGTAAGGGGTGCGCAACGGAAACGTAAGCAGCACATAGTCGCCGTAGAACTGCGGTTCTTCCATCGTCGTCACATCGAGCAACTGCGGAAGTTGCAGGGGGACGAATGCCATGAAGTCATTATAAAAATGTCGTAACATATTCATATATTTTTCTGTTGTTATATTTTACAGCGTGTGTATGAATGCTTCCATCAGCATTCCGGGCAGCTCGTCCAAGCGGTTGTCTCCGGGGTGCAGCATCCTGCCCAACTCCCTGAAAGCGTCGGGTGTCTGCGAGGCAAGCATATCGAGTTGCTCTCTTTCTTCGGCTGAAAGCAACGCCAGGCAGAAACCGTCCAACGACGAATAAGGCTGGAGAAGCATCCAGATGTAAGCTTGTGCCTGTGCCGGTGTCTTGACTTTTTTATTGCAGATGTCGTCGATACAGGTTCGGACATTCTGAATCAGCCTGCGGTTGGTGCGCATGGCCAAATAAATCATGGCATTGCGATAGGTGATGTCGTTCCGTTCGGCGGCAAGGAATACCTGTGCGCAGCATCGTTCCGTGTCATGCGTGATGTCGGAAAGATTCTCGCCGTCGAAATCAGGCAGACGTGAAAGGAATGCCCGGTACACAGCATCCTCCTTTTCGATAAAGGTCGTCAGGTCTGCCATACAATGAATACCGTAATCAATCGTTTCAGCAAGGGTAGTTCGATAAGTGGCAAGAATGTGTTGTCGGTTTCTCTGACTGACGGGCTGGTTATCCAATGAGGCAAAGAACGGCCGGATTGTTTCAGCCGCACGGTGCAACTCTTTGTCTTCAAGATGCGGCGAGATTTGTTCTTTTACCCACAGTATATCCTTATAAGTGCGTGTCTGAGACAGCACCATCCGTGAAAATTCCATGCGGATGGAATCATGTACCTGTTCACACTCTTCTCTTACAGTGGAATGAAGTCGGCCAAGCGTATCACATTCGAGATACAGGAATACGGAATCCCTCAATGTTTGCCATTGCTTGAGGTGTCCGGTCAATTCTTTAATGGAGAGTTTTTTCTGCCTGCGTATGTCGGACAGGTATTCCCTGTATGTTCCGGCAGGATCATTCTTGGCTTTCGCCAATCGTTTGCCATTGCCGTTGTCGCATGACGCGCATAGGAATATGGCAATCGAAACGGCAATTATTTTGGCAAAGATTATCGGCTGTTTTAAGTTCGATTTTGATGTTTTCATACTATATTGTTTCGTACTATTTAGTGCAAAACTATATATTATTTTTGATACTTCGTATCCAGAAAACCGTATTTTGTGCATTTTTTAATATCGTACTTAATGATATGATTACCAATGAAAACAAGTGAAGATAAAAACATGAAAAAATGTACGATTTTCGTTTTTTAATATAGTATGATTCATATACTCGAATAAAACTTGTATATTTGCACTTGTTATCATGAATATTGTATATTGATATGGCAAAAGTCGGTTATATATTCGAGGCGAATTCCTACGATGCGTTTGATGCGGATAAGGAATGGATGCGCCAGTACGGGTGTGTACAAGTGGTTGAAGAATCGGTCGGACACGAGACGCTCAGACCGAGATGGAAACAACTGATGTCGAATCTTGAAAGAGGCGACGAATTGGTGGTGTCAAAATTCAGCAATGCCGTGCGTGGTTTACGGGAACTATCGGCATTGATCGAGCTATGCCGCATCAAGGTCGTGCGTATTATCTCCATTCACGATAAAATTGACACCGGCAACAAATTGTTTCCGGACACGACACTGGCGGAAGTATTGGCCATGTTCGGGGCATTACCGGAGGAAGTGGCTGTTTTGCGGAAGTCGTCGGATAAGATTATACGCCTGCAGCAGAGTATCAGTATTCCGATTACCAAAAAAAGTATGAGTAAAACTGAACGGGACAAAAAAATCGTGGATATGTATAACAATGGGTATTCAATCCGTGATATTTGGAAAGAGAGCGGTGTCCGGAGTAAAAGCACCGTGTACAGCATTCTCAATAAATACAAGGTTCAGCTTAACCGGACACCGGGACGCGTGCCGGGCATCCGGAAATAGAACTTATAAATCAAATATGGATATTGAAAATCAGTAGTTTACTTGCGTAATTCATTATTTTTTCGTATCTTTAAGTTGAATATAACTATAAAAAATAAGACCTATGGGAGATATTATAATTTTATTGCTGGTGTTTTTGGTAGTGGGCAGGCTCTTGAGGGGCGTCTTCGGCGGATTCAGTAAAAGCAGCTTTCGGGATGACAAATAAGTTTGGATTGTTATAACAGGCGGATATTTGTTAATTTTGCACCGTATTCATTAAAATCAAGAACAATATGACAAAAGCGGAAATTGTCGCTCAGATCTCACGGCAGAGCGGAATAGAGAAAACGGTTGTGATGACTGTGGTGGAATCATTCATGGAAAATGTAAAAGAGTCGATGGTTGCGGGAAACGAGGTGTTCTTGCGTGGGTTCGGCAGCTTTATCATCAAACGGAGAGCTGAAAAGATGGCCCGGAACATTTCGAAGAATACGACAATTAAAATTCCCGCTCACAATATCCCTGCATTCAAACCTGCCAAAGCATTTCTGAATGCGGTAAAAGAGAACAAGTAGAGTATAAAATACAGATGGTGCAACAACACTGTAATGAGTAAAACAAAAGCGACCCGAAGGCCGCTTTTGTCGTGATAAGGCAAGGATTATTTCTTGCCTTTTTTCGCTGGTTTGGCCGGCTTTTCAGGAGTTTCCTCCTTCTCGACGGGCGGATAGAACTTGACGGCGACCATCACGATACGGTTGTGTTTCACGCCGCTTTGGTCGCTCCATTCTTCGGGCTTGAAATACCCCTCGACGGTCAGCATCGTACCCTTGGTCAGTTGGTCGAACGACCCGGTGTTCTCGTTTTTACGCCACGCCTCAAAATTCATAAAGGCGGAAACGCGTTTGGATTCCTCGCCATTATTCTCCAGTCGGCTTACTGCCAGAGGGAAACGTGCTACACTTGCGTTGGTGAACTGACGGATTTCTGCATCCTTTCCTACGAAACCGGTTACTACGAAATTGTTTTCAATCTTTTTCATAATGAATTGTTTTTAGAAGTTATTAAATCAATTTTACGCTGCCTCAAAAAGTAGGTGCAGTTAAGGGGATGCACCAAGGCCGGACGCATCAATACTCTTTATTTTTGTCCGTAGGCAAAACCGGAAGGCTCGATAAAGGAAGATTGTACGGCTGTGCCATTGGTCAAGACTTCCAAAGTCGTTCCCGTCTGCATACTATCTTTGCATCGGAAAATGATGATGACTTCGACGGAAAACTATTCTGAAAATGAGCGGGAAACCGTAGTTGCAGGGGAAGTGAAAGTGCAATCCATCCACCGGCACAATGGTGCGCGTTTCGGCTGTAAGTCCGCAGAATCGGCAGGGATTTTCGTGTAATTCGGTCGGACTGAATTGAGGTGGCTACAAACAGAACACTGAACTGACAACAGGTTGCGGTACCGCAGAAGGGAATATCAACGAAGTGGCGACAAAAGGCGGAACGGGGTATCGGGGTGCTGCCATGTTCCCGTCCGGCAGAAAGAAAAGGGGACAAAAGGGAAAAAGGAAAGAACCCGGCTTATCGGAAAAAGCGGACGGCAGCTTTTCACGAATGGCTGGTTTTTACAAAAGGATATGGCGCAGCCAAAAGAGAGAGATAAATGTAAAAAAGGGAATGCGGCATGGCAGGAATGGAAGATTATCCCGTTCCTGCCTGTATCATCAAAATTCTGCCATGATTACCCGATGCTCGAAAATCTTTTTTTGATTACTGGGACGTCTTTGGCAAACCCATAGATGATGCTTGCCATAGCCGAAGACGAAATAATCATCAAGGCGTGTTTTTTCTTGTAGGCGTTCCATGCCGGTACGCAGTTCCGCTTCATCGGTGGAGAAAAGAATCGTGTTGATGATACGGAAGTAGAGTTCTGTTACCTCGTCACAATAAGGACAAAAGCTATGCTCAATCGTTGCTTTCATGTTTCTTTGATTTTAATTATACTTCTACTATGTCTTCTATTCGACCATACAGGACAGAGCGCAACGCTGTTTTGTCAATGGCGTAATACTCGGCGATATGTCCGTGCTGTTTTACGAAATATCGTTTGAGAACATCGGAGAAATCAAAGAAGTAGCCCATCAATGCGATACCTCTTTTGAAATGGATGCACTCTTTCACGTTTCGGGTAATCCAGTTCTTGTCTTCACGGCTCAACTTGTCTCCGTTATCAAGTTGTTCCCGTAATTGGTAAACCCTGCTGTCTTTCAGCTTCTCTAATTCGGGTACGTCCCATTGGACGAATTTCATTGCTACCTGTTGCATCGCTCTTGTATTTAATCGTAAATAATCACTTCATCACGGTACTCGACCACCTCCTTGCCACTGTTCAGACGTACCACTATTTTATTGCCGAAGTCGCCGACAACTGTTCCCTCGGTATAGCCTTTATAGGGGGTAAGCAGGGTGCAGTGCGCACCGATAATTTCGCTATCTTCTTCGTATTCGTACATAGTCATGTCATTTTACAGTCATAACCTGATATGCCATTTGCCTTGTGAGTATGTCCGAAAGCTAACATATTCGCATCCCATTTCATATGTCAGAACTCGAATATAGATACTATCTTTAGTCTCTAAAGATGCTACCAATTCGTCTATCAATTCCTCTGGATAAGCCCAACGAGAAGAAAACTCGCCCTCCAAAGCGTCATCAGCACGTTCAAGATAACAGTCACCAAAATTGTCGTTCAAGAAAACCTCTATTTTATCAAGGTCTTGTTCATTCTCTGTAGTTGCGAAGAAAAGGTTTGTTGCGTAATTTGCCATAATCCTAAGTTTTAAGTTTTTTATTTTTCCCTCTTTTAGCATTTCAGCTACTTTCGGGCTTGATTGAAAATTATGTCGCCTCAAAAGGTGTTATGGCTCTTTATGCAGGGTTTCACGACCAAATACGACCTCTGCAAAGCGGAGCGTGGAGATTTTGTCGGGAACCGTCAGGCTGTGACCTTGAATACAAGAAAGCCATGACAAGTACCTTTGCGACACAATTCTCATCAGGCAGCCTGAAAGTCGATATGCAAGAATGTGGGAGTACACCTGCAATGGGTAATCTGTAAATGGGACTATGGAATAAAAGGGGATTGCAGCGAAAAGAGAAAATATCGGTGTGACTATCTTCTCTTTTGACTGCAAATATAAAAGTATGGGGAGGTCGTTTGGGAAAGGTTTAGTTTAGTCTATTAGCCTATATATATGCTAAACTAAAGTAAACTAAATATAGGCAGATATATTGGGCTGCCTGTATATGTGTTTCGAGGGAAATAGCTACCTTTGCAAAAAACAATGTTCCTTGAAAAAAAGATTAGCTCCTTTTTTCTTTTGGCTGCGATTTTTCGCTAATGAATACAGAAACAATAACTCTTCGCGAAAGAATGAAAATCGAGCAAAAAGGTTTGGAAAAATGCTCAAAGTACGAACAAGTGAAGAGAAAGAAAGGTAGTGCAAACAAAAAAACAGGAAAATGCGATAATTTGTGTTTCTGTTCCTAATTTGTTCCTTAATAAAAACATGTCGGAATATAAATCATTGGTTTACAAAATATTACAGTGTGGACTTTTGAGATATAACTAAATTTTCCAGATTATGATTATCAATAAAACGCTATATTTGCATTATGAAATTTACTTTTTTGCCAACCAGATTGAAATAGAAGTTTGATGGATGATGCCGAGATACTTTTCTTCAAGCCTTGCGAAAAGCTGCTGCCGTTAGTAAGGTATTATTATGTTTTGAAGAGTCAAAAGACTTTCAGTACGCTTACTTTTCCTCTGGGATGTTCGCAGATTATATTTCATAAAGGAACGCCGCTGTTTATTCCGGAGTTGAACAGCAGGCAAAGCATATTCACGATAAGCGGTCAAGTCAATTTTCCGACGCATGTAAGTACAAGCGAAGATACCGAGATGGTAGTAGCCGTATTTCATCCCCATACCATAGGCTTGTTTATCGACACGCCACCCTCTTCATTCTATAATCTTGAAATCTCGGGATATGATATCGGCAACAAAGATCTAAGTGAACTTGCCGCACGTATATTTGATTGCGGAGACAATTCTCATTGCGTGCGCATGATAGAACACCGGCTACTTACAAAATTATCAGACGCGTCTTTGTCAAACTGTACCCGCATCGGCGCTACAATCAAGAAACTTATGGAATATCCTTCTATACCGATAACGGCGCTTGCCGATACAGCATGTCTATGCAAAAAGCAGTTTGAACGGGTGTTCAGCCGATGTGTGGGGATGCAGCCCAAAGAATATGCCCGAGTTGTCCGCTTTCAGAAATCATTGCGGTTTATGCAGAATGGACATTACGATGACACTGACATTGTTTATGAATGCGGCTTCGCCGATCAGTCGCATTTCATTCGCGAGTTCAAGAATTTTAGCGGACATACGCCGCGAGGATTGCAAAATGTAGGCTGCATTTACTCAGATCTGTTCACAAATCCGTTAATACAAGCCGCCCAATGATGTACGTAAAAAGCCATTATGTCCATTTTATTCTATTTTAACCGCGCTTTACTACTTAATTTTGCTCCACAAAAAAGACGATTATGAAAGAAATGCCCCCCGGTGAAACAACTCGCGAATATGCATACAATATGTGGATGAAGGCGCCAATGCCTATGGTGACGTTTTTCAAAACGCTTGACGTATCGCATTTGTTGCGGTTTAGCCACCGACATAATATGAGGTTCAATATGCTGATGTGCTATTGCATAGGTAGAGCGGCAAGCCAAATAAAAGAATTCTACACGCTTCCGGTGGGCGACAAATTGATCCGATATGAGAACTTGGCTATAAATACGATCGTTGCTAACCAACAAGGAGAAATAAGTTCATGTGATATTCCTTTCTCGGAGACTTTAAATACATTCAATGTCGATTATCTGCGCCTCACTCGTCAGGTTGCAACCTCATGCAAAGACCATGATTTGTCTGAAAACAGCATGGTCATTGGCACCTCCGCTCTTGTGCAATTTGATATTGACGGCGCTGTAGGTATGTACAGCGGCATTTTCAACAATCCTTTTATGATATGGGGCCGATACCGCAAAACGTTGTTTCGTACAACCTTAACCGTATCATTCCAGTTTCACCACACACAGATGGACGGCGCGCACGCGGCTCGTTTCCTTGATTTGTTGCAGAAAGAAGTAAGCACCATACGCTTAGCCTAAGAAAACCGGGACATGGAACCGGACTTAAATGCTATTCTGAACTGCATCGGTGACTGTCCGGTTATGCGGCGAAAGAAACGGCACATATAAGAGTCGTCTTCAAAACATAGACGGTCTGCTATTTCTCTGACAGTCATTTCAGTGTCGCTCAGAAGAGTCTTAATCTCAACTGCCAGTTGCTGGTCTATCAACACTTTCGGCGAAATGCCGTATATCCGTCGGCACACTTTATAAAGATAGTCCGGGGTTATGCTCAATGCGTCGGCATAAAATCTTACTTCTTTCTCATTGGGAGAGTTTTTCATAAGAAGAGACCAGAATTTGTTGATTATGTCTCGTGCACTGTTCTTATATTCCATTCGTGCCTCTATATCCGTTTTGGCAAATTCGGCATCAATGGCAACAAAGAGATTATATACCATATAGCCGAGCATGGTGATACGGTTTGTGGAAGGCATATTATCCAAAATCCAGCCAACCTGTGCAATCCAGCCGCCCATCAATGATTGCTGTCGGACATTTAACGGGATGACCGGGGTATAATGCAGATAATCCCATAAAGATATATCTGATATTTTATAGTATGCCGTTTCAAGCATTATACCTGACAGTGATACATAATCTGCCGAAAAGCCGGACGATACTGCCTCTACCGACATAAACATATCGGATGTAAGCACAAGAAGGTCGCCTCGTCGAAGCGGCTTTTTCTGCATATTGACCGACACTGCTGCCATGCCTGCGGTGCATAGGAAGAATATGCAGCCGTCGGTTCTCACCGGGCGCCCGACGCTGTCTTTCCAGTCGATTACGCCGGTTGTATTTCCGGGATATTGAGGTTTCATAACAAGACAAAATTAGTGCATTTTTTGATTTTTCAGCCGCGATGTATTGATTTGTACCAAGATACCCCGAAAAATCACCATATTTCATCGGTTTTTCATATCTAACTTTGCAGCATAAATAACAGTAATCTCTAAATTATGGAAGAAAACAGAAATCTCGGAAGGGATAAACTTGACTTCGGCAACGGCAAAATAGGCAAACTGTTCCGGGCGTTGTTTTTCCCGACACTCGTGGCTATGATTTTCACATCAGCGCTGACCGTTATCAACGGTATATTTGTCGGTCACGGTGTCGGTGCCGACGGTCTGGCGGCTGTCAATATCGTGTCGCCGATATATATGGTGAGTACTGGCATAGGTCTTATGTTCGGCATAGGGGCTTCGGTGATTGCCGGTATCAGAATGTCTGAAAACAAACTCAAGGCTGCCCGGATAATAATGACGCAGGCTTTTGTGGTAGGGTCAATAATAATGGCTTTGGTATGTGCGGTGTGCCTGCTGTTCTCAAAAAAGATAGTCTATCTTCTCGGTGCAAGCCCGTTGCTTGAAGCAAATGCAATCAAATATATGCTGTGGATGCTTCCCGGCATACTGTTCCTGTGCGTACAATATGTGGGCATGATGCTCATACGCCTTGACGGTTCACCGAAGTATGCGATGTGGATACAGGTCGTTGCGGCGATACTTAACATCGGCCTTGACTGGTACTTTGTATTCCCCTTGCAGATGGGTACGATGGGAGCGGCTATGGCGACTTCAATATCATGTGTGGCAGGCGGGGCGATGGCTCTGATATATTTCCTCAAATTTCATAACAAGCTGTATTTCTACCGGCTCAAAATCTCTGTCACATCAATGTTGCTGACAATCCGCAACATAGGGTATATGATAAAAATAGGCTTTGCGACACTGTTGACCGAGCTTGCCATGAGCGTTATGATGCTTACCGGAAATCACATGTTTCTGGCAATGCTTGGAGAGAGCGGAGTAGCTGCGTTTGCAGTTGTATGCTACCTGTTCCCCGTAGTGTTCTCGATAGGCAATGCCGTGGCACAGTCGGCTCAGCCAATCATAAGCTATAATTATGGCTCCCACCAGACCGACCGCGTGCGTCAGGCATTGAAAATGTCTTTGCAGACCGCTCTCATCTCCGGCTTCTTCATTACATTCTTCCTGATGTTCGGAGCCGACAAGATTGCCGGTTTGTTCCTTGACTCCGGCGACACGGCATATATACTTGCCGCCAACGGACTTCCTTATTTCGCGGTATGCGCGGCATTTTTCGCTGTGAACATAGCTTTCATAGGATATTACCAAAGCATCGAGAAGGCGGTCGCGTCAACTGTATATACTCTTCTTAGAGGTGTGATATTCCTCGTGCCGTGTTTCCTTATTTTGCCTCGCATCATAGGCGTACCCGGCTTATGGCTTGCCATACCCTCGGCAGAGATGCTGACCTGCGGTGTAATTATTATCATGTATCGGCATTTATTGGCACACTAAAACCATTCCATACCATCATAACAAAACAATCATATCTGACTTAGCGCTTAAAAATCCCCGCTCCGGATTGTTGCAGCAGCCAGAATATCGTAAAACTTATACATCTCAGCAACAGCCAACCACACCATAGCCTACGAGTCGCCAAAATCACTTGCCGACGCAGTTTCAACAATCATTTGTGTGTCAAGGACTTGACTTTTAATTGGTTCAACTTCTCTTGTGGAAAGTTGCTGAAAGTGAACTTTTTAGCGTTTTTCTTATATTACAGGCTGTCACAGCTTCCATTTTCTCCACATATTGTGGTCGCTTTCACGTACAAAAGTAACAAGAATCCGTCGAATTTACAAATCCTACTTGAGGTGTGAAATCTGGATCTATTAATAATCAAAGTATCGAATCGTTGTTTGGGTTATGCTGATGACGTATAAAGTTTTGTTGGGCTGAATATGGGCTTGTGTTAGCGTAGCAATACGTGCAACCATGAGGACAGGTGTTATAGATACCAATATCTTTAGAGGTGATGCAGCCGCACAGTGCGCGTTGGCCTTTGTCTGTCTTTAGAATGGAGATAAGTGGTTGCAGTTCCGGCTTCAGGCGGCAGATTAGCTCTGGGTCTATGCAGCGGTTGTGAATTATCCCGAACTGTGACAAATCGACTTTCTCAGCGCAGGTGGCGAGTTTGAGGCCAAGATTCATACCGGAAAGCAGGCGTGAGAAATCAATCATTTCGTCTATTTTCCATTCGCGATAATGCACACCGGCATCCGAAAGATTGCGTCTGACTTTACGATATGCAAGAATATCAGCAAAGCTGAAAACAAGTTTTTCGGTATAGCCATGCAGCCTATTGGCAATCCTTTCGATTTTATTCAGTAATGCATCTGCCGAAATTTTGTCGGTTAAAATCAACGGGTCGAAGCGCCAGATCACAGCTCCCATGCCTAATTCATCAACCAGCTGTTTGAATGTGTTAATCCTTTCAGCCACTGATGGGACATTCGGTTCCAATCCTTCCGCAAAATAATCGTTCAGGGTATATTGGATATAGCATCCGATACCCATCTCTTTTAATGTAGGAAGAAGTGGTAAAAGTGGCTTTGGATTTTTTGACCAGAATATGATGAATTTTGTTTTTGCAAAAGAGATGTATGAATCTTTACCGTTATAAGGATTACGCCATCTTGCATATCCTTGCCGAAGCCGATTGAAGAACCAACTGCTATAAAATGCGGGAATGTCCGTCGCACGACTCGCTGAAACAAGCAGTGGAGTTTGCGCCTCAACAACGCTACCGTCGCTTAATGTCAGTCTTGCCTTTGATATTTTCATGGAACAAAGTTAATGTGGGCATTTGCAAGAATTAAGCACAGCAAAGTTAAATTGTATTTACTGAATACATGATGGCTAAAAGTAGGTTCTGACGGCGAAGAGGAATTGGTCGATGAATATGCGCTTGAAGGCGGCGATGTTGTTTTGCTCGTAGAACATCAGCATGGCTTTCTTGTAGTCGATGGAATCGACCGTGCGGAATGAGATGGGACAATAGCCGTTGGCGATGAGTATGCCGTTGCTCACGATGCGGGCTGTGCGCTTGTTGCCGTCAGTAAATGCCTGAATGTAGCTGAGCAGAACGAGCGCAAGCAATGCCTTGTCGAAGATATTGGCTTTGACATTGATGAGTTTCACCGTATCTTCGAGAGCCTCGCGTATCTGAAACTCATTATCAAGCGGCGTGTAGTTGGTTCCCGTGATACCGACACGGCGATGGCGTATGCCTCTGCCGACACCAAGTTCTTTCGTCAGTATGGCGTGGATTTCTTCCACCCTTGCAACGGTCAAATCTTTCAAATAGTCCGGTACGTCAAGAATGAAATCGAGCGCATCCTTATGATTTAGAAGCATTACCGCCTCTTCCTTTGTTTTGCCGCTTGCTGTCTGTTTCTCTTTCAGCAACCGCTCTGTTTCCAGCAAGGAATAGGTGTTGCCTTCAATCTGTGACGATTTCCACGAAAGGTCAATGCCTAATCTCTCCATCTCTTTACGATATTCCACATCCGACATATCCGAGAGATGTTCACGAAAAGACTGCTGTGCATCATCAAGCTGCTTTAGCTCCTCAGAAGTAAACAGCTCAACCTTTGGCAGAATCTCATTAATCAGCTCAAAATTGAACGACTCCTGCACCTGACGCTCGTCAATATCTCGGTCGAAATACGTATCTAAATTCAGTTCCATCGTAACATGTGCCTGCGGAGTGAGGCGATAGCGCGTTGCCGGACCACGCCCGACGACTTCGACATGTCCCTTAGAGACCGCATCCGACAGCATACGCATGAGGGTTCTATCGCTTATCTCTTTTGATAAAGACGGCAATATGTCCGACCGTTTGGAGAGCGGATTATAATGAAGAAACTGCAATATTTCAATATCAGGAGTCATATCAACAAGATTAATCGCGACAAATTTAGCAAAAATCACCGAATAATCACGACACATTGGCGCGATTTGTTACTTATATGGCGTCGTTTTGGCGTGATTTTTCTTATTTTGGAATTGTCATATCGGGCTTCGTCATAATTTTGCGGCATTAGCTTTGTGTATGAGAGATTGCTCACAAATAAAAATGCTCGTTTTTAATATATCATATAATAAATAAAAATATTATCTTTGCACACTATTAGATGTGCTGAGATATGGCAAAGTTATCGGCGTAGCCGCTTTGCACCTTAAAAAATAGAAAATGGCAAAGAATACAATGGCAACGAAGTTGCCCCGGAAACTTGAACAGAAAATGGCGGAGATGGGTGAGCAGATACGCCTTGCCCGGCTCCGTCGTAACCTGAGTATCGCGCAAGTCGCCGAGCGCGCCACTTGTTCTCCGCTGACTGTGGGGCGTATCGAGAAAGGTTCGCCAACTGTCTCTATCGGCATATATGCCCGTGTTCTCTATGCCTTACAGCTCGACGATGATTTGCTCCTTATCGCAAAAGAAGACAAACTCGGTCGCACTCTCCAAGACCTGAATCTCAAACATCGTACTCGTGCATCAAAAAAGGAATAAGCCATGAGAAAATTATTTGTATATGCTGACTTTGACTGGCTTGAGTCGCCACAACTTATTGGGGAGTTAAGCTATGATTCGGTGCGTGGAAATGACACATACGGTTTCGCTTTTGATAAGGTTTGGCTCGCCAGACATGACGGATTGTTTCTGAGTGATGACCTGAATAACTATCCCGGTACTCAATACACGCAACCGGGGCAGGAGATATTTGCGTGTTTCTCCGATGCGTTGCCCGACCGCTGGGGAAGGACACTTCTGAACCGCAGGGAGCAGATTGCCGCTGCAGACGAAAAACGTCCTGTTCGCCGGCTTTCGTCATTTGATTATCTTGTCGGCATAGATGATTATTCCCGAATGGGAGGGTTCCGATTTTCAGAAACGAAGGGAGGCGAATTTATAAATACTTCCCAAAATTTCAAGGTGCCACCTCTTACAAGTTTCCGTGAACTCATGCGTGCCGCAAATGAGATAGAACTTAGCGAGGAAGAACATGTGTTGCCGTCAAAGAAATGGATAGTCCAATTGCTGCACCCCGGCACATCTCTCGGCGGAGCACGCCCTAAAGCTTCAGTATTAGATGAAGATGGGAGTTTGACTGTTGCTAAATTCCCGTCACGCAAAGATGATTATGATGTGGCGGCATGGGAGCATTTCTGTCACATCATGGCGCGTAAATCAGGCATTAATGTTGCCGAGACTCGAATTATTCCCGGCGGGGATTATCACATTCTGCTTTCGCACCGTTTCGACCGGACGAATGACGGCCGACGGATTCATTTTGCATCAGCACTAACTTTGCTTGGATTGACAGATGGCGACAATGCCTCAACCGGTTATGGCTATACAGATATTGTGGATTTTATCATTCAGCACGGATGCAATGTAGAGAAAAATCTTGAAGAACTGTATCGTCGCGTAGCCTTCAACATCATTGTCGGCAACTCAGACGATCATTTCCGCAACCACGGTTTTCTTCTTACTCGCAAAGGGTGGGAACTCTCGCCGGCTTACGACCTCAATCCGACACTCTCTGAACATCAAAGTCTCCTGATAAACCGCTCTACCAATGCTGCCTATTTGGACATTTTACTTTCATCGTCCGACGAGTACATGATACCTCAAAAACGAGCCGAAGCCATAATCGCCGACGTCAAAACAGCCATGCAACCGTGGCAGACCGAAGCCCGTCGTCACGGCATCCCGCAGCGCGACATCGACACCTTCGCCCCACGCATCAACAAATGGCTCTGATATCCGAATGATTAAGTATTATTATCACGGCGTTTGTATAATTCCGGTCGGAGTTTGCGGTTATATTCCTCAATTTCCTTTATCTTAGGCGAATCGGGAGGAATCACCTCATAGTCGCCATCTAAAGGGTGATGCGCGAGCTTATCACGCAGAGGTGAATTGAGGTAATGCTCTTTTATCGAACGGCTGACTTCCTCATCGGAAATCTCGCCTTTGGAATTGCGGATAGCCAAGTCCAATAAAAACTCCGAAACTCTCAGATCGGCTGTTCCTTGTAGCCCGATACCAATGAGCCAACTATCAGCTTTCCGTCTGACTTCCGCAACATCGCTATGCGATAGCTCTTCCAGTTTCTTATGCTTATCTTCGTATGTCATGGCCGTTGTGGTTATTCTATATCTAATGGCAGGAGATTATCACTGTTGAATCGGTCGAAGTCGGATTGGAATAGCCGGTCTTGAATAATGCGGTATTTCTCAAACTCTGATTCGGCAAAACTCTTGGCAAATTCAGCAGTTACAGTTCCAGCATCCTGCAATACCGGATTTTCAGTCAGTTCAAGAATCTTGTCAATACGTTTTGCCCAGTCTTCCATTGTCATCGGAATATGGCGTTTAGCCATAAGCTCCGCCATGTCGAGAGCGGCATTGACGAGACGGCCCATAATTTCAAGTTCATTACTCTTGAGATAATTTTTAGCGATGCTTACATCCGTCTTGACAATCTTTCCGTCGGGTGCATTCTCCCAGGTCGTCAGCCCCATGTGCTCCTTGTCAGCGTTTGCTCGCTCTACAATCAATTCGGCTGCGGTATGTCCGTGAACGGCATAGTGCATCTTGTTCTGCACCTTCTTGAAAAACAGTCGGGTGGTCGGTGCATCACGATTATAGTCGATAGCCGTAGAATAGATGTCAGTCAGTTTCTGATAGAAACGGCGCTCACTGAGACGAATCTCCCGAATCTCCGCCAACAGATGCTCAAAATAATCCTCACCGATAAACGAGCCGTTCTCCATGCGCTTCTTATCAATCACATATCCTCGTATAGCAAACTGACGCAACACGAACGTACACCACTGCCGGAACTGCGTGGCTCGGGTACTATTGACTCGATATCCGACACTGATAATAGCATCGAGATTGTAAAAATCCACCTGTCTTGAAATCTCGCGTGTCCCTTCCTTTTGAACTATTTCCATTTTGGAAATAGTTGCTTCTTGTGTAAGTTCTCCCTCAGAGAAGATATTTCCTAAATGCTTGTTTATAGCCGGTACGCCTACATCGAATAACTGCGCCATAGCCTTCTGACTACACCAAATGGTCTCGTCACGGTACATCACCTGCACACCGTCCTCTTTTCCCTCAATCTGGAAAATCAGGAACTCAGCAGTGCTATTTCGTATCTCAAATTTCTTAGCCATAGCTGTTTCTTCATTATACAGTTTTTTTAATCTGGATTGTTTGGTTGGTCAAGGATTGTTCTTTCAATGATTCCAGCCACAATCATTTTCTGGGGATGTTGATCACAAATTCATTGGCGGCATGGGTGATTTCTTTGTCGGAAACGCCATTTAAGAAAACAGCATCATCGTCATATTCCAGCGCACGACGCACACAGCTACCTGCACCGGCGCGAATTCCATGCAACTTCATATATGACAACGCATTGATTCCGTCCGTTTTATCATTGATGCCGATAACAAGCTTCCCGCCGCGAGAGTTGCTGAATGCCACCATCTCGCAGCCTATGTCATAGCGGTCATTAGCCCGCTCCTTGAATTGCACCTGCCCGGTCATATCCGGAACGCCCAAATCAATTATCATTTATAAGTTCATCCAATTGGGTATTTAGTGTTTGAAGTTCAATAAAATTAACGATGAAGAAAATTATTGAGAATATAATCATGAAGCCTGCGAATATAGGGTATGAAAATTGGAAAGACTGAAATTGAAAAGTGCCATATTCAGGGTTGTCAATCATATATATAACTGATACCAATATAAATTCCAGTATGTATGAATTGCGAACCTTTTTGAAAGCGTCAACAAATTTCTTTCTTATTTTCACATTCTTAATTCTTGAAAATGAGGATGTAACAATCAAACTCATCCCAATGGAGAACATGATGCCTGAAATGGCATACAACGTATTGAGTTTGCTAGCCCAATTACCTGTTGGCAATAGAGATGCCAAGCAAACTGAGCAAACAAGACTTATTAGTATGCCAATTCCTATTTTCTTCATTGTTCAAGTTCCCTACAGAATGTCTTCATTTCATAAAGTAAGTCCCTTTCGTTGACACGAATTGCATCAAGACGTTCGACAGAAACCTTTTTAGTAAGTAACACATCTTTACCTTTGAGAGTTTTCTGATTTTTGAGTTTAATCTTAATATCTTCCGAGTCTGCAATGGGTTTAATGTGGGCACTGAGGAATTTTTTATAGTCCTCTTCCGTCATTTTGCGAGGTTTTGAGAATGTAATAAGTAGACGCGCATTAAGAATTTTCTGCTTAATGAGTTCGTCTATTTCCGGAGTAATTGATGTTAGGGACTTTACTAACTCCGCAGCGATGTTGATAATTTTCATGCCCGTGCCAGTTCCTCCTCCATTGGTTGCGGAGGTCGGTATTTGGCAATTATCTCCGATTATAAACTCTCTCATTTCGTTCAAACGAATCCCATCTGGAACTACAATTGTAGGAGCAAAATTATAGAATCGCTCCTCACCGTCAAAAGACAGCAAGAAATTAAAATAAACTTGAAGTCGCTTTGCTTGCGATGGAGGGAGTGTTGAGATGATGAATTTTTTGCCTACAAAGAAGTAGGCTGTTTGAAGTACCGTTACAGTTTGTTCTGTAGAATCGGGTCTATTCTCTAAGCGAACTGTTTTCTCGTTAAACAGAGAATCGGGTATCATCGCAACCTGATCAGTTGGAGATATTCGTAATAATACGCCAAACACACCAGTCTCAGAAATGTTAAAGTCAGTCAAGACATCCTCTTCGTTAGAGGAACTGCTTAGTGCCATTCTTCTGTCATTGGCTGTGGTGTCTCGATTGAGTCGTTGACAAAGCACAGAATAGAGGTCTGAACAATTAGAGTTTATATCTTCATGTTCAATGTCAAATGCCTGAAGTGTATAATCGCGATTTTTCTGATTCGCCATAGTTTTATGTTCTGTTATGAGATGAAAGTTCTTCGAGGGTTGCAAAAGTTGAATCGTATTTGGCGTTGATTGCCATGCAGTCAAGGTCGGATTCCAACGCCTTATTCTTTGCTCCGAGTTGGAGCACAAGATATAAGGGATAATCCTTTGGAGAGTGGATTATGTCAGCCGACACATCTTCAGGTTGCTCAACGGTAAAGGAGTCTATAGCATAGACGAGTTGCGATTCCCTCTGCCGTTTATGCAAAATTATGAAGCCAAGTTCAGACAAATTCTGTATAATCTTGGCTGAGCCTTCCGAGTACTTCAAGCCTATGGCGATGGTGTCGGCAGCAGCCAACTTCTCACGCGCAATGTCGTTGGTGACATTGTGGATAAGCACTCCGCGCTTGACCGCGGTTTGCAGTGCGGGCGCGGCACCGGCGTAGGCGGGTGGCGGCAGCAGTGGACGAGGGTCTGATCCGAGGTCGCATTTTACAATCTCGAAAGCCTTGCTGAAAAGATTGTAAACGTCCGCATTCTCGCTGTCAAATTTCGGGTCGCTTTGGAGCGCAAGAGCAACGATGCCACTGTCTTCGTATGGGGCTAAGATTTTGCCGTTGATTTCCTTGAAATGGCGGTTAAGAAAATCTTCCGTCACCACTCCCGGCTTGGCGCGCATGGCATAGAAATTATACTTGCCATTGAGTACTTCCCGAATCTTATCACGGAAGATGTTGCGTACCTTTGTGCGCCAACCTTTCTTCTGAAAGGCGTTGTCGCGAGCATAGAGCGACACTACATAAAGGAAGTTGACATCATAGTGAGTGATAAGGAGAGTGTCGCGGTCAAATAAGCGGTTGCGATATTGCTGCGATACATGGGTTTTGACCTTTCGTTTGGTCTGCTCTATGGTATCAACATAGAGCGACTTAACGGAAGTGTCCTTGCTAAACTCCGGCATAGTGGCGCTTATAAAGAAGTTGGGCACAATGTTGTAGCCCTCGGTCAAAGGGTCGCGGAGGCAGAAGTCGGTTTCTCTCGGCTTTTCTTCGGAATCCTCTCCAAAGAAAAGATTGAGATTCCATTGTATTACATTTCTGGCGTAAGTATATTGCTTGGCAATAGACTCGTCCGTAACCTTATTCTTCTGCTTGTAATATTTGGAGTCACCTATGTAATAGACTTGTTTGTCGGGGGCTACATTGGTGAGGCTATCCCACAAATACATGTGGTCTACCTCCTTGCCGTCCTCTTGTTTCTTGTTAAGGCGGTCGGGGAAAGTATGGTCGCCGATAAGTTCGTCGATGATGGCCTCGAAAATGATGTTGAAGTTTTTAACCAACAAGAACTCGTTGAGATGGGCATTGATGCGGATTTGCTTGGACTGCTCGAAGAAAGCAAAACACAAATCCCATAGTTGGAGAGCCTTATCGGAGAAATACTTGTATTTGATTTGTCGGAGGTGACGAATACCATAACTCTTATTAAGGTAGCGGTCAAAATGCTTGCCTGTGATAAGGTCGTAATTGAGGTTTAGAATTACAGGAAATCCGTAAACCTCGCGAATATGATTTAATATGGAGAAGAATATAATCAGAAGTTCCTCGTCGAAATTTATTTCTCGCTTTTTGCTTACGGGGTCAAGATAAATGGGCTCGTCGTTTTGAATGACAACCTCAGATGTGGCGATTGTGCGGTTCCAATTTATTTTGTTGTAACCACGACGATTATTCTTCTGAATAAACACAAACCAATCCTGGTTTTGTTTATTGAAGTCGATAAGCGAGAGAATGATATCGAGAAACGTATTGCTGAGGCGCTTCTTACCTTTGCCGAGGCGCACCACGTTTTGTTGACGCACGATTGTTCGGTCCTTACCGCAGCGATCGCAGTTATCACGATACACTGCGATTGCACGGTAAATCCAAACCGAAAGGCCGTAAATGAACTCTCGTTCATTTTTACTCAGCGGATTTGTAGGACTCATCAAGTCCACAATATCCGCCGGGTTGTGATGACCGAAAACTTTCTCTTTTTGGTCCAATACGACTTTCGGCAGAATAAAGACACTTTCACCCTTGGCGGCATGGTAATAGTAGCCAACGTAATTCACTTTGGATACACCATCCACCACGTCAAGTTCGTCGATATTAGGGAATAAATTCTTAACGAGGTCGAATGAATATGGATGATCTTCAATCAGCAGTTTCATCGTCGGCTTGTTATTCCTCGGTCTCTACGGGTTCAGTTTGCTCGGTGGGTAGATTTTCTTCTCCGATTACGTTGCGCACGAAGCGCTCCACGCGGCTTTCGTCAACGCCTCCGTTTTCGATGAAATATGATGCAAATGTCATGGGTTGACCGTCATCACCTTTGAAGAAATCTTCTTCAAGGCCGAAGTCCTTGAACACGTCTTGATAGAGGAAGAAAATTACCTTTGAGAGGAACCGTTCGGCAGAGATGTGCATTGCACCATCTTCCTGACGTTTCGCTTTTGCGAAGAAGTAGCCGAGCTGTTTGTCTTCCTGTTGGATTTCTCCGCCCTCGATTTTTTCGTTAATGGCTTCAACGAATTGCCACCAATCGTATTCGTTTCCGTTGGTAAAACGGATTTTATAACCCTCGTCGGCACGTTTTATTTTGATGTATTTCCACTCCCAACGACGTTTGAAGGCCGAGTCAATCGGGAAAAGCGATTGGTCGGAGGTGTTCATCGTCGCCCAAATATAGAGATTGTTCGGTAAAAGGAGGTGTGAGCCTTTCAGCACTTCGCCGACAATGTCCTTGCCACCTTTGTATAGAGAATTTATCTCATCATGCTTTGCGATGGATACGTCCTCGAACACCTTGCGGAGTTCTTTAGCAAGGTCATCATCGGCCACGATGGGATAATCTGAAAATCCCGACTCGTTGCGGTCGAGCAACTGGAAAATGTCGCCGAAGATTTGGGCGCAGTTTCCACGGTTGATTTCCTCGATTACGAGGAAAACAGGCTTCGGATTTTCATTGGTCTGTGCCTTCCATGCAGCGATGTAGGCTTTCAGGAAAGCTTGAAAAACATAGCGATATGTTATTTTGGTTTCCTCAATCTCATTACCCTCGCTATCCTTTACGGGGATAGCCTTGTCTCCCATGAAAGTGTAAACCTTCTTGGATTCTGTAATGGGTTTATACGAGCCTACAAAACTGGCATAATCAGTGTCAGGATGGAACGTTGTGCGGTAGTTCTCATACTCTGTGCACATTTGATTGATAGTATGCGACTTGCCAGTGCCGGGCGCACCGAAGAAGATTTGTTGGAGTGGTGCATCCAATTTGCGTTCTTTTAGTTGATTGCTGAACACGTCAAAGAACGCCTTTTTATCATTACGATCGAATGGAGCATTCATAATTTCTTTGTAATTAGGATTAAGATGGATGTCGTTACCATCAAATGAGAAAAGATTTGAATAAGAGAGCAGGGTTTTAATGGCCGAAAGATTGCCGACATCCTCTTTAATGAGGTCTTGCATGATTCGGGAAAAATCAGATACGTATGGATGTTGTTCCAAATATTCGACAATTGATTTTTCTAAGAAAATTGGCGAATCTAAATTCTTAAAGCCTCTGCGTGTATAAGGATTAGGAACGTAGTATTTAGACACTAAATGTTCCAAATAATCTTTAGCTTCCTCATCTGATATGTCGTGGTTGAAACGAGGATAATAGACACCATCAATAGTGACATATAAGCCTAACTGACAAGCCAATTGATATGGGGTATGCATGAATCCCGGGAAACGTTTTTCTACTATATCGAAAAACTTATCTTCGGGCATAGATTCATGCGGAAGAACATCGTTGACCAATTCAACGATATTGTGAGGCCGAGCGGCTCGCCATTTACAAATAGGGTCTCCCATAGCTTTACTTATCTAAGGATAAAAGATACGAAGACCATTGCTCGGCAATGGCTTTCGCAAAACCTGGAAATGTTTTACTGCGCAGTGTTCGGCGCTCTTCTGATGTTTTGGCCTTGCATAAAGCATCTGAATACCATTTTGGAAGAGTGCGACCACTACTTAAAACTACTCGTTCACCATGACCAACAACGTTGGTCTCTTTAAGAGGAGGAAGATTTTTGAGCCATAAACATGTTAGTTTGGAGGCTTCGTCACCAAACATCCACGGCTGAACGGCTTGATTAGGTTTCCTCCATCGAGTACTCATGATGCCTACCGGATTCTCTATTGCAATATGCTCAATGGGAGCATTAGCTAATGCGAGAAAAAAAGCAACGCCATCTTCTCTGTCTTGTGCCCGATTAGGAAATTTGGGATGTGGGCGACGTTGCCCAATTGGTAAATGTTTATCTTCAGGGTGATAATACCACTGAGCACCGCTTACAGCCAAATATGTACAAGGCGGGTGGGCTACCATTAAATCCCATTCACCGTCAATAAATACAGATTCGCCAGTTTGGAGCTTGCCTCCATGATTGCGGATAACTCCGAGGACATCGCAATTGAAGTGCCATTCGGGATGTCCCCCACTACATTTAAGAATATCGCAGCTATAGGCATTATGCCCTAATATGCGAAATTCTTTGCATACAGCTTGGCTCTCTTCGCATGCGACTAATATGTTGAGTGTTCGGTTCATTTTTGGAATACTGAGGAAATAGCTAAAGCTATATTTTTGGCAAAATTAACAGGAACAGCATTGCCTATCATCTTAAAACAATAGGCTCCAGAGCCTAAAAACTCGTAGTCCATTGGAAAGGATTGCAACAAAGCAGCTTCCCTAATGGATATGGAACGGAGTTGGTTTATATCAGGATGAATAAACATCAGTCCGTCCTTATACAAATGAGACACGACAGTAGGAGACGGTTTATCCCATTCGAGTGCGCGGTATTTTATGTGGTTGGATTTAATTCCAGTTATTTTGGTGTAATAAGCGAGCTTTTCCTCGTTAGTCGCATGGTTCATGTCGGTAGACAACCACTCCTTGAAGATACTAACATCTCTCGGACTGTGATAACGGGCGAGGTGTAGAGGTACTTTTATGTTCCCCACTAACTCGTGAGAGACATTACTACGACCAACTTTTATAGGTATTGCAAGAGGTTTGAACTTGGGCATATCCCCAATAGCATCACGAACAGTCTTACGAGTGTGAGACTTTCTTTCGGTAAGCGCAGAATAGAGTGTATCGAGTGAATATTGGCCGCCATTTTTTACACCGATAATAATTACACGATTTCTAACTTGGGGCGTGTCGAAATCGGCTGCACAATATACAGCGGATTTCAAATTATCGGGTTCTAGAATTTTATATCCAATATTTTTGAACGCTTCAAAAATACGAATACGTACGGGGGTGTCTCCGGGGCAAGCACTCAATAGACCCGGGACATTTTCAAAAACGAATAATTCGGGTTGAAAATGTGCCACGATTTTAACGAAACTTTCAAAGAGGAAGTTTCTATAATCGTTCTTCATTGAATGAGGGTCTTGTGCTCGTCCACAAAGAGAATAGGCTTGGCACGGTGGGCCTCCAATGATTATATCAACTTTAGAGTCGCCAATCAACCCCTGTAAACCATTCTTGATTATTTCAGAGTGGTTTTCAGAGCCATATTGATTTATGGATTCTTCAGACCAATTGCCGTGAATAAGCTCGTCAGTCTTTTGTACGTCAAATCTTATGACACGCTTAGTTGCATCTTCTTCAGTATGCCCCCAATGTTTAACCAACCTATTACGGAGGGTATTGACCATTGGAGATTCCCATTCCACATGCGCTAAGGCCTCAAAGCCTCCAGCTTGAAGAAAACCTTCGGAAAGGCCACCGCAACCAGCGAACAAATCAATGAATGTATATGTCGGTTTCGTTGTTCTCAACTGATTCTCACTAATTCGGAAAGTTCGACTTCCAATAATTTTGAAATCTGTACTAGACTTGCCAGATCAGGTTGGCTGGAATTGGTACACCATTTTGAAATGGTCGTCTGATCTTTGCCTAATTGCTCAGCCAACCATTTATTAGTTTTTTTCTTCTCGGCCAAAATGACCTTCAAGCGGTTCAAATCGTGATTCTCCATGCTCAAAGATGGTTTATTACAACTGCAAAGTTAATCAAAAGAGTCGAAACTACATAGGATTTCGGCTAAAACTTTTGTGGTATTATCAAATAGATGAATTTATTTCAATATAAGGAAGTGCCTTGGCTATAGTTGATTTTTCCAATAGTTGATTTCGGGCTCGGCTGCTATACCTTGCTCCGTATTTTCTTCTGAATACAAATCTGGGCTTACTATGTTGTTATAAAGTTTCTCCAATCTGTTCATGCGCCCTGTGACTGCTTTTATCTCGCATTCCCATATCCGTATGACTTTCCACCCTAGGCGCATCAATTCTGCTTCCGTCTCAGTATCACGCTCAATATTTCTTGTTATCTTGGTTTGCCAAAAATCGACATTGGATTTTGGCAGACGGAAATACTTGCATCCTTCATGACCGTGCCAGAAGCAACCGTTGACGAAAATGACGGTTTTATATTTCGGCAGTACAATATCCGGAGTCCCCGGCAACTTTCGGACTTGAACACGGAAGCGCAGACCCCGTGAGAAAAGATACTTCCGCACAATCATTTCCGGCTTCGTATCCTTCCCTTTGATAGCCGCCATGCAGCGACTCCGTTGCTCCGGTGTCATCACATCCGCCATTATATTTCAATGAAATTAAAAATTGTGAATCCGAGAATATTAGAATTGCCGATTGTTGTTAGCAATTTGTCTTTTAATTTTTGCGATAGCGCAAAAGTATGGATTAAGATCTCTACAATCCAGCGTGTCGCTTTCGTTGACGTTCCTAATAAGACAGATAGAACAATATTCTTTATTTTCGCAATTCATGCATTGCGGAAAATCTTTAATTGTTAAGTTCCTCAACGATAACACATCTAGTGAGTTTTCCCAAATATCCTTGAGAGAAGAATGTCTAATATCCCCCAAAATATAACTTTGCCAGCCTTCACAGGGGTATATTTTACCTAACGGTGATATACATAATGAGCTGTAACATACTGGACAAATATAAGTTTGTGATGGAGACTTATCCATATTTGAATTAATATCCTCAGTCGTATGCATTTCTTCTATCAATGATTCTATTTCATGTAATTCTAATCTACAATGCAGATTCTTGCGAGAGCCATCAAAACATCCAAACAGCATATAATCGCTACTTGCTTCTATATTAAGCGATTTGGCCCAATCCAAAACATCTTGAAAAGAATTTTTGTTCTGTTTCATTATTGGACAATTAATCTGCATCGGGATATTGAGTTCGTAAAGTTTCTCTATTGCATTTTTGGTTCGATTGCAACTACCCTTTACGCCTGTGATTGAATCATGAATATCCTCGTTTAAAGAATACAGAGAAGTTTGAACGCTAAGTAAAGGTGTTTTTTTGAATTCCTCAATGAGATCATCTGTTAGGAATATGAGGTTTGAAAGAATGTTGATTGAAAAATTAGCTTCCCTGCCTTTCTGTATAAAGAACGCTAAATTAGGATTTAACATAGGCTCTCCACCGCTCATTGTAATATTTAAAACATTCAATTTCTTACATTGAGCGATAATTTCATTAAATAATTCTTTCGACATCGTTTCCCTTTTTGTATGATATGGGAAATAACAATGAGTGCAATGTTCATTGCATGCACTGGAAATATTTAAATGAAGTCTAATCAAGCGATAATTGGCAAACCAATTGCTATCAAATGAGTCGGAGTTTTGATTGATTGCATTTTCTTGCACTGAGTGGTTCTCTAAGTTTGCATATGAGAACCAATTATCCGCATATTCGCATTCAGCATCTTCTAAGCATATAACAAAACCATCCGATGACAATTCTGTCAAAAAATCATTCGCATCATTTTCCAGAATCTGTAATGGAACGTCTGTAAATATTTGAGATAACTTTTCAGATATTTCTTTTAAGGATTGTGGTTGTTCATTTAATATTGAGTAGATTACACTTCCTGCTTTGGATATGATTCGATCTCCAATCTTCCGGCTACTTTTTATGGCTGTATCATAACCGAAATTTCGGTTATCTGTTAGGTAGCCGAAATCAGGATAATCCCTGAACAGGACATGGTGTGACTTACAATAATTCATAATAAAAAGCGGCAGCAACATTAGCTACCGCATGACATTAATCGTTAGAATTTGCAATTAATGCTTGCCGGAAGGCTTTGTCGAACAAGATGGTCTTCCGCAGGGTTTCTTTGAGCAATCTGCCATCTGGAAGAAGCTCTTTACAAGAACAGTTGGTTTCTCGTAGCTCATTGACAAAAATTTTTAAAATTAAACATATACAAAATTACGCATTATTTCTTTAGCGCACAAATATCTAAGGGGAAAATGTCGCTTTTTTTGAAATATGGGGCATGATAAAAGCCCCGACAAGAGGGTGATTCCTTGTCGGGGAGGTGTGATGAAGTGGGTATTAGTAGAGGCGGATGCAGGTTACATCGGGTTCTTGCTGCGCAAGCGGCAAACCGATAACTTGGACGGTGGTGTCGTGGTCGGGTTTGGCGGTGCGGAAGGCATGGCGAAGGGTTGGAGGCATATACAAGGATAATGTTATAGTTAGAAAATTTTAGTTGACGGTGATTGAGAGACGATTGGTGGCGAAGAGGAGGAAGATGGCGAGGTATAAGAGGAGGGAAAGGATGGTGTAGCTGCGTTTGAGGGTGAAGTGACCGGTGAGCCATGAGCTGGTGCGAGTGGTGAGACGATGACGCACCTCGCGTATTGCCGAGCGCAGGCCGGAGGGGAGGCTGGCGAATAAACGGGGATGTATTTCTGAAGGCTGTGGTGTGGTTACAGGTTGCTGTTGGGGCTTTTGGGCTGTCTTGGAGGAAAGAAATTTTTTGTGAATCAGGACGAGACCGGTGTGGATGAGTTTGTATCGCTCGTTTGTGGTTTCGAGATTCTGGTTCAGAGTCTTGGCCATATCATCATAGAGGGCGAGCAAGGATGATTGCTTGCTCTCAATGTTTTTGATGGTTTGATTGAAGCATTCTTCAATGATTGAGCGGATCTGTGTTATGTCAACTTCAACTTTGATAATGTCGGAGCCAGTTGATTCAACTGGGCGACCTTCGAGTATTATTATTCGCTCGGACAGTTGATTGATGTCCGAGCGGAGTTGGTTGGTCTGGCGGTCGATGTATTCTTTGTCTTTTGCGTTCATCTTCTGCGTTTGAATGGTTTATGGATGTATCGGTTTTCTTGAGCTTCCTGACGGCGACGGCGTTCATCATTCCAGTCAAGGTCATTGGTAGTGCCTCCTCCACCGCTTGATTGGACGATAGCGGGACCACCGGCCAATAGTTCGATGATAGCAGATAGAGGTATCAATGTTGTGTCGGGTTCACATTCAGTTGTAGTTGCCAAATTGGGATTGTCCTCATTTGATGGAGTGCCCATCCGAGGCATTAATTCTCGCGAAGGAATGAATGATTTGTCTGTCTCAATAGTGGTAGACCTATCTGATTGTCCTGCATGTAGGGAGCTTATGGGTAGTCCTTCCATTGGGGAAATTTCTCCGAACTTGGCGGCGAGTTTGCCGTATGTCAATTTATACTTGGAGAGTTTTGACCCGGCAAAACGAAATTCGTCTTTTGCGAAAGTGATGCCACGAATTTCACCCGTTGAGCGGTTGAAACTGAAACAAGTCTCAATGCCTTGAGCCTCCAACGCATAATGGAACTCAGCCCATGATGTCGAAGACTCGGCCGCTGAAAGGACTGCCGATCTCATATCAAATAGGGTTCTTTGAATCGGTCGCAACCTGTCGGGGGTGATATTCTCGCAAGATGATTTGCCGAAAGTCAGACCGTGGCGGAGTTTTATCTCCTTACATACTGCGGCGCTGCGGATGCGCTCATTGAATGCGGAGATTACGTTGCCGTCAAGGTCGATGCGGCTAAATACAATATGGCAGTGCGGATGTGGTTTGTCGAAGTGCCGGGCTACGATGTACTGGGCGTTGGTGATTCCCATTCCATGCAGCCATTCATCGACAAGTTGCGTCATGAAGCGGTCGCCATGTTCTTCGTCGGGGAATAATGACGCATCCTTCGGCGAGAATGAGATTGACACATGCTTTACCGGTTGGGAAAGATGGTGTACCCGTCCACGGTTGTCGGGATGTCGCAGATGAGTATTGAAACTGTCGGCAATAGTTTCGTTGGAAACAATACACACTCCCTGATGGGCGATGAGTCGTCCACGCTTGGCATCATTCTTTTTGTCGTTGGAATAATTGACAATGCCGGAGAAATCCACACGGTTTTTGAACTTGGCTATCATCACATACGGAATTTGGAGAGTAAATCAAGTGTGGTGGCGAGCAGTCTGTTTATCTGGTCAGCTACCGAATCGAACCCCATGCCATTGGCACATCGGGCAAGCTGGTTGAGATTGTTTGCAATACCTTGAAGGGAGCGTACCATGCGGTATTCATCCTCGGTCAGTGCCTTGCGGATGTTCGCGCCCAAGACCGCACGTGTTATGAAGCGGTTGAGGGACAGCCCGGCTTCGCTTGCCATGTCCTTTACCACGGCGAATGTTCCGTCGTCAAGGCGCAACTTGATTTCATTGCGGAGCCGTTGCCACTCCGGTTTGGGCTTGCGCCCGCGCTTATTGTAGGTCATAAGTCAAAAGTTAAAGTTATAAAGGAGTGCTAAAAATGATGGAGGAGGATAAGAGGTTGAGGGCGGAATCAGGATGATTTCAAGATTTTGGCTATCCGGCAACCGATAGGGAGCCAATGCCAATTTTTATGGGACATAAAAAACAACCTTGCAATACTTCTCCATCTTTACTTTCGTTCCGATTGCAGAGACGCCGCGCAAGCGCACGGATTGCCGTTTAAGGCTTTCTATAAGTGGTATTCTCGAATACTATCTTGACCATCATTTCGTTAAGACGGTCGGCTATCCTGTCACCGTACTTTTCCCGGATTTCCTGTGGAGTGAGGTTGGTGGTAATGATTGTGAAAAGTTGCCGGTCGTAGCGCATCGTCAGCATATCGGTTGTCGGATAATAGACATTCCCATAGTCCATAATCTCCAACGGCTCGGTGCCGAGGTCATCGATGGCGAGCATCCTTTGGCTGCACAGATTATGCCATTGGCCGTAGTTATCCTTACATAATCTGGTTAGGTGACGGGCATCGCAAATCCTGATTTGATACTTCTCCTTGTACTCGGCAGATTCATCCACGGTTATCGAAAGTTTGTTGAGAATCTGCTGGAATGCTTTCACAAAAGTACTCTTGCCGTTTCCGCATCCGCCGCACAATAACAATCCGAACTGCGAACTGTCACCGGTAAGCCAATCGGCAATCCGCAAGGCGTGATTTCTGAGCGTGTCGCTCATTACAAAAGTACGGCAGCGATGTTCCACCTCGGCCTTGACTGCGGCAAGGAGCACATGGGCGGCATCGTCTTTTGAAAGAGGAAGCCTAAAACGCTCCCTCGTAGTCCCGCGCTGAAGAAGCTGTGACATCAGAACTTCGACGGGCGTCATTGGTCGGTTGTTTTGTTGCATTGATTTTGAGTTTGTCTATAGGTTGTTTTCTGAGCCAATTCACGAAATATCTGCGGCAGTCCGGTTCTTCCCTGCCTTTCGTCCCCTGACAACGGAGGTAACGGAAGAAGTCGGCGAGATAAGATTTAAGATTCGGCAAGTCTATCTGGCATCTGGGAGAAAGAAGGGAAATGATTTCATTGAGCCACGGCTCGTCGCTAACCAACAAAGCCTCAAGTTCATCAATACTCAGAATCCTCACGACGTCCTTTTTAGTTGTAGAATAAATTTTATCTTTGATATTTCTATCTTCTGTATTATAGGGTGTCAAGTCTTCCGTCAAATTTTCTGTCAATCTACCACGCAAGTCTTCCGGCAATCCATCAGACAAACATTCCGTCATGCCATCTGTCAAGACAAGCGAATACATCGGATAACTGCCCTTGCCCGTACCTTTGGAGTAGGTTATCAGATTCCGCTCCCGTAGAGATTCCCGGGCATTGACAACCGTCTGGCGCGTTACCTTGATAGCGGCACTTACAATTGATGTCGGACACTTGAACGGCATATGCCAGCGGCGTCGGTTGGCACGGTCTATTAGAAAGAAATACATCGCAATCTCCGCCGTGGAAAACGGTTCATATTCGTTCTCACGCCAAAACCGCTGCATAAGCAGATATAGGTTGATAGGCTTTGGCTTATTGTCACATCCGTTCATAGCGTCCATCTCCCTTTCGCGCTGTTGCGCATACCTTTTGTCATTGCCCGCATCTGTTCATCGATTGATAATTGGCCATTGCGTCTTGACTGCCGAAGCCAGTCGAGCAATTCCGATTTTAGGAACAGAAGGTTTTTGCCGGGTTTGTAGAACGGTATGCGTCCTTCTTGCACGAGTGCATATATGCGTGAGCTTGAGAGATGCAGTATCTCACAGGCTGTCTCCGTTCCGATAAATTCCTCACTTGGCGATTTCGCATTCCGCACATTGAACTGCGCAGATAGGTTTGTGACCAGTTCGGTCAGGGCATCGACCTTATCTTCAAGCCGGGCCATGTTCTGAGGCATTGCCTCGATGCTTAGTTGTGGTTCATTCATATTGAAGCGAGATGGGGGTTAAATCATCTCGCCGCAAAGATGGCTGGTTATATGTTGGTTGCGTGGTTTTCAACGAGATAACCAACTGAAAACCAATAACCGGTTGTTATCAGTCGTTTTTGATAGCCAGTTTTTCTGTTCCGGGAAATATATGAGGTCGCAGTTCCTCTTCCGGCTTGATTAGACGAAGGGAATATTTTCCGTCAGTCGTGGTAAGTTTGTTCGCTATGGTTGTAATCGCATGGTCGGATAATGTCACCGGGAACATACCTTTTATGAATAATGCCGTGCTGATTCGAAATTTTCTTGATTTGTCATTGGCAATTAACCTAATTGCAATGTTCCATGCGAAATGGTATAGATCGATAGGTGTTACAAACTCACTTCTCGCAGTCTCGACGGCTTCAATGCCCTCGTCACCATCAGTGAATTTCCGGATATTCGTGTTCAATAATTCTATTTGGGATGGCGACAAGATCTTTCTAAATGTCGCATCAGCGTATGAAAAAAGGAGGGAAAACAATTCCTCCCGTTGACGAATCAGTTCATTTTCTTGACGCTTGATTTCGTCTTCATAATCCGTTTTTTTTGCTTTCTATGTCATTAACGGTATCAGATCTTGGCACCTTTCTTTTTAATTTCTTAAATCCTTTATGGATTTTATTCCCCTCCGGAATCATGTAGTAGAATATGAAGCATCCGGCTATGCCGACAATCGCAAGTATGCCGATGAACACCATCATCATAAACAAAAAGGCATCGCCTCCACTTGCTCCAGCCATGCGCATCTCGATATATTTGCTGTACGCAAAACCTCCTATCAGAAGCACTGCCAATGCTCCCAATATCCGGAATAATACCTTATTGCTCTTATTATCGGCCATAAAATAAGAACCACTACGCAATGGTAATGGTTCTTCAATCTATACGGTTCTATTTGAAGTATCACATTTCAAGCATAGCGGCAGGGGTGATGCCGAGAATCAGGCATATTGCACGAGCTATGCGTAGGGTGGGTTCGGCGCGACCGGATACATAGTCGCTGACGCGCGATGGGCTGACACCAAGTTTTTCAGCGAGTTGCTTTTGGGTCATTCCTTTTTCTTCGATTGAAAGGCTTATCAGTTCTCCGATGGTTGGTTTGGCAATGGGGAAATGCAACTTTTCGTATGCTTCCACAATATCGGAAACGATAGCGAGTTCAACCGCGTTCTTGTCGCTTGCCGGAGTTTCATCGGTAACGAGCGGCAACAGTTCCTCGATTCTGTTCAGAGAATATTCATATTGCTGTTTGGTTATCTCCATAAGTTTGTATATAGATGGTTGAACAATCAATTTTATCATACTCGCTATGTGTACCAACGAAACGGATATAAGCCCTCCCTATGGTATATTTGATTACCACGACAATGCGATATCGGTTGCCTCGTATATTGAACACATAGTGCTGATTCCCGACATAATCTGTTGCCGGAAAATCTTCTCTTATGTCCGCGAGGGTATGCCATTCTGCCTGTTGAGCGATGTCATACCAACGCTCTAACGCCACCCTTGAATCCTCTCGTCCGGGAGTTTCAAAGAAGTCTTTGAGTTTTTTATGCGAGATTATATGCATGACTAATATGATTGCAAAGTTACCAATAAATTTTGAAATACAAAAGATTAGTGATATAAAATATTGTAATACAAATTTTGCTATGGCATCTTTATCCCTTTTATTTCGGCTTGATTGTGATTTTTCCGAGGGTTTCGAGGAGTGCGGTAGGGACTTCGTGGGTGTAGCGCATGGTAGTGCCGATATCCTTGTGGCACATGGACTGCTGAACTGCATAAGGGTTGCTGTTGGCGGCGAATTGCAAGGTGCTGTATGTATGCCGGAAGCAATGGAAAGTGATGTGCTTCGAGATTCCTGCCGCTGTAATCCAGTCCTTCAATGGCTTGCCGGTCATGCTCCTTTTCAGGCCTTTGAATACTTTCCCCGTTCCACGATTGCCCATTAGTTCGATGGCTTCATCGCAAAGTGGCAACTTTACCGGTGTTTTTGTCTTCTGAATCGTGATTACAATGCACAGCCCAATCGCCGGAATCGGTTGTATATGCTCCCATCGCAAATTCTCGATGTCGCTGATGCGAAGGCCTGTCAGACATGAGAACAGTGATGCCCGCCGTAGAACATCATGCTTGCATGGTGTCTGCGCCAGTTGTATCAGTTCATCTTGTGTCAGAAACTCACGGTCAACCTCCTCCCATTCGATATAATCGAGGTAGTCATTTATATTCTCTGTTATAAGTCTCTCCTTGTACGCTTGTTTGAGCAATGCCCGGAATGTGGAGAAATATCCCGCTGCCGAATTGCGGGAGACCTTCTTTTTCTTGTGCCGCAGTTGATTGGCGTTAAGAAGATACTCACGGAATTTGGTGCAGAGGTCAACCGTCACTTCCCCGAATGTGCATTTGCCTCCTGTGAATTTGTGAAAGTGCATATACACTATTTTCCATTTCTGATAGCGTTTCTTGGTCACATCCTCGAAGTAGGCGAGAAAGTCCTCACGCTGCTGTGAATGGTCGATGAACCCGAACTGGCGGTTGATGACCTGCTCCTGACGGCGACAGCGGATTATTTCCGCTTTTTCAAGCATCGTCTGATTGAACTCCCGTTGAACCCTATTCGTTGGATTGCCGTAAAGGTAGATACCCATGTATTCATGGCGTTGCGACTTGTTGGTCTTGGGATTTCGGATTGCCGGATAATAGTCGAGATAGAGCGTAATCTTCCCCGACGGCAACAGGCGTTGACGTAAAGTCACTTTAGTACATATATCCATAATTATAGTGTTTTATTTTTGTGGCGAAATTACTTGGTTATCTCATGGTTGTCAGGTTATCAGCTGAATAACCGACTGACAACCAGCAACCGACGGAATTTATAAAGTGGGCGGTCTTAGAATTGCATCAATTTCAGAGCGGAGAATGTAGGTGTATTTGCCGACCTTCTTCCGTTGCAGTCCATGATACTTCACATAGTTGTGGAGCTGGTCATGCGTCAGCCCATACTCAGCCCGAACCTCCGAATACGAAATCCAATCATCCTCTTTCGGTGGTTCCGGCTTCGCCACAAACACCCGGTTGCAATGTGCCTTGCTCCAGAGAGTCTTGCCACGATGATACACTTTCGGGATATTGTGAGCCTTGCCTTGGGCAAACACCCACGAATTGCTGACACCGAATTTCTCAATGATTTCTTTCGTAGTATAGAACTCAGTGATAGGTTCTACGTTCTCATCGTTGGTTATGGAACTTACTTTCGGCTTTCGTTCATACGGTCGTGCATTTAACATAGCATCAACATCTGCTCTACGGACAATAGTCCATCTCGCAGAAAGCTGGGATGCCGCCAAGACTCCACGTTCAATTAGATAATAGATTGCTCTTGGCGTGACGTGAAGAAGCAAAGCCACTTCTGCCACTGAAAGAAATTCTCTCCCATCCAACATCGCAAAGTTTTTCTTCTCTCGTTTCTTTTCTTCATCCCGCTCAAAAGAGTTTTTCTTTTCATGCCTTTTGCGGTCTTTGTAGGCAAGTTCGCTGCAACGCTTGCAGCAGTATTGAGTTGTGACTTTTTGAGACTCAAACTCTTTACCGCACCATGCACACACTTTCTTGATTCTGATTTTGGAAGTTGACATTTTGAACCTATTTGTTGTTATCCGCTCGATTGATTTTTGCGAACACATACGAACCTACGTGAATGTTGATGAATGTATGTGAACATCATCCACTACCGAGTAGAGCGGTTTGACTCATTCGTGGACGCGCATCAAATATGGTTCAAAAATGGAGTGAATAATAGGTGGAAACGGGTTCCACCGACTAAAACCGTGACAATCGGACAGAAGAAAAGGCGCTCTCTGTGAACGCCTTGACACTTATTCGTGATTGTTGTTGCCTGTTGTTTATCGGGCTTTATTTGCCGACGCAGAAGCGAGAGAAGATGGTACCGAGGATGTCGTCGGTGGTGATTTCGCCGGTGATTTCGCCGAGGTAGTGGATGGTTTCGCGGATGTCTTGTGCAATGAAGTCACCGGAGAGGTTGGAGGTGAGGCCCTCGATGACGCGCGACACAGATTCCAGCGAGCGCACGAGCGCCTCGTAGTGGCGGGCATTTGTCACAACAACCGTATCCTGCCATTCTCCTATGCCCGATGCGGAAGTTAATGCAGCACAGAGTTTATCCATTCCGGAGCCTTTAGCGGCTGAAATGTGCACCTCGCTCATTCTGCCGTTAAAGGCATCCATGTCTTTCAATAAAGGCTGAAAGGCAGTAGATGGCAATCCGCCCGCATTATCGGATGACATAGTGCACGATACCGCATCCAAAGCCATATCGCATTCCCGCGTAGACAAAGAGGCGAGAGCGTCGCTTTTGTTCCACGCCACAATAAGATGCGCCTCTTCGGGCACGCGTCCACGTATCCTTACCCAAGTATCGGCTACCTCATCACAGTCGGATGTTGAATCAACAACCCAGATGACTATCGACGCGCGGTCTATCTGTTGCATTGTGCGCTCTATGCCGAGCGACTCCACAACATCATCCGTATCACGCAACCCTGCCGTATCGACTAACCGGAACTGCAATCCGTCGATCTCCATCATATCCTCTATGATGTCGCGAGTCGTGCCGTGTATGTCGCTCACTATCGCACGATTATCGCCTACAAGGCGGTTGAGCAGTGTCGACTTACCGGCATTGGTAGCTCCCACGATAGCCACCGGTATACCTGACTTGATAGCCGAGCCGGTCGAAAATGACTTTACAAGTCGCGACACGGTAGCATGTATCTGTACCGCAAGCTCCATCAATGCTTCACGCGAGGCAAACTCAACCTCCTCTTCCGAGAAATCAAGCTCAAGTTCAAGCATTGACGCAAGTTCAAGCAAACGTTCCCGCAGCTCTTTCAGACACCGTGAGAAGTCACCTTTCATCTGGCTTACGGCAAGACGATGAGCGGCACGTGACGACGACGCGATCACATCGGCTACAGCCTCGGCCTCGGCCAGATCCATACGGCCTGATGCGTAAGCACGACGTGTAAATTCGCCCGGCATAGCCGTACGACAGCCACTTCTCACAAGCAGGTTCACGACCTCACGCTGTATCCAGCGCGAACCGTGCACCGACAACTCAACAACATCCTCGCCGGTAAATGACTTCGGCGCTCTAAACACTGTAGCCACCGCCTGATCAAGTACTTCGCCGTTTTCCTCAACTATTTCGCCGAGATGGGCCGTATGGCTCGCCACATGGCTTAGGCTCTTGCCACGCCACACTTTGTCCACAATAGCCACGGCATCACTGCCACTCACTCTCACAACCGCAATGCCGCCTGTACCGGGAGGGGTCGATACGGCGCAGATAGTATCGTCAGTCATTTTTCAGGTTTTAGAGTACTCCAATAGTGGAAACGACACTGCGCCTCCACCTGTGCTTCTACTTCATCGGGAAGCGCGCTGAAAAAATCATGTCCCGTCACTCGCTCCACCTCATCTATAGTTACCGCTGCCGCCTGCATGCCGCCGGGCACCTTGCCGTTATTCATTATAAACGCAATACCCCGGGGAGGGTCGGCATATGGCGAAAGCACCACTTTAAAAAACCTGCGGGGCACCGCCACACCCGTATCGCCTATCGTCTCGGTCAGCTCATCGCTCAACACAGGTCCGGCCACAATCACTATGGCACTGTCAGCTTGTGCCCATGTCCGGCATTTCTCCTCAAGACGCATCCAAGCTCCGGAGTTGAGTTCATTATTCTGAGGACAAATATTTGTCATATAAAACGACTGCTGCATGGCTGTCGTACTCCACTTCATGTCACCAGCAGGGGCCATATGGCCGCGGTCATAACCCGAGTAGGAGTAATCCCACGGATTGGCACAGCCCTCCACCGACTTGTCGGCAAGAAAATCCTTGGCGCGCGGCACCGTACCGGCCACTTCTTCAGCGGTCAACTCCCACGCCACCCAGTTAGGCACATGGGCATCCTTGTTAAACGACACAAGCATGCCCTCATAGTTTATCAGCTGCTCCGGCAGTCCGGCAGCAGTAACCACTTTCTCCAGACCGGCAATATGCTCCGGAGCGACAGTCCGGTCGGGATTATCACCCGAACATCCGGCAATGCCTCGGCCAAACACGCACAACAGCGTCAACGGCAACAATATCTTTTTTCCCATAATCATATACAAAGATACTGTTTTTTCGGCTAAGCCCGACCTGCAACCGACAAATTTTACAACGCCCAGACAATTCCGGCCGATATCGTTGAAAACTGCGGACCGCGACCGCTCTTTATCAGGCTCATCGGTGAATAACGTGCATATACGCCCCACCCGCGATAAGTCACTGCGCCGTAAATGTCGAGTGTATACTTACGGGCATATATGCCATTGGTGCGATCGCTCTGTCTATTTCGTCCCACCTCGTAAACAGTTTTAAGACTACTACCTGTCGTAACGTTAAAAACAGATCCTACATGTATACCGGTATTTCGCGCGATACGGTGGCCATAAATCAAAGAGATAGAAAGAGATTCCAATCTAAGCCGCGAACTACCCGAATGGGCCTCTTCAGGATACGGCATCACATTTATAGTCCCGTCATCCTTGACAAAACGGGTCGTGGAATTGAGCGCATAATTTTTCCAATCGTAACCTACACCGAGAGTAATCCAATTATACCGGTTCCAATAAGCACGCAGTCCGAGTATGTACATCCATGAGAGCTCAAACGACTTTGCAGCCTCCACATGCATGCCCGAGGGAGCGCCTACGGCGTTTACGAGTCCCCACCCGAAGCCGCCAAATACCAAATCCCAGTTTACCGAACCGGTCCTATACAACAACTGTATTCCGGTAACGTCAGGGCGCGTTCTGCGAAAAGCCGATATCTCCACATCACTACTATCCCTATTGTAGTTATACTCCAACACACTGTCACTAGCCACCTCCATTCTAAGTTTTATACCTCCGGGTGATTCGGTAAAAACGATTTTTTCAGGATTGTCAACCGAAACAAGCGTATCCGGTTCGGTCATATTATCAACGGGAATTGCAGCCGCCGACAGCGCCACACCCATCATTAACAACGCGGTAAAAAGTATCTTCTTCATAACATACTCCATTTTACATTGGCAAAATAAGACCGAACGAAAGCGACTTGATCTCCGGACCGTAACCCGACTTCATAACACTCATCGGAGAGTATTTGACATACAATGCAAAGTTACCCGTCATACCCACAGCCCCCATAAGACCAACCGTCACCTTACGTTGCTGCAGCCCTTTGTACGACTCCTTGATCTCTATACCGTCGTAGTCATAATCTGAATTGGCCGACGCATGAAGATTGAAGTTAACCACTGCTCCGAGTCTTACAGCCCATTTGCGATACAGACGCTGCGTCATCATCAGCGGCACGTCCAAGTGAAATATCTGCAAGCGCGAATGACGTCCCTGCGTATTCTCCGGATAACCGTCCACTACAAAATCGCCGTCGGAATTTTTGTAAAACCGCGTGCCGCCTTTGTGAGTACGATAGATGCTGAAACCAAAACCGACACCCGCCGACCACCGTGGTCCGTTGCGCCACGGACGATATTCCCAGCCAAGCACGTTAAGCATACCCCACTCTATCGAACGTCCGGTGGCAAGATCAAGATTGCCGGGAGTGTCAAGCGCGTTGATAAAACCGAAATAAAGCCCATAACTTACAGCTTCGGTATCTGTACGATATAACCGCGGTCTTTTCAAGAAGCCCGGTATATTTAATATCCATTCATCTTTATCGGCCGCGCTATCAGTCATCTGAGAACGATACACATAATCCATGTCCTTACCGTCATAATTGGTGATTGTCACGACAACTCCGTTGTCGGCCGATGTAACCGTCACCTGCTCCGCCTTGTCGGCTACAAGCAGAGTGTCGACCGGTTCAGGCGACTGCGCCGACACCATCACGGCAGCAACCGACATAAGCAACATTGCAAATCTCTTTTCCATATCAAACTATAATCTTCTTTTATTATTTTTTCAACATCCTCTTTACGGCGGCACGTCCCGCCTTACCCTCGATATATATCAATATCAGTTTGTCCTTTCCCACGGCATGCTGGTTCAGATAAAACAGATAGCGGTTAAGGTCACAGTCAAGCCCCGGCTTAAGTGTATAGTAGCCATAATAGAGCCTGCCGTTGCGAAACGCCACCTCCTTGTCCAAAGCGCCGGCTGCATCTTTCAGTACGGCAGCCTCAAACACCGGCACCTCACCGGGCAACCCCGACAGAGTAAGGCTGTGATATACCGACAGATTGTACTCATGCAGTCCCGACCCGCTTATCACGGTCTCGGTAGCATGCACATTGTCACGGTAAGGCCCGTTAAACAAACTGTTTACGTTCAATCCCTCCTGTGCGCCGGCAGAAGCAGCCGACACCATAGCTATAGTCAAAATCAATGCGTTAAGTTTCATATCGCACCATGTTTAAAATTCAATCACATCGAGAGCGTCGCCCATCGTCCGCATCTGTGTCTTTATGTCGCGCCCCACATCTACCGAAGCCTCCTCAAGCGCTGACAGGTCACGATACATAAGGCTGAACACATCGTCATCATCTTCTATACGCTGTCCGCCGACATAAGCGTAACACTCACCTTCCGGCATTTCGCCATAATTTACATACCCTATCGCCACCGCCACGACAACCGCCACTGCGGCTGCGACCTGAAGCATCCGTCTTACCGGAGCAAAAGCCCCTGCCGAACGGCGGTGTTTTCCCGCCACGCTGTATCCGGCCACTGCACGGACCTCATCTATAACAGGACTTGACTCGTCAGTCATAGCCAGCCGGCGCAAAAACCACGCCTCCTCCTCTTCGTCAAGAAGGCAATCGAAATAGCGCTCCGCCAACAGTTCAAGCTCACTTATAGACTGTCGTTTATCTTTAGGTTCATTCATATCGGGTCTCCTTATAAATTTCTCTTATCGTCTTTCGGGCACGACTCAGAATCATTCTTACATTTTCCTGCGTCGTTTCTAACTCTTCGGCAATATCACAGTAGGCCATTCCGTCACGGTCATGCATTTTAAGCACAGCCTGCTGGCGTGGACTTAGACGGCTGTCTATGATCGTCTTTACCCGGTCATACAACTCCTCACGGTCATCGGTCAAATCAGCGTCAGCTACATCGCCGGCCTCATCTATGCTCTGAGCCATCCTTACTTTACGCCGACGAAGCATGTCAAGAGCCACGTGCCTGACCGTTGTAACCGACAGGCCCTCCGCATCCTTCTCGGTCTTGATTGTATCACGACGTTGCCACAACCTGAAAAAAGCATCCTGAAGAGCGTCATCTACGGCATCGTCGTCACCGAGCATACGCGCGGCACATCGGCCGAGCCCTGCTCTAAGCCTTAAAAACGTCGATGTCAGCTGATGTTGTTCCATTGCCTGTTCTGTCGTTCTATCGGGTAAACGCACACCCTTGCGGTTTGTAACACCGATTCACAATTATTTTTACGCCGCAAAAATAATCAATATCCCGATAGCCGGTGTTATAATCCATATATCATTTATTATGTAGCTGTTATGGATAATATCGACAGACTTTTCGATCTTACGGGCAAAGTAGCCATAGTGACAGGCGGAGGCGACGGCATAGGCCGAGGCGCCTGCAAAATTCTCGCGGCGGCCGGAGCTTCGGTTATGGTGAGCGACCTGTCAGCCGACAAAGCGCAGGCTACGGCCGATGAAATCACGTCACAAGGCGGCATAGCCACAGCCGTGGCATGCAATGTGCTCGAAGACAACGACCTCATCAGACTCGTAGACAAGACCGTGGAAACCTACGGCACTGTCAACATACTTGTCAACAATGCAGGACTTGGCGGAGGCGGCCGTGAAAACCCGTTCAAGATCGACAGGGCCTATGTGGAACGTATATACTCAATCAATGTATTCGCCCCGTGGAGGCTTTGTCAGCTTACAGTGCCACACATGGCCGAATCCGGCTATGGAAGCATCATAAATATAACCTCGATAAGCAGTATAAACACCGAGCCTAATATGGGCATTTACGGTTCGTCCAAAGCCGCATTAACCCATCTTTCGGCCAACCTCGCGTTTGACTTCGGTCCGGTAGGCATACGCATCAACTGTGTGGCTCCGGGAGCGGTCAGAACCCATGCACTCGCATCGGTCATAACTCCCGAGCTTGAAGAGAAGATGCTGCGCCACACACCAATCAGACGCCTCGGCGAAGTATCGGACATAGCCGGAGCCATACTCTACTTCGCCGCTCCCGCATCAGCATGGATAAGCGGTCAGGTACTTGTAGTAAACGGCGGAGGCAAACAGATTCTTGACGAATAGCCCTCCTCGCCGTAAAAAACGGACCGGGGATTTTGTACCGCGACCGTTTACTCCATCTTTCATAGATAATTTTTATCCTGCCGGCGTGCAAATCTCCCGATTTATATGTAAATTTGTGTTATGGTACTACAGAAAGAGATTACGCTTGCTCCGCGAAAAAGGGGTGTTCACCTCGTGACGGGCGACATACAGAAGGAGTTGACCGACCTGCCGTCGAAAGGCATTGTCAACCTGCTCATAAAGCATACATCGGCGGCATTAGCGCTTAATGAGAATGCCGACCCCGATGTACGCAGCGACCTTGCCGCCATATTTGACCGCATGGTACCGGAAAACGCGCCATATTATATGCATACTATGGAGGGCTCCGACGACATGCCCGCACATGCCAAGTCGGTGCTCGTCGGACCGTCGCTCACCATACCGGTCACCGGCCGACGCCTGAACCTCGGCATGTGGCAGGGCATATATCTCTGTGAATTTCGCGACTACGGAGGGCCGCGCAAAATAGTCATAACCGTAATCGGCGAATAAACCATGGAGGGACTTGTCATAAAAAACACCGGCAGCTGGTATGTAGTACATACCGACGAAGGCAGTGACGTGAATTGCAAGGTCAAGGGCAATTTCAGACTGAAAGGCATACGCACCACCAATCCCGTAGCCGTAGGCGACAAAGTCACAATCACCGTCAACCCCGACGGCAATGCCTACATCACCGCCATAAAGCCCCGTGAAAACTACATAATCCGACGGGCGAGCAATCTGTCGAAAGAGTCCCACATAATAGCAGCCAATGTCGACAGGGCGTTTCTTGTCGTCACACTATCCCACCCCGTCACATCGACCACATTCATCGACCGCTTTCTTGCCACAGCCGAGGCCTATCGCATACCGGTCACCATAGTCATCAACAAGACCGACCTGCTCACAGAGCCTGACGAACGCGAATACTGTGAGGCCGTCGCCTACCTGTACCGGTCAATCGGCTACGATGTGATCGAGATTTCGGCCAAAGAGGGCACAGGCATCGACGAGCTCCGAAGCCGGCTTGCAGGTAAAGTATCGCTACTTTCGGGCAACTCCGGCGTAGGCAAGTCGACCATCATAAACGACCTTATGCCCGAACTTGACCTGCGCACCGCCGCCATATCGGACATACACGACACCGGCATGCACACAACCACATTCTCCGAGATGTTTCCCCTGCCCGAAGGCGGTTGGGTAATAGACACCCCCGGCATAAAGGGCTTCGGCACAATAGACTTCGACCGACACGAGATAGCCCACTTCTTTCCCGAGATATTCGAGACCTCCCGCGGCTGCCGCTACGGCGACTGCACCCACACCCATGAACCGGGATGTGCCGTGCTTGAGGCACTTGCCGACCACCGCATAGCGGAGTCGCGCTACAACTCCTATCTCAGCATTCTCGAAGACACCAATCCCGACAAATACCGTAAACCTTTCTGACCATGACACCGCTTAAAATGTACCCGTCCAGCCTCAACGAGAAGTATCTTGACCACACGGTCAAGACTCTCACCGACGGAGGCATAATCATCTATCCGACCGATACCCTCTACGCCATAGGGTGCGACGCACTTAACGTACATGCAGTAGAGCGCATATGCCGTCTGAAAGGCATCAATCCGCTGAAAACCAACCTGTCGATAATATGCACCGACATATCGCAGGCCGCCGAGTACGCGCGCATCGACAACAGGGCATTCAAGTACCTCAAGCAATACCTTCCCGGACCGTACACATTTCTGCTGCCCACGGCAAGTACCCTGCCAAAAGTGTTCAAAGGCCGAAAAATAGTGGGAGTACGTATACCCGACAATCCAATAGCCACAGCCATTGCCAAACGTCTCGGCAATCCGCTGCTGTCAACCTCCATACAGTACGACCTCGACGAACCGGAGGAAGCCGTGTCGCCCGAAGCCATCGCTCTGCGCTACGCCGATGACATCGACCTCATGATCGACGGAGGCGACGGCTCCGTAATCCCCTCCACTGTCGTCGACCTCACCGACAGCACGCAGCCCGTCATAGTCCGCGAGAGCTCCGCCCCCTTCAATTCCTGACACAACGCGGACATTGATGAATTTTTACGCTATATTTTGAGCAAAATTTCTTTTTAAAGAAATATTTCCTTATTTTTGCAATGCAATAACAGTCATTAATCTTTTAACCAAAATAAACAAGTTTTTATGTCAAAGGTAACAGTAGTAGGAGCCGGCAACGTAGGCGCTACCTGCGCTAATGTATTGGTGGCAAACAACGTAGCTGACGAAGTCGTTCTCATCGACATCAAAGAGGGTCTTGCCGAAGGCAAAACCATGGACATCATGCAGACCGCCAATCTGCTCAACATCAACACCCGCATGACAGGTGTGACCAACGATTACTCAAAGACCGAAGGTTCTGATGTAGTTGTTATCACTTCAGGTATACCCCGCAAGCCCGGTATGACCCGCGAAGAGCTCATCGGTGTAAACGCAGGCATCGTTAAGTCCGTAACCGACAATGTGCTCAAGCACTCTCCCAACGCTATAATCATATGCGTATCCAACCCTATGGATACAATGACCTACCTTATCCACAAGACTTCGGGTCTCCCCAAGAACCGCATCATCGGTATGGGCGGTGCACTTGACAGCTCACGCTTCAAATACTTCCTTAGCGTAGCCCTCAACGCCAACCCCAACGAAGTTGAAGGCATGGTTATCGGCGGACACGGCGACACCACCATGATACCTCTGACCCGTTATGCAACTTATCGCGGCATACCCGTAAGCCAGCTTCTTGACAAGGAGACTCTCGACAAAGTGGCTGCCGACACCATGGTAGGCGGTGCTACCCTTACCGGTCTTCTCGGCACTTCGGCTTGGTACGCTCCCGGCGCCGCATCGGCTGCCATCGTAGCTGCCGTGCTCCACGACCAGAAGCGCGTCATACCCTGCTCGGCTCTTGTTGAAGGCGAATATGGTGAAAACGATATCTGCATAGGTGTTCCCTGTCTGCTCGGCCGCAACGGTATCGAAAAGATCGTAGACGTAAAACTCAACGATGCAGAGAAAGAACTCTTCGCCAAGAGTGCTGCCGCAGTGCGCAAGACCAACGGCGCCCTTGCATCATCACTCTAAGCACCGAACAAAGACGTTTTTTGAACTAATTTAACGACAAGGTGTTTCGCTTTACGGAACACCTTGTTTGTGTTATTAACAATTAAGATACATATATTATGAAGAAATTATCTTACATCCTCATGGCTGTCACAGTTGTAGCCGGAATGGCATTGTCTTCATGCAACTCCGCGTCAAAGCAAGCCAAGGAAGCGGCCGAGACCGAAGAAAAAATAGCGGAAGCCAGCGGCAAGCCGATAGTACTCGGCCCCGGCGACATACTTGAATTCGGAGAACCTATGCCTGCTCCCGTAGTAGTTGATTTCTGGGCTGAATGGTGTCCTCCATGCAAAAAATTCTCACCCATTTTTCACAAAGTGGCCGAAAAATACAAAGGACAGGTACGTTTTATATCGGTTGATGTCGACAAATGCCCCGACATAGCCAAACAATATGGCGTAGAGTCGATACCGACCATACTCCTTGTAAACACCAAAGGCATCATAAACCGCAACATCGGTTTCATGACCGAAGATGAGCTGATAGAAGGTGTCGAGGCCATAATGCCTTCGACGGAGCCGACTATCGCTCCGCGTTGATCAACCGACGGTACTCCTCATAACGGGCCATACTTACGGCCCGGCATGAATCATTATAATGACGCAGGCGGGAAAGGTTTATATACTTGTTCCCGCTTCCGCGTTTTATAGGGAAGACTTCGTTTTTACGACTGATCACCTCGTCACACAGAGAACTACGACCGGTAACGTCATCGGGCTGCAGCTCGTCCGGTACGCTATCGACAGTCACGGGAAGCACATACGAACACGGTGGATAACCTATGACCGTCCACATAACTGCACATCCATCGCCACGCTGCTCTATCACGACAGATGCGCTTGACGAATTGCGCGGTATAAAATCCTGATCCACAATCCATTCACGGCCCGACTTCTCCATATCGCACCCCAATAGAGAGTGGTAGAAGCTGCGCGACAGAATTTCGGTAAATGTCTCCGGCGCAATCGCGCACCTGTCACGATACGGCTCAAGCAGATGTCGGGCATTGCACTCGCGGATATATCCGAATCCCGACACAGAGTCGCCCGAATAAGAATAGTTGGTACGGTACAGCACTCCCGACTCGGCATCGGCAAGCCCGTATTTTACATATCCGATGTCCGTTGTCTCATAATAGGCGCCGTCGCCCGAGGCATCAAGCACTCCGAAGTTGGACTGTACGCCTAACGGCTTTGGCAACGAACCGAGCAATTCCTCGAAATCGGCCAATGTACGGCAACTACGCAGCGCTTCAGTCATCACCACACCCTCACGGTCACGATATGATGCGGTATCGGGCACCAGATTATATGACGCGGTATTCATTATGGCGAAGCCGGCACTGTTAACTCCGGCCCAAGCTTCGGCAAGGAGAGAGTCACCGGCATTGAACAGAGCCACATAATCCAATTCGTCAGGGCTCTTTGCCTCAACCCGCGCAACAAAATTATTCTCATTACCCGTATCACGGTGCTTCCACAACATAGGATATCCGTCACGGGCAACACGGCGGTCCACTATAGCCGAAGTACAGGGCGACGCAGCAGTCCATGACGACAACATCATCACCGCAAGTATTATATATCTGATCATGATAAGTATTCGCATGCACAAATGTAATGAATTATCTTTATAATTCAGGATTTATCAGTATCTTTACATAACTAAATCGAAACAGCCCATGCCTGAAGAGACCCGACAATATGCCGAAGTCATATTACCATTGCCGCTTTACGGGACATTCACATACTGCATACCCCGCAATCTCACGGACAAAATCGGCATAGGCTATCGCGTCATAGTACCTTTTGGCCGTAAAAAATATTATACAGCCGTCGTTTCATCAATCACGCCCGTGGCCCCGCAAGGTTTTGAACTTAAGGATATAGTCTCAGTACTTGATGACGGCCCGATACTGCGATACCCCCAGTTGAAGTTCTGGCAATGGATATCGGAGTACTATCTGTGTGCCACAGGCGACGTATACAAAGCCGCGGTACCTGCAGGACTGAAGATTGAAAGCGAGACATTTATCGAGCTGAATCCCGACTACGAAGAGACCGAAGGCGAACGACTCACCGAGCGCGAAGCCATAATAGCTCAGACACTCGACCACAACGGACGCATGCCGCTCGGAGACATAGAGAAACGCACCGGCCTGCAAAACGCGGAGACTATCACCGCCAAGATGATTGATAAAGGCATCGTCATAGTATCGGAAAAACTCGTGGAGCGTTATCGGTCAAAAAAGGAGACTTGCCTGCGGCTTGCGGTTGACCGCAACGATGACACAGCCATGCACGCAGCCTTTGACGCCGTTAAGGGTGCGCCCAAACAGGAAAAATTGCTTATAGCACTTATTGACGCGCTCAACAAGAGGAGCCGCAACGGAGAGTGCGACGACATACCGCGTGCCGCTCTGCTTGAAGCCACCGGTCTGTCGTCGGCCATAGCATCGGCACTTGCATCAAAAGGCATCATCGAGATTTTCACCCGCGAGATAAACCGCTTCCGCTATCTCGGTACCGATATTGGCCGACTACCCGTATTAAGCGAGGCACAAAACAAAGCCTTGGACGAAATACACAACGGTTTTCTTGAAAAAGACATAATACTGCTCCACGGCGTAACATCAAGCGGTAAGACCGAGTTGTACATACATCTTATAGACTATGTGCTGAAAAAAGGCGAGCAGACACTGTTTCTTGTACCGGAAATAGCTCTTACCACTCAACTTACACGACGATTGCAGAAAGTTTTCGGCAACAAAGTCATAATATATCACTCAAAATTTTCCGACAACGAACGGGTCGACTTATGGAAACGCATTCTGCACGACTCACGTCCATGTGTCATATTAGGAGCGCGCTCCTCGCTTTTCCTGCCGTTTTCCAAACTCGGACTCGTCATCGTCGACGAGGAGCACGAGTCGAGTTACAAACAGTTTGACCCGGCTCCCCGATACAACGCTCGCGACTGCGCCATAGTGCTTGCCTCAATGCATGGAGCCAAAACCCTTCTCGGTAGCGCCACCCCCTCCATCGAGACCTACTACAAAGCTCTCAACGGACGCTACGGACTTGTCACTTTGTCAGAACGCTATGAGGGAGTGCAGTTGCCGGCTATAAAAATCATAGACACCGTGGAGGAAAGGCGCCGTCAACGTACTACAGGCCCCATGACAGTGGAGATGGGGCGCCTGTCGCGCGAGGCATTAAGCCGCGGAGAGCAGATAATACTATTCCACAACCGGCGTGGATATGCACCGGTTGTCACCTGCCGCCAGTGTGCCTACGTGCCCAAATGCCAGAACTGCGATGTTTCGCTTACCTACCATAGGCGTGCCGGCGAAATGGTGTGTCACTACTGCGGAGCCACCTACAAACTGCCTTCAATATGTCCGTCATGCAAAGAACCGGCCATCGAAGTTCACGGCTACGGCACCGAACGGCTCGAGGATATAGCCGACTCGGCGTTTCCTGATGTGAAAATAGCGCGTATGGACCTTGACACGACACGCAATAAGGACAGTTACGAAAACATCATCGACGATTTTTCAAAAGGCAAGTCGCAGGTACTCGTTGGAACCCAGATGGTAACAAAAGGGCTTGACTTCGACAAAGTGAGCATGGTGGGAGTGCTCAACGCCGACACTCTTATAAACTTCCCCGACTTCAGAGCGTCGGAACGGGCGTTCAACATGCTTGAGCAGGTTGCAGGACGTGCCGGACGCCGCAACACCCGGGGCCTTGTCGTTATACAGACTTCACAGCCGGCTCATCCGATACTGTCATTTGTCCAAAGCCACAACTACAAAGGGTACTATGAGCATGAGCTTAACGAGCGGCGGCGCTACAACTATCCGCCCTATACCCGCGTGATAAACGTATACCTCAAACACCGCGACCTCGAGCGCCTAATAGACGCGGCGGCACGCTACGGCGACCGACTGCGCGAACTGTTTGGCAACCGCGTATTCGGACCCGACGAACCGCATGTGGCCCGCATCCAGTCGCTTTACATACGAAAAATCATGCTAAAAGTAGAGACCAGCGCTTCAATGCGTAAGGTGAAAGCCCTGCTTCGCTCCGTCTACGAAGAGTTCATGACCGACCCCGCCTTACGCTCCCTACAGGTGTACTATGATGTCGACCCGATGTAAGTCCACAATCACCATTTGTTATACCGGATCTTGCTCTCGTCCCACTTGTCCTTGGGGATATGTTCTCCGTCGGGATATCCGACCGGCACAACACACAACGGTATGATTTCATCGGGCATGCCAAGCACCTTACGAACATCGTTGACACGCTCAGTATCGGGATATACTCCTGTCCACACGGCTCCGAGTCCGAGGGCATGAGCCGCAATAAGCATGTTTTCAGTAGCGGCCGACACATCCTGAATCCAGAAGTCACGTCCGTTGCCTTCAAGAGCACGTGTCATATCGCCGCAAGGCACTATTGCCAGAGGAGCGTGCTTTAACATCTGTGCGTAAGGAAGCACTCCCGCAAGACTGTCGAGCATGGCCCGTTCATTAACGACAACAAAAGCCCACGGCCGTTTATTCACGGCTGTAGGTGCAGCCATAGCCGCCCTCAACAGTAAAGTTACCGTATCGGCCGGTACCGCACGATCGGCTACGTAATTTCTCACACTTGTACGTGTAGCTATAGCATCAAGAACCACAGAAGCCTCGTCGGTCTTTGATAGGCTATTGTCAACAGAAGTATTATTCTTGCAACCGAGCATAGTCATAATCAGTAAAGACAATAAAATTATCCGTTTCATAATTAAATGGTTTTTATGGTTAATTGGTTCAATTCATTTTATTACATGCAACCTTACAGAAAGCTGGCGCAGAATTCTGATCATAGGTTTTGACAAGATGAGAAGGGTGACTGCTACAAGAACCATCACTACACCGACCACGGCAAGAGTAGTAAGCCGCTCATCAAAAACACAAACCCCTATTATGAGAGCCGTTACCGGTTCAAGAGCGCCGAGAATCGCTGTAGCTGTCGACCCTATGTCATGAATAGCCACTGCCATTGTCAGCAACGACACTACCGTAGGAAACAATGCAAGCGACACTGCGCAAACCCATGGCAAAGCCCCCTCGACAGGAGTAAATCCCGAACAAAACAAAATACGCACAAAAAATACAGCCTGCCCGAAAAACACTGAATAAAACGTAAGCGTAAGAGATGGAACCGAACGTAACGACGTACGGTTGACAGCCACCATGTAAAGGGCATAAGCAACAGCCGAAAACACAACCAGTACCGTACCGGTGACGCTCAGATTGGCCTCGGCATCTCCACCGAAATAAAGCAATACAATGCCTCCCAAAGCCAAAACAATCGACAATACGGTCACTGCAGAAAGCCGTTCACGATAAAACAAAGTGTTTATTATAGCGACAAATACAGGATAGACAAACAGTATAGTGGACGCTATGCCGACATCCATATAACGATAACTTTCAAAAAGCAGAAGCGACGAGCAGGCAAAAAGTATCGAGAACAGTGCCATCAGAGGTATCTGCCGGCGTGTTAACCGAAAACTTTTACGCATGACAAACATGAACATGGCAAGCATTATCACCGCAAGGACATAACGGTAACAAAGCATAGAATCAGAATTCACTCCCTCCGCAAACAGCGGAAGCGCCAACAACGGATTAACACCGTATGAAGCAGCGGCCACAGCACCGGCCACGTAACCTCGCGCTCTGTTTGATACTCTCGGTCTCATATACACTAATTACATATTAGACCTCAGATAATCCTCTATCGTAAAATCGGTCTTATAATCTCCACTGCCGGGAACCCTTTCATCGACAGTAATCATACGGCACGGACCGGGAGAGTCGATTTGACGTATAAAGTCAAGTATCTCACCCTCATAACGTGACATTGGTGTGCCCGACACCTCGTGACCGCCGCCGCGCACTATATGAAATACATGAGGCACTCCCTTCTCGGCAAGCTCCCGGCTGATTGTGGATGAGCCCCATAATCCGAACCCGTCAATTACGGCTTTCTCAAACGGCACCACACTATCCGCATCACCGTGAAAAAGCATTATCGGTGCCGGCGTGACAGTCCACGTCGGAACACCATCGGCACATACGGCACCCGCCATAGATATGACACCGGCATAATTGAAGCCGGGCGGAAGAAGTCCCGGAGGCACCATATCATTACATATACCATACTCGGCCTGAAGCACGGTTATGGCACCGGCACTCGACCCGCATGCTATTACTTTCGTGCTGTCCACGCCCCATTTAGCACCGTGTTCTATTACAAAAGACGTAGCTTTGTAAAAATCTATGACCGCCACTGATATGGCCTCATACAATGCTTCTTTAAATCCCTCCGGAGTCGTCAGTTGTGCCGGATTCGCATTCTTAAGCGCCGTACGATAGTCGGTTGACACCACCGTGACTCCGTTTTCTACAAGAAAGCTGAAAAACGGCATGAACACTCCGCTGTCGCGGTTACCGCCACGAAAACCTCCGCCAAAAGCGAAAACGAGAACCTGCCCTTTGTTATCCGCACCTTTGACGGCAGGATACCGGTCAAGACGCAGAGTATCGCCGTCGGCAGTCACATCAAAAACGTAAGTCTCTTTGGTTAATTCCGACGCGGTGACTCTACATGACAGAGCCAAAAGGAAAAAGCACAAGATATATCGTAAAGTCATCTTCCCATTCTATTTTATTCGCAAAAGTATATAAAAAACATGATATTTTTATACTTTTGCACGATATGAATATACAGGAAGAAAAGTACATGGCGGAGAACTGCGGTCAGGTGTTGCTGCTGTGCGGCATCTCCGGCTCCGGAAAGACCACCTTTGCCCGAAAAATGGAGAGTTTAGGCTACATCCGTCTCTCAGTGGACTCTATCATGTGGCATGAGCACGGATTGTGCGGCATAGACTATCCCGAAGACCGATATAACAAGTACCGCGACATAGCCGAAAAGAGTCTGCTTGAAGAGCTGGGGCACCTCATAGCCACTGGCCATAAAGCTATTGTCGACTCTCCGCTTTGTAAACGTACAAAACGTGACTTTTACCGGCGGTACATATCCTCAACCGGCGCCGACCACACGCTTGTATACTTCGACACCCCGCTTGAACTGTTGAAAGAACGGCTTCATAAACGCAACCTGTCGCCGGGTCCCGACGCGGCAATCGTGACCGACGATATGGTCGAGATGTTTTACCGCGGATTCGAGCGTCCCGATCCTGACGAACCGTGCATAACCATTACCCCCTGAACGGAGTGCAGGCCGTCACCACCCGCCTCCGAGAGCCTTGTAAAGCTGTACCATGGCGAGACGCTTGTATAGCGCGGCATTGCTTAACCCTACCTGCGCGTCAAAATAGCTACGCTGGGCGTCAAGTACATCTATATATCCTATGACTCCGTTTATATACTGAAGCTGAGCCAGATCCATATTGGTTTTCGACGCATGCACAAGTTGAGCCATAGTCTCATATATGTCACGAGCCTTGTTGTAGGCCACGATAGCGTCGCGCACCTCCTTGAAAGCGTTGAGCACAACTTTCTCGTAAGCGTAACACTCCTGCTCGTATACGGCCTGCTGTGCCCGATAGGTACTCTGCCGACGCCCCATATCAAACAGCGGACCGAGCAGGCTCGCACTCAGAAAGTGCATCGGCGACTTAAACAGATTGGAAAACTCGTCGCTTTCTACTCCGAGTTGCCCCGTTAGTGCAAGGCGCGGAAACCGATTGGTATAGGCCACGCCAACCGCGGCATTTGCGGCAATGAGTTTCTGCTCGGCGGCGCGTATGTCGGGACGGCGCTCAAGCAAGGTTGAAGGAATACCGACAGGCAGCTCTTCAGGCAGACGCATATTGATACGCGATGACCGCTCGATACCCGATGGAAACTCTCCGGCAATAAACGAAATCTCGTTTTCTTTCATTGCTATGTCGCGTTCGAGTACGGGCACACGCGTCGCCGTGCGTGCATACTCAACCTGAGCCTGCTGATAAGCGGTCTCGGACGTAAGTCCGCCCTCAAAACGCAGCTTGGCAAGCCTCACGCTCTCTCTACGGGCTTCGAGGGTCTGCTTCACGATAGCGAGCTCATGGTCAAGGGCCACAAGTTCATAGTAAGCCTGCGCCACATCGGCCACAAGGCTCATAGTCAAAGCCCTGCGGTTCTCTATGCCGGCCATAAACTCGGCCTTTCCCCGCTCGTTGGCCCATCGCTTGTTGCCCCACAGGTCAAGTTCCCAGCTCATAGCCGCCTTAAGGCCATACTCCGGATCGTTCTTAAAATTGTCGCCACCGTAGTCAAGACCCTCCTTCTGTGCATAAAAGCTGCCGTTAATTTCAGGAAACAGGCCGGCAAACTCTATGCGCTTACGCGCCGCAAGCTCCTTAATACGTGCATCGGCTATGCGCAGATCTTTATTATGCTCCATCGTCTGCTTGATCAGTCGCTGGAGTATAGTGTCAGTGTATATGTCCCACCAGCCGAGGTCGGCTATGGAAAATGTATCGGTAGTGACCGTGACACCGAGATTTTCGGGCAACGGCATGTCGGGACGTACATACTTCTGTCCCAGCTTGCAGGAACCGAGCGACAGCGTCATGGCTGCCAGCGCCGCTATTATGATATTCAGTCTCATAACTTACACCAATTTTATCACGCGGACTTCGACGTCACACGCTTTTTAAATTTCATGACACTTCGGTAAATCAATACAAAGAAGAAAGGCACAAGCAATATGCCGAACACTACGGCAAATATCATTCCGAAAAATACGCCAGTACCTATGGCTTGACGGCTTGCCGAACCCGGTCCCGAAGCGAGTACCATAGGAAGCATGCCGAGAATGAATGCAAGCGATGTCATAAGAATAGGTCTGAACCTCAACCTTGACGCATAGATAGCCGCCTGAAGCGCATCGACTCCCTTGTCGGTCTGTTCCTTGGCAAACTCCACTATAAGAATGGCGTTTTTAGCCGCCATACCCATAAGCATCACAAGACCGATCTGGAAGTATATGTCGTTTTCAAGTCCGCACATCCACTCACCGATGTAAGCCCCCAGCGCAGCCACAGGCAACGACAGCAATACCGCCACGGGCACAGTCCAGCTCTCATAAAGAGCGGCGAGAAACAAGAACACAAACAAGAACACCAACGCCAGCACAAGCCCGGTCTTACCCCCGGCCTGCTTCTCCTGAAACGACAATCCGCTCCACTCCACTCCGATGTTCTCGGGAAGTTTTTCGGAAGCTATCTTCTCAAGCGCGGCCATAGCCTCGCCCGAGCTGTAGCCCTTGGAAGCCTCGCCTCTTATCACCGAGGAGTTAAACATATTGAAGCGTTTTATATTGCCCGGACCGGTAGTATAGGAAGTAGTGCCGAGCGAAGCAAGCGGTATCATCGTATTGCCGCTTCCCCGTACAAAGAAGAGGTTTATATTCTCACGATGCTCGCGGTACGGAGCCTCGGCCTGAATGTATACACGGTATATACGGTTAAACATGTTGAAGTCGTTGACATACACCGACCCGGTATAAGCCTTCATAGTCGAAAACACATCGGCCAGCGGCACCCCCGAGAACTTCACCTTGTCACGATCGACATCGAAGTAAAGCTGCGGTATGTCGGCCTGCAATGACGATGACAGACCGGTAATGGACTTCTGCGCCGAAGCGTATCGCATAAGAGTGTCGGTAGCGCTGACAAGGTCGTCAAGGGTGGCGTCGCCGCGAGCCTCAAGCTGCATCTCGAAACCGCCCGATGTACCGAGACCCGGAATAACAGGCGGGCGAGACAGATAAATCTTGCACTCGGGGTACTGCTCCATATCTTTTCTTACAACCGCCATTATATCGTCGATAGTCTCATCGTCACGCTCTTCCCACGGCTTGAGAATAACCGTAAGTTCACTGCGGGCCTGACTGCTGCCAACCTGCGAACTGCTTCCGGCTACACTCTGCACATACTGTACTGCCGGATTCGCCATAAGATAAGCCACCGCACGCTCCGTGATAGTGCGAGTGCGCTCAAGAGTAGCACCCTCAGGCAACTCAAGTTCGACCTTGAAATAGCCTTGATCCTCAACGGGAAGGAAACTTGAAGGCATCAGGTGGTTTATGACAAGTATAACGGCTATCATGGACACAAACCCCACAAGCACGCGCTTCTTGTTTTTTATAGTGACACCGATGACGCTGACAAATTTATCGTTGCCGGTAGCCAGCCATTGGTTTATCTTACGGAACACTATATTTTTCTTCTCATCCTTTTTTGCCGGACGCAGGATAAGTGAACACATGACCGGACTCAGCGTAAGCGCCACAACGGCCGACAGAAGTACCGACACAACGATGGTCACGGTAAACTGACGATAAAGCTGCCCCGTGATACCACCAAGAAAACTTACCGGCACAAACACCGCGGCAAGGACCAGCGATGTAGCGATGATAGGACTCGTAAGCCCCGTCATGGCCTTTTTGGTAGCTTCGTAAGGCGACAGTCCTTCGGTAGACATTATATGCTCCACATTTTCCACCACCACGATGGCGTCATCGACCACAATACCGATAGCAAGCACAAGGCCGAGCAAGGTAAGCATGTTGAGCGAGAAGCCGAATATGAGCATGAAACCGAATGTACCGATAAGAGAAATCGGCACGGCAATCAACGGAATAAGAGTGGCTCGCCAGCTCTGCAACGACAGGTATACGACAAAAATCACAAGAAACAGTGCCTCAAAAAGCGTCTTGTACACCTCATGTATGGACTCCGATATATAGGTGGTCATGTCGAAAGGTATGTCATAGCTCAACCCGTCGGGAAAACTCGAGCTGATCTCCTTCATGGCCTCCTTGACACGAGTGGCAACATCCATGGCATTGGCGCCGGGCAACATATATATGGCAAGCACTGCGGCGTTCTCGCCGTTTATACCGCTCTCCGTGTTGTAGGACTGCGCTTCAAGCGATATACGCGCCACATCGCGCAACCTTATTATAGAGCCGTCGGGATTGGCCCTCACAACGATATCCTCAAATTGACTTACAGATGACAGTCGTCCCTGTGTGGTGATAGGTATGGTTATGTCAAGTCCTTTTACGGGCTGCTGTCCGAGCACTCCGGCCGCCGACTCGCGGTTCTGGTCCTTCAGGGCTTTCTGCAGGTCGCCTACGGTTATGCCGAGATTGGCAAGTTTGTCAGGCTGCACCCATATCTGCATGGCGTAATATCGGCTGCCGATGTTGGACACTCGGCCCACTCCGGGTATTCGACGCAAGAGGTCAAGCACGTTGAGTGTGGCGAAATTGCTAAGATATATCTCGTCAAACTTCGGATCGGTCGAAGTAAGGCATATGGTCAGTAGCTGGCTCGGTGCCTGCTTCTCCACCGATATACCGTTTTGTACAACCTCGGCCGGAAGTCGCGACTCGGCCAGCTTTATACGGTTCTGTATCTCTACGGCGGCCAAGTCGGGATTGGCCGATATGTCAAACGTCACCGTAGCCGAAAAGCCGCCCGAATTTGAGCTTGACGACTCCATGTAAAGCATGCCGGGTGTGCCGTTGAGTTCCTGCTCTATCGGAGTGGCCACAGCTTGCGACACGGTAAGTGCGCTCGCTCCGGGATAAGACGCGCTGATCTTTACCACCGGAGGGGTTATCTGCGGATACTGATCTATAGGCAGCATGGTCATGCCTATGATGCCTATGATCACTATAAGTATTGATATTACGATCGAAAATACGGGTCGATCGATAAAAAAGCTCATCTTCATACAATCGTCATCATTCTTTTTCCTCTTCGATTATAGCATCGGATACTTTCACCTTTACTCCGGGCGACAGCTTGTGATAGCCCTCGACAACCACATTCTCGCCGGGATTAAGACCGCGCTCGACCACAATGTTGTTCTGGAATTCCGGTCCGAGTTCAACAAAACGCTTCTCGACGGTAGAGTCGGCACGCATAATATATATGTACGAACCTCCCTTTTCGATGATAACGGACTTCTGCGGCACTACAGTGGCATCTTCCCTTATGTCAAGCAGCACTTTCACCTTTGTAAACTGGCCGGGCAATATGGCACGTTCAGGATTTGGCATTTCGGCACGCACCGAGAATGTACCCGTCTCCGGATCGACCTGCGGCTCGGCAAAATCCACCATACCTTTATGCAGATACACGGTGTTGTCGGCAAGAGTGATGGTGACATAAGGCTGCCATGAACGGGTCTTGTCCTGCTGACCTAAAGCCACATTGCGCTCCTTGCTCTTCAGATAGTCCAACGCCGTCATGCTGAAATCGATAAGGACCGTATCGCTCTTTACGATAGTGGCCAGCAACGACTTTGCACCGGGTCCCACCAAAGTACCAAGATCGACATTGCGCTCGCTTATATGGCCCGACAACGGCGACCTCACTGTCGTATAACCGAGCTCAAGCTCTGCCTGCGCAAGGTCGGCGCGACTCATGGCCACCGCAGCTTTGGCTGTCTCGTATGCAGCCACGGCATTGTCAAGATCAAGGCGGCTGGCGGCATTCTGCTCATGCAGCGGCTTTATACGCTCAAGATCACGCTCCGCCTTCTGTGCCTGCGCCTCATCCTTTTTAAGCTGAGCGCGTGCCTTGTCTACTTTGGCACGGTACTGGTCGGGATTTATGATAAACAGCACCTGATTTTTCTTCACATAAGTACCCTCCTCGAAAAGCATCTTCTCAAGATAGCCCTCGACACGTGCACGGACCTCGACAAACTGCTGTGCCCTCACACGCCCCACGTACTCACCGTAGATCTCAACATCTTCCTGCTGTGCAGGCTCTATCGCAATGACCGGCAACTCGGTGACAGTCTTCTTACATCCATAGGAGGCTCCCCCGATTACCATAGCGGAAACCCATAGCGATAACATCTTTTTCAATCGTAAACCAAATCCTTTCATGTTAAATAAGCGATAATGTGCAAATAATAAACACACAAAACATATTATCGGTTCAATCAACAATGACTACAACCAACAGACGGCACAAATTTAATGCATTTCATCAAATTATAAGACGCATTGGTCAATATGTCCAACAATTCGCGACATACGACCAAGCTGTCAGAGGTGAATATAATAGCTGATTTTCAGAGCAGAAGCGCGACTTCTTTGAAGGCGTAGATGCGGTAGTGGCCTTCGGTATCGAGCAGGGTCATGTGGCCTGTTGGAGCGATGTCGGCAATTACGGCATGGAACTCTTCGCCCGTGGACGTATCGCGATAGCCGGAGCCTTCACGCCGATAAAGCGAAGCCATATAATCGGCATGGCGGCCCGCCACAGGCTGAACAAGGCGCGAAAGTGTGGCATCCACAACCCGGTCAAGCAGCTCCGCAAGGTCATATTTCAGTCCGGTAAGCATGGCAAGCGACACCGGATTGGGAGCATCGCTGTAAAATGACCGTTGATTTACATTCAGCCCTATACCGGCTATAGAATAGCCGATAAACGAGCCGGTAAGACTGTTTTCAATAAGTATGCCACATATCTTGCGGTCATCGACATAAATGTCATTCGGCCACTTTATTGCTACGACATTATCGGAGAGCAGCGTATTTAATACATCTGTTATACCGAGAGCCACTGCCTCCGATATATAGAATTGGTCGCGCGCGGCCATCCCGTCGGGTTTTATAAAAAGTGAGAACGTAAGATTTTCACCCGGCGATGCTTCCCAAGAATTGCCACGCTGACCTCGGCCGGCCGTCTGGTGGTCGGTTATAACTACGGTACCATGCCTCAGCCCCTGCGCAATTGACGCCATATAGGAGTTTGTGGAGCCGCACTCTTCAAGTCTTATTATACCATGGTGCTTATCAGTCATTGCTCGATTTTGTCACAAGTATCTTATCAATATAAGTCATGTCCATATCTACAATCTCAAACTTAAAGTCGTGCCAAGTCACCGACTCACCCTCTTCGGGCATCTTGCGCATCAGCTCCAACAATAGTCCGCCCACTGTAGAGTAACCCGCCGGAACATACAGATCACCGCAATCAAAGTAGTCAAGAAAGTCATATAACGGACACTGTCCCGACACAAGCCACCCCTGCCCGTCAGCTCTCGGAATAATGAACTGAACGTCGGCCGACTCCGGCACCGTGCCCACAAGCCCGTCAAGTATGTCATTCAGCGTCAATACGCCCTGCATCGTGCCGAACTCATCGCATACGATAAGACAATGCTCGTGATTCTCCTTAAGCTTGGCCAAAGCATCGTAAGCGGTCATACTTTCCGGTATAAAGGTACCCGTCATAACCACATCGGCAAGCATGAAACCGGGGTCATCGAGCTTAAGTATAAGATCTTTAAGCGACACCACACCCTTCACATCCTCATGGTCGCCGTCAAGCACCGGATAGGAGTCATGAAGCTCGTGAGCCAGAACCTCCTTTACCTGAGCGGCTGTCATGTCAATGCTGACAGTGACTATCTCTTTGCGGCATGTCATGATTGAGGCCACACGCAAGTCTCCCATGACAAGCGCACGGTTCATTATCTCCTTTTCAACCTCCTTCACCTCACCCGAGGCCGCACCGTCATTGATTATGGACTTAACATCGCTCTCTGTGACTTTATTATCGTCACAACGGATGTTGAAGAGCCTCACTAAAAGACCGGTGGATACGGAAAGAAGCCATACCGCCGGTATGGTAATTCGCGACAACAGCCACATAGGCCGGGCCACAAGTTTGGCAACGGTGTCAGAAGCACTCAAAGCTATACGCTTGGGCACCAACTCGCCCACAACTATTGACAAGTAAGTGACTATAACGACAATAAGCACCTGCGCCACCGTAAACGCATAGGCCGGAGCTACACCCCAACCTACCAAAATGGAGCCGAAAGCCTTTGCAAATGATGCACCTGAGTAAAGACCGGTAAGGATACCGATAAGCGTAATGCCTATCTGTATCGTGGACAGAAAGCAATCAGGATCATTGGCTATACGAAGCGCAGCCTTTGCTGCACGGTCGCCGGCATCGGCCTCCCTTGACAGACGTGATTTACGAGCTGATATCAATGCCGTCTCCGACATCGAAAAAAGGCCGTTGAGCAATATAAGCCCCACGATGATCAACAATTCATTCATATAGTTTAAGCAGTGATATTATACATATACATAGCCATGGCCAATATTGCCATACCAAGCACTACGTACAATAAACGCGCTAAGGGGCGTCGTAGTTTTCCGGTAAGCACCCGTACATTGACGCTGTTGAAAAACCAATCCCATCCGGCGATACCGGCCACGATAGAAAACACACCGCAGACCGAGAACAGAGCCACGAGCAAAAGTGTGGCGCCGTGCAGTGTCATGCTTCGTCGCTATCGGTTACCGTAAGCCGGCGACGCCCGTCGGGTAGTTCTTCTATGTCAACTCGCACTGTATCGTCGGGTAGTATGTCGGCTATACGCTCGGGCCACTCGATAAAACACAACGCTCCGGAGTCAAGATAATCCTCAACTCCTATGTCAAAAGCCTCTTCAAGCGACTCAAGCCTATACAGGTCGAAATGATATATCAGCTCTGCCGTAGTGTCGGACCGGTATTCGTTTATGATGGCAAACGAAGGACTGCTCGTAGGATCATCCTCAACACCAAGCTCACGCGACAGCGCATTGATGAAAGTCGTCTTGCCGGCTCCCATATCGCCATAGAAGGCAAAAACTGTAGCATCGCCCATAAGACCGATAAACCGTCGTGCGGCATCGGCAAGGCCCTCAATAGAATCAATTGTAATAGTATTTACTGCCATATATAATTATAATGTATCAATTGTTATTTTGCGGTAAGAGTGACAATAGGCACCAGCATCTCCTCAAGCGATATGCCGCCGTGCTGAAATGTACCGGTATAATATTGCACGTAATGATTATAATTGTTGGGATAAGCGAAAAAGTCGTGTCCCGAAGCAAAAATATAAGATGACGACAACCCGGGCGCAGGCAGCCCGAACCGTGCGGGATATTTTATCTCGTAGACCTGACGAGGATTGTAAGTCATATTACGTCCCACCTTATAGCGCAGTCCCGAGCCGGTGTCTTTGTCGCCGATGACCTTGACCGGATTGTCTACCTGTACTGTGCCATGGTCGGTAGTCAGAACTATACGGAAGCCTTTCTCTCCTATGCGCCTGAACAACTCCAAAGCGAAAGAATGGCGAAACCACGACTCAGTGAGCGACAGATAAGCGCTGTTGTCGGCGGCAAGCTCGCGTATCATCTTGGACTCGGTACGAGCATGCGACAGCATGTCAATGAAGTTAAGCACCACAACATTGAGCCTGTTGGCACACAGACCGTCAAGTTCGCGTACAAGCCGATCGCCCGAAGCAGAGTCATTTATCTTACGATAGGAATAGCGTATGTCACGTCGCGAACGTTTAAGCAACGCACCTAAAAGAGCATCTTCATGAAGATTTTTTCCTTCGTCGTCGCCCTCCCCGACCCACATGTCAGGATACATGCGCGCTATGTCGGCAGGCATAAGACCCGAAAAGAAGGCATTGCGTGCATACTGAGTGGCGGTAGGGAGTATCGACGTATACATACTCTCGTCAAACAGAAACACATCGGCAAGCAACGGCTTTATAGCCCGCCACTGATCAAGACGGAAATTGTCGATAAGCACGACAAACAGTTTATCGCCCGCATCAAGAAGCGGAAATATATACTTCGGAAATATGTCGGGGCTCATGAGAGGGGCACCGTCAGCACCGCCAAGCCATGAGCCGTAATCTTTTTTGACAAAGCGGGAGAAAGCCATGTCGGCCTCATGCCATTGCATATGGAGCAAGTCATCCATGGCAGTGTCGGTCGACGCCAGTTCACGCTCCCAATATACAAGCCGGTCATATAGCGAGTACCAGTCGTCAATCGAGTCACACGCATCAGTCATGGACGAAATCTCGGCAAAGTCGCGGCGATAGTCATCGGCTGTACGTCGGCTCACAAGATCGCCCGAGTGAAGGAGCTTCTTTATCGACAGCAATATCTGCTTGGGATTGACCGGTTTTATAAGATAATCGGCTATCTTGTTGCCGATAGCCTGATTCATTATATCCTCCTCCTCACTCTTGGTTATGAGCATGACGGGTATATGCGGAGCTATACGTTTTATGGCGTTGAGTGTCTCAAGCCCCGACAAGCCGGGCATGTTTTCATCAAGGATTATCAGATCGAAATGTTGCCGACGCACAAGTTCAACCGCATCGCGGCCGTTGTTTACGGTCGTGACGTCATATCCCTTGTCACGGATAAAAAGTATATGGGGCTTCAGCAGATCTATTTCATCATCAGCCCACAGTATGCTGTATCGGCTCATACTCAATCAAAATTTACGGAACAGGGCCGGTAACGACCGGACTCTCGGCACTACGTTCGTCGACATACCGGAAGTAGTCGTCAAAAGACCGCCCCTCGTTCACAAGCCTGTTGAAATCATCGACACTTATCATGACAGGCTTTACCTGCCCGAGTAACTGCAGCTCGGAGTCGGTCTCCAACATGCTGCGGTAACGTGCAAGTTCGTCAAAGTTAGCAAATCCCTTTACAACGAGCAACCCCAACCGCCCGAAATTCATAGGTTCGAGGTCAAAATCGCTCACAACGAAAGTGCTGAAATTATGACGGGCTATGTCATATAGCAGTTTATTGCCCGACACCTCGTCGACAGGATAAACCAATACCATAAGGTGAGGTGTATCGCGGTCAAGCGCAAACGCTACCGAATCAGACGCAATCACGGCGGAATCGGCGGCAAGTCGGGTTGTCCACACCAAGCCTCTCACATTATCGCCTCCCGCATTCAGGCGGCGTCCCGCCGACAGTCCTTTAAGGTAAGACGACGCAACGGGTGCCAGCTCCGTGTCGGGATAACGCTTCAGCATCGTTTCGAGAATCGACTTGAAGCGGTCGGCATCGCCCTCAGTAACATAACAAAGAGCGTCAAGAAACATGAACTTGGGCATAAGCCGGCTTGTAGGCGACAGCCGGGCCACGGTATCATATACGGCATGCACATCGGCATTGCGGTTTTCGATATAGGCAGCATAGGCCCGTTCATACAACCGCTCCTCCTCGGCAAGCATACGTCGTTTATTGTCAATAAAGTCGGGGTCACGCAATGCCTCCCCCTCCGGAGTATCGGGAAAATGTTCAAGTATAAGCTGCCGGTAGCGTGCCGCCGCGACGGCATCGCCCTCTCGCATATACATAAGATACATATTATAATATATATCGCGACGATATGTATTGTCGGGGTATCGGTCAAGCAAGCGAGTCCACTCCGAGGCGGCCTCCCGATATGCGCCGAGGTCATCTTTCAATATAAGACCGATATTATACATACCATCGCATATGATGTCGGCAGCGGCAAGCCGTTGAGCCGGGGTCGACGGTATGCGGCTAAGATAATATTCGGGATTATACATGTCGGAGCCGGCGTTGTGTTCATATACGGGAGCTTCCTCGTAGTCCTTTTCAGAAATAGAGTCGGCTGCGACGTCGTCTATTGACGCAAGACCCGAAACAGTCTTGTCGCGTCGCCGCCAATCGTCCTCAAGACGTCGCGCGCCCCAACGTCGCAGAAAGGCGTCGCGTCCGGCACTGCGCACCGCACTGTTATAAAAGTACCACGAGTCATCGGTGTTCAGTTCAAATGCCACAGGAGCCGAAGCCTGCCCCTCGACAGCATCCGCGGGATTCCCTCCTCCCTGTGACGCAAGATACTCCTCATGCCTTATACGTTCGGCCTCCACCTTGTCAGCCCTCCTTCGTTCGGCTATCAGACGGTTCACAATCTCCATACGCTCCCGCTCGGTCATGTCGGCCAACCGCAGAAGCGAATCATTGAGCCGTACATTCTGTGCATACACAGCCAGCCGGTCAAGCACATCGCTGCGTTGTCTGATAGAATCGTAACCGTGATAAGTCGAAGGCAACATCGGCAAAGCCTCGGCATAACACAGTTGCGCCGCTTCGTAATCGCGGCGGTCGAAATATATGGCGCCGAGAGCAAGTCGCGCTATAGCACGGTCAATACCGTCACGAGTCGACCTGTCCACGGCCAGCCGGTAGTTCTCGACGGCTTTCGCAGTATCGCGACGTGATAAATACAGGTTGCCTACGGCATAATATATGAGGTCAAGATACAGGGAGTTGCGTTCATATCGGGCCATACGTCGCAGAGAATTTATCTCCTCTTTTATGTCTGATCCCGAAAAGACCTCGCTCTGACGTATACGCGCATTCAACCGGGTCCTGTAAGGTGCTCCTCCGCGGGCAGCCTTACCGTATGCGTCGTAGGCCTCACGGTTATTTCCGGAAAGAGCATACAACTGCCCCAGCAAAAACCAAAGCCTCGGTTTCTGCGAGCCCGAAGCATGACGCAAAGCGCCTTTGACATAAGGTATGGCCCGCGGCTGATCGGCCGAGTTTATATACATCGACGCATAAGCCATGTCGTACAATTCCTCCAACTCACCCGATGTTAGGGCGGTAGCGGGGATTTTTGTCAGTATAGCTTCCGCATCAAAATGCCACCCCAAAGCACAGTAGGCTCGAGCCTGCCACAAACGGGCTTCAGTAACTGTAGCCGGAAGCCATGAGAAGTGCTTGGCTATGTATTGAAACGTCGAAGCGGCGCCGATGAAGTCGCCGTTGTTGTATTGCGACCGGCCAAGCATAAGCCATGCATTGTGCAGAAACGGATTATACTCCTCACGCCTCATCCACTCGCGATACTCCGGATCGCGCGACTTTCCGGCCTTACGCGCGGGTTTGCGCTTTATCGACCGCAATTGAATGGCTTTCTGCGCCTTCTCTATCGACCGTGTGAAATCGCCTGAAGGCTGCGGAGAATCGTGGCATGCCCTCGCATCGGCGGGATGCACATAAAGCACGCGGGTGAAGTCGTCCTCATAACTCCGCTCCATTTCCTTGAGCGTGGTCTTGTAGTGCTCGTCGCCGTTATAATATATATTGTAGCGGGTTATAAATGCCTGATAATTGCGGGTCAGTGCCGTATTTTTACGCATGCTACAGCCAACAAGGAGTGCCGGCAGAATAAAAAGGCAAATTACACGTACGAGTCTCACAACGAATACGTTTATTACCGCACAGACCGACGTAAACTTACGTCCTTAACCACGCGCGCCAGCACATAAAGCACGACCTGAAGCATAACGATTATGGCCGAACACGGCACATCGATGACCGTGGCCACAAAAAGCCCGGCAAGACTGCTTGAAAGCGACACAGCCATTGCACCAAGCATAATAGACGAAAAGCGTCTGTACCACATTTCAGCGACAAGCACCGGCAGAGTAAGCATGGATATAAGCAGCATGATACCCACCAGACGTATGGTAAGCACTACACATACAGCCACAAAAACAGTCATCATACAATTGACAGTCTTGACGGGCAGATCCGACACCTTGGCGAAATCGCTGTCGAAAGCACATGCTATTATACGGCGATAGAAAACCGCAAAAAAGGCTATGAGCACGAGCGTATATACAGCAAACACCCAGAGGTCGGCGGCGGTTATGGTAAGTATGTTGCCGAAAAGGAAGCCGTTCAACTCCGGGACATAACCCGGAGTAAGAAATACAAAAAGTATACCTACAGCCATGCCGAGCGACCATACCACTGCTATTGCAGAGTCCTCCCTGACACGATAACGCGATGCCATCCACTCCACCCCCAGCGACGACGCCACGGCGAAAAGACCGGCCATAGCCACGGGACTCACACCGAGAAAATAGCCCAGACCGAGACCTCCGAAGCAGGCATGCGTTATGCCTCCGGTTATAGACACCATGCGGCGGGTTATAATATATGTGCCTATCATAGCCGCGGCAATACTTATTATAAAGACGCCTATGAGCGCGTTACGAAAAAAGGCATACTGTAGATATTCCATAGTTTAATATGTTTTATTACGTGCGGCTTTTGCGGGCTTCAGCCACTATCATCAACAGTTCTTCACGCACAGGCTCCGGCAATTCAATGCCTCTCAACTGTATACTGCGCCCCCAGCCGGCTATATCGTCAGGCAACAGGGTCAGGAGTACGTCGCGAAACTGCTCGATCTCCTCATCGGTATAGCTGTCGGCCTTGCGCCCGCGGTATGCGTCGAGCTCCTCGTCGTCATAGTACTCCACGCTATCGCTTACCGACGCCAGAAGCGAGTCGCGCTCGCAGGTTATATGCATGCCGCAGCACTGCTCCTCCGGCTCCTCATATGGCGGCTCGTCGGCAGGAGCCTTACGCCTTGTATAACGGTCATGAAAATATAGAGCGGCTCCTACCACAACCAATGCGGCCAATATGATAAGACTCACCTCCATCACTCCGGCAGATTATCGTCAGCAACCTCCTCAAGCGTAAATCCGATAGCTTTGAGATGATCCCAATACTCGGGATAAGACTTGGACACGACCTCGGCATGTCGTATGACAATGCCCGGAAGGAAAAACGCCACCGGAGCAAATGCGAGTGCCATACGGTGATCGTCGTATGTGTCTATGGCAAGCCCCGAGGCATCGGCGGTAACACGCCGGCCCTCCCATGCAAGCGACGAGTCGTCGGGGCAGTCAATGACAAACGACAGCTTGCGCAACTCGGTACACAGAGCTTCAAGACGATCGGTCTCCTTGATTTTCAATGTAGAGAGACCCGTGATATGAAACGGCAGATTCAACACACAGCATGTCACCGTAAGAGTCTGCGCAAGATCGGGCTGCTCGGTAAGGTCCAAGTTGATGCGCGGAGATATGTCAGGCGACGGATTCAGTTCAAGCGCGCTCCGCTCATCCCACTCCGCCTCTATACCGAAGTTGCGGAAGTAGTCTATTACGCGGCTGTCGCCCTGCAGACTATTGCGCTCCAGTCCGAGCAATTTTATGTCACCGAACGAGAACGCACCCAGTTCAAACCAATATGATGCAGCCGACCAATCGGCCTCTACGGTAAAGTCGACAGGAGTGTAGGTCTGCGGAGCCACAGATATGACAGAGCCGTCGGCATCGGCTTCCACACCCCACTTCTTCATCAACCCGAGCGTCATGTTGATATACGGAGTCGATACGGGAGTTCCGGTCAGTTCGAGACGCAGTCCGCGCTCCATATAGGGGGCTATCATAAGAAGAGCCGATATATATTGTGAGCTTACATCGGCAGGAAGCGACACTTCGCCACCCGTAAGTTTACACCCCTTTATCCTCAGCGGCGGAAAACCCTCCTCACCGACGTACTCGATGTCGGCTCCGCAATCGCGCAAGGCCTCGACAAGTATTTTTACGGGACGTCGGCGCATCCGCTCGGTACCGTCAAGAGTCACCTCGCGTCCGGGCTGCATGGCGAAGTATGCGGTCAAAAAACGCATGGCAGTGCCCGCGGCACCTATGTTTATGTCATTGTCGAAAGAGGCGAGCGCACGCGTCATGGCCGATGTATCGTCGCACTGCGCCACAGCCGCTATCGACCCTTTGTTTCTGGTAAGAGCGTTTATCAGCAGCACCCGGTTGCTTATGCTCTTGGACAGCGGCAACATGATGACGGCATCGTTGATCTCTTCAGGCGGTATTATACGGTAATTCATCTATATAGTCTTTTATAATTATTCAAAATGTAGAGGCGCGCAACCAATTTAACCATTCGTCGCGAGTGCCGTTGAAAGTATTTAAGTCCACTTTGGTGTCGCAAGCCTCGGTCCATCCGTGATGACTGTATTGCCATAGAGCCCAACGGTCATCTGACTGCTTATCCAGAGGCGGGTCGGTAAACGAACATATCCACAACGGATACTCCTCAAAACGGTTCTCAAGAAACCGTCGGTAACCGTCTTTGTTTGTATAAAACATGACGTTGTGCCCGTTACGTTCAAGATATGCTATCATGGCTCGCAGACGGGCCACTACCTCCTCCGTATCCACATCGGTAGGATTGGTCCACTCTTCGAGGTCTATTACAGCCGGAAGATCGAGAGTTTTCCCGCGAAGACTGTTTAAAAAATTCATGGCCTGCATCTCGCCGTCAGTATCGAAGCGGAAAAAGTGATATGCCCCGATAGCCTTTATGCCGGCATCGCGTGCCTTCAGGTAATTAAAATGAAAGCGAGGGTCCTTGAATGTAGTACCCTCCGTAGCCTTAAGCATTAGAAAGTCGATAGAATCGCCGGCAAGACGCTTGAAGTCGACGTCACCGTTATGGGCCGACAAGTCAAGACCTTTAACCGGAAACAGGTCGGCATCGACAGTCAGCGAACGCGGTACCGTGCGCACTACAGCGTAGTAATACACACCTCCGGCAAGAAGCAACAAAGTCAACAGACTACCGATGATCCAGATCTTCGCTCTCATATCACAAAGATACGAATAAGTCGAATACAAAACTAAACTTGTTTAAGTTTTGTTGAGCGAGAGTATTTTGGGCGAAGTCAAAGATACGAATAAGTCGAATACAAAACTAAACTTGTTTAAGTTTTGTATTCGACGGAAATATGCTCATCCGGTCATCCACCATTCAGCAACAGATTCATATCACTCCTTATTTGAGGCTGTTGTATTCTTCATCAGTCACAGGTTCAAGCCATTCGTTGGTAGCATTTTCACCGGGAACTTCAAAAGCAAGATGAGCAAACCAACTGTCGGCGGCAGCACCGTGCCAGTGCTTGACGTTGGCGGGGATATGGATTACCGTGCCGGGTAATATCTCCTGCGCGGGTTTCCCTTCCTCCTGATACCAGCCCCGACCGGCAACACCTACGAGCATCTGACCGCCTCCGCTTGAGGCTCGATGTATGTGCCAGTTGTTGCGACAACCCGGCTCAAAGGTGACATTTGAGAACGGTATCTGCGAGTCGGAGATGCGTGCAAGGTAACTGTTTCCCTGAAAATATTTAGCGTATGCCGTGTTAGGTTCGCCTATCGGAAAAATCATGGAGCGCTGGAATGCGGCTTTCGCATCATCAACTTTTATGTCATCATTCCATACATTTTTTGCAAGGTTAAACGACGCCCATGCTTTCGGCCATCCGGCATAAAAGGCGATATGGGTGATTATCTCCGCTATCTCCGTGCGGGTGATACCGTTTTTCTTAGCCTCCTGAAGATGGAAAGTCAACGAGTTGTCGGTTATGCCCTGACTGATGAGCGACGTGATTGTAACGAGGCTTCGGTCACGCAGCGAAAGAAGGTCATTGCGGCTCCATACCTCACCGAAAAGTATATCGTCATTAAGGTGCGCGAACTCCGGCGCAAATTCTCCGAGTTGCTGACGACCGGCGGTCTGCACTATTTTTTGCTGTGCCATAATATTTGTTGTTAAAAAAACTGAATAACAGTATAGTGATTATCTTATTCATTTTCATTCGATATAATTGTTCAACGTATTTGCAGGATTGACTACATTCTGGTCTGACAATACGAGGTCTTTGACCATGTGCAATGTACCCTGCTTATATCTTTGGAAATGAGCTGATGCTATATGCTTCTCGTAAGCCTCTTTGCTTGCGTAGGTTTCAAGTATTGTGATCCTGCACGGATTCTCTTTTTCCTGCACGGCATACATTGTCAGCACTCCCGGCTCGGTACGCAAAGATATTTCGCCTACCTCACGGGCATATTCAAGATATTCCTCAAGAAATTGGGGATACACCTCTATCTTGGACAGCCTGACAATACCGTCGGAAGCCATAGGCTGTTTGTAACACATGCCTGTTTCGGGGTTGAGATTGAGGCACTTGCCAATCACCTCGCCGGTTGCAAGATAGGAATATGTCGGGAACTCGAACAGCACGGGTTTCAGGCGGGTGTAGTCAAGTTTGTCGTCTTGCGTAAGGACTTCCGGCGATGCGTATGTATTGGCGACAGTGCATATGAAATTGTCGAAGCCCTCTGCTTCCTGAATATCCACCACATCACACTCCATTGTCAAGGGCGACGCGTCAATTATCGGTGTGCCGTTTTCACCGACATGGTAATCGAACACCTCGGATTTGTCAACGTCATGCCCGCTGACGCTGCCGACATAATCGGCTTTCGGCAGCATTTCACGGCTGACGAGATTTATTGACAGCTTTTTTGTCTTCTTAATCCCTTGATTGGTGTAATGTTTATCACTCATGCTGACGAGTATGCAGTCATGGCCGATTATTCCTGTATGACCGACAACAAGCCAGTTAACCTTGCCATCGACATAAGCCCCGACAATAGTCATCGGCTTCGGATACAAGGCCAATATGTTGCCTATATTTTTCTTTTCCATTTCAGAATAGTTTTGTTTGGCTGACACTTGTAATGTTAATAAAAACATTACGATAGCGAAAATAAATTTTAAGCATCTTACTGATATTGTCATATTGTCTTTATGAATTTTGCCGGAACACCGCCTACAACCGTATTTTCGGGAACATCCTTTGTCACAACCGCACCGGCGGCAATGACTGCGTTATCTCCGATGGTCACCCCTTGCAGTATTGTTGCATTGGAACCTACCCATACATTTTTACCCAAAACGATAGGAGCGGGATAGGTATGTTTCCGGGTTTCAGGTGACAGGCCGTGATTGAGGGTGGCGAAGACCACATTATGCCCTATCTGACAGCCGTCACCGATAGTTATCCCGCCATGATCCTGAAAATGGCAGCAGGCGTTGATAAACACGTTTTCTCCAACTGTGATATTTTTGCCGAAATCACTGTAAAACGGAGGAAATACCCGCAGGGTGTCCGGCACCTTATATCCCATCAGTGCAGACAGTAACCCCCTGACTTCGGTGGGAGTGTGATACGAACCGTTCAGTTCAAACGTAACACGCCTTGCCTCGTCGCTTTTTTCATCCATAAAGCGGTGTATTTCATCAGTGTCAAGAGCCTTGCGGGTTTTGACAAACGTTTTGAAATTTTCTATCGTCATTTTTCCGATACCTTAAATGTGACTTTTACACAAGCCTAAAATTGTTTTGTGAATTCGATTGCTGACGGGCGTATACCCATATCTTTGAAAATTTCCATTTCATTGGGGGTTAACCGGAATTCAGGTTGCCCTTCATCCGATGTTGTAGTTATTACGCCTTCCTGCTCTAAGTACCGGGCGACAACACGGCTTGGGGTGGTGCGATATCGCTGTGCCAGATAGCCCACTACCTCGTCATCACAAATATTCTCGGGTAAAACGACTTTACTATCCATATTCTATTCTTATAAATTTTGATGCTGCAACCTTCAGCTCGCAACATCATTTAAGTGCATTTCGACGCTTGCGTCGGTGCGCGATGCCGCAGGCATTGATTGATGTTGCAAAATTACTGCCGCAGAATCGCATTGGCGTTTCACAATGACGGAATACCGTACCAATTTTACGGATATACTGCCACGTCGCTTTGCAGGTTGGTTTAAAATCGGTATCTTTGCATCTGTATATCAGCATTGTATATTAAATGAGAAATATTCTCAAAGTCAACAGCGTCAACGATTATAGCGCATACCTCGGACTTACTGACCGACACCGGTTGGTAAGCGTCATTGACTTTGACGAAATTTCGCCCATACGACACAGTCTCAACCAATATGGTGTGTACGGACTGTTCATGCACAGGAATCTTTCGATTGACCTTACATACGGATGTGGGAAATACGACTACACCACCGGTACGCTGATATGTGTGGCCCCCGGACAGATAGGAGGCAAGGAGGATAACGGCGTGAGGATAGAGCTGGATGGCTGGGCATTGCTTTTTCATCCCGACCTTCTGCATGGCACTCAGTTGGAAAAACGAATAAAAGACTATTCATTTTTCGATTACCGTATAAATGAGGCTTTGCACATGACGGAAAATGAATATGACATATTTGCCTCTTTCATGCGTCAGATTAAAGAAGAACTGGATAATAAACATGATGACGTACAGGACAGCATAATAATAGGCTACATTGAACTTATGCTTAATTTCTGCCGCAGGTTCTACAACCGCCAGTTCATCACGAGAAAACTTGAGAATTCAGATATTCTGGCTAAGTTTGAAGCCTTGTTGCACGAATACTTCAAAAATGACAGTCTGGTAACTTGCGGATTACCCTCAATGCAATATTTTTCGGACAGATTATGCCTGTCATCCAACTATCTCGGTGACCTGATTAAAAAGACCACCGGAAATACGGCGACATTCCATATACGTAAATTCGTAATGCAGGAAGCGAAAAATCATCTTGCCTCCGGTATGACCATATCTGAAACAGCCTACGCTCTCGGTTTTGATTTTCCACAACATCTGAGCCGTATGTTCAAAAAATATGAAGGTATATCGCCGACTCAGTATGTGGCATCCATAAAAAAGCAATAAAACGCTGACAGATTTTGCCATACATATAACCGGATACACGCGTCTTAAATACTAACGCTTGGCAAAAGCCAAGTAAACTTGGTTTTACTCTCGACTTATTCGTATCTTTGCAAAATATCAGTTATCCTTAATTTTACCGTATAATGAACAGACTTATAGTAACTATCGGGGTGGCGGCGCTGTTAAGCGCATGCGCCACCGGCAACAAAGAGGCGAACGACTACACCGCCTACGTGAATCCGTTTATCGGTACGGGCGGCCACGGTCACACATTCCCGGGGGCTGTAGTGCCGTTTGGCATGATACAGCCGAGTCCCGACACACGTATAGACGGGTGGGACGCGTGCTCGGGCTATCATTACAGAGACTCACTGATCAACGGTTTCTCTCAGACACACCTTAGCGGCACCGGGTGTTCCGACTACGGCGACTTTCTGATTATGCCTACAGTAGGACCACAGACTATTGACCCGCAAAGCTCTGCAAGTCAGGATATGCCCTACGCATCAGAGTTTGACCACGCCGACGAGACCGCGCAACCGGGCTACTACTCCACAATGCTGAAACGCTACGGAGTCAAGGCGGAAATAACGGCATCGCCGCGCAGCGCCATTTACCGATTCACTTTTCCCGCGACCGATGACCCGGGCATGATAGTAGACGCCGACTACTCCATACAGCACCAAAACAATCTCGCAATGACAATCGAGGCTGTCGGCGACACAGCGATACGTGCCTACCGACTTAGCCGTCATTGGGCCTACGACCAGCAGTTGAGCATGTATGCCGAGTTTTCAAAACCGTTTACCTGTTCTATCATTACCGACACAATCACTGACGAGACAGGCCGAGAGTCGGCACGTTGCAAAGCCCTGCTGAAGTTTGCACCCACAAAAGAGGGTGAACAGATATATGTCAAAGTAGGCATATCGGCTGTCGACACCGACGGAGCCGAAAAAAATCTGCGCGCCGAAATTCCGGATTTTGATTTCGACAAGATAAGAAACGAAGCCGGCGTGTCATGGAACGAATATCTGTCAAAAATAGATGTTACCGCCGACAATGACGATGACAAGACCGTGTTTTATACAGCTCTGTATCATACAGCCATAAGCCCCAACCTGTTTACTGACGTCGACGGCCGCTACTTCGGCATGGACCGCAAGATACATCAGGGCGACGCCGAGAAGCCGGTTTACACCGTCTTCTCACTCTGGGATACCCACAGAGCGCTTCATCCGCTCTTTACAATCATCGAGCCGGAGCGCAACAACGATTTCATCAACTCACTGCTGCTCAAATACAAAGAGGGCGGCATACTGCCCATGTGGGAGCTTGCGGGCAACTATACAGGATGTATGACAGGGTATCACGCCGTGTCGCTTATGGCCGATGCCGTAAACAAAGGCATAGCCGACTTCGATGTAGCCGGAGCGTTAAGCGCCGGCGAACGTTCGTCACGTTACGACACAACGGCCACGGCCGCTCCAGACAAAGTGGCCCGCACGATGCTCATGCCGCGCTCCAAGTATTTTAAGAACACTCTCGGCTACATACCGTGGAACGAGGAGTTTGAGTCGGTGGCCAAAGGTCTCGAATATGCCTACAACGACTGGTGTATATCACAGCTTGCCGAAGCTGTCGGCGACACGGCCAAAGTTGCCGAATACGCTGAAAAAGGGCTGAATTACCGCAACTACTTTGACCCCGAAACCCGCTTTATGCGCGGCAAGGACGCCGAAGGCAACTGGCACACACCGTTTAATCCGCGCGGCTCCAACCACCGCGGCGATGACTACTGTGAGGGCACTGCATGGCAATGGACTTGGTTTGTGCCCCATGATGTGGACGGCCTGACCGAACTGATGGGCGGACGCGAACTGTTTATAGAGAAACTTGACTCACTGTTCAGCGCCGACTCCCGGCTGGAGGGCGAAGCCGTGTCGGCCGACATATCGGGACTTATCGGGCAGTATGCCCACGGCAACGAGCCGTCGCACCACATAATACATCTGTATAACTATGCCGGACGCCCCGACCGCACACAAGAACTCGTCGATAAAGTTCTCAAGGAGCAGTACCGAAACGACACCGACGGTCTGTCGGGCAACGAAGACTGCGGCCAGATGTCGGCGTGGTATGTGCTCAATTCACTCGGCTTCTATCAGGTGTGTCCGGGAAAGCCTGTGTACTCCATCGGACGTCCGTGGTTCCCGCATGCCGAAATCAACCTCCCCAACGGCAAGCGTGTAACACTCAACGTAAACAACTATTCAAAAGACAACAAATACATCACATCGGTCAAGCTGAACGGCAAAGAGCTCGAAACACCGTTTTTCACACATGACGATATCGTAAACGGTGCCGATTTCGAGATAACAATGTCGCCCGAGCATCCGTAAAACCATCGTCTATAGACAAAAATAACCCCGGTTCACCAGTATGAAAGAAACTTGATGAACCGGGGTTTATTATATAACAGAATACTTAGAACTCTTCACGGAGCCACTTTTCAAGCTCCTCTTTCCACTGGTGCTTGTAGATAAATCCGTCGCCGTAACCCCAGCCGTGGCCTCCTGTAGGATAGGCATGCAGCGAGGCGGGCACACGATTGTTGACGAGCGCGGTATAATAGTTTATACTGTTGGCCACAGGCACCACCGTATCATCTGACGAAAGCATGATGAAAGCTTTGGGAGTGTCGGGAGTCACCTGAAGCTCGTTGCAAAACTTTTTCTGCAATTCAGCCGACGGATTCTCTCCGATAAGATTGGCTCTCGAACCGCCATGTGTATATGACGGATCCATAGTGATGACAGGATAAAACAGTATCTGAAAATCGGGACGAGTCTCTGCCGAAGAATAATGAGTGGCGAGAGTCGAAGCGAGATGGCCTCCGGCCGAAGCGCCCATTATACCTACTTTTGCGGGGTCGACTCCCCACTCCGCGGCATGACGGCGTACAAGCCTGACGGCCTGCTCCGCATCGGCCAGCGGTATCTCATGATTGCCTTGCGGCAGACGATATTTAAGTACTACGTATGTTATGCCCTGTGCATTGAACCACTGGGCCATATCGTGGCCTTCATGGCCCGTTGCAAGCCAGCCGTAGCCGCCTCCGGGACACATGATTATAGCCTTGCCGTTGGGCTTGTCGGCCTTGTAAACGGTTATAGCAGGATCACGCGTAAAATCAGTGGCCGAAGCCGCGGCTTTGGCCTGCTCCGCATCGGCGCTCTCATTCCAGAGCATAAGATCCACGCGATTGTTCTGCGACACTGCGCCCATTGATACACACAGCATGGCGGCAAACAATAATTTTCTGATGTTCATGATATTTATGTTTTATGTAAAGATTAATCGGCTACGATAACGACTCCTCCGTCAGGGAAAATCTCAACCGGTACCGACGAATTGTTTTTAACTTTGACATCCTTGACCTTGAAGTCATGGGCGGCATCGTCGGCATACATCTTTAATACCGATGATTTCAGTCCGAGCGCCGACAGATCAAGATTGAGCTTGACCGCCTCTTTAAGTGCGTTGACTCCCGCTATATACCACTTGTCGCCGTGACGACGTGCAAGCACTACATATTTGCCGGGATATCCGTCGATTAGTTTCACGTCGTCCCAAGTCGTAGGCACATCCTTCATAAACTCGATGGCTTCGGCGGGTGAACCCTTAAGATTGTCGGGAGTCAGAGCAAAGTTCTGAACGGGATTTTGGAAAAGCACGGATGTGGCAAGCTGGAACGCGTCGCCGGTGCGGCGTATGTTGCCGCTTTTGTTGTCGCGACTCACGCGCTTGTTAAGTATTGTGCCGCCATACTCCATAAGCGCAACCGAGTTGCGTATAAACGGATGAAGAGTGGCATGAAAAGCCTCCATGTCGCAGAATACCTGACCGAACACAAGATTTTCCGAAGCGAAAACAGCCTCGCTGCCTACATGGTTGGGATACATACGCTCCCAGCCACGGGGCAGTGTACAGCCGTGGAATATGACGTCGATGCCGTAGTCGGCCGCATCGCTGAGTATGTCTTCATACAGGCGCATGGTCTCCTGCTTGTCTCCGCCGAAGAAGTCTACTTTAATAGCGTGTACACCGTTGTCTTTGAGCCACTTCATCTCGTTTTTACGCACGATGGGGCGGTCCATCTTGTTTATCGGGCTTTGTACGATATCGTTCCACGGACCGCTCGACGAGTACCACAGTATGGGGTTGATGCCTTTTTCGCGGGCATAGCCGAGAAGTTCGGGCATACGGTCGTAGCCTATATTCTGGTCCCAGCCGGCGTCAATAAGTATGTTTTCGTAACCCAGATCCTCGGCGAGGTCAATGAAAGTCTTCTGGTCGGCCATGTTCATGCTCGCATCCTGCCATATGATCCAGCTCCAAGTACCGCGTCCTGCACGGGCGGGAGTTTCAGTCTTGTAGCGAGGTTCAACGACATCCCACGGCACGGTTGTCTCCACAACCGGAGCAAGACGGTCGGCCACGGTGATTGTACGCCACGGAGTCTTGCCGGGCAATGATATGCCGGGAGCGGCTGTACCGTTGCCGTTGTTTTCCTCGGGCATAGGATAGGCTATAGTATACACACCGTCCTTATAGTCGCTTAGGTGTGAGGCGCAGTAGTAGCCGTCGACACCCGTCTCCGAAAGTAGCGCCCAACCCTTGTCGCCAACACGGAACAGAGCGGGGAAAGTAAAGCCGTGGCCAAACTGCGAAGGCGAGTCAAGCGGAGCATCGGCTATGTAAAATTCCTCATAACTCGGCTTTGTACGCTTCCATCCTATCATAGCGTCGCTCTGCGAGGTAAGGAAAACGGTGGTCTCTTTCGGGAAACGATAGCCCGTAGCCTCTTCATTGACGACCATGGCGCCGGTCCCACCCCCGTTCTGACTCGGTATTATATAGCGGAAAGCCACGTCGTTGTCAGACACCTGCCACTCTACCGACATCTCGTGTCCGAAAGCGCCCTTATAAGTGTTCACCAACGTGTTGGCATTGTAGTCAATATGGCTTTTCTTGATTTTGTCCTGATCGTATGACTTCTTTACCTCTCCACGCTTGGAGTCGGTCAGAGCCATGTACCGGGTAAAGTCGCCGACATCGGCCTTGAAACCGAGCGGAGAGTTTTCGATTATGACATCGCCGTCGTAGGTTATCGAATACACCGGCTTCCCGCCGATTACGTCGGTCGACACCACAAGCTTGCCGTCAGGGCCCGACACAGTGACCGGAGCGCCCCATGCCGATGACGCCAAAAGCACGCTTAAACTTAAAATTACTTTCTTCATTGTCTTTATATTTGATTCAAGTTATTAGAGTTAATACATGCAAAAATAATCTTATAATGCCGTATTAAGGGTATAACTTTATTATAAAATTGCGATAATAACAAATATAGCCGTAAAATTTATCTTTACGATACCTTGCCACGACAAATATGTTACATAATTTTCGGCACTCTGACTCTATCATGTACTATATTTGCAGAAATCAAAACCCAATCAAAATAGATAACATGAATCATCACAGATTGCTAATCACGGTGCTGTCACTTTCGGCCATGGTCTTAAGCCGGAATAATGCGGAGGCCGCAACCAAAATCCAGTCACCGGACAAGAACATAGAGGTAAGAATAGACAGTAACAATATAAACATACATTACGGCAAAGACGGAAATGCGAGAAAACTGTTTACCGTATCGTCACCGGGCGTAACAATCGACGACAGCCTGAACCGCATCGACAAATGGACCGTAACATCATCGTCGCCGACACGGAATATAAGCTACGACATGACGGGCGGCAAAAGGCTCGGATGCTCGAACACCTACAACGAATACCGGCTCGTAGCCGGCAACAATCGGCCGGCAATGACACTGCGTCTGTACAACGACGGCATAGCTTTCCGCTACGATACCGACGGCAGAGGCAAGATATGCGGCGAGACTACTCTATACAAGATCCCGGCACAGTGCAAACGATGGATGCAGCAATACAACGACTCATATGAGAGCTTTTTTCCCGAAGAAACCGGCGACGCTCAACAGGCATCGCACTGGGGCTACCCCGCGCTGTTTGAGTTTGGTGAAAACTCATGGGCTCTCCTGACCGAAGCGGGCATAGAAAAATGCCACAGCGCATCGTCGTTGACCGCGGCGGAAACTCCGTCGGTCTACAACATAACATGGGGCTCACAGGCCCGCTGCGATCAAACGCCGTGGCGTGTCATCATACTCGGCTCGCTTAACGACATAGTAGAGTCGACTCTCGTAACCGACGTCAGTCCCGAATCAAGGATTGCCGACACCTCTTGGATAAAGCCGGGAGCGGCGTCATGGATATACTGGGCCTATAACCGCGGCTCGAAAGACTACCGCCTTGTCACACAATATATAGACATGGCCCGGACTCTGAATCTGCCTTACGTGCTCATAGACTGGGAGTGGGATGTGATGGGCAACGGAGGCGACATAAACGACGCACTGAAGTATGCGGCAGAGCGCAATGTCAAAGCGCTTCTATGGTATAATTCATCCACGGCATGGACTACGAACGGAGCCGGAGGCCCACTATTCCGCCTGAACAAACCTGAAGACAGAGAGCGTGAATTTGCCATGCTTCAGGATATGGGTGTCGCAGGGGTGAAAATCGACTTTTTCGCGGGTGACACGCAGCCTACAATGGAGTACTGCATCGAACTGCTCGAGTGCGCGGCGCGCCACAACCTGCTCGCAAACTTTCACGGAGCCACAGTGCCCCGCGGATGGCAGCGCACCTACCCCAATCTCGTTTCGGTCGAAGGCGTTTACGGTGCCGAGTGGTACAACAACGCTCCCCTGCTTACCGACCGTGCCGCAGCCCACAACGCCACTCTGCCCTTTACCCGCAACGTCATCGGTCCGATGGACTACACTCCGTGCACATTCTCCGACTCACAGCACCCGCACATCACGACTCACGGACACGAACTGGCGCTGACCGTGCTGTTTGAGTCGACGGTACAGCATCTTGCCGACAAACCGGAGAGCTATCTCGCACAGCCGCAGGCGGTACAGGAGTTTCTGACAGGACTCCCCACCGTGTGGGATGACACAAAACTGCTTGCCGGCTATCCCGGTAAGTATGTTGTCATGGCACGCAAAAACGGCGACCGGTGGTTCATAGCCGGCATAAACGGCACAGACAGCGACCTCGACATATCGATACCGATCGACCGCATCGGTATCACCGCCGACACTAAAGCGCGATTGTACACCGACAGCGGCAATGCCGAAGCACCATGGGCCGTATCGAACGTGACCTCCGTCCCCGAAAAACTGTCGCTCCTCCCCCGTGGAGGCTTCGTTATGGTGCTCTGACGCCCGTCGTATGTCCTGACCGCCGCTTTTATCCGCCACAGACTACGGCAATGTGCGTTTTTTACGCTAAATTTGCACTATGAAAAGATCTGATTTCGAGATAATGGCTCCGGTAGGGAGCTACGAGTCGCTTTACGCCGCCATAGACGCCGGCGCCGATGCCGTATACTTCGGCATAGAGGGCTTGAATATGCGCGCACGCTCATCAAACAACTTCACACTCGACGACTTGCGCGACATAGCCCGCACATGCAACGAGCGCGGCGTGAAAACCTACCTGACCGTCAACACCATAATATTTGATGACGACATCGAAAAGTGTCATGCCATAATCGACGCGGCACATGACGCCGGCATCACAGCCATAATAGCAAGCGACATAGCCGCCATACTGTATGCCCGGGAACGGGGCGTCGAGGTGCATATATCGACACAAGTCAATATAACCAACACCGAGGCGGTGAAGTTTTACTCGCAATGGGCCGATGTAGTGGTACTCGCCCGCGAGGTCGACCTTGACCGGGTGCGCGATATTCATGAACATATCGTAGACGACAACATACGCGGACCGCACGGCGAACTCATGCGTATCGAGATGTTCTGCCACGGAGCGCTTTGCATGGCCGTATCGGGCAAGTGCTACCTCAGCCTGCACGAGATGAACTCAAGCGCCAACCGCGGAGCATGCACACAGATATGCCGGCGCGGCTACACCGTACGCGACAAAGAGACCGGCGACGAGCTCGACATCGAGAACCAATACATCATGTCGCCAAAGGACCTGAAGACTATACACTTCCTCAATAAAATGATCGATGCGGGAGTTAGAGTGTTCAAGATCGAGGGCCGCGCACGCGGACCGGAATATGTAAAAATAGCCGTACAATGCTATGATGAGGCGCTACGCGCAGTCTGCGACGGGACCTTCACCGAGGAACGCGTGGCTGACTGGGACAACCGTCTGTCACAGATATTCAACCGAGGCTTCTGGAACGGGTATTACCTCGGCCAACGTCTCGGCGAATGGACATCAAAATACGGCTCATCGGCCACACGCACAAAAGTATATGCAGCCAAAGGCGTACGCTATTTCAGCAACATCGGTGTCGCGGAATTTCTGATGGAGAACGGCGAGCTCTCCGTAGGCGACGAGGTTGTCATAACAGGCCCTACGACCGGAGCGGTTATAATGACGATTGAGGAAATACGCGTAGACCTAAAGCCGGTTGAAAAAGCCGTAAAAGGCGACCGCTTTTCGATAAGAACCGACGTCAAGATAAGACCGAGCGACAAAATGTTCAAGTGGGTATCGACCGAGGCGCTCAGGTCCTTGAAGTAAGGGCGGGGGGTCATTAAACTAATTGGTCCAATTGGTCCTATACCCTAAATGTGAAATTAACATAAATCATTGCATCGGGTTGTTACAAACCCGATGCAAATGACTATCTTTGTATAGTTCATCAAGAATAACCTTATTCAGGTACCTTTAAAGATTTATGAAACTATACATACTCATAATAACAGGACTCCTGTGGATAAGCGCGGCCCTAACACCGGCTTATGCCGCACAGCCTGTATTGCAACATAATCTGCCCGACATGTCGCGCGACATTGCCGCCATCAATACATGGAAGCCCGAAATACCGCTGCTGTCACCCAGAGCGGCTATTGAGGACGAACTTCCGGAATACATCGGCGACATGCTGACATTTGCTCACAAGTTTACGGGACTGCGTTACCGCCGCGGCGGCAAGACTCCCAAAGGTTTCGATTGTTCCGGCTTTACAAGCTACGTATACCGACAGTTCGGCATATCGCTCAACGCTTCTTCTCGCTCACAATATAAACAGGGCACATCAATAGAGAATGACAATCTGCGTCCCGGCGACCTTGTATTTTTCGGCGGCCGTGGCGGAAGCAAAAAAGTTGTAGGCCACGTAGGCATAGTTGTAAACGTCAACACCGACAACGGCACATTTGACTTCATACATTCGGCATGCAGTTCAGGCATTACGGTCAGCAATTCGACCGAGCCGTACTATAACCGCCGCTACATCGGCGCACGTCGCGTAACCGAATAAAATTATTCCATCATCCATAATAAAATACCCGGGCCTTGTTCATTGAGTCCGGGTATTTTGTTTATAGATTAAGGTATTGCCTCAGCGCATCGACATAAGCCTCGAAAGCTCTTCGGCCCTTCTCGGTGACGCTGCACACTGTACGAGGTTTCTTCCCGACAAAACCCTTTTCAACAGTTATGTAACCTGCCGTCGACAATTTATCGAGTTGTACACTTAAATTTCCTGCCGTGGCATCCGTCTTCTCCTTTAGGTAGACGAAATCGGCCTTATCGAGATTCATGAGTACTGACATCACGGCCAAACGCAACTGCGAATGCAGCAGTGGATCAAGCTCTTTCATACTCCTTACGGGCAAGCCGCCTCATCTCCAATCCGGGAACGATCATCATCAATGCGAAACTCAATATAAATCCGGGCATAACCCATAATGCATTCAGAGTTATGTTTGTCAGCACACAGCATATGATGACCATACCGAATGTTATACTGAATGTGCCGCCGAACACAAGACTTTTTACTTTCAGCGCAGCACCCGATCCCACAGCACCGAAGCCGACTATTATAAGAGCGTAAAGAAACATGGTAAGCCACGGCGACAATCCGGTAACCCACTGAAATACCGCACACATAATCACTCCGTAGACTCCAAGCAGTCCGACAATCTTCCATATCACGGCACATACATTGTCGGTATAGGACCGGTAGCCGCGGCTTCTCTTCTTTCGGTTAAGTCGTAAATTAAACAACCAGCCAAACACCATCAGGCCCCACAGAGCATTAAAGGCCGGATTTCCGGTAACAGCTACAGCTATCCACACAATAACAGCCACCGCGACCGTAAGCACTCCCCAGTTCAACAGGATGTTGCCGTCACCTACTTCAAGGCGGCTTTTTGTGTCGGAGATCATACGCGCTATAAGCTCGATACTCTCCTTTTCATTCAAAGTTTTTTCTTCCATAGAGTTTTTTTGTTTTTAAAATTACAAACAGGTTTACAGCATAAACCGGATGCCGAAAAATAAAAGAGCATACTCGCGCGACACAGCTCATCATCCATTCGACGACGCAAATATAAACAAGTTTATTTTATAAACCAAATATTTCGCAACATTTCTGCTCAAAATATCTTATTTTCTTGCTCCGCAGCTTTGGCATACCATGCGGCCGCCTGCTTAGCGTTTTTCCTTACGCCAATGCCGTTGGCATAGCAATCGCCCATACAACGCATGGCTCCGGGATGTCCGAAGTACCCTTTGTTTTCATTGATATTGGTCGCCGCTTTTTTGTAAAGGCGCACAGCCTCCGCCATATCCTGCTCAACTCCGTGTCCCTCGGCATAACATCGGGCAAGGAGGTATTGCGCTTCTGGGTCATCCGCTTTTGTCGCCTTACAGTATAACTCGACAGCCTTGTTCCAATCCTGTTCCACTCCATGTCCTGCGGCATAGCAGCTACCGAGACTACGCATCGCATCGGGGAAGGCATTTCCGCCAAGATCCACCACCTTACGATACCACTCGACAGCTTTTCCATAATCCTGTGCTGTGCCACTTCCTGCTGTGTAACAATTGCCAAGCTCCACCCAAGCCATGGGGTTGTCATGCTCCGCAGCTTTCTTGAACCAGCCAAAGGCTTTTTCATCATCACGTTCCACTCCGTCACCCTCTTTGTAACACAATCCCACAGAGAAATAACCCTCGGAATATCCGCCTTCCGCCGCTTTCAGATAGTGAGCGAAAGCCTGCTCCGCATCTTTCGGCAGCCCACCTTGTCCAAGTCTATAACAATAGCCCAGACGGTCATTTGCATAGGCATCGCCCAAGTCTGCGGCTTTCCGCCACCATTCCACAGCAGAAACCATATCGTAGCTAACACCCCAACCATGCTGATAACAGCATCCGAGCATACACTGCGCTTCCGCAAGATCAGCATCGGCCAACTGCTTGCCGTTCACCGCCTTTTTCAGCCATTTGGCGAGTTGCCCTTGATAGCTGTCCTTGTCAAGACGCTCTTTTGCCGGGCGGTATTTGTCAGATGCGAGCCAATACAATTTGAAGGCTTTTGACAAATTACGTTCTACTCCTTTGCCTTCCTCGTAGCATTGACCGAGCTGATATTGCGCCGGAGCATAGCCCGATTGCGCAGATTCCCGACACTTATCAATATCAAACGACTTGTCAGTATGTTTCTTTTCGTATTTTATCATGATTCAATTATTCAATTTCAGGCAGCTCAATCGTTTCTACCCAACTTGGATCTCTTCGATAAAATGTCACATTAAAAGTATTTCCATCCCAAACGGTTTTGGTGACAGCCCCGGCCATATCAATAGTATGTGGCAATTCTTCCAACCACCTTGACACAATGACATCTTCCGTAACACAGTTAACTAAATCGACTCTTATTGCGTCGCCTACGCCATGACCGATGCAGCGGTACACCATCGCCCTATATTTTCTGTCACGCCGGAGTTTCGAGTATTTTTCGAGCAGGATTTCCTTTTCGCATCCGCACTCCCGCATCCGCTCCAAAATGCCATTACGCCGCTCTGCAAGGCCATTTTTGCCGCCTTGCACACGGTCAATCTCCACAAGAATGTCCATGACAGTATTGGCGACATAGTTCTCAAACTCATTACTGAGTTCCTCGCTGAACGCTTTGCTGAACCGTTTAAGGCTGTAAAGTTTCCAGGATGTTTCAAGGTCAAGATTATACCACGACACGCCCAGTTCGGGAGCGGTATGATAGCCCGGTTCGTATGTCTCATTTTGTGTCTCGACATTTGCGCAGATAGTCAGTTTTCCGCATCCGTCAAGGTCAATGGGCTGCAATTCTGTCAGAATAAACTGTGCGATGCCGAATGTAACGGCATACAGATTCACATAACAATAGTTGGATTTCTCCTTTTCTCTCTTTTCGAGAGCATAATCGCCCTCGAAGCACAATGTTTTCAGTTTCATATTCTGAAGTCTCTGAATTTCTTGCTGTTGAGCGCGTTTTCAGCAGCAAGGTTGCCATTTCCGGCGGCGAGTCTGAACCAAGCGTATGCCTGCTGCAAATCGGTTTCCACACCCAATCCTTTCATAAACATATTGCCGATTTCGTATTGTGCCGTTCCAAGTTCATGCACATATTTCCTTCGGAGGTCACTGCGAGAGGCTATCTGCCGATACAGCTCCATCGCACCGGTGTAGTCTTTCTCTCCGCCGAGTCCGCGCTTATAGCAATCTGCCAACATGAGCTGTGCCAATATGTCGCCAGCATCCGCTCCTTTCCGGTACCATTCGCGTGCCGTTGCCAAATCCTTTTCCACACCGCGCCCCTCGAAATATGCGCCTCCGACACAGCGATAAGCCTCGTTATAGCCCAATGCAGCGGCTTTCATATAGCAGTCCAAAGACTTCTGCCAACCTTCCTCGGATTGGCTATAAATTTGTCCGAGATTGCACCATCCTTCGGCATCATTTTCTCCGACAGCGACTTCGGAATACAGCGTAGCGGCATCATCTTCGGATGTGTCATCATCATCTTCGATAAGCTCCAAAACCTCGTCAGGGACACCTGTTCCGTAATAAAATATATCGGCTAATTTCTTCTTAGTCGCCATATCCCCTTTGTCCGCTTTGGCTTTCAGTATCTCAATCCAACGGTCGTACCACTTGCGGGCAATCTCCACGCCTTCTTCCGGCTCAATATCATCGGGGCAGTCATTGGCATAGAGATTCATCAATGCCTGAGCCGCAGCTGCGATGCCTTTAGTCGCTTTTTCTTCCAGAATGGCAATCCAACGCTTATGCCATTTTAACACAAAGGCTTTTTTCGCCTGCGCTTCAATCTCATCATCGGGAAAATCGTAGCGATAGAGATTCACCAATGCTTCAGCTGCCTTTTCGTTTCCCTTGTCGGCGGCTTTCTCAAACCAATAGATTGCTTTTTTATTATCGCAGTCATCATGGAAGCCCCACGAGTAATATTTGCCGAGCATGTATTGAGCCTTGGCATTTCCTTTCTTGGCAACAGGCGTAATAGCGGATACCGCGGCTCTTGCTTGTTCCAAATTACCTTCACCGGCATATTGGCGAGTGAATTGTTGTATGACTTTATATTGTTCAGTCGGATTATTCATGGATTTATAGCTTTAAGTGCGTTCTCAGCATCATGATTCCCTTTCTTTATGGCAAGTTTGAAATAACGGACAGCGTTCTTCAAATTAACCGGTACTCCTAATCCGTTGAGATACATATTGCCGATTTCGTATAGCGCAATTCCGATGCTGTCGGAGTATCTATTCCAAAAACGACCTGTGCGTTCTGCGAGATGCATATATTGTTCCATCGCTTTTGGGTAATCAACCTTGCCACCGATACCATTCTTATAGCAGTCCGCCAATTTCAATGTAGCCGTGATTTCCCCCAGATCAGCACCTTTTTTATACCATAGGCGTGCCTTTGCCGGATTCTTTTCTACACCATGGCCATTCATATAAGCATCACCCGCCATTGCAAACGCTTCGGAATAATCATGCGCAGCAGCTTTCTTGAAGCAAGTGAAGGCTTTTTTGAAATCAGCCAACTGCCTATATGCCTGCCCCATCAGATACCATGCCTCCCCCTTCTCGGTGAAGGATTCATCGCCTTCTACAATCTCCTTGTATTGCTTTATTGATTGCATCAGGGCATTGGATTTATCATTCGCGGTTAAGCTGTCATCCGTTTTTTGCATCATACAGAACTCCTTTAATGAAATCGGTTTTTGCATCCGTATAACCGTCTCTATCATTTTTGAATTGGGGCAACAGGCTAAATTTCAATGCCTCATATTCGCGTGCCACTTCGGAATGGCTGTTGAGATAATCCCGGAACAGAATTTCGTCATTGTCACCAACGATATGAAAATGAACATGGAATACTCTTTTGGCATAACCCTCCGGAGTATAGCCCTTGTTGAAACTCATACGATATTCGGATGACGACATACAGATATATCCCGAGGCTTCCATATCGGCCCTTACCTGCTGCCAATCGGCATCGGATGTAATTTCGACGAGAATATCGATTATCGGCTTAGCCTGAATACCGGCAATCGCCGTGCTACCGATATGGTTTATTATTGGGGAGTATTCCGAAAGGGTTGTTGACAAAGTTTCAATCTCTTCCCGCGCCCATTCTCCCCATTGAGATTGATGCGGAGTCAAAACTATGGGAAACAATTCCCACAGCTCTTCCAATGTCATATCACTCAACACCTTTTTCGGACGATTCAATAATTCCATTTCATTGTATTATCGTTTGCATAGTCTCATCCATGAACATAGTCATCTCTTTTTTGACTTTGGAAATGGAAGGTTATCCCACAGAATTCCGATAACCCTCAGTACCTTTCGGGTGTCAGTAAAGTCAAGGATATAAGCCTCTTTTGCCCCTTGATAAGGGTAGCCGGTTTCTGCTTCGGCCATCAAATCGGCGATACATGGCAGTTTCTTGGCGTATGCAATGTTGTCGCAAGCAGTGATGACGCATTTTTCGTTAACGTAAATAACGTAGTCGCCCATCATCTTTCTACTGCGAACTTCACCCAGCGGTCGAAGCGTTTCACACAAAAATTCAATAAATTCAACTGTGCAAGCCATAATTTATACGAGAAATGACAAAAGTAATGAAATTACCTTGTAAAGTTCTCTAAATTTGCAACAAAATTATCGGCTTCGGCTCTCGAACGGAATGTAATGACATTTATACTGTGTCTTACCTCGCCAAGCAATCTACGTATGACGGGTAACTGCTGAGTTGGAAAGTCAACAATCCATTGACGGAATTCAGCATCCATTTCATTATCTGTCCAAGGCATATCTTCACGGTCAATACCTAAACGGCTTTCCGCGCCGGCAAGACAGATGTCGGTCGGAAGATCAAAAAAGAAAACGGTATCACAATAATTCAATCTTAAAGGAAGTGTATGGAGATAATTACCGTCCATAATCCATTCATCACCTCCGCTTATCTCTTCAAGACGCGTTATGAATTCATCTCTGCCGATAGTGGTCTTATCAGGCAAATGCCATATCATATCAAGATAATATAGCGGAAGTCCTGTTTTTGACGAGAGTTTTCTTGCAAAGGTACTTTTGCCGGCACCGGGACAACCGATGACAATGACTTTCTTCATTCAGACAATATATTGCGGTCTATTTCTTTATTTTATGACATTGCGACTAAACGTCGATGCCGCCGACACAGCATAATTGAATGCTGCCGGCTGTCCCGGGACCGTTATAAAAAGATGTACCGAACCGGGAATCATAACATAACTCACGTCATTGCCTAAAATCCTTAACCGACCGGCAAATTCCTGACCTTGGTCTTTTAGTATATCACATTCAGCAGATACTATGAGTATGGGCGGCAATTTTCTCAAATCGCGATCAGAGGCCATAGCCGGCGACACCATCGGATTATATATATCAGATGTATATGCGTCATTAAACGTCTCCATAAGGTCACTGTCCAGTCCGAAACCACAGCCGTATTTTTGCCAGCTTGGAGAATTGTCGGGATAAGCCTTTATTACCGGATAGAAGAGTATCAGGCCATCGAATGTATTGTCAGGCAGGCTCAAAGCAGTCGCTATAGCCAGATTTCCGCCGGAGCTGTCGCCCCCCGCAACCATGCCTCGGCATTTCCACCGGTCAAGACTGTCTGCTGCTATTTTGGCCGCAGCTATGCAGTCAGTCAAGCCGTCAGGATAGGGGTGTTCAGGAGCCAGTCTATAATCCACTGCCAGAACCGCAACGCCGTTAAGCGCCATCCGAGAGCAAAAACGCGAACAACTATTTATACTCCCTATTGTCCAGCCGCCACCGTGAAAATACAGCAACAAAGGTATGGTATCGTTATCATAAATATCACTTCTGAACAAAGCCATGTTGTCACCTATCGGCCTGCGGATTACTCCTGCATGCGGTTCTGAAGGCACATTGCGCGACATTCTTATTGCGTCAAGCGAATCACGTTTTCCTGCCATCGCCATACGGATAGCCGTAGCTTGACGTTTTTGCAAGTTTTCCGGCAAAGTCATCAAAAACGAAGCGGCTTCATGGCTATAAATATCATTTGACGCTTTTGTGTCAAATGTAAAGACGAATATTGCAACAAAAGCTATCATCGCAATAAAATGGTTATATATCTGCATAATCACGATCCTATAGAAAACAATAAGCATGACACCTGAAGGCACCATGCTTATTGATAAATTATGAGTTATTATCCAAGTGTTTACAACTTATTTTGCCACGGGACAGCCCTGACAGCGCTGAGCTATTTCGGTAAAGAAGTCGTTGCCCTTGTCATCAACGAGGATGAACGCGGGGAAGTTTTCAACCTCAATCTTCCAGATAGCCTCCATGCCGAGTTCGGGATACTCAAGACACTCTACTTTCTTTATGCTGTCGTGAGCCAGAATTGCGGCGGGACCACCGATACTTCCGAGATAGAAACCACCGTGCTTATGACAGGCATCGGTCACCTGCTTGCTGCGGTTGCCCTTGGCTATCATGACCATCGAGCCGCCGGCGGCTTGGAATTGATCGACATAAGAGTCCATACGACCTGCGGTGGTGGGTCCGAAAGATCCGGAAGGCATGCCGGCGGGAGTCTTTGCCGGGCCCGCATAGTAGATAGGATGATCTTTCAGATAATCGGGCATAGGCTCGCCGCGGTCAAGACGCTCTTTGATCTTGGCATGCGCTATATCACGGCCTACGATGATAGTGCCGTTAAGCGACAAGCGTGTCGATACGGGATATTTGGTAAGCTCGGCAAGTATCTCGGGCATGGGGCGGTTAAGGTCGATCTTCACAACATCGCCTTCTCCCTTATTGCGGAGCGAATCGGGTATCAGCTCGCCGGGATTGGTGTCGAGTTTTTCGATCCACAGACCCTCTTTGTTTATCTTGGCCTTTACGTTGCGGTCGGCCGAGCAGCTAACGCCGAGACCGACGGGACACGAAGCACCGTGACGCGGAAGTCTGATGACACGTATGTCGTGAGCGAAATACTTGCCGCCGAACTGAGCACCGAGACCTATCTTCTGCGCCTCTTTGAGAAGTGTCTGCTCAAGCTCTACATCGCGGAAAGCACGTCCGTATTCATTGCCGGTTGTGGGCAGATTGTCATAATACTTGACTGAAGCCTTCTTGACCGTGGCAAGGTTCATCTCGGCCGAAGTACCGCCTATGACAAACGCAATGTGGTAAGGAGGACAAGCCGCAGTACCGAGCGACTTCATCTTCTCAACCAAGAAAGGCACCAATTTCTCGGGATTAAGCAGAGCCTTTGTTTCCTGATAAAGATATGTTTTGTTGGCAGAACCACCCCCTTTAGCCACGAAGAGGAATTTGTACTCGTCACCGTCCACGGCATAGAGGTCGATCTGTGCGGGAAGATTGCAGCCGGTGTTCACCTCGTCATACATGTTGAGAGGCGCGTTCTGAGAGTAGCGAAGATTGCAGCCGGTGTATGTGTCATACACTCCGTGCGACAGCTGCTCCTCATCGCCACCGCCGGTATATACATTCTGGCCCTTCTTTCCTATCACGATAGCCGTACCGGTATCCTGACAGAAAGGCAGCTGGCCTTTGGCGGCAATCTCGGCGTTGCGCAGCATTGTCAATGCCACAAACTTGTCGTTTTCACTCGCTTCGGGATCACTGAGTATTTTAGCCACCATAGCATTGTGCTCACGACGAAGCATGAAAGCATTGTCGTGTGTAGCCTGACGGGCAAGCACGCGCAGAGCCTCGGGCTCTACTACAAGCATCTCGTGACCGTCAAACATCTCTGTCTTGACATAGTCAGAAGTCAGATGATAGTACTCTGTCGTGTCATGCGACATAGGGAACGGCTCCTGATATACAAACGGTTTCTGTGCCATATCTAAAAATTGACGATTATTATGTTATTACATTGATGCAAATTTACAAATTAGGCGTTTACGAAACAAATTATTTTCGTTTCTATGGTTTCGCCACAAAATATTTCCTATTTTTGCAAAAAAATAACGACATTTAGACTAACAAATTCACGTTCATGAAGTCAATCTCGTTTCGTCTTACACCGCGAAATTCTTATTTCGTGCTGGCCGCAATAGCAGCAGTAACGTTATTGCCGTTCCTCGGCGAAACCCTGTTTTACTCCAAAGGTGAGCCGCGAGAGGCCATAGTAGCGGTATCGATGCTCAATACCGGCGACTGGATATTGCCGGAAAGTAACGGTGACGAAATACCGTATAAGCCGCCGTTCATGGCATGGTGCATAGCGGTATTATCGCTTATACACGGCCATGTGACCGAATATCTGTCACGATTGCCGTCGGCCCTCGCTCTTATAGGCATGATATTATGGGGCTACGGATTTTTCAAGCGCCGCATATCGTGGACCCATGCTTTTGCCGCCGGTCTTATCACCCTGACAGCCTTTGAAGTATACCGCGCAGGCATGGCATGCCGTGTAGACATGCTGCTTACTTTCTTCATAACCGGAGCCTTATTCTCGTTATACACCTATTGGGAGCGAGGCCTTAAGGGACTGCCGTGGCTTGCGGTGCTTATGATGAGCGGCGGAGTGCTTACAAAGGGCCCCGTGGCCGTAGTGCTTCCGCTTGCCGTTATATTCACGTTCATGCTTTTGCGCGGCGAGAAATTCTGGCGTGTCGTGGTAAAACTTATACTGCCCTTCGTGGTGCCGCTCTTAATTCCCTCATTATGGTACTATGCCGCTTATCTACAGGAAGGTTCGGAGTTCATAGACCTTGTACATGAAGAAAACGTAGAGCGTATGACCGGCACCATGAGTTACGCCTCGCATGTGAAGCCGCTTTACTACAATTTTCTGACACTGCTGTCGGGCTATCTGCCTTACACGCTGCTGCTACTGCTGTCGCTAATACCCATGCGCCGCATAAACTCCATCAAAGCCGCCGCGCCTGTAAAAAGATGGTGGAAGAGCTTCAGATCGATGGACGCCTCACGCATGTTTGCTCTCGTTACGATAATTCTGATATTTGTATTTTACTGCATTCCCGAGAGCAAACGCAGCGTATATCTGCTGCCAATATACCCTTTCATCGCCGTATTTGTCGCCGACTATATAGCATGGCTCGTAAGACACGGTCATCGCTCCGTAAAAATATACGGTGCGGTCATATCCTCGGTTGTAGCTCTTGCATTCGCTGTTTTCGTCATTATACAATGCGGTTGGTTTCCATACTCAATCTTATCCGGACGCCATGCTCTTGACAATGCGATTATGATTACAGGGCTCGAAGGACACATAAGCATCGTAAAATGGCTCATTATCGAGCTGTCGGCAGTACTTGCGGGCATAACATTGTGGAAACTGCGCAAGGCATCGTCAAAAACCGCGCTGACCATGACCCTGACAGTGACCATAGTTTTCTATTGGGCTTTTGCCGGCGTATACCAGCCGGGCATATTGAACGCAAAGAGCGACCGCATAATAGCAACGACTGTCGACCGTCTTCAACCCGAGGGCAATATATATTCCCATATAGAGCAACCTATGCTGCGCTTTTACAGTACCGACTATTACACCAACGACCGTGTCAAACCGTTCAGACTGCTGGACAGCGACACTAAATCGGGTTATCTGCTTGTCGGGGTCGAGGACGCGCGCAAGTTTTTGCCAGCCAAAGCCGACACTTACGACTTCTACCTTATAAAGCACTTCAAGAAGCGTAGCGCCGATGTACGACAGCCTGTCCTGCTCCTCAAATTTGTGAAGAAAGAGGGATCAATGTAAAAATCGGACAGTCGGGGGGAATAAGCAAGAGTCCCGCCGGGACTCAATATCATTGTATGAATCCCCTAACCGGACACTGCGTGCCCGGCTTACACTGAGCACAAGTCCTTCCGGACTTGAAGCCGGTTGTGTTGAGGTGTTGCAGGTTATAGAAAAAACGGTCGTTAATAGGCAACTGTGTTTGTAGGGCCGCCAGTACCACGGCGGCCGGCTTCGACCAGCCATCCGGTACAGCAGTCGATTTCCGACTGAATGGCCATACGGGCCGCGACCGGACGCCGTAATACTGGCGTCCCTACCGTCCGACAAGGCACACTGTTTTATGTGAGTGACGGGGTGTAGCCGTCGAGGTGATGTTCGAGATATTCTTTATAAATAAAGAGCGGTATGCGGTCTACGCCTTGAGCTGTCAACAACGCGGATAAGCGGTCGATCTCGGCCTTGATGTCGCGGTGGATGAGATTGTAGCGCTGGGCGAGGAGACGGATGTATTTGCGGTCCTGCTTGACACGATGCCCGGCCTCGACTGTGACGGGTGCACACTGCATCTCGGCCTTTGCCTCGCGGCGACGGCGCTGGTAGGATGCGGCTTTGGCACGGCGGTCTATCGTCGGTCGCAACAGATTGAACACGCACTGCGCTATCGGATGTAGGTCTGTCGGCTCGGCGCCTGTGGTCTGATACTCCTTGATGGCATCAACGAGGGGTTGCTGAAGTTCTGCGGGAAGCATGGCTATGGACTCGCTCCATGCCTTGTCAAATTTCGGTGTACGTTTCATCGTATGTGATATTGGTTTATATTGTGTTTTGCACAAAGATAATATAACAATGCACCGTTTTTATGTACAATCGGGCATAACGAGGCAAAGTACACTGCTGATCAATGTGTTATTACGCGATTTTTTTTGCAAGGAGTACCTGTTGCATATGTAAACGTGTCTCCACCTCACATAATACCGATCCGGGAATCAAAAAAATCAGCCCGATCATGACGGTCGGGCCGATTTTTTGTCAATGTCGGTCTGTTGTTATGCTATCGGACATGCGGAGTGTCATCGGGCGCTTTGTCAATCAGGTCCATGAACTGGTCGAGGTTGGGAGTGATGATGATTTCAGTACGGCGGTTGCGTTGGCGACCGCTATCGGTCGAGTTGTCGGCAATAGGCCTATACTCACCACGGCCGGCGGCCGACAGGCGTGACGGGTCAACCCCGAAACGGTTCTGCAGCACCTGCACTACCGACGAAGCACGCAAGGCCGAGAGGTCCCAGTTATTACGTATATTGGTGCGCGATATGGGCACATTGTCGGTATTGCCCTCCACCATCACGTCATAGTCCTTATAGTCCTTTATTATCTTTGCTATCTTTGACAGGGTAGCCATGGCGCGGTCCGAAATATCATATGATCCGGTCTTGAAGAGCATATTGTCGGCAAGCGATATGTACACTACACCTTTAAGGACCTTGACATCGACATCTTTCAGCTCATCGCGGCTGAGCGAGCGCGTAAGATTGTTGGTAAGCACCATGTTGAGCGAGTCGGAGCGGTCCTTGGCCGCGATAAGCTCCTTTATATACTTGTTGGATGCGTTTATCTCGTCGACAAGCTTCGATATGTTGACATTGCCTTGCGAGTTCTGGGCTATACTCTGATTGAGCGAGCCCTGAAGCGCAGCAAGGTTCTCTTTAAGCTGGGCATTGTTGGCCTTGGCCTCTTCAAGCATGGCGTCAAGGCTTTTGTTGTAGGCTTTGGCCTCGGCCAGCTCCACACGGGTCGAATTATAATCGTCAAGCAACGTGGCATACTTTTTCTTGGTAACACACGAAGATAACAAAAGTGTGGTTACCGCCGCAATAGCGAGCACGGGTCGTATTGTCTTCATAAAGTCAATTTTTAATGTTACTCACTATAAAACAATCCAACTCCGCCATGAGTTTAACGGCCAATCTTCAAGTGTACCAACGAAATAAAACAGCCCCTGTATGTTTTACCGGACATACAGGGGCTGTTTTATCAGTATAGAGTAAGTTTATTTTACTTCCCAATGCTCGCCGGCGAGGATCATGGAGCGGAGGGAGTCGAAGCCTTTTTTGGCGCGGACCTGCTCGATCTGCATGTCGACCTCCTCGTTGTAGACGGGACTTTCGACGTCGCGGATGACACCGACTGCAAGCGGCAGCGAGTAACCGTCCATCATGGCAAGCTGCTGATGGAGGAAGTTGCTCGGTGTATGGGCGTCGTGTACAAGCACATCGTCTATTGTGTAGCCGTCTTTGCCGATCTCCACCGCTTTAAGAAGGAAACCGTCGCGCACAAGTCCGCGATTCTTCTCCTTGCCGAAAAGCATCTTCTCACCGTGGCGCAGGTGGATTGTACGCTCGGCACGAAATTCACGGTCGGTGATGTAATTGTGTATGCCGTTGTTGAATATGACGCAATTCTGGAGCATCTCGACAACCGATGTACCTTTATGACGGGCCGCAGCCACAAGCACTTCCTGTGCCGTGGGCAGGTCGACATCAATCGATCGTGCAAAGAAGTTGCCGCGTGCGCCAAATACGAGTTCAGCGGGTATAAACGGGTCCTCGGTAGTGCCGTAAGGCGATGACTTGCTCACAAAGCCGCGGTCGCTTGTAGGCGAATACTGACCTTTGGTAAGACCGTATATCTTGTTGTTGAACAACAGTAGATTGATGTCAATATTGCGTCGCACGGCATGTATGAAGTGGTTGCCGCCAATGGCGAGACCGTCGCCGTCGCCCGATACCTGCCATACAGTCATGGCCGGGTTGGCGACCTTGAATCCGGTAGCCACCGCAGCAGCACGGCCATGGATGGTATGGAAGCCATAAGTATTCATATAGTAAGGCAGACGCGAGCTACAACCGATGCCGGAGATGACCGCGGTCATGTGAGGAGGTATCCCCACTTCGGCCATGGCCTTGTGCAACACATTAAGTATGGCATGGTCGCCGCATCCGGGACACCAGCGTACCGACTGCTCGTTTTTATAGTCGGAGGGAGCATATTTTGTACATTCCATAGTCATAGTCGATTATTGTTTATCCATAATGTTGATAACTCCTTCCACAACCTCTTTAACAAGGAAAGGCTGCCCTTGAATCTTGTTGATGCGATGCACCTCAAGACCGCCGAAACGGCTCTGTAGATAATCGGCAAACTGTCCGGTGTTCAATTCGGCACATATCACCTTCTTGTAGCGCGACAGCACTTCACCCGTATTGCGCGGCAGCGGGTTTATGTAACGGAAGTGGGCGAATGCCACTTTGTGACCTGCGGCACACAATTCTTCGGCCGCAGTGTAAAGATGACCGTAAGTACCACCCCAACCTATAAGAAGAGTGTCTGCGTCCTGTTCGCACAGAACTTCAAGCTCGGGTATGTCATAAGCTACATTGGCTACTTTGTCGCGACGTACCTGAACCATGTGCTCATGGTTGACGGGGTCGGTGGATATTACGCTCGTGTCGTAATCTTTCTCAAGACCGCCAAGACGGTGCATCAACCCTTCCATGCCGGGGATGGCCCAATAGCGGACAAGAGTCTCGGGATCGCGCATGTAAGGCTTCCACGCGGCTTTCAGCTCGTCGGGCACATAATGAGGCTTTATAGCCGGATACTCGTCGGCATCGGGCACACGCCAAGCCGACGAACCGTTGCCGATAAAGGCATCGGACAACAATATTACCGGGGTCATATGCTCAATAGCTATACGCGAAGCCTCAAAAGCCATTGTGAAGCAGTCGGTAGGCAAAGCGGGAGCCACGACAACCACGGGCGACTCGCCGTTGCGTCCGTATATGGCCTGCATAAGGTCGGTCTGCTCTGTCTTGGTAGGAAGACCTGTAGACGGGCCGCCACGCTGTACGTCAATGACAACCAACGGCAACTCCGCCATGACAGCGAGTCCTATACCCTCGCTCTTAAGCGCAAGACCGGGACCTGAAGTCGAAGTCACAGCAAGATTTCCGGCAAACGAAGCGCCGATGGCCGAACATACTCCGGCAATCTCGTCCTCCATCTGCACGGCCTTTACACCGAGGTCCTTACGTTTGGCAAGCTCATGCAGAATGTCGGTAGCCGGAGTGATAGGATAACTGCCGAGGAAAAGCGGGCGTCCCGACTTTTCGGCGGCAAGAATAAGGCCCCATGCGGTAGCGGTATTGCCGTTTATGTCAGTATAATAACCGGGGCGGATCTTCTCTGACTCGATACGATAAGTCGATACTGACGCATGTATATTGGCACCGTAGTCATAGCCGGCCTGAAGCACTTTGGCATTGGCTTCGTAAATGGCGGGCTTACGGGCAAACTTGTTTTTCAGATGATGAAGCGCGGCTTCGATCGGACGGTCAAAAAGCCAGCATACAAGGCCGAGCGCAAATATATTACGACACTTCATAACCGACTTGTTGTCAAGACCGGAGTCGGCAAGAGCGGCCTTTGTCATCGAAGTTACCGGCACTTCAAGCACCTGTGCGTTAAGACCGAGTTCCTTGAACGGGTCATCGGTCGTAAACAATGCTTTCTGCAGATCGGCGGGCTTGAACGAGTCTATATCCACAATAGCCACGCCTCCGGCGTTAAGATGCTTTACATTCTGCTTCAGGGCCGCAGGGTTCATGGCGACGAGCACATCGGCTTTGTCACCGGGAGTATGCACTCCCACTCCTATGTGTACCTGAAATCCCGACACTCCGCTGAGCGAACCCTGCGGAGCACGTATCTCGGCCGGATAATCGGGAAATGTCGACACCTGATTGCCGACACCGGCCGAAACATTGGTAAAGATATTTCCGGCAAGCTGCATGCCGTCGCCGGAGTCGCCGGAGAAACGGATGACAACCTTGTCAAGATACTTTACGTTAGCTTTTTCTATCATAATGTTGATGTTTGGTTTTGTATGTTCTATGGCACTGCGACAAAAATACGATTATTTTTCTACAATGTCAACCGCGGTTACGAGGAAGATAATGCAATTCACGTCCGCGCACCGATGTATCTACCACGCCGTCACGGCATACGAGACGTCCGTTGACATAAGTGTCTACCACGCGGTTGTGCAGTGTAGTACCGGCAAGCGGAGTCCAGCCGCAACGCGCCGCAGCGGAAGCGTCGGTAACGGTATACGGGTCATCGGGACGTACTACAACAATGTCGGCGTAGTAGCCGGGGCGCAGGTAGCCCCGTCGGTCTATATCATAAAGCCGGGCCGGAGCATGACACATCTTCTCGACAACGAGTTCGCGCGAGAATACGCCCATATCGGCAAGTTCAAGCATGACAGGCAGCGAATAGCGTACCATCGGCGCACCGGAAGCGGCGGTAAGAGCATTGCCCTCCTTTTCCGACAGCAGATGCGGCGCATGGTCGGTAGCCACAATATCAATACGTCCGTCACGCAAACCCTGTCGCAACGCATCGCGGTCGCGGCGGGTCTTGACGGCGGGATTCATTTTAATACGCGTTCCGAGGCGAGCGTAATCCTCATCGGAAAACCACAGATGATGCACACACACCTCCGACGTTATGAGCTTGTCCTGCACGGGGGCATCGGAAAACATGTCCACCTCCTCGGCTGTAGACACATGCAGCACATGAAGTCGTGTATCGAACCGACGGGCACGCTCAATGGCGCGTCGGGTTGATATTATACAAGCCTCACGGCTCCGTATAAGCGGATGCAACTCTACCGGCAGGTCGTCGCCACGCTCTGCAATATACTTGTCGCGCATGGCTTTTATCGTGGCCTCGTCCTCGGAGTGTATGGCTATCAAGGCCGGCACGTCGCGAAATATGCGATCAAGCGTAGCTTCGTTGTCTACAAGCATATTGCCGGTCGAAGAGCCGAGAAAGAGTTTTACTCCGGGCACACGAGTGTAATCGCACTGAAGCAACTCGTCCAGATTGTCGTTTGTGGCACCGATAAAGAAGCTGTAGTTGGCCGACGAGCATTCGGCTCCACGGGCCAGTTTAGCCTCAAGAGCCTCGACAGTCACTGTAGGCGGCTTTGTATTGGGCATGTCCATAAACGAAGTGACACCTCCGGCAACAGCCGCCTGCGACTCGGTGGCAATGTCGGCCTTATGCGTAAGACCGGGGTCACGGAAATGCACCTGATCGTCTATCACTCCGGGCAGCAACAAGCACCCGTCGAGGTCTTCCACCTTTCGGAAAGCCTCTTTCATACCCTCGGGCAATTCGCCCTCACCCACCTCTATTATAATATCGGCATCGACGGCGACATATCCCCTGAAGCATCGCCCATCATTTACAATAAGGGCGTTATGTAGCAGTAAATCGTGCATCAGCGAGGCAATATTTTGCTACAGTCGGGATATTTGTGAATCCAACTGTAAAGTTTAAGTCTTATAACGCCAAACACCGCTTCGGAGAATATGCCGGAACTCATCTTGCTCTCGCCGAGCACTCGGTTGACAAATATAATCGGCACTTCAACAATGCGGAATTTATGCTTATATGCCGTAAACTTCATCTCGATCTGAAAAGCATAGCCCTTGAAGCGCACTTTGTCAAGCTCCATGGATTCAAGCACGCGGCGGCGATAGCAGACAAAGCCGGCGGTTGTGTCATTGAACGGCATACCGGTGACAAGTCGCACATATTTTGACGCGAAGTACGACATCAGCACACGGCTCATAGGCCAATTCACCACATTGACCCCCGATACATAACGCGAACCTATGGCTACGTCGGCGCCATCCTTCTCACAAGCGCCATACAGCGCCATAAGGTCATCGGGATTGTGCGAGAAATCGGCATCCATCTCAAATATATAGTCATACTTGTGTTCGATAGCCCACTTGAATCCGGTGATATAAGCAGTACCGAGCCCAAGCTTGCCCGAACGTTCAATCATATGCACACGTCCGGGATACTCCTCCATTTTGCGACGTACTATGTCGGCAGTGCCGTCGGGCGAACCGTCATCGACAATGAGCACGTCCATAGCATGAGGCTGCTTCATGACAGCATCGATAATGGCCGATGCGTTTTCAGCCTCCTTGTAGGTGGGTATTATTACAAGACAATCGGAATTTACACGTTCTGACGACATGGCGCCGGGGGATTTTGTTCTGTTAAATAAGTTTGGCAAGAGCTTCAGCTATGCGATGCATTGCCTCACGTATGTTATCGTCGCTTGTCGCGTAGCTAAGCCTTATGTATCCGGGACAACAGAATGCCGAGCCGGCCACAGTGGCCACATGACCCTCTTCAAGAAGGTACATGGCAAGGTCGGCGTCATTTTCAATCACGCGGTCGCCGCAACGCTTACCGAAGTAGCTCGACACCTCGGGGAAAAGATAGAACGCACCTTCGGGAGTATTTACGCCGAGCCCGGGTATGGCCTTGGCAAGACCCACCACAAGGTCGCGGCGACGCTCAAACGCCTTGCGCATCTGCTCAACACAATCCTGCGGCCCGGTATAAGCTGCTTCTGCGGCCTTCTGCGCTATTGATGACGCACCGGAAGTATATTGGCTCTGCAACTTGTTGGTAGCTTTTGCAAGCCATAGCGGAGCGGCCAGATAACCTATGCGCCATCCGGTCATGGCATAAGCCTTCGACACACCGTTGACTATGCAGGTACGGTCAGCGATCTCGGGGAATGAAGCCAACGAGGTAAAGCTGCCGGTGAAATTGATATGTTCATATATTTCGTCAGAGAGAACAAGCACGTCGGGATAGTCGGCAAGCACCTCGACAAGCGCCTGAAGCTCCTCGCGGCTGTACACACTGCCTGTAGGATTGCTGGGCGAGCAGAAAAGCACAATCTTTGTACGCTCGGTCAACGCCTCACGCAGCTGCGCGGGGGTAATCTTGAAATTCTGCTCTATAGTGGCTGGTACAAGTACGCTCTTACCCTCGGCAAGATTGACCATCTCTACATAACTTACCCAAGCCGGAGTAGGTATGACAACCTCGTCACCGGGATTCACCACAGTCAGAATGACATTGCACAGAGATTGCTTGGCACCGTTTGACACGACTATCTGCTCCGGAGCGAAATCAAGGCCGTTTTCGCGTTTAAGTTTCTCGGAAATAGCCTTACGGAGCGATAGATAACCGGGTACCGGCGTATAAAACGAGAAATTGTCATCAATGGCTTTCTTGGCGGCCTCCTTAATGAAGTCGGGAGTAAAGAAATCGGGTTCACCGACCGAAAGATTGATTACGTCAACGCCTTGCGCCTTCAGTTCTTGACTCTTCTGTGACATCGCCAGTGTCTGCGACGGAGCGAGAGCCTGTACTCGTTTTGAAATCTGCTGCATAATTACGCTAAAGTTTATCTCTGTTTTTAATTAGTCTGCAAATATACGATAATAGCCGTAATTCATAAACATTTTTACAGCTAAATCGCGAAAAAGTTTAACATTTTTCCATGAATCACACCTAAACCGCGCCTAAATGATACATTTTCGGGCAATTCTCACTACTTCTTGCTGTCAATATCCTTTAGCAGTTCATTGACGGCACGATGGAGCTGCTCATCCTCTCCGGCTATGATAACCGACGGGTCATTGGCCACCTTTACATCAGGCTCCAGCTGGGAATTTTCCAAGTAGTTGCCCTCAGCGGTGCGATAACCGATAACAGGCACACCAAACACGAGAGTCGGATCCTGCATGGTAATCCAGTTTACGCTGGTCATGGTGCCGGGCACAGGCATACCGACCAGCTTGCCAAGCTTTTTGTGCTTGTACACCCACGGAGTGCCGTGGGCATTGCTGTAGTTGGCCTCGCACTGTACCATGATGCTGGGCTTATTCCACCGGCGGCTGGGCATATCGCATACGTCAACACCGCGTATGACCTGCGTCAGATACTTGTCGCCACTGAACAGGACCTCTATATCCTCATGAAGTCGGCCGCCTCCGTTCCAGCGGGTATCGATGACTATGCCCTCCTTGTCAATGTATTTGCCGAGCAGGTCGGTATATATGGTACGGTAACTTGCGTCGTCCATCGACTCGATGTGCACATATCCGAGGCGTCCGCCCGACCATTTGTCAACATCGGCAGCGCGCTGTTTTACCCAACGACGGTATAAAAGATCGGACATAACCCCGCTTGATACGGGAAGTACCACCTCATCCCAACGCTCTCCGGTTGAAGGCTCGTAAAGCCCTACCAACGTCTTTTTGCCGGCTATGTTATTGAACAGCGGTGTATAGTCGGTCTTGGCATCGATTGACTCCCCGTTGATCTTCTCCACGATAACACCGGGCTTCATGCGGGTATCGGCATGTCCGAACGGACCTTTCTCCATCACTTCAGCCACACGCAGACCGGGTCCGCCAAATGACCAGTCATACAACAGACCGAGACTTGCAGTACGATCAGCCGCCGCACCGCCGCGATAACGTCCACCTGTATGAGAAGCGTTAAGCTCGCCCAAAAGCTCGCTCAGCAACTCGGCAAAATCATAGTTATTATTGATATGAGGCAAAAATTTACGATAAGCTTTTGTCATCTTGTCCCAATTGACTCCGTGCATATCGGTACGGTAGAAGCGCTGCTTTGCTTCCTGCTTCACATAATCAAACATAAACTCGCGCTCGGCTGCCGGGTCAAGCTCCATTACGGCCGAGAATGATATAGGCTTCATGGACTCCGAGGGTATGCTCATCTTCTTCATCGAACTTCCGCCGAGCAGGTATATGGCATTGCCCTCTTTATCGGTCTGCAGATCCATGGCATAACTGCCGAGCTTGTTGACCATACGGGCATCGCGTTTGCGTAAGTCAATCTTCCACAGGTCATAACCGTCATCAAACGAAGTAAGGTAATACAACGTCTCACCGTCTTTTGTCACGATCAGTCCTCCAAGCGAAGAGGAGTTAGGCGTCACGCGTACAATGCGGTCGGCCAATCCGTCAAGCTGCACGTCGATATCTTTTTTATCGTCATCCTTGGCGGCATCATCCTTTTTATCCTTATCGTCTTTTTTCTTGTCTTTGTTTTTTTCTTTTTCAGCCTTCTCTTTGTCGGTCTTCTGCTGCTTTTCAAGCTCCTTGCGCAATTCATAATCCTCTTTTGACAGACGATACTTGTCATAGGCGTCCTGATTCATGAACACGAGCATGACGTCTTCCTGCGAGCCCCACGATGCATGGCTACGCATACCGTAACGGTCCGAGACAAAGGCTATGGCATTGCCGTCGAAAACCCACTGCGGGGCCGAGTCAAAATATGACGACCTTGTTATATTGGTTACCTTCGGAGTGCCGGTAGTGTTGACAATAGCCACATCACAGTAAGGCTCATGTCCGTTATTGGTAAGCTCAAACGCCATCCATTTGCCGTCGGGCGACCAAGTATAGTCAAATCCGCCGTTGCGCTCCGGATAAGTCGATCCGTCGAGCACCATGCGTGTTTTCTTTGACTCCACGTTCATAATCATAAGCTTGTTGCGATCCTGAATGAAAGCAAGCTCCTTGCCGTCGGGCGAAAATTGCGGATAAGTGCGCTCCACTCCGTCCTTGCCGTCAAAGAGCGGTTCCTCGTCAATTGCCGTGGCATTGGCGAAGTTAAGGTCATCCTTACGCGATATCTTGGCACGATACAGATTGGCATGACCGTCACGCAGACTGCTGTATACGAGAGTACGGTTATCATCGCCCCATGTTATCTGACCTTCGGCCGCGGGAGTATGGGTTATCTGCTTGGTGGTCGGATACTCTACCGAGGTCACGAACACCTCACCGCGATTGACAAAAGCCACCTGCTTGCCGTCGGGCGACACAACCGCACCCGCCGACCGGCTCACATTAAGTTTTTCCACCGGATTTTCCTCATCGAGCGTAATACTTACCGGTACTTTTACCGGAGCCGCATTGCCCGACTTGGTATAGAGTTCTCCGTCGTAAGTAAACGCCAATGTGCCGTTCTTACCTTGAGAAAGGAATCGCACGGGATGAGTGTTGAAATCGGTGATTCTCGTAACTTTAGACGGATCGGCAAGAGAGAAAGAGTATACATTGAATGTCTTTCCGTCACGTTCACTTAGGAAATACACGGTCGAACCGTCGGCCGAAAGCACAGGATTGCGGTCTTCACCGGCCCGTGATGTAAGATTTTTGTGCTTTCCCGAAGCCACATCATACATCCATACATCGCGGGTCACTGACGATGTATGATGTTTGCGCCATTCATCCTCAAATCCTTTCTGATCCTGATAGAGGAAGAAACTTCCGTCGGGAGCATAACTTATCATTTGTGCCGGAGTGGCGAGAAGCTGTTCGATACGGCCACCGCCCACAGGCACTTTGTAAACCTCAGTCAAACGTCCTGAAGGAAACAATGCGCTCGCGGCCGGGTCCTGAATGGAAGCGGAGAAGAGCACATACTTTCCGTCGGGAGTAAACGCCTCGGGAAATTCGTTGGCCGAATTAAAAGTCAACCGACGTGCCGGACCGCCGGAAGCCGGCATGACATAGACATCCTGACCACCGTTACGATCACTGGCAAATGCTATCGACTTGCCGTCGGGCGACCATACCGGTACCGACTCATAGGAATCACGGGTTGTAAGGCGAACCGCCTCACCGCCTTTGACACCTACTTTATATATATCGCCTTTGTATGTAAACGCTATAGAACTGCCGTCGGGCGACAACTTGGCATCACGCAGCCACAGAGGTGTGGCCGCTGAAACAGACACAGCTATAGAAGCCGCAGCCAAGGATAAGAATATCTTTTTCATTTAAGATTGGTTTTATTATATACGGGGGATTTTGATTTTCTGACCTTCGCGCAGAGCCGTCTTCGAGCCCATGCCATTGGCCTCCTGAAGGTCTTTTATTGACACTCCTTTATACTTCTGCGCTATACGATACAGGCTCTCGCCTTTTTTAACGGTATGATATGTATAAGAGCCCTTCTTTGTGTTCTTTGCGGCAGCTTTCTTTTCAGGCTTTGGCTTTGCGGAGGTCTTGGCTACGTTTTTTGCCGGTTGCGAAGCGGCCTTAGCTTCGGAACGCACCTCTGGAGCGGCGGCAAGTTCCGAGGTCGATGACACCACGGAATCAGCCGGAGCTACGCTCTTGACACTGTCGGCTTCAATAGAGGGCGAAGTGGAAGCAAGCTCTTCTGATGAAGACTTCTTACGTCCCGTAGCAACACGCTGATAAGTATGAATCTTAAGTTTGCGCCCTGCATTAAGACGGTTTCGCTTCATCTTGTTCCACTTCTTTATTTCCGATGTGGTTACACCGTATTTTTTTGCAATGGTCGACAGAGTCTCGCCTTTTTTCACTTTGTGGGTAACCACTACAAGTTTGGTAGTATACTCTGCATCAGGATCCTCGACCGGCCCCATCTGCGGCTCCACCACATTGCGACGGGCATACAGTTTTGCGTCACGCGACATTATGCTGTCCTCACTCATGATATAGCTGTATACCTGCATGGACGGGAGCACCAGAGAATAAGGCCTTACATCGCCGGGTATTATATCTTTACGGTATTGCGGATTTAGTACCCGAATCTCCTCCACCGGCAAGTTGAGCACATCGGCTATCTGCTTGAAATGGACACGCTTGTTTACATGTATGGAGTCGGTTATGATAGGACGTCGGGCAAGCGCCGGACTTATATTGTGCTGATTGTAATATGTCATGACATAGTTGGCCGCAATAAACGCAGGTACATAACCGCGAGTCTCTGCCGGGAGGAGATAATATATGCTCCAGAAGTCCTTGCCGCTATCGCCGGCACGGCGAAGTGCCTTGTTGACATTTCCGGGCCCGCAGTTATAAGCGGCTATGGCAAGCGACCAGTCATTGTACATGCCGTAAAGCTGCTTTAGATATACGGCTGCAGCTTCCGATGAGGCGTAAGGATCGCGGCGTTCGTCGACAAGAGTGCTTATCTCAAGGCCGAGACCTCGTGCCGTGGGCAGCATGAACTGCCACAGTCCGGTGGCGCCGGCCCTTGATACGGCATCGGGACTAAGCGCTGACTCGATAACCGGCAGGTAGCGCAATTCAAGCGGCAATCCGTGGCGTTCAAGAGCCTGCTCGAATATAGGCATATAATACAGGCTCATACCGAGCATACTCTCCACAAGTTCACGTCGACGCTGGGTATACATATTAATATATGAGCGCACAATCTGATTGTACGGCATCTCGATGTCGGTAGGCAATGATGCGAGACGCTTTATGTATACCTCATCGGAAGCATCGATGGTCGGCACCTTGGCGAAATTGTCGTTAAGCACCGTATAATTCTGCAGATACCAGTTCTGCATCATCTTGTGAGTATCGGTCTCGAAACTCTCGGGATAAACTATGGCATCGTCAGTTATCGACTGCTTCAGAGTGAGTATTGAAGGAGCGGCTACGGCAAACATTGCCGAGCAACCCAATGTAAGTGTAATAATCAGTTTTTTCATCGCAAGGTCAAGAAGTTATAATAAGAGAGGTTAGCTAAAAATTGAACGCCCATTGAAACCCAAGCCCGGGCAAGGCGCTGTGAGTATCTTTAATCACCGTCGGATGTACATCGACGGATAGATCGGGGGTAATGTCGAAATGCGCGAGCGAGGCATCTACATATGCATCGACCATCGCCACAAGATAAAGAGCCACCATGCCGATGACACACAAGTCGCGGTTGCGGCGATAAAAATCCTTACGCGTCTTGAAGGTCTTTTCCATCCAAGTCTTGTTGAGGCTCTCTTCTTTGGTATTGGGAGGATAAAAGTCCATATAGCTTTTGGTCGACGGGTCGTTGTCCATAAGGTCACGGTATGCCTGCGTATAGTCTTCAAGCATGCGGTTGTTCCAGTTAGTGGCATATCCGAGTCCCATGAAACCGCCTATAACCAAAGGCAGCTTCCAGTAACGGCGGTTATACAACTGGCCGAGTCCCGGGAAAAGGGCTGCCATCCACACAGCCCGCGTAGGATCGGGATTGAACTCTCTTACCACATAGTCGGGGTCAAACTCTTCCCCTGTCAGCGGATCAAGCACGCTTACCGTATCGACCGGCACGGCACCGACTACATTGACCGCGATGCTGTCGCCATCAATGGCAATCGAGTCACCGACCACTTCCACACGCTCACTTCGCGGCGATGATATCCACATTGAGTCGGGAAATGCGCTCAGATCCTGAGTCTGTGGCTCCGGGAGGGCCTGTATAGAGTCGGTAGCCGGCACAACCGTGTTGTCAGGGCTCTGAGTCATTGAAAAAATGTTAAAAGTGCATGACAATACAAGCGACAGCATTACCGCCACCCTCCGCAATGCACCGGCCATATATCGGTCAAATCTTTCGTATATTCTTTTTCCCATCATTTAACAATCTGACATTCAAAACAAAAACGCCTAATCGCTGCATTTTGTCCGTCACATAAAGCACAACGCTCAACTTTCAGAATTTTTTATTGTGTCAAAGATAGCAATTAATTGCTCAAGTTCAGCCTCATTTTTAAAGGGGAAAGTAATTTTTCCCCGTCCTTGCGGGTTGCAGGTAAACTGGACCGGAGTATGGAAAGAAGCGCTTAAGTGCTTCTTAAGTATATCAAAATCCTTATCGGTCATACGCATCGGCGCCGGCTTCTGCGGCACCTCGGCCCCCTCGGCGGCAGCCTGATAAGCCTTGGCAAGCTCTTCGACCTTTCTTACCGAGAGACCATGTTTTATTATCTCGTTATAAAGCTTCAGCTGCAATGAAGGCTTCTCGATTGACAGCAACGCCCTCGCATGGCCCATGTCGACACGCTTGTCACGCAGTCCGAGCTGTACTTCGGCAGGCAGCTTGAGCAGGCGCAGGAAGTTGGCTATGGTGGCGCGTTTTTTTCCTATACGTTCGCTAAGCCGCTCTTGTGTAAGGCTATATTGGTCGATCAGCTTCTTGAACGTAAGAGCTATCTCAATGGCATTCAGGTCCTCGCGCTGTATATTCTCGATAAGCGCCATCTCCGTCAACTCGCTGTCATTGGCGGTGCGTATATAGGCCGGCACCGATGTAAGGCCCGCTTTTATGGCGGCACGGTAACGGCGTTCTCCGGCTATTATCTGGTAAGAGTCGGGACCGGTCTTTCGCAGCGACAACGGCTGTATGATACCGAGTTCCCGAATGGACGACGCAAGTTCGTCGAGCGCCTCTTCGTCAAAAGTCGTACGCGGTTGGTCGGGATTGGGAGATATTGAGGCTACATCTATGTCGTTGATTGCCGATGAGCCGCGTGCGGGCACATCATCCATCGATATCAGGGAGTCGAGTCCCCGGCCGAGTGCATTGCGTTTTACTGATGCCATGGTGTCAAATAATTTAAGAGGGTTTTATTACGCAGACGCCTGCTTGCGATGTTTGGCTATAAGCTCTTTGGCGAGCATGGTATGGCTTGTGGCTCCGCGGCTCTCCGGATCGTATATAAGAGCTGGAAGTCCGTGAGAAGGCGCCTCACTCAGACGTATGTTGCGAGGTATGACGGTGTTGAAGACCATATCGCCGAAATGCCCTTTCAGCTCCTCGTATATCTGGTTGGCCAGACGCAGACGCGCGTCGTACATAGTCAGTAGAAATCCTTCTATTTCAAGCCCGGGGTTCAGCCGCGACTTTATAATTCTGATTGTATTGAGCAACTTGCTTATACCCTCGAGAGCGAAATATTCGGCCTGAACGGGTATTATGACCGAATGTGCCGCGGTAAGCGCATTGACAGTAATAAGGCCGAGCGACGGAGAACAGTCGATGAGTATGTAGTCGTATTTGTCGACGATCGGAGCAAGGACTTCCTGAAGCACGCGCTCACGATTGGGTTTGTTTACAAGCTCAAGCTCGGCTCCGGCAAGGTCTATGCGCGAACCCACAAGTTCGAGGCCGTCGACACATGTGGCGACCTGCGACCCCTCGACCGGATAGTTGTCGACAAGACATTCGTAAATCGACGACGACATGCTCTTGGGATCGATGCCGTAGCCCGAAGTGGCGTTGGCCTGCGGATCGGCGTCTATTATCAGCACCTTCTTACCCTGCGAGGCAAGCGACGCCGCCAAGTTTATCGTAGTGGTGGTCTTGCCCACCCCGCCCTTCTGATTGGCAATTGCAATAATTTTACCCATAAGTACTTACTATTAGCAACACAAAGGTAGTGATTTATATTGAATTGACCTCGCTTAAAGACAACTCAAAATGAGTTAAATGTTGATAAGTGAGCACTTATGTTGATAACAGCGGCTATCTATATCGTGTTTTTTCACTATTTTTGCATAAAATAGCAACCTTATGAATAAAAAACGCTTACTCATACTCGTGACCAACGATGACGGCATTGACGCGCCGGGCATACACCAACTCATAGACTATGTGAAAGATATGGGCGAAATAGTAGCCGTAGCCCCCGACTCACCCAATTCCGGACAGTCATCGGCCATATCGGTGAATAAAGTATTGAAAATCACAAACCATCCCGACTATAACGGAGCACGTATGTACTCTGTCAACGGCACCCCCGTGGACTGCGTAAAGCTCGGCATGCACGCCTTGCTCGACCGCAAGCCCGACCTGATTCTCTCAGGCATAAACCACGGCTCAAACTCCGGCAACTCGATCATATACTCCGGCACCATGGGTGCTGTGCTCGAAGGATGCATGCTTGGCATACCCTCGATAGGCTACTCTTTTCACAGCCATGACCAGAAGCGCGACATATCGGCGTGCCGCCATGTCGTAGAGACAATAACCTCACGCGTGATTGAGCACGGACTACCTCACGACATATGCCTGAATGTAAACGTACCTAAGTGTGAATCGGTATGCGGCATAAAAACTGTAAGAGCCGCTCGCGGCTACTGGACAGAAGAGTACGCGGAGTATACCGACCCGCACGGGCAACCGTTCTACTGGCTGACAGGCAAGTTCCACAACGAAGAGCCCGACAACCCGGAGACAGATCTGTACTGGACCGACCGCGGATACGCTTCGGTGGTGCCATGTCATCCCGACCAATCGGCGCCCGGCATGATAACTGAAATAGAAAATCTGTTAAGCTAACGCAAGGGGCAGTTGTACTGCCCTTTCTTTTTGGTGCGGCGGCCATAAGCCACGGCATGTGACGGACAGGCATGATAACAGGCCTGACAGAAAGCGCAATTGTCGCCCCACACCGGACGTTTGGCAGCATCCTGACGCACATTGAACATAGGGCATCGCGCCACACAACGGCCACACCCCACACAGCGCCGCCTATCCACCCTGAAAGGCCGCGGCGAGGTCATGAATGCCATGAACAGCGGATAGATGACCCGCGACTTAAGCCATGGCAAAGCCCCTGTGACCACATCATCGCCCGTATATCCTCCCGCTATACGCGAAGCCACATAATCTATGCGCGCTTTGCTCTTTTCAAGTTTTTCACGCTCAACACTTTCGGAGTCCACATCAAAACCGGGTAAAAGCACATACGTGTTGGGCATCCGGACCGAATAAGCACCGGAAGCCAATCCGTGACAGCGCTCCACAAGCCGTCGCCACTGTTTATGTGCAAGACCTATGTCATCACCGCAAGTACATACCATGTAATGACAGCCCGCAATAGGCGGCATACGGCGTATAAACCGCTCTACGACTTTCGGCAAGCCCCAAGAGTGCACGGGAAAGACCCAGACGGTAACCTCGTCGGCACTGTGAAAGCGCTCGGGGCGCAGCAACGAAGCGGCATCTATGCCGGTTATTTTCTGGTCAAGCGCCTGTCCGAGGCAGCGGGCCACATATCGCGAGTTGCCGGTACCGGAGAAGCAATATATCATCTTATAGTAACCTGTGTGGCGCCGAAGCCATATTCACGAAATGACGCATCCTGCACATCGCAACTCTTGTATTTGTGCTTTAACTCTTTTAGAATGGCATTGCGCAGTACACCCTCTCCCTTGCCGTGTATAAATACGATTTTCACACCCTTGTTCTTAAGGTTGTCGTTCATGACACGGTTAAATTCCTCCATCTGCACCTGAAGTATATCGGCGTTGTCGAGGCCGGCCGTAGTATCAAGAAGTTCATTGACATGCAGGTCCACCTCTATAATGTCGCCTTTACGCGGATTTTTGGTCACCGGACTCTTTGCTGGCCTGTCTACACCTTTTTTTCGGGCTATACTCTCCTCAAGCCTCGAACTGTCAATCGACACAGGCCGTTGCGGTATGTCGTTTTTAACTATATCAAATGCTATTACGGGACTATCGAAGTAGACATTGTCATGAAAGCAGTGAAGCTTGAAAAACTTCGTTGTATCTACAGCATACTCCACCGCAACTGGCGCTTTAAGCTTAAACTCCCTGTCACGCTTGAAAGCTACATACTGTATGGCCACACGGTCCATTTCCGGCACCATCTCCCGAGTAATATGTTCGAGATGCACCTGTATCGACGGCTCGACAATACCGGCAAAACGGGTTACCCAACCGTGACCGTCGGCTCGCGTAAGATAAGTGAAATACAGATAATAATTGGAGTCGTTTACAAGATATGCGTCATACTCCGTAGTCGACAGATGTTTTATCTCCTCCGGCTCGTAAGCAAGCACTATATTTAGCTTCTCACCCTCAGGCGTCTCTTCGGTCCGGTCGTCTTCTTTCTGTGGTTTTGACTCGGATACGACAACCGAAGGGGGTGCCACAAACTTGCTCTGCGCAGCTGCTTTAGGTTGCGCCGGAGCCACCACAACACACTCTTTCAAAAGCACGGGTGTCTCAAAACCGTCCTCATCAACATATGCTATATCATCTTCAATCCTTACTATGCGGCCGCCTCCGACTGAATTCAGAAAACGCACCATATCTCCTGTCTGTGCCATATGACCTCTTTTTATTTTACCGTAAAGCTACAAATTTTCATAAAAATTCTTGCAATTATTTTTTGAATATTAAAAATTTAACATACCTTTGCGGTGCAATAGTATTGCACACAACTACAACACCACATCGCAAAGTATTAATAACCCCAATATATTAATGATAATGAAAAAAGCATTTTGTCTATTGTTGCTTGTGTCAATGGCCGCTTTATGCGCCAATGCCCAATATAAAGTATCAGGCGAAGTTGTTGACTCTACCGATACGGGCGAATCATATGTCACCATAAGGGTATACCGCGAAGTCGATCTGAAGAAACCGGTAGCCATAGGCACGTCAGACATTGACGGCAACTTCACGCAGACCCTCCCCGGTACAGGCAACTATGTATTGCGTATAACCTCTGTGGGCAAGACTCCGACAGAGATCAAATTCAGCCTCGACTCCACTCATCCCACAAAGGATTTCGGAAAGATCGTCATGCATATGTCGGAAAACACACTCGGCGAAGTCGAAGTCGTGGCCCAACGGCCGCTTGTAGTGTCGGAGGTAGACCGCATATCATACGACGTGCAAGGCGATGAAGATTCCAAGACCAGCACCATAATCGAGATGCTGCGCAAAGTGCCCATGGTCACGGTCGACGGCAACAACGAGATTCGCGTGAAGGGCGAGACCAACTTCAAGATATACAAAAACGGCAGGCCCAACAACTCGTTTACCAACAATCCGAAAGAGGTGTTAAGTTCAATACCGGCCTCAATGATAAAACGTATAGAAGTTATAACGGAGCCGGGAGCGAAATACGACGCCGAGGGTGTGGGCGGCATTCTCAACATCGTCACTGTGGATGACATGAAAGTAAAAGGCGTGATAGGCAATCTGTTTGCATCATACGATACAAAAGGCATCCCTAATTTGGGCGCCTATCTCACCACGCAGATCGACAAATTCACGGCATCTGTCAATTACGGATATTTCGGCATGAGCGAGAGAGGCACCCGTAACCATACTTCATCAGAATATCTCTATCGACAATCAGGCGACACCCAGCGCTACGACAACACTTCGACCAATAAAGGATACGGCAACTACATGTCATTCGAAGCCAGCTACGAACCGGATTCACTTAATCTTATAACCGCGGCATTCGACGGCTTCTTTTACAAAGTAAAGCCTACAGGCAGTTCGACGACATCATTTTTCAACAATGTCGGCGACAGGTTGTACGGCTACTCCGACCATTATAACTTTCCGGATTACAACAACTACAATTTCGCGGGGAAGCTGGACTACCAGCGACTTACACGTCACAAAGGAGAATCTATAGTGCTATCATATCTGCTTAACACCACTACCAACAAGAGCACACAGTATAATGAATTGTATGACCTCTTCAATCCGCCTTTTGATTATACATCCTATTATACCGACAACAACCAGCACTTCTGGGAGCATACATTTCAGGCCGATTATACAAGGCCTATAGGCAGCAAACATAAAATCAACGCCGGAGCCAAATATATACTTCGCGACAATAGTAGCGAGACCGAACAGCGCTACGACAACTCGGCGACCAACGCCACTGACTTCTCGCATAACACACAGGTAGCGGCTCTATACGCCGAATACATGTTCAACTCCGGCCCTATAGGCGCACGTGCCGGATTAAGATACGAGTACTCCTACCTCGCGGCAAAGTTCAAGGACGGCAAAACTCCCGACTTTCATCAAGACCTCAACGACATAGTGCCGACCATAGGGGCCAACTGGCGCATAAATCCGGCCAACAGCCTAAATTTCACGTTCAGTTCACGTATAAACCGACCCGGTATATCATACCTTAACCCGGCTGTAATCACGACTCCGACATCAGTGTCGCAAGGCAACCCCGACCTGTCAAGCGCCCACAGTTACTCTCTGCGCATGTCTTACATGCTTATGAAACCCAGAATCACCCTTAATACCTCGGTAAGCTATGACTTCTGCAACGAACAGATAACTCAAGTTTCGGAGGTTCGCGACAATATCATCTACAACAGCTACGGCAATGTAGGTCGTGCACGACGGTTGTCATGTAACGGCTACATACAATGGCGGGCTACTCCGAAGACCTCAATTATGCTTAACGCATTAGGCGGATACTCCAAGCTCGCAAACCCATCACTCGGACTCTCCAACAGTCGATGGACATGGGGCTTTTACGCCCAAGCATCACAACAGCTTCCGTGGATGCTGCGTATCGAAGCTTTAGGAGGGCGTTTCAGCTCTGGTATATATGATTTGTACGGACGCACTTCGGCCATGTATTTTCACAGCATAACCCTGTCACGCTCATTCCTGAAAGAGAATCGACTCTCGGTAAGAATAAATGCACAGAACCCGTTCGGACCAACCGATATGAGGCTCAAGAGCTACCGCACCGGCGGCGACTACACCGGGGTCTCAATAAATTCAAGACATCAGCGCTCTGTAAGCATCACCGTGTCGTGGCGCTTCGGCTCGCTCAACGCACAGGTGAAGAAAACCGTCAAAACCATATCAAACGACGACATTGTGGGCGGAGCCCAGACCGGCGCCGCAGAGAGCAACGGCAGCAATACCCCTAAATAATCAGAATTAATACGTAAATTTGCGGAAACTTTTCTACACCGCTTTTATGAACGACGACCCTCATTCGATAAAGATACAGGACTTCGACTATCCGCTGCCCGACGAACGCATAGCCAAGCATCCGCTCGCGCAACGCGACAGATGCAAACTGCTCGTACGACGACCCGATGGTACACTCGACACCCGCATATTCACCGACCTGCCCGCACTGCTGCCTGACGACTCGATGCTTGTATATAACAATACACGCGTCATCAATGCCCGACTTCGCTTCCGCAAGTCAGGCACGGGCGCCACAATTGAAATATTTTGTCTCGAACCGGTCGAACCGGTCGATTACGCCGTCAGTTTTGCTTCAACGTCATCATGTTCTTGGCTTTGCTTTGTAGGCAATTCAAAACGATGGAAAGAGGGCGACCTCTCTATGCCGCTTAATGTAGACGGCAAAGAACTGATATTAAAAGCCTCACGTACCGGGCGTGAAGGCAACGCCTCTATCATACGCTTCTCATGGGACGATGCCTCGGTAACATTCGCCCGTATAATAGAGAGCGCTGGCGAAATACCGATACCGCCCTACCTCAACCGCAATACGGAAGCGACAGACTCGACCGACTACCAGACAGTATACAGCCACATAGACGGCTCGGTAGCCGCACCCACGGCAGGACTCCACTTCACCCCCGAGGTCCTTGCCGAAGTCGACCGACGGGGTATAGAACGCCGCGAGCTGACACTTCATGTAGGCGCCGGAACATTCCAGCCGGTCAAAAGCGACACGATCGGCGACCACGGCATGCACAGCGAGTTTATTGCCGTCAGCCGTTCGCTGATACGGGAACTTTCCGAAACCTCGCGCCGCGTCATAGCCGTAGGCACAACATCCGTACGCACACTCGAAAGCCTTTATCACATAGGCTGCCTCATCGGTCAAGAGAAATGGGATGGAGAAGTGCCGCAATGGTATCCCTACTCCACCGAGCACCCTCGTTTGTCAACAAAAGATGCCCTTGCCAATATCGACAGTTATCTCGCCGGATGCGGCACCGACACACTAATAGCCTCAACCCGCATAATCATAGCGCCGGGCTACGAGTTCAAGATTGTCGACGGCATCATAACCAACTTTCATCAGCCACGCTCCACCCTTCTACTACTTGTATCGGCCTTTGTCGGCGGTGACTGGCGAGCCATGTACGACTACGCACTTGCCGGCGACTACCGCTTTTTAAGCTACGGCGACGCCTCGTTGCTCCTACAATGACAACAAAAAAGGCGACACCTTGCGGCATCGCCTGAATATCGATCATATGGGTTAATCAATAAATGTATTGTGCTAAATAAATGTGTTTTATGTCGTGTTTCCGCGTGTATTGGTTAACTCACAGAAGGACTTAACGGTAGTCTTTCAGCGACTGCTGCAGACGCTGGCGGGCAAAGAAGATACGGCTCTTGACCGTGCCGAGCGGAAGATTCATCTTTTCGGCTATCTCATTGTACTTATAGCCGGCTACATGCATCGAGAAGGGTATGCGGTAGTCGTCGCTGAACGAATTGATGGCGGCGGTGATCTCCTTGGCGGCAACAGAACCTTCGGGGGTCTCGAAGCCCGAGTCCTGCGGAAGATTCAGATGATAAAGATCCTCCGTCTGGTCGATGATAGTGGCCGAACGCACTACCTTACGGTAGTTGTTGATGAAGATGTTGCGCATGATTGTGAATACCCAGCCCTTGAAGTTGACATTGTCCACATACTTGTCCTCATTGTCGAGAGCCTTCAACGTGGTGTCCTGAAGAAGATCGTAAGCGTCATCGCGGTTGGACGTAAGAATATAAGCGAAGTTAAGGAGATTGCTTTGCAAACTTAACAGTTTTGTTTGAAAGTTAGACGAACCCATAGTGATAATTTTTTTAGTTAATGTTTTTATTTCAACTCTCACACAAACGTGTTACAAATTGATTACACAGCAAAGATACATAATATTTTTATTATGCAATAGCTTTGGACAATATTTTTTCATCCAAACTCAATTTTTAACTATTGTTAATTCGTAAATTGTTAACTATTAGGATTTTGTCATTTCAATTTAATATTTCATAGAAGTTACATTACGTCACACATTCTGTCACACGGTACAAAAATACGCTATCTCAGGCTATATCCGGATTTGTTTAAGGGAATATCCATAATGGCGCACGACAATACGCCTATATACACATTAATATATATATAGCCGGTAAATTTATAAAGACATCTTATTCTTAAAAGGCCGCGTACAGCAGAAAAGCGATAGAATAGACAAGCATCAGCACGGCAGCCATGCCAAGCAACGGGTTAAGAGCAGCACCGCGATGACTGCGCAGGAAGTTCCACAGCAACAAATGCAGAAGCAGATATACAATAGGTATACCCTGCACGTGTGGTAATTGCGAAATCATTATACCGAAAGCCACCAATCCGTCAAACAGATAAACAAGCAACGCGGTACGCCGACCGAATATCACAGCCATTGTATTTTTACCAACCGCTTCATCATCATCGGCATCACGGTAATTATTTACGATCAGCACATTAGCTCCCATAAGGCCTATCGTCACCGAACCCCACAAGACATCTGCTTCAAATGCACCGGCTTGTACGTAATAAGTCAGATTAACCGGAATAATACCGAAAAAGAAGAACACGGCCACCTCGCCGAAACCGTGACGTGAAAGCGGATAAGGGCCTGCAGAATATGCCATCGCACCCGCCGCGATCATAACGCCGGCAAGCAACAGCCACCATCCTCCCCATACAATCAACGAGCAGCCGACGGCACAAGCCGCACCAAGCACCGCAAAAGTAGCGGTCTTCATAGCCTGCGGAGATATGTCACCCTCCGTGACACCCCTACGCGGCCCCTCGCGCCCGGGGCGGTCAAGACCGTCGCGATAATCATAATATTCATTGGCAAAATTAGACGCTATCTGGGCCAACACCGCAAATACAAGACAAAGCATAGCAGGCAGAGCCACAAATGTTCCGTCAAGCAGATTATAGCCTATTGCCGTTATAACTCCGGCTATAGACACAGGCAGAGTGCGAAGCCTCATGGCTTCAATCCAACATTTAATCATTTTTTATCACTTTCTGTTCGGGACGCAGTGCGGTAGCCTCGGCCTCATCGATACCGAAGCAATGTATTATCGCACGCCTTATACGGGCCGCGTCGTCGCCATTGCGCTTAAGTATGTCGATTATAACTTTTATATATGCATCTTTGTTTGCAAGCCCGCATAACCCGGCCACATTTGACCCCGGCACCATCGACTTCTGATTATAGACCCGCAGGACCGCACCGTAATCGCCATCAGCCACATAAGAGTGAAACTCCCGGCAGAAGTTTTCATACATAGCCCGAGGCATGATCTCATGCACAAGATTGGCGATATGATCCTCAAGACGCGCTATGTTCGGGAAACGTCCGTCGACCCGATACTCGATAATACGCTTTACGCGATGACGGGTATGCAGAAGGGCCTGCTGTTTTATATCCTGCTTGAACTGACCGAGAATAGACTTCTTGACGTGCTCAAACACACGTGCCTCATTGCGGCCCTGACGATGAGCCACCGTGCGTATTACCTCTTCGAGCATCAGTATATTTTCTATTTCAGCCACATCGGGGACGAATATCTTCTTGTCGCGCAGATACTTGACCTCTTTTGCATCACGGCGGTCACGATCGACTATTCCGTGACTGTCAAGATGATGGAATGAGCTTAAATCATTGAACGTGCGTGTAGCCTCTATAACCTTGTTGCAGCTGCCGAGCGACCTCACGGTATAATCCTTAAACACAAGCGGATACAGCTTGGCATCGATGGAGTGATTGGCGTCACCCTCAATAAAAAGCACAGGTTTTCTGACCCCAACAAGCGTCATATACAGGTCTTCGCCAATTGCCGAACCGGCCGGCAGCACCACATAGTCCCACGTCGCGGCCGACGCATCATAGTCACGTACCCATACCACCAGATTATCGCTTCGCGATGACAGGAACTCCACATCATGGGTGGTGTATATAAATGTACAGTCAGGACGGAGCATCTGAACCCTGTCCCATATCATGCCGGTTATACTCGGATGCAGAAACATGCCCGGATTGTCAACAAACACCACCGCCTTTTCAGGAGCGTACAGCACGGCTCCGAAATAATAAAGCACAGCCTTCTCTCCGTCAGACAACTTCATCGACGAGTAACTGTCGCCCACCTGACGACTGAAAAGTATACGGCTCCCCTCACGCAGAATCTTGCTATCGGGAAACACCTCCTGCCACTCGTTCACAACCTTGTCAAGACGGCTCTCCTTAATAGGCACTCCTTCGCCGGAGGCATCCGCTATCTTATGAGCGAAAAGATTGAGCATCTCGTCATATATAAGCAGCATAAACAACCGGTCAAACTGAGTCTTGATATCATCGCGCATAAACGACGACTGCGCGGCGGCCGACTTGTAAAGTTCGTCAATAGAACCAGCCGAAGGGTCATGCTCGCAACGATAAAGCGCATTGAGTGCAGAGATGCGGAACGAACGTCCGGCAAGCTCCCCGATAAGCCGTTCGGCAAAACGTGTCTTACCCGAGCCGTTAGCTCCGATAATTATCAGGCGATGCCCATCGGTGTCTATCGATCCGCGGCTGCCGTCATGACGTGGCGGTAAATGAAGTTTCATAGCGGAAGCTTGTTTATGTTTCCATGTAAAGTTACAAAAACTTTTTTTCAAATAAAAACACAACTAAAAGAACATCCGACAAAAGTATTACTCTAAAACGACAGATTGTATTTTTTCAGCAACATAATAGGATGATAAGACTGCTTGGCCCTACGCAAACCCTCATCACCCACATCCTCTTCGCGGTTTATATAAGTTACACCGTAGCGGTCCAGCATTGCAGCTGCAAACAGCTTGTTAACAGCCTCTCCCGCTCCGTTTACGGAGTGATTCATCTTCTCTATATGTACAAACAGAGTATCGCCAATCACCTCGCCTACCGTAAAAGCCACAACTCCGTTTGAAGGAGTGGAAAGAACCGCACCCTCAAACGGCAAACGGTCATATTCATCAAGTATACCAAATACCTGACGCCGCTCCTCGCCGGCAGTGCCCGAACGGTCATCGCCGGCAAAAACATCGGAAGCATAAAACTCTTTTACCGCCTTTATATTGCTTCCGGTAATAGGTTCGAAACTGTAATCGGGATGTTCACCGACAAAGCGGTTGACATGGTTGCGCTTCTTACTGTATTTGTTGCCGGCAAGTGTGGCAAGCTGCCCGGCGTCATACAGATAGTCGGCCCAGTCGGTGAGTTCCTCTATACGGCACGCTCCGAGGCAGTAGAAGTCAGACAGACGATCCTCCGGTACAGCCGAGAACATCGGCTTTATACCCTCCGCGTCACAATAATCACGTATCATGGCCAGAGACTTGCGCAACGACAATCGTCCTATAGGCATTGAAAAAGCGGACTGTGACTTATCGTTCTCAGCAACACCGCGAATAAACAGAGTATCATGCACTATAGCGTACTCGTATTTAAAATAGTCCGCCCACATAAGTATGCCGGCAAGAGTATAATCACACGTACGGCTCGCCGCATAATGGAGCAGCGGCAGTATATCGGAAGTGGCATCGACCGTGACCGGCTTGAATTTCAACAAAGTAATAGTATTCATACGTCAATATTTACAACGCAACCCCAAACATCGATATTCCCTCGAGCTTCAAAGACCGCATCTTTTTTAAGAATAATGCCTATGTCATGCCTATTGTTTCGGAAAAAATGCTATCTTTGCCATAACATTCATTGAGAGATCAGAATCCAAGTATATAAATCCGGCAACCTAACATAACACAAGACCGAATTTTCCGACATATTCCCTTCCCGGGTCTCAAGATGTCGGCTCCATACATAGATTTCCCGCTTTCAATGACTACAGGATATGTAAAGGTATGTTACAATTACCTTTGGTACCTAATTGTATCAATGGGGGAATGTGAGACTAAAGATATCGCACAATCAACATTCACTAATTTTTCCGGGGAAGTCTCAGTTGTGAAACTGGGGCTTCTTTTTGCATCGACAATTGCCACATACCGTTATGATTTATAATTTAAAATCACTAACTTTGCGCCTTGGAAATAAAACTCCAATCAGCGTGGAAACAAAATATATATTTGTAACAGGTGGCGTTGTGTCATCCCTCGGCAAAGGGATCATATCGTCATCACTCGCGTGTCTGCTCAAAGCACGCGGTCTCAGGGTGACAATACAGAAGTTTGACCCCTACATAAACATTGATCCGGGTACATTGAACCCCTACGAACACGGCGAGTGCTACGTGACTGTCGACGGCCATGAAGCTGACCTCGATCTCGGTCACTACGAGCGTTTCACAAATGTACCGACAACACGCGCCAACAATGTCACGACCGGACGCATCTACCAAAGCGTTATCGACAAAGAGCGCCGAGGCGACTATCTCGGCAAGACAGTACAGATAATACCCCATATAACCGACGAGATAAAACGCAACGTAAAACTGCTCGGCAATACGGGCAAATTTGACTACATAATCACCGAAATAGGAGGCACCGTAGGCGACATCGAGTCGCTGCCTTACCTCGAAGCGGTACGTCAGCTAATATGGGAACTCGGTCATAACGCCCTTTGCATCCACCTCACATATGTGCCCTACATACATGCCGCCAAGGAGCTAAAGACCAAGCCCACACAGCACTCCGTAAAACAGCTGCAGGAAGTCGGTATACAGCCCGACATACTTGTACTCCGCACCGAACGCGATATCCCGAAAGAGATGCGTTACAAAATCGCGCGGTTCTGCAATGTGGCTCCCGACTCCGTGATACAGTCGGTCGACGTGCCGTCAATATATGAAGTGCCTGTTAAGATGCACGAACAGCATCTTGACGAGATAGTGCTCAACAAAACCCAAGTGCCGGTTAAAGGAGAACCGCACATGGCTCCATGGCTCAACTTCCTTGAAATGATGGAGAACGCCCACGAAGAGGTCACCATAGGTCTTGTGGGTAAATATGTCGAGCTACAGGACGCGTATAAGTCGATCAACGAGGCTCTGTTTCAAGCGGCTACGTACAACAACCGCAAGCTCAATCTTGTATACATACATTCCGAAAAACTAAACGAGGACAATGTTAACGAGAAGCTCTCGCCGCTTGACGGAGTAATAGTGGCTCCGGGCTTCGGACACCGCGGTATAGAGGGCAAGTTTGTGGCCCTGAAGTGGTGTCGCGAGCATGACGTGCCGACATTTGGCATCTGCCTCGGCATGCAGTGTATGGTCATCGAGTTTGCCCGCAACGTACTCGGGCTTCCCGAGGCCAACTCGACGGAGATGAACCCCAACACTCCCGACAATGTCATCGACCTTATGGAAGAACAGAAATCGGTCACCGACAAAGGTGGCACAATGCGCCTCGGAGCCTACGATTGCAGGCTCACACCCGGCTCAAGAGCGGCCCAAGCTTACGGCGCCACCGAGGTCAGCGAACGCCACCGCCACCGCTTTGAGTTCAACAATGACTACAGAGAGCGCTTTGAAGCCGCCGGCATGAAGTGTGTGGGAGAAAATCCTGACACCCGTCTTGTCGAAGTCGTGGAGCTACCCGACCACCGCTGGTTCATAGGCACTCAATATCACCCCGAGTACTCCTCGACGGTATTGAGTCCAAACCCCATATTCATAGATTTTATTAAAGCTGCCATCGCATATAAAAACGATAAATAATGGATAAAAACACAATGTTAGGACTGCTCCTGATGGGAGCGATCATACTCGGTTTCATGTGGCTGAACCAACCCGAGCCACACCCTGACAGCAAAATGCCCGTCGAAGAGATGACAACCGATCAGGCACAAGCCGCCACCGACGACTTGCTGGCGTCGAAAGCCGATACTCTTACTCCGGCCGAAATGACCATGCTTGCCGGAGCCATAAGACAGTACGGCGAAGCCGACTCCACCGGCCGCTACGAGCTCAACACTCCGCAGATGCATCTGTCAACCGACGGCAACAATGTCAACGGATATGTAAAGGTAGACTCTACCGACATCAACATAAACTATCTCGTACACCCGGAGTTAAGCTCTACAACACTTCCGCCGGTCAACGTCATGAACCAAGCAATAGCTTCGGTCAAGTCAACACTGCGCAATCTGTCGCAGTATCACGGTTTTGCGCGATACCTGCACGGCGAAAACAAGACGCTTAAACTTGAAAACGACGTAATAGCGCTTGATCTGTCAAGCAAAGGCGGCGTAATATCGCGTGCCGAGTTAAAGAAATATGACTCTTACCGCGGCGGCAAAGTCGTCGTAATAAACGGTGACGACGACATATACTCGTTTGTGCTCAATTCAGCCGACCGCGAGTTTGACACACGCGACTTCTACTTCACCCCAATTCAGGAGAACGACAGCACAGTGCTCATGTCGCTTAACCTCGGCAACGGCGCTTCATTCGGCATGCGCTACACCTTGGCCCCCGAAAGCTACGTAGTGAAGATGGAGATTGTACAGCAAGGCATGCAGTCGATAATTCCGTCAAATGTGGCTACCATGGACTTCCTGTGGAGCCAGAAGATGATACGTCAGGAAAAGGGCCGTATCTTTGAGGAACGCAATTCGGCCATCTACTACAAGTATGCCGGCGGCGACGTAGAAAATCTTAAAGAGACCTCCAACGACGATGAAGAAATCAACGAACGCATCAAGTGGATCGGATACAAAAATCAGTTCTTCTCGATGGCATTCATTGCAAAGAATCACTTCAACAGCGCCAACCTCACCTCGCGTGTGCTGACCAAAGAGCACTCCGACTACCTGAAAGAGCTTGACGCCGTCACAACACTTGACTACAATGCAGGCAACCCCGTGCCGGCGGCATTTGACATTCTCATCGCACCCAACCTCTATCCCCTGCTCTCCGACCTACAGAGCAATCTTCAGCCCGACGAGAATCTCAATCTCACAAGACTCATACCGCTCGGCTGGGCCCTCTTCCGCTGGATCAACACCTGGATAATAATACCTGTATTTGACATTCTCGGCCATTGGTTCACCAACTACGGTATCATAATACTCCTGCTCACCATATTCATAAAACTTATCATCTTCCCCTTCACCTACAAGAGCTACATGTCTCAGGCCAAGATGCGCCTTCTGGCTCCCGAGATAAAGGAGATCAACGACAAGTACCCCGGACAGGAAAACGCCATGACACGCCAGCAAAAGACAATGGCTCTCTATTCAAAAGCCGGCGCCAATCCTATGGCCGGATGTCTGCCCATGTTGCTGCAGATGCCGGTGCTGATAGCCATGTTCACGTTCTTCCCTTCATGTATCGAACTGCGCGGACAGGCATTCCTTTGGGCCAAAGACCTCTCGGCTCCCGACGCCATATTGTCATGGACAGGCAACATACCTCTGGTGACCGAGTACTTCGGCAATCATCTGTCGCTGTTCTGTCTGCTGATGACCGCGACCAACATCATATACACCAAGATAACCATGGCCAGCCAGCCGTCGAGCACCGCAATGCCCGGCATGAAGTGGATGATGTACCTCATGCCCATAATGTTCCTTGTGTTCTTCAACAACTATGCGGCCGGTCTGTCATACTATTACTTCCTGTCGCTGCTCATCACTATTGTGCAGACCTACATTTTCCGTCATGTTGTAAATGAAGAGAAAATGCGCGCAAAAATGAAAGAGGCAGCCAAGAAGCCCCGCAAGAAGTCAGGCTTTATGGCCCGTCTTGAAGAAGCACAGCGTCAGCAGCAGGCCATGCTGCGCGAACAGCAGAAAGCCAAGAAGGGTGGAAACCGCCGATAACATTTAAAATCGAAGGTCATGGACAATTTCACCCTTTGGGCACCGACAAAATACGTATTCGGCCGCGATACGGAAAAGTCCACCGGACAGCTCCTTAAAGACTTCGGCGCCAAAAACGTACTCATCGTTTACGGAGGCGGTTCGGTGATAAAAAGCGGACTGCTCGACCGTGTAAGGCAATCAATCGACGAGGCCGGAATAAAACGGTTGGAGATCGGAGGCATAAAGCCGAATCCGACCGATGACCGTGTGTATGAAGGCATAGACTTGGTGCGCGACAACGAAGTAGACTTTCTTCTGGCCGTAGGCGGAGGCTCCGTTATCGATACAGCCAAAGGCATAGCCTGCGGAGCTCCTTACAAAGGCGATTTCTGGGACTTCTATTGCGGTAAGAAGATTGTGAAAAAAGCGCTTCCCGTAGGTGTAGTGCTCACTATACCGGCGGCCGGCAGTGAAGGTTCAGGCAACTCGGTCATAACAAAACGCGACGGTCTGATAAAACTAAGTCTGCGTACGGAGAGCGCCCTGCGACCTAAGTTTGCCATAATGAATCCGGAACTCACATTCACTCTTCCGGCCTACCAGACGGCCTGCGGCATAGTCGACATGATGGCTCATATATTTGAACGTTATTTTACAAATACTCCCGACTGTGAAGTCACCGACCGCGTGGCCGAAGGGCTTCTGACCGCCATAATGGAGGAAGCGCCAAAAGTCATTGCCAATCCTTACGACTATCAGGCGCGGGCCAATATAATGTGGAGCGGCACACTCGCCCACAACGGGCTGTGCGGCACGGGACGCGTGGAGGACTGGGCCTCACACTTCATGGAACATGAACTCAGCGCCATATATGATGTGGCACACGGCGCAGGACTTGCCGTAGTCAATCCTGCATGGATGGCTTACGTGGCGGCTAAAAATCCCGGCAAGGTGTTGCAGTTTGCCACACGGGTCATGAAGGTCGACGAAAAAGGCTTGTCGCGGGAAGAGATAATACGCGAAGGTGTAAGCAAACTAAAGGAGTTCTACGTAAGCATCTGCATGCCGGTAACATTGTCGCAACTCGGCATAGAGCACCCCGACATAGACCGCCTTGTCAACAAACTGCACGAGCACAAAGGCAACCCGATAGGCAACTATGTCAGACTTACGCCCGACGATACACGACTTATATATGAGATGATGGTCTGATAATGACCTGCGGCTTCAATGAGGGACGGCAACCCCAGCTCTCTTTGAACGCGCACAAACCGTAATTTGGGATCGCGGCTTCGGTCGACGGTCCCAAATCCATTATATGCACCCCCCTGTCGCGATAGTACGACGACAGTTCGAAAGCCAAACGGTTCATGACACGCATTGGCGACATGCCCGGAATGTCGCCCCAGTATATCAATTGCACCACACCCGGCGATACATGAAAGGCCACAGCAGCGGCTACGTCGCGTCCGGATACTTTCAACACAAATAGGTCGGCGGGGATTATCTTGACAGTGTCTATGACCTCACAGCATGACATTTTCACAGGATAACCTTTGGCGTCATGGTTAAGCTTTACAATATCATATACTCGTACTACATCGGCATCGCTACCTTCAAGACGTTCAAAAGCAAAATCATAACGTGCAGACTCCCTTAATGCTCCGCGTGCCTTGCGGCTTACGGCCGCGACACCCTGAAGTTCGTAATGATAGCTTACATCATAAAATATATCGCACTGCGGCATACGTGAAAAAGCGCTCACACACTTTGTGATCAGACTATCGTCGTAAGGCACAGGAGGAAGTATAATCCTGACAGGACGAGCGGCCATGCCGGCAAAATCACCCATACACCGGGCCATGTGCTCGATATACTCGATACGCTGAGGCCGAAGCAACGTGAAACCGCCGAAAGGCGCCGAAAAAGGCGACTGCCACACACCGTCGCGTAGTCCGAGTACGATACCGCCCCGTATCTTGCCCTCACGAAATACCACATACTTTACATCCTCACATTTTCCACGGTTAAGTTCCGTAAAAGCCACACTATTATACACATGCGGCGGTGACGGGAAAAGCTGCCGGTACTCTTCAGGCGTGACCTCGACAAACTCCATCGGCGTCATATCGAATTGAGCGACAGTATTTCCTGAAGCAGAGCCACTGCCTCCTCAACGGTAGGCACATCGGTTATGGCAAGGCTGCGTCGTCCGTTCTTCTCCCTTATACGACAGCGGCGTGGATGAGCCTGCAGATAGTTCAATATGCGGCCGAACATGGGCGACTGATAGTAAGCCTTGTTGTTATCGTCGACAAAATACATGTACATCTGCTCCTGTTTAAGTACAATCTTCTCTATGCCGAGACGCCGTGCAAGGTAGCGCAGACGCGGCACACGGAGCAGTTCGGCCGTAACTTTAGGTATCTTGCCGAAACGGTCTTCAAGGTGTAGCCTGAAGCGCTGCAGATCAAGCTCGCGTTCTATACCGTCGAGCTCTTTGTACAGACTTATGCGCTCGCTCTCCTGCGGCACATAATCGGGCGGAAGCAGAAGTTCCATATCGCTCTCCACCGCACAGTCAGCCACAAACTCTTCTTCACCGGAAGTGCTGTCAGAAGCGGTAAGCGTGTCGGCAAATTCTTCGTTTTTCAGCTCCATCACAGCCTCTTTCAGTATGCGCTGATAAGTCTCGTAACCGAGGTCGGCTATGAAGCCCGACTGTTCCGCGCCGAGCAGATTGCCGGCACCGCGTATATCAAGATCCTGCATGGCTATATGTATGCCGCTGCCGAGCTCGCTGAAACTCTCTATGGCCTGCAGTCGACGACGCGCAACCGGAGTCAGCGGTGCATGAGGCGGCACAAGAAGGTAGCAGAATGCCTTGCGCGAGCTACGGCCCACTCGTCCGCGAAGCTGGTGCAACTCACTGAGGCCGAACTTGTGCGCGTCATTTATGATTATCGTATTGACATTGGGCATGTCGATACCCGACTCTATTATAGTGGTGGCGAGAAGCACGTCGTAATCGTGATTGGAAAAATCCATTATGGCTTTTTCCAGTTTTTCGGGCGGCATCTGACCGTGGGCGACTATAGTACGCGCGTCAGGCACAAGACGCTTCACCATAGCCTCAAGGTCATAAAGCCCCTCTATGCGCGGGTTCACGATAAATACCTGACCGTTGCGCGACATCTCGAAATTCACGGCCTCGGTGATTATGTCATCGTTCAGGGCGTTGAGCGATGTAAGTATAGGATAACGATTGGCCGGAGGAGTGGTTATGGCCGAAAGGTCGCGGGCACCCATGAGTGAGAACTGCAATGTACGCGGTATCGGCGTCGCCGACATGGTAAGTGTGTCGACATTTACCTTAAGCTGCTTAAGTTTCTCCTTGACCGCAACGCCAAACTTCTGCTCCTCGTCGACGATAAGCAGACCGAGGTCCTTGAACTTCACATCCTTGCCTATTATCTTATGTGTACCTATAAGTATGTCTATTTTGCCTTCGGCAAGGTCGGCAAGTATGAGTCTGACATCTTTGGCCGAACGCGCACGCGACAGATACTCCACCCTCACAGGGAAGTCCTTAAGTCGATCTTTAAATGTATTGTAGTGCTGGTAAGCCAACACGGTCGTTGGCACGAGCACTGCGGTCTGCTTGTTGTCGGTGGCCGCCTTGAACGCCGCACGTATAGCGACTTCTGTCTTGCCGAAACCGACATCACCGCACACCAGACGATCCATAGGACGCGCCGACTCCATATCGGCCTTAACCGCCTGAGTGGCGGTAAGCTGATCGGGAGTGTCCTCATACAAAAACGAAGCTTCAAGCTCCTGCTGCAGATAGCTGTCGGGCGAGTAGGCATATCCCTTTTCGTCCTTACGCGCGGCATAAAGCTTGATCAGGTCGCGCGCTATATCCTTGAGCTTGGACTTGGTGCGGTCCTTCATCTTGTTCCACGCACCGGAGCCGAGACGGTTTATACGAGGCTCGACGCCCTCCTTACCACGGTATTTCGACAGTTTGTGGAGCGAATGTATACTTACAAGCAGCAGGTCGTTGTTAAGATACACCAACTTTATCATCTCCTGCATGCGACCGTTGACCTCGGTGCGTATAAGACCGCCGAAACGTCCCACTCCGTGGTCTACATGGACTATGTAGTCGCCCGGTTCTATCTGGCCGAGCTCTTTCAACGACAATGCCAGTTTACCAGAACGGGCGCGGTCACTTTTGAGACTGTATTTATGGAAGCGGTCAAAAATCTGATGGTCGGTAAACACACACATCTTCACGGCATGGTCCACAAAACCCTCATGGACCGTGGTTATGACCGAGGTGAACACGATGTCGTCGCCCCGGTCGGCAAATATGGCCCGCAGACGTTCTATCTGCTTCTCCGAGTCACTTAATATATATATGGTGTATCCGTCGGCCAGCAATTTGCCGAACGAGTCACTGATCAAATCGAAATTTTTATGATATATGCCCTGAGGCGTACACCCGAAACCGATAGCCGCCTTCGTACCTGACGGCACATCAAGCGCCGACGTGAATGATACGAGTTTAAAGTCCGCAAGTTCACCGGCAAAACGTTCGGGGTCGACTATCTGCGACATGGCCGAAGCATCGCCCTCATCGGCTATCAAGGCACTGCTGCTGAATGACTCGGCGGCAATGGCCTTGATACGCTCCACGGTGTAGGCGGGATCACGCATCCATATCAGAGTGTCGTGCGAAATGTAGTCAAGCAACGAGCCCTCGGAGCTCGACGCCACATTGGACGTGATCGATATGTCATCAAACTTACGCTCCGACAATTGGGTTTCGATATTGAAGCTGCGTATCGACTCTATATCGTCGCCGAAAAAGTCAATACGGAAAGGCTCTTCGTAACTGTAACCGAATATGTCGAGTATAGAGCCGCGAACTGCGAAATGCCCGGGATCATATACGTAGTCCACCTCCTCGAAGCCGTTCTCGCGCAACCATTTTTTTATTTCGGTTATGTCGGCCGACGAACCGGTTGAAAGTCTTAAAGTATGTTCGTCGATAGTATTGCGCGACGCCACTTTTTCAGCCAAAGCCTCAGGATATGTCACGACATAACGAAGTGCCGGATCAACGCCCCAGCGATTAAGCACCTCCGTGCGCATGATCTGCGAAGGGGGTTCAGGCTGTCCGTACTTGATAGAACGCTTATAACCCGACGGAAACATAAGCACGGCGCTTTCGCCAAGCGCTCTCGAAAGGTCATGATACAGATAACCTGCGTCATCAAGCGAGTCGCCCACTACAAGCACCGGTGCCGACAGTGGGGGCAGCGACGCCATAAGCATAGGAGCCGCCGAGCCGGCAAGCCCGTACATAGTCACGTGCCTTACGGCAGAGTCTTCAAGAGCGCTCAAGACCGCTTTCCGCCGCGAGGCAGTCAGCATCTTGGCGCATAACTGCTCCAAGTCCATTGAGTCACGACTTTTTTATAGGTGATAATATCGACGTATAACGAGCCTTATCATTAAGTATCACAGCCGCGGAATCGAGTGCCGTGTCACGTTTGAGAGTCTGAATCACCTGTCCTTTCTGATAATCGTAGCGCTTTATTATCTCGCCGGCCAGAATATCCACTATATCGTCGCGGTTATTGTCAAGGTCATGTCCGAGATTATGCTTAAGCAGTTTTTCAATAACATCAAGCTCTTTCTTTACCGAGTCGTTCATGTAGCCCTCGACCTCGGCAGTTTTCTTAAGCGCAGCCACCATCTGCTCGCAAGCCTTGTCGTAATTGAACTTCTCGGGATTGATGAACGACTTGAAATCGGTGAATATAGAGTCGGTTATGTCAAAATCCGCCGCGGGACCTATCTCGGGATGTTCAGCCGCAAACTTAGTGGCATAGTCAAACGCCCAGTTGTCGCTGACGATATTGTATGTAAGGCGATTAACCTCACCATAGTCGATAGACACATCGGGAGTTATGCCGCCACCGTCGCGCACCTCACGGCCGTGCACAGTCTTGAACACGTTGGTAAGCGAGTCGGGAATACGGGCCACCGAGCCGTCGGGATTGCGGTGGCTGTAGTCTATAGCCTGTATAAGTCGTCCGCTCGGTATGTAGTACTTGGCTATGGTGACTTTAAGCATGCCGTCATAAGGCAACTGGCGGGTAGACTGCACAAGCCCCTTGCCAAACGAGCGGCTGCCGATAATGACGGCACGGTCCAGATCCTGAAGCGCTCCGGCAGTAATCTCGGAACTCGACGCAGAAGCACCGTCGATGAACACAGCCAACGGTATCTTCGTGTCGATCGGGGCCGATGTCGTTTTATAAACCTTCTCATTAAGAAGACCCTTGCCGCGAGTACGCAGCACCTCGGTATTTTTCGGGACAAACAGGCCAACTATTTTCACCGCCGCCTCAAGCAGACCGCCATGGTTGCCACGAAGATCGAGTACAATCGACTTGACACGGGGATCCTTTTTGAGTTCGATAAGCGCATTGCGCACATCGTTGGCCGCCTTGTCGGTAAACGATGTAAGATAGATGTAACCTATATTATCCTTAACCACTCCGTAATATGGCACGGCAGGCATCTGTATCTTACGGCGCACAAGGTCAAATGTAAGGATGGAGTCCTCCACATATGGACGCTTTACGGTAACTTTCAACGGCGTACCGGCCTGTCCTTTCAGGCGCTCGCTCACCTGAGCGCTGTGCCATGAGGTCACCGTGTCGTTGTCAATCATCATGATGAGATCGCCGGCTTTCAATCCGGCTTCCTGCGAGGGGGTGCCGAAATAAGGCTCCGATATAAACACCCCTTGTCCGGGCTTTTCGACAATAAGAGACCCGATACCGGCATATTCGCCGGACGTCATCATCGTCAGGTCTTCCTGAGCGCTTGCCGGAAAGTACTCGGTGTAGGGGTCGATGTCGTTGAGCATTGCGGCAATGGCCGTATTGATTGATTTCTCGGCATCGATAGAGTCCACATAATTGGTCTGCAGCTCTTTATAAAGAGCATTGAATATATCGAGATTGCGGGTAATCTCGGCCTTGTTGCTGCGTGTGGCGGCAATTGCGCTCAATGCGAGTGCTCCAACAAAAAATATTACAACCCCTCGGCCCAACAGTGAATTACGTCGTTTCATCATCCTTTGAAAAAATTAAGTTGCTAAGTTACTCAATAATTATAACACTTAACTCTTAATTTTGTCAAAAATAGCGAAAATTTTAAATTAGACTATTCTGATATAACAGACAGGGCACGCCTCACGGCGCGCCCTGTCATTAGGTCAATTTTTGTAGTAAAATCGTTACTTCTTAAGTAACATGACGGGAAACTCGTTCCCGTTTTTCGTTATTGTACGAGGAACGGCTGTGCCGAGCCTGTTGGGTTCTGATCGGCCGTAGTCAGCGCGGGGTTACCCTCGATCTCCGCATTGGGGATCTGATAGAGCAGCACAGCCTCGCCTGCGGGTATCTTGAACTTGAACTCGCCGCCGCAGTTTTCTGCATTGCTGCGGTCGATACCTTTGTTCAGGCGCATGCTGTCAAAGTAAGCCATGCCTTCGCCCCAAAGTTCGATACGGCGCTGCTTCCATATCTCATCGCGTATGCCTTCGGGAGTAGTGGCGGGACATACATATGGGTTCTCGGCATCAAGCCAACGATAACGGTTGACAAACGACTCAAGCATATCCTTACCGTCGTTGGGGATTGATCCCATGGCAAGAGACTCGGCCAAGATAAGCTGCATCTCCTCGATACGTATCAGAGGTACGTCGCAGGCACCGAGAGTCTGCTCAAGGACATCCTTATAGGGAGCGAATTTGGTAACGGCATAGTCGGGGGCACCCATTCCGTCAAGATACTGAGCGGCGGTGTAAGGTCCGTACATGGCGCTGTAATTGTAGGCGTTGGAGTAGCGGTCAGTGCTGATCCACCAGCTCTTGCGTACGTCCTCATCGGGTATTTCGTCGAAGAAACTGCTGTTAATGGTCTGCCACATACCGGCGTAAGCATATCCGTAAGAATATGAACCCATAAATCCGGTAAATGTATAAAGACCGCGGGCGTCAACCTCCGATACGGGGATACCCCATATCCAGTTGTGAGTGTCAAGCACATTGAATCCCGGCACACCGGCTTCATCGGCTGACAACGGATAGAAGCTACCCGACATGATCACGTCGTAAGCATCATCGGCAGCCTTGTCGTACTTCTGCATGCAGAGGTACACTCTTGCACGTATAGCCTTCACAACGTCAAGGTCTATGTAGCGGTTGTCGTCACGAAGAGCGTGCGAGTTACCGTCCATGAGCTCTTCGGCACGATTGAGGTCGTTGATCATCTGGGTGTATACATCCTCTACCGACGAACGCTTGGCGCCGTTTACAAGAGCCTCTTCGGCATTCTCATCGGTAATGATAGGCACACAAGGCGCATTTTCGTGACCTACGTAATTGAACTGATATACCTGAGCGAGCACCCAGTAAGCATAAGCACGTGCGGCATGGGCCTGACCGAGATAGAACTGATAAGTCTCGTTATCGGTGTCGTTATCAATCATGCCGAGCACCTCGTTGGCCGAGAAGATGGTGTTGTACATAATACCCCAGATAATACGGGAGTAAGGGCTCGTAGCGGTATTGTCCTGAAACTTCACCGGCGGCTCAAACCAACCGTAAGCACCCGGTTCGGTAGTGATGAAGTCCTGACTGCGCGAGTCGAGAGTTATCATTATTGTAGGATAACCGAAGTCGAGCAAGTCATCATAAGCACCCTCGGTAGCGTAGAAGTTGGCAAAGATAGCGGTTACCGCATCCTTGAGTTTCTCGGGCATGTTCTCTATCACATCCTGACGCTGGTCGTCAGTGATTATACCGCCCATCGGCTCCGTGTCGAGGTCGTTACAGCCGGCCATCATAACACCGGCAAGAACCGTATATAATATTTTACTGAATTTATTCATCATTTAATCTTGTTGTGTGATTTTACAATATTATTTATCAGAAAGTCACCTTTATACCACCCGATACAGTGCGGAGCGAAGCATAGTAACCGGCAGCACTCTGCACGTAACCCTGACGGGGATCAAGTCCCTTGCGGGCCGACCAGAGAGCCACATTGTCAGCTGCACCGTAAACACGCACGGCTTCGATACCGAACTTCTGAGTGAAGGCGGCCGGCAAGGTGTATCCGAGGGTAATGTTGTTGATCGAGAAGTAATCTGACTTCTCAAGCCAGCGGTCGCTTGTACGGTTTGTGTACTGAGCGCCCCAGTCAAGACGGGGAACGTCGGTATTGGGGTTCTCGGGAGTCCAAGCATTGCGCGAGTCCACATGCATGGCGGTACCCTTGTCAGAAGAGTTGGCGCCGTGCATCAGCAGCTGATAGCCATAGTCCATGATCTTACCTCCGAGCTGATAGCCGCATTGGATCGAGAAGTCAACGCCGTAAGCGCTAAGCGAAGTACCGAAACCACCGTATACGGGAGGCAGGATGTTGCCTGTCGACTGACGGTTGGCCACATAGCCGCGGGCCACGTTGCCGGAAAAAGCGAGGTTGTAGTCGGCGGTAGCCTCTTCGGTGCCGTCAGACTTCTTTGCCCAATACAGAGCGTCGCCGTTTTCGGGATCAACTCCCGCATACTTCACGAGATAGAGCTGATACATCGACTTGCCCTCCTCATAGATGCGTGAGCCGCTGATCCAAGTACCGTTAAGCTCGGGAGCAAGCTTGATGACCTTATTGCGTACGTAAGTGAGGTTGAAGTTAACATCCCAAGTGATATGACGGGTCTCAATCGGACGATAGATAAGCTCCAGTTCAAGACCGCTGTTACGCATCGAACCTACGTTCATAGGCATCGAAGAGAAGCCGAGCGACGGACCGGTAGGACGATAGTAAAGCATGTCGGAGGTCTGGCGGAGGAAGTACTCGAGTGTACCGGAGAGCTTGCCCTGCCAGAAGCTGAAGTCAAAACCGGTGTTGAAGGAGTTGGAGGTTTCCCAAGTAAGATCGGGATTACCTTTATAATAAAGAGTACCTACCGACCACACACCGTCGGCACCTGCCTGATTGTACTGGTTGATGTAAGCATAGTCGTTGCCTATGCCGTCATTACCCTGCTGACCGAAAGAGGCCTTGAACTTAAGCATGTCGACATTCACGAAATCCTCCATGAACTTCTCTTTGGAGATGTCCCAAGCGGCCGATACAGACCAGAAGTTACCCCAGCGATGACTCGGGTGGAAACGTGACGAGGCGTCACGACGATAGCTTACACTGCCGTAGTAGCGGCCGTCATAGCTGTAGTTGACACGTCCGAATATACCGCGTGTGGCATAATTGTCCTGACTTCCGTATACATCTTTTTCGTCAATGATGTTGGAGAGCGTATGGTTTTTGTTGTTGAATATGTTCATACCTTCTCCGCCCATTTCATCGACTTGAAGCTCATAGCTCTCGTAACCTACGAGAATGTCTACGTCATGAACTTCAGCAAATGTCTTTCGGTAGTTGGCGAGACCCTGAAGGTTGATCGAGCTTGTGCGGGTAGAGAGCTGCTGTATCTGACCGCCATAATTTGCCATCTGGCCGTACTTGCTGTTGGCAAGATAGTTGAAGCGGCGGTTACGCAGATAGTAGCCTGCAGTACCGGTAAGTGTAAGTCCGTCAATAGGAGTAAGCTGAGCAAACCACTTGCCGTTGAACACGTCATAAAGATACTCCGACTTGTCATAGATAAGTGTTCCGGTGGGATTACCTCCGGCAAGGAACGAACGTGAATAACGCCATTTGGTATCGCTGTCGGGAAGCACTGTACCCGTACCGCGCATACCGAAGTCATAGAGCTTATTGCCGGTGATGGGGTCGCGAACTATGTTGCCGTCCACGTCACGGATAAACATAGGATAGATCGGGCCGATAAAGTTGGCCACATACGAGGCATTGCTTGACTGGCCTGTAGTCTGCTGAGACTGCGGGCTGTTCATCGACTCATAAGTGTAAGAAAGATTGGTTCCGATTTTGAGCCATTTTTTAGCCTGATACTCGGCAGTGGCACGAGTGGCCAGACGGTCATAATTAGACTCCTTGATTATACCCTCGTCGGTCAGATAAGCCGCAGACACCATGTAATTGAAACGGTCGGTACCGCCCGATACCTGAAGATTGTACTCCTGACGGAAACCGTCATGATATGTACCTTTCTGCCAGTCATCGGGTATGAAGTAGTTGGTGGCGTCCTTATATCCGAGAGTGGCGTTGGGGTTCATTGTGCCGTCGGGAAGTATGAGGCTCTCACCTTCGGGAATGGTATACATCTGATAGCCGAAGATATTACTTGTGCCGGGGCCTGCGTTGATGCCGTTTACCGACCAGTTGTGAGCGAAGTCTTCGTCATAGCCCATAGAGAGCACATAGTTGCGACGCGAATTGTAGAAGTCGAGCACATACTCGTCAGGATCAGTGATCACGTCGTAGTTGGGGATCATGCGGGAATTGGCACCCCAACGGGCGTCAAAAGTGATCTTGGCTTCGCCTGCGCGACCCTTCTTGGTTGTAACGAGGATGACACCGTTGGCACCGCGCGCACCGTAAAGAGCAGCCGAAGCTGCATCCTTAAGTACGGTGATCGACTCAACGTCCTGCGGGTTGATTGAGCGCATGCCACCGTCGTAAGGTATACCGTCCACAACATAGAGCGGGCTGGTGGAAGCGTTGATAGAGCCGACACCACGTATGCGCACCGTAGGCTCAGTACCGGGCTGACCGGTAGTACTTTGCAGCTGCACACCGGCCACCGTACCTGCAAGTACTTTGGTGACGTCGGTCACAAGACGATCCTGAATTTCGGCTGCATTGACCACCGATGCCGAACCGGTATAAGCCGACTTCTTGGCCGTACCGTAAGCCACGACCATCACCTCGTCAAGATTGTTTTCAGAATTGTGAAGCTTTATGAGCATGGGAGCGTCGGTTATATGGACCTCCTGAGTGCTCATTCCCACATAGGATACTTTGATTTTTGAGACTGAACGGTCGACACTGATAGTAAAGTGACCGTCAACATCGGTAGCGGTGCCCGTACCGCTGCCTCCAACGGGAAGGATAGTAGCTCCCGCGAGGGGTTCGCCGTCGCCGGCGTACACAACCTGACCTTTAACGGTGCGCATCTGGGCCGATGCCGTCACTACAGTCAAGAGTGCGAAAAGTAACAAAAATACTTTCTTCATACTACAATAATTTATTTAGTTCTAAAATGGGGTTTCATGTAACCACCTGATTAACAGGAAATTACCCCCCCCCAGTAGGATTATTGCAGTATTACTGAAAGAGATAATTTTGTCAATAAAACAGAGGACAGACCTTAATTATCCTCCATTATAAGCCCCGCACAAGTACGAGACAAAACCGCGCCTCCGCGCAATAATTGCGACAAAGATAACTAAAAAGTATTTAAGATTGCAAAATTCATCAAAAAAAATCTCATTTTTAACATTATGACAGCACAAAACTCATAACAAATTACAAAAAAGCATTAAGAGTTATTCATAACGTCATAATGCTAATCCATAAACTAAAAATAATCAGGACCCATATAAAAACGGTATCATATGGAGAGTGTCGGAGACAGGCGACATATCCCGAATGGACATCCGTATATGTCCCGCGTCCCCGACGCGAAGCCCTGCATGTAAGACTCATTACACCCCATGAACCGCGCGTTCGCGCTAATCATGGGGCTTAACATATCGTGTATCTCCGACACAACTCTTTATATTTACACATTCGCTACCTAAATCTTATTTAACAAAACCTTTTGGCTATAACCGTGTTAATATTCTAAAACAAACATTTTCTATTACACACTAAAATTCAAGTTTATGAACACAGCTCCTCTACAAGGAATCAAGGTGATCGACTTCACTGAAGTGCAGTCGGGTCCCTCATGTACGCAATTGCTCGCATGGCTCGGTGCCGAAGTCATAAAGATAGAACGTCCCGGCGTAGGCGACGCCACCCGTAACGAACTACAGTTTGCTCCTGACGAACCAAGCTACTACTTCCTACAGCTCAACTCCGACAAGAAGTCGCTGGCATTGGACGCCAAAACTCCTGACGGCAAAGAGATACTTACCAAACTGATTAAAAGTGCCGACGTATTTATCGAAAACCTTCACCCGGGAGCAATGGACAAGCTCGGTTTCAGCTGGGAAGCCGTACATGCCCTTAACCCGAAGTGCGTCTACGGCACAATCAAGGGTTTCCCCGTATCGTCAAAGTACAAGGACCTCAAGGCTTATGAACCCGTAGCACAGGTTACAGCCGGCGCCGCCTCCACTACAGGTTGGTGGGAAGGCCCCGATAATATTCCTACCCAGTCGGGAGCCGCCCTCGGTGACTCCAACACCGGCATGCACCTCGCCATCGGCATCCTCGCCGCCCTGCTGCAGCGCGAGAAGACCGGCGAAGGCAGCTTCGTATACCAGTCGATGCACAACGCATGTCTTAACCTGTGCCGTATCAAGACCCGCGACCAACTTACGCTCGACCGCATCGGTTATCTTACACAGTTCCCGCAGTATCCTAATGAGAAATTCGGCGACTTCGTTCCGCGAAGCGGCAACCAAGAGGGCAGCGGTGTTCTCGGATGGACCTACAAATGTAAAGGATGGGAAACTGATCCTAATGCTTATGTATATGTCATACTCCAACGCGGGGCAAAAGAATTTGAACTTGCAGCCAAAGCACTCGGGTTCGATGATTGGCTTACAAATCCCGACTTCAACACAGCCGACGCCCGCGACAAGCACAAACAAGAAATTTACAAACGTGTCGAGACCTTCACCATCACCAAGACAAAGTATGAAGTCACGGAACTATTGTCAAAGGCAGGAGTACCTGTAGGTCCGGTATTGTCGACCAAAGAGATTATGACAGACGAGTCGCTCTATGACGGGAATACACTTGTACGTATCAATCAGGGCGGTAAGATAGGTGAATTTGTCACCGTAGGTGTACCGTTCACCATATCCAATTATCAACCTACCTATGGCCCGTGTCCGGAATTGGGCGGAAATACAGACGAAGTACTATCCGCACTCGGATACACAGCCGATCAGCTTGCACAATTCAAAGCCAACGGCACCACCGCTCCTATGCCAAAACCCGCAGAACCGGCCAAATAACACGCCTTGCAGGGACTCGATATATGCCACCATAGTGGTGCATGCCGAATAGCGGAGCACCACTATGGGTTTTTCAAAATCAACAATATTAACGATTTAACGTAGTTCAACTATGATAACCGATCCATTAGCTTCAATACCCCATACCGACCCTTCGACCGCCAATCAGGTGACGGGTATGTGGATACTTACACAAGCGCTGAAAAAAGTCGGCATCGACACAATGTACGGCCTTGTAGGCATACCGGTGACCGAATTTGCCTACATCGCACAGGGCGAGGGCATCAGATTTCTCGGCTTCCGCCATGAACAGCAGGCGGGCATGGCCGCGGCTACACACGGCTTTCTGACAAAGACTCCGGGCGTACTGCTTACCGTATCGTCGCTCGGCTTCCTCAACGGCCTTACGGCCACCACCAACGCCACCGTCAACTGCTATCCTATGATACAGATATCGGGCTCAAGCGAACGTCCGCCCATCGACCTTATGCAAGGCACCTATGAAGGCCTCGACCAGCTCAACATAGCCAAGCCGCTCGTCAAGGCCGCTTACCGTATAAACCGCCCCGAGGACATCATGACCGGCGTAGTAAGAGCATATCGCGCAGCCGTGTCGGGACGTCCCGGCGGTGTGTATCTTGACATAACCACTCCGTGTCTCGGCGCAGTCATGGACCGTGCAGCCGCCGAAGCCACACTATACACTCCGGTCGATCCTTGCCCGCCCATGATACCGTCGCAAGCCTCAGTCACCCGCGCCATGGAGCTCCTCGCATCGGCAAAGAAGCCTGTAATCCTTATCGGTAAGGGCGCCGCTTATGCCCAGATCGACGACAAGATCAAGAAACTTGTCGAGAGCACGGGCATACCGTTCTACCAGATGTCGATGGCCAAAGGCCTTCTTCCCGACAATCACCCGCTGAGCGCCAACTCCATGCGCAGCGCATTCATGGAGGAGTCAGACGTAGTGATGCTTGTCGGAGCCCGCCTTAACTGGCTTCTGTCGCGCGGACACGGCAAATGGAATCCCGCAGGCAAGTTCATTCAGCTCGACATCGACCCAGAGGAGATCGACATAAACCGACAGATAGCCGCTCCCGTAGTAGGCGACCTCGAGTCATCAATCGACGCCATGCTCGCCGCCCTACCCTCCTACAAGCTGTTGATGGATCCGACATGGGTACCCTACATACAGTCACAGAGCAAAGCCAAGAACGAGAAATTCGCCCAGCGCTTCGTGCCGCAGACCGTGCCTATGACCCATTGGAGCGCACTAAGCGCCGTAAGAAAAGTCATGGCACAGAATCCTGACGTAATCCTCGTCAACGAAGGCGCCAACACTCTCGATGACACCCGCAACGCCATCGACATGATGCTACCGCGTCACCGCATAGACTGCGCCACATGGGCCATCATGGGCATGGGCATGGGCTCTGCCGTAGGTGCCGCCGTAGCCACCAAGAAGTCGATTGTAGCCATAGAGGGCGACAGCGCGTTCGGCTTCAGCGGAATGGACTTCAGCACCGCATGCCGCTTCAAACTGCCCGTTACAGTAGTCATATTCAACAACGGAGGCATATATAACGGCGTCGGACAGAATCTCGGCAAGGACGGCGATCCCGCACCGACCACACTTAATGTCAACGCACGTTACGACAAGCTCGGCGACGCATTTGGCGCACAGACCTATTACGTGACAACCCCCGATGAACTTGAAAAAGCACTTACCGAGGCCATCGCGTCAAAGAAGACCTGCCTCATCGACGTACAGCTCGCCGCCGACTCCGGCAAGGAGAGCGGCCATATAGGATATCTGAACCCGGCTACCCTCTTCCCCGTCAACGTATAACACGACGACGTATCACCCGTATATACACATATACTAATATTTAATTTTACTTTGTTATGTCACATATCATATTATATGCCATAGTCCCTATTATCGTGGTGATGCTCGCCGGATATATCGCAGGGAAAAAGGGTGCGTTCAGCGCTTCCGACGGTAAGGCATTCAACAAGGTCGTGCTTGACTTCGCATTGCCGGCAGCCCTGTTTGTGTCGATAGCCGACGCTGACCGCTCAATGCTCGTAGCCGACATCAAGCTGTCGATCATATCGCTTGTAGTGATCATGTTCTGCTTCATGCTCGTGTACTACATCTATAAATACGGCTTCAAGAAAAGCGGAGTCACTCAGGCCGACGCCGCCGTCATGGCCCTTATCAACGGTTCGCCGACCATCGGCTTCCTCGGATTTGCCGTACTGGAGCCTATTTTCGGCACCAATGCATACGTAGCCCTCGTGGTAGCCATAGTAGGTATAGTTGTAAACGCCGTAGGCATACCGGTAGGTCTTTCGCTGCTTAACGCAGGCAACGAAAAGGCCCTTGCCAAAAACGGAGGCAAAAAGCCCAACCCGTGGAAGCCGGTAATCCATGCCCTTGAACAGCCTGTGGCATGGGCTCCTATTCTCGCAGTCATCTGGGTGCTGGTAGGTCTGCCTTGGCCGAAATGGGCGAGTCCGTCATTTGACCTTATAAAGGGTGCCAACGCATCAATGGCCGTATTTGCAGCCGGTATCACGCTGTCGTCAGTCAAGATCAACATCAACTGGCAAGGCATACTCGGTGTCATACTCAAGTTGATCGTAATGCCCGGTCTTCTGCTCATCGTAGGACTCATCTTCAAGATGACGCCCGAGAACCTCGCCATGCTCGTTGTAGCCGGTGCGCTTCCTCCTGCATTCTCCGGCATCATCATCGCCGACGAGTACGACTCATACGTCGCGACGGGTACCTCTTCGCTTGCCATATCGGTAATACTCTTCATGGCTTTCTGTCCGCTCTGGATATGGATTACGGAGCTGTGTGTAGGACCGATACCCGGAATTTCGCTCTAATACTATAATTCTTCTACGACAGACGCGGGGTCACTCTATGGCCTCGCGTTTGATTCAGAACAATGTCATAATACCTCCCTGTACTACTAACTTACACCATGGCAACAATAAAAAAAATCATCGACGGCTCCACCGCGGCGGCCTATGTGGCCTATGCATTCAGCGACGTAGCCACAATATATCCCATAACCCCCATAGCCGAGATGGGTGACATAGCCGACCGCTGGCGCATAGCGGGAGTAAAGAACCTGTTCGGCACAACGATGGAGGTGAAGGAGCTCGAGTCGGAACTCGGTGCCGCCGGAGCCACACACGGCGCACTCGCCGCCGGCGCTTTGGCCACTACGTTTACCGCTTCACAGGGCCTGTTGCTTATGATACCCAACATGTTCAAAATAGCCGGCGAGTTGCTCCCCGGAGTGTTTCATGTAGGCTGTCGTTCGGTGGCAGCCCATGCGCTGAGTATATTCGGCGACCATCAGGACATAATGGCGTGTCGCACCACGGGCTTCGCCTTTCTCGGCTCCGACTCCGTTCAAGAAGCCCATGATATGGCCATAGTGGCCCATATGGCCGCTATAGAAGGGTCGCTCCCCGTGGTACACTTCTTTGACGGTTGGCGCACGTCAAACGAGACATCGACCGTAGAACTGTTGGGCTACGACGACATGAAAGGACTGGTCGACACAGACAAGGTGAAAGCATTCAGAAAACGTGGGCTTAATCCCGAGCACCCCATACTGCGCGGCTCGGCGCAAAATCCCGACGTGTACTTCCAAAACCGCGAGGCCGCTAATCGCTATTACGATGCATTCCCGGCCATAGTGCAGTCATGTATGGACCGCGTAAGTACTCTTACAGGGCGTAAGTACAAACTTATGGATTATGCCGGCGACCCTGATGCCGAGCTTGTCATAGTGTCGATGGGCTCAAGCTGCGAAGTTATAGAGGAGACCATAAAGCACCTCGATACAACAGGATATCCCCACAAGACGGGCCTTGTAAAGGTGCGTCTGTTCAGGCCGTTCAACGACGAGGCGTTACTGAACGCCATTCCGGACACCGCAAAGGCCGTGGCCGTACTCGACCGCACAAAAGAGCCGGGCTCGGAAGGCGAGCCGTTGTATCTTGACGTGTCGTCGGCGCTTCGCCGTGCCGGCCGCCGGATAACGGTAATCGGAGGCCGCTACGGACTAAGCAGCAAAGAGTTTGACCCGTCGATGGTAAAACGCATATATGACGAACTTGCCTATTCTCACCCCCTTGACGGCTTTACGATAGGTATCGACGACGACGTCACCCACCGCTCGCTAAAAGTCACCGACCCCATCACCCCCGATGACGGATGTGTACTTAAAAGCGTATTTTACGGCATGGGGTCTGACGGCACCGTCGGGGCTACCAAACAGGTGGCCAAGATTATAGGCGAGACAGAAGGGTTTTATTCGCAGGCATTCTTCAACTACTCGGCCAAGAAATCGGGCGGCTACACCATATCGCAGCTTCGCATAGCCCGTCAGCCCGTCAAGGCGGAATACTCGATCGAGTCGGCTGACTACATATCGTGCAACAAAAACATGTATGTAAAGCGGTTTGACCTCGTCGACAATCTGCGCGAGGGGGGCACGTTTGTACTCAACTCGTCATGGACGGCCGATGACATGAACACCGTACTGCCGGCTTCGCTCCGACGCGCCATCGCCGCCCGCAAAGCCCGGTTCTACAACATTAACGCCACTGCCATAGCACGCAAGACCGGCCTCGGAGTAAAGATAAACATGATCATGGAGACGGTGTTTTTCAAACTGAGCGGCATCATTCCTTTTGACGAAGCCATGAAGGCGCTGCGCAACGAGATTACCGCCACTTACATGCACGAAGGAGCCGAGATGGTCAACCGCAACATAGCCGCGCTTGACCTCGTGGCCGATGCCATAACGCAGATAAACTACCCCGCTGCGTGGCTGAATGCCGCAGATGATACAGCCGAACAGCTCGCCGTAGCTTCTCTGCCCCCGTTTATCCGCAACGTGGCGCGTCCGTGCCTGCGGCTCGAAGGCAATATGCTGCCCGTATCGGCGTTATCACCCGACGGCTCGCTACCGGCGGGCACAACAGCCTACGAAAAACGCACCATCGCCATAAACATACCTCGGTGGGACGCCACCAAATGCGTGGAGTGCACGGAGTGCTCACTCGTATGCGCACATGCGGCCATACGCCCCTATCTGCTTACTCCGGAAGAAGTGCAAAACGCACCTGCGGACTTCGTCACAAAACCGGCATCGGGGAAGTTAAGCGCCTATCGCTACCGTATTCAGGTATTTCCACATGACTGCACCGGCTGCGGCTCATGTGCGGTGATATGTCCCGGACATGCCCTGACCATGGTACCGATTGAAGAGGATCTGCACGTGCAGGAACCTCTTCTGCAGTACGTTCTTGACAAAGTGACCCTGAAAGAGGGCATAGTGCCGCGAGCCACAATAAACGGCTCGCAGTTCTATCAGCCGTTGCTGCAATTCTCGGGCGCCTGTGCGGGATGCGGCGAGACACCCTACGTGAAACTCCTCACACAGTTGATGGGCGAGCGCATGATAATAGCCAACGCCACGGGCTGTAGCTCCATATGGGGAGCCAACTTCCCGAGCAACGCCTACTGCACCAACGTCCGGGGTCAAGGTCCGGCATGGGGCAACTCGCTCTTTGAGGACAACGCGGAATACGGCTACGGAATGGAAGTAGCCGTGACACAGCGTCGTGGCCGACTTGCCGAGCTAATACACGACGCCGTAGCCGACAAGTCAACCGACGCCGGACTGAAAACAGCCATGCAGAAGTGGCTCGACTCATTCAATGACCCCACGGCATCGGCGGAAGCCGGTGAGGCCGTATTAAAACTGCTTCCCGACACCGACACCACCGCCGAAATCCGGGAATTGTCAGACATGTTTGCCAAGAAGAGCGTATGGGCCATAGGTGGCGACGGCTGGGCCTACGACATAGGATTCGGCGGACTCGACCATGTACTTGCTCAGGATCGTGACATAAACCTGCTTGTCATGGACACAGAGTGCTACTCCAACACCGGCGGTCAGACATCGAAAGCCACTCCGCTGGGAGCCGTGGCCAAATACTCGGCCGACGGCAAGCGCACGTTCAAAAAAGACCTCGGCCGCATGATGATGACCTACGGCAATGTATACGTGGCTTCGATAGCGCTCGGCGCCAACTATATGCAGGCAATAAAAGCCTTCGTAGAGGCCGACTCCTATCCCGGCCCGTCGATAGTAATAGCATACTGTCCGTGCATAAATCATGGCATCAGAGCCGGCATGGGCAACAGCATTGTAGAAGAACGAAAAGCTGTCAAGTCGGGCTATTGGCCATTGTATCGTTACGACCCGCGTCGAAAAGCGCAGGGTCTGCAGCCGCTACAGCTGGACAGCGCGGCCCCCGACGGCTCGCTCCTCGACTTCATCAACGGCGAGGACCGCTACGTGGACCTCAAGATGCTTGACGCGGAAGAGGCCGCAATACTCCAGCCTGAACTGAAAGAGCACTGCGACCTCTTGTACGATATACTTCTTAAGCAGTCACAAGGACACTAATGTACTTTCCCATGTCATTGCTGCGCGGGAGGAGTGATGCCTTCATCTTTGGCACGCTTCTCCATGCGCTGTATGCGCTTGTCAAGATCGGGATGAGAAGAGAAGAGCTGGTTGATCTTGCTGGTCTTACCTATGCCCTGTTCCTCCTGAATGGCCTTAAGACGCTTGAATGACATAGACATGGCCCATGGGTTCTTGCCGTTGTCTTTCAGGAAGTTGTAGCCGTAGTCGTCGGCTTCGTTCTCCTGCTTCTGCGAGAACTTTGCATTGGTAAGAGCTTCGCCGAGGTCACCGAGCTGCGAGTCGGTAAGGGCTGCGGCAGTACCGCCGGTAGCGCCTACGCCCTCTTTCAGAGCCGATGCCAGAAGAGCGGTCTTGAACGCCTTTTTGGAGTGCTTGTTGGCAACGTGGCCTATCTCATGTCCTATGACACCGAGGAGCTCGTCGTCGCTCATGATGTCCATCAGTGCGGCAAATACACGTACACTGCCGTCGGCACAGGCAAACGCATTCACGTCAACCACCCAGTAAACCTTGAAGTTAAGCGGAGTACCGTCAACAGAAGTCAGACCCTCGGTCAGTTTATTAAGACGCTGCGTATAAGGATGGTCAGGTTCACACACTTTGTTGTGGGTATCCATCCAAGTAATGTACTCTTTCACATAGTTGTTCATGTCCTCGTCGGTCAGCGTCACGGCCTCACCGACTTTCTTGGCACTGTTTATGGCCTTTTTCAGATTGAACTGCGCCATAGCGGGCATAGCCAGCGCCAACGCGGCAAATACACAAAGTAATTTAGCTATCTTTTTCATGAAAGGTTTATTATTAGAATTATGTCGCAAATATACACCTTTTAACCTATACGTCCCAAATATTTTCCCGGCCTTAACAAAGGACATTACATATATTATATATAATACAGCATACGCCCGATTCACATCGAGCGTATGCTTAGGTCAATTTTTGTAGTATGAATTATAATGTTACAAAGAATGTAACCGTTGTAATGCGTGAAGCGTCATCAACGCTCCGACGCGGGAAGTTCAAGGCGGAAGCCGTTGTTGGCGTTGGCCTGATACAGTCCGTCCATCACCAGACACAATCCCTTGTTGGGGAAAGTTATGACTCCGTTCTCGAGTTTGCCGCAGAAACCGTTGGCTTTAACTGCTGCAAACGAATTGCCACGATCCATATAATATGATGCCATACTCCACAATGAGGTAGGACCGTAACCGAGGTCTATACCCGATTCACATAAAGGTATGTATACGCCTTCGGGATCATCGGCATTTATCTCAAGATACCATACACGGTCAGGATCATAGTCGGCAGCCCCGATCATAGGCCACTCCGAGTAAGGATTCACCAAACGGTAATTGCCGGAAGAGCCGACTTTCTTCTCTACAGCAACCTCCCAGTTATAAATCGGAAGGCCAAACAATGACGAGAAGTAGCCGTCATAATACATAGCCTTTTCCTCTAGCGGCTCCCAACGCAGGCTCTCGTCCATGCCCAGAGTCAGAGACAGAGCGGGAGTACCGTAAAGATAGGCCTGATCATCGGGGATTTTTACAATCACGGTGTAGTCTACGAAGTCGAGGTCATCGAAGTCAAACGTGACGTTGAAATCCACTGTCGACTCTCCGTCAGCAAACGACACACTCGCGGGAAAATGAAATATTCCAGCAGGGTCATCCACCTCAAGGTCAACCGTCGCCGCGCCCTGCGAGTTACTGCGTGCTATGGTAAAAGAGCGCTGAGTATCGCCCGGAAATATGTCGACATAAGTAGTGTTGGTGCCGGCAGGGAAAAACGCACCCTGCGACTGCGGTCCCGGTCCGTAATTGTCGTCATCGCCGCACGCCGTGGCGAGTACAGTTACTCCGAGAATCAGAAATAGTCTGTATATAAGATTTTTCATCGTTCTATATTATTAATGTAGTGATTGATGTTTACCACACATGCATGGGAGAGTTGCCGGTCGGAGCCACCGGTGTGGGATTGTTTATCAACAAGGTGTTATAATTGGCCTCGGTACCTACAAAGCAAAGGGTCATCCACTGCGGAGGAGTGTCGGTATTCCATTGATACAGATTGATATGGTTGGTGCCCTCGTAGCTTCGTATTATACCTTTGTTAAGACGCTTGATGTCATAAGTTGCAAAACCCTCGCCCCACAACTCGACACGACGCTGCCACCACACCTCATTACGGAAAGGCGTTGTCGATGAATTACCGTAAGCCTCGTTATGAGTACCGTAGACATACTGCGGGTCACGGGTCTTGGCAAAGTCGGTCAACAGCTGTATGCCGCGCGGCTCACTCTGCATGCCGGCAGCCTCGGCCTCTATAAGCTTCATCTCCTCAACACGCATATAAGGCACTGACATAAGGAAACCTACATACTGGTTCTTGCGGCCCTCTTCGCCTCCGGCGGCACGGAATTTTATACAAGCTCCACCGAGGGTATAACCTGTCTCATTATTACCGATGCTGTTGTTGGCGAGAAATTCGGGATAGTCGGAATAACGTGAAGCAAACTCCACTGTAGCCTGAGTAGGTTCGGGAGCGCTGTCCTTAACCGGATTGTAAGTATCGGCAATAGAGAAGTCGATAAAGCACTTCTTGCGGAAGTCGGTCGACGGTATTGTCTGATAGAGATGGTAGTCTATGGCCATTGGACCGTAGTAGTTGGACGCATATCCGCAACCGCCTCCACCGAGATCCTGACTGGCTATCTCAAGCGACAGCAGCGAACCCCATGAGGCATCGGCATCATTTTCCTGAATGCACTGGTCATCGGCTTTGAACCGGGTACCGAACATCCATGATGAAGTAGGCGTATTGAAGCCCGTATTGCGGTCGGTATACTCGCTCTCGCTCATCATCGAATAACCGGCCTGTGCGAGTTTCGCATACTTCTCGGCATTGGGCCAGTCCTCCATTGTCAGGTAAGCACGTGCACGAAGTCCGTTTACAACCGATACGTCGGGAGTGTATATGTCGGCACGGTGATAGTCGGCCAACATAGTCTCAGCCTTGTCAAGATCGTCGAGTATGAACCCGAACATCTCCTCGTTGGTAGCGCGTGGATTGACAGTACCGGCGGTAGGTGTGGTCTTTTCGGTCACAATAGGAGCGGTGGGAGCCTGCGGATCGAGAGCGTACGTAGTTTCACCATACAGACGCGCCAGATCCATGTAAAACATGGCACGCATGACATAGGCTATACCGACACCGACACGGCGATTTTCGGGCACATTGTTTTCATCCACCATTCCGAGCACCGTATTGCAGTTCTTTATCCATCCGTAATAATACGTGATAGGTATCTGCGCTATGGCATAACGCGGACCGAGACCGACAGAGCAATAAGCCCAAGCCGAATACGGATAGTCCGAGTTGGTAAGAGCGATGTCCTGACCCATGACATCCCACATAAGGAATGTAGAGCAATATCCGTAGTCAAACGGATAGTCGGTAAGACTCGGACTATAGTTGACGCCGCCGGTATAGGTGGCCACTCCGGTTATTGACGAGGTCAGAGCGTCGACAAAGTTGTTGAAACTTCCCGGAGCATTGCCGGCCTGATCGGAGGTGACGACATTGCTCTGCGGATTCACCTCCTCAATACAGCCGGTCATGGCCATCGACGCGGCCGCCACTATTGATATGTATAATAGCTTTTTCATTGTATATATCTTAATCGTTAGAAGTTAACCTGTATACCTCCCGATATATTGCGTGCCGGAGAGTATGTGCCGAGCGACCCGTTGCCCGAGAAGCCGTAACGCGGGTCAAAGCCCTTGCGCTTGGACCAGAAACACAGATTCTCGCCCATCACATATACACGCATGTTGGATATCTCTTTCCAGAACTTGGGCAGAGTGTAGCCCACAGTAAACGACTGGAAGTTAAGGTAGCTTGCATCGGTAAGGAAGCGGGTGGAACGCGCGGTGGTATATTTGTCGCCAAACTGCCAGCGCGGTACATCTTGACAAGGATCATCGGGAGTCCATGACTTGATATAGTCTTTGTGGAAGTTGCCTCCGGCACCGCTTGAGTTCTGATTGGGAGTCATGAGAGAAGAGTAACGCTGGTCATACAACTTACCCCCTATCTGATAGTCAAATGTCACCGACGCATCGAAATCGCCTATACGGAGCGAAGTGCTGAAGCCGCCGAACAGGTCAGGCAACGAACTGCCTTGCTCGTAGTAGGTCGACTCACTGTAGTTGGTGGTTGTAGCATCGCGCTTGTGGCCCGGACGGTCGGTATACTGCTTGCCCGAAGCGTCTACATTGTCGGTGTCGACATAATAGAGAGCCTCACCCTTGTCATTTGTGCCGGCATACTCCGGAAGACATACGTTATACAGTGACTTGCCTTTCTGATACCACATGCCTATATTGTTTTCTGACTCCATAAAACCGCCGCGGTCGAGCACCTTCGATGCGGGCAGCGAAAGAATCTTGGTCCTGTTATGCGACAGGTTCAGACTGAGTTTCCAATCGATAAGACGTGTGCGCACAATGTCGCCGGTAAGTGCAAGTTCCACACCGGTATTGCGTATGTCGCCGAGGTTGCCGTAATATCCGCGAGAACCGAGCGACTCCGGTATCGAGAGCCAGAAGAGCAAGTCGGTAGTCTTTTTGGTGTAGACATCGATGTTCCCGCTAAGACGATTGTCAAGGAACGCGAACTCCACACCGAAATTGAAGTTGGTCGTAGTCTCCCATGTTATATCCGGATTACCCATACGCGAGAATGTCGGCGACATTACGGTAAGCGATGAAGGATTCAGATTGAATATGTCGATATATGCCCAGTTGCCTATATTGTCGTTACCCTGTTGACCTATCGAGGCCTTGACCTTAAGCATATTGATCCAGTTTATATCGCTGAAGAAGTCTTTGTTGACAATCCATGCGGCGCCGACCGACCAGAAGTCGCCCCAGCGATGGTCTTTGGCAAAACGCGATGAAGCGTCGCGACGATAAGACAACGAAGCAAAGTACTTCGAGTCGTAATCATACTGCGCACGTCCGAAATATCCCTCGACATTGTAGACCGTCTTGTATGAGTTTGATGTCACTTTATTGGCAAATGCGTTGATTTCGGGAATATCCGGAGAGAAAGCGCCCTGTGCCTTGGCTGCAAGGTATTCTGTCGTGGCCTTGTAGTACTCGTGGCCGAGCATGACATTGACATTATGATTGCCGAAATGCTGGAAATAAGACAGTGTCTGAATATTATTGGTGCGGAAACCGGTGCTGTTCTCCTTGACAAGTTCACCGTTTACGCCCACTTTCGGTCCGTAGAAACCGTTTTCATACGACATGACCTGTGTCTGGCCCCAGTTGACATTGCTCGACACATTTGCTTTCAAATAAGATGTCAGCATAATGTCGGCAGTGAAGGTGGCATTAAGCTGATTGCCTTTGGAGAGAGACTTGTTATAACGGTTATCGCCGATAGGGTTGGCGTTGTTGGCATAAGGACGGTTCAAGCCGCCGTAGCCAATGGCGGTATTGGCCACACCATAGTCATAAGCGGGACGTCCCTCGCTGTCAGTGCGCACGACAGGATTGCCGTCAGCATCCAGTACACGTACATACAGCGGATAGATCGGCGCGAGCATCGAAGTGAAGTTCATCAGGTTGTTGGCTCCTGTAGACCCCATTGTAGGGCTGGAGTTGCGGCGGGAGTGGTTGTAACCGATATTCACACCGAAATTGAGCCATTTTGTAGCCTGAAAATCGCCTTTAAAACGAGCGCTCAGACGCTCGAAACCGGAGTAATCGATTATACCCTCGTCATTAAGGTATCCGAGGCTGGCATAGTAAGATGACTTGTCGTTGCCGCCGTTTACAGTCATGTTGTACTCCTGACGAAGCGAGGTGCGGTAAGCCTCGTCGGTCCAGTCGTCGCCGTCAAGATAATAGGTCTCTCCGCGGTAAGTATATGTACGTCCGCGTTTTGCATAAGGATTCAGCTTGCCGTTGGTACCGATCAGCATCTGACCCTGCGGCACATCGTAAATATTGTAGACAAGCTGGCTTGTCATAGCGGCGTTGGCGTTGGCATTTGCCGTAGCCGCCATCTGGCCCTGTCCGTAACGATAGTAGTTGTACAATTGAGCATAGTAAGCCTCGTAATATTCACCGGGATCGGTTATGACGTCATACTCCTGAATGGCACGCGAGTTGGCACCCCATTTCATATCCACGCTGACGCGTGCTTTCTCTGACTGGCCGCGCTTGGTCGTGATGATGATGACACCCGCGGCACCGCGTGCACCGTATAGAGCTGCAGAAGCGGCATCCTTGAGCACCGACACCGATTCAATGTCATTCTGCGGTATATTGGACAGATCGGCGGTATATGGTGAGCCGTCGACTATAACCAGCGGGTCGGTACTCGCATACATCGACGCGATACCACGAATGTTGATACTTCCGGCACCGGAACCCGGTTGTCCTGTAGAACCGCGCATCTGCAGACCCGGCACCGCACCCACAAGAGCATCGGTAATGTTGGTGGCCACATGTTTTGACAACTCCTCGGCACTGACTACGGCCGCCGAGCCGGTAAACGCCGATTTTTTCTCGGTACCGAAGGCTACGGCTATAACCTCGTCAAGCACATTGGCGCTTTCGAGCCGGATAACCATCTCTCCGGCTGTGATATTGACCTCTTTTGTGACCATACCTACGTATGACACCTGAAGTTTCGTCACCTTGTCAGGCAGGGTAAGTGAGAAACGTCCGTCGATATCGGTCGCCGTACCTGTCGAGGTACCCACGCCCATCACCGTGGCGCCTACAAGGGTTTCACCGTTTTCGGCACTCATGACCACTCCGTGCACGTTGCGCGACTGCGCCGCCATTGACAGAGTAAATGCACAAATTGCCGTCAGTAGTAAAAACAGCTTTTTCATACTTTAAAATGTGAATAAAATAAGTTAATTAATTAGCAAAATGTCACTCTCAACACTAAATGAGTTGCATAAATTTCATTTCTACGAAGCAAAGATAGCGCTATTCCTTTTAAATATCATTAACATACCCCCCCCCATTTTATAATATTTAACTTTATTAACTTTATTCTTTTAACAAATGAGTTCTCAATTAACAATTTCTTTTGCATTCACTTATAATTCGGATTTATTATTCGTTTTTTAGCTCAAAATGAGCTAACTTTGCGTAATACGACACCATCAGCAATGTAAACTTATATGCTTAAAAGAACCCTTATCACAACCATCGCCGCCATAGCGGCCACAGGCGCGGCAATAGCCTGCACAAGCCTCATAGCCACTCCCGGCGCGACGACCGACAACAGCGTCATGATAACTTACGCCGCCGACTCACATAACCTCTACGGAGAGCTTTATTCAAAACCGGCGGCCGACCACGCACCCGGCGCCATGCGCGAAGTGCGCGACTGGGACACAGGACGATATCTCGGCAAAATTCCCGAAATAAGCCATACATACGCTACCGTAGGCAACATGAACGAACATGGCCTCGCCATAAGCGAGAGTACTTGGGGCGGCCATGAGGAGCTGGTCGACACAACAGGCATAATCGACTACGGTTCTCTTATATATATAGCGCTTGAACGCGCCAAGACCGCACGCGAAGCCATCAAGGTCATGACCGACCTTGTGAATGAACATGGCTACGCAAGTTCCGGCGAGTCATTCTCGATAGCCGACGGCAAGGAAGCGTGGATTCTGGAACTGATAGGCAAAGGCAACAAAGAGAAAGGGGCCGTATGGGTGGCCCGACGCATACCCGACGGTATGATTTCCGGCCATGCCAACCATCCGCGCATCCACAAGTTTCCGCTCGATGACCCGGAGACTATTTACTCGCCCGACGTCATAGACTTCGCTCGCAAACAAGGCTATTACAAGGGCAAAGACAAGGACTTCGACTTCTCGCTGGCCTATGCCGTGACCGACTTCGGAGCATTGCGCGGCTGCGACGCCCGCGTATGGTCGTTTTTCAACCGTCACGCATCGGGCATGGACAAGTACCTGCCGTGGATAAACGAAGGCGACACCGACGCAGTGATGCCTCTGTGGGTAAAGCCCGACAGCGCGCTTACAGTACGCGACATGCAACGGGCCATGCGTGACCACTTCGAGGACACCCCGTTTGACATGACACAGGACATCGGCGCCGGCCCGTTCAAGGTGCCTTATCGCTGGCGTCCTATGACATTCACCGTCGATGGCACCGAGTACACGCATGAACGCGCCATAGCCACCCAGCAGACAGGCTTCACGTTCGTGGCCCAGCTACGCGACCAAGTGCCCGACGCCATGAAAGGTGTACTGTGGTTTGGAGTAGACGATGCCAATACATGCGTATACGTACCTATATATTGCTGCGTTACCGAAGTGCCCTACTGCTACGCTCACGGCAACGGCGACATGCTCACACTGTCATGGGACGCCGCATTCTGGGTACACAATTATGTAGCCAATCAGGCCTACAACCGCTACTCGCAGATGATACCCGACATACGCCGCGTCCAAAACTCGCTCGAGGATGCCATGGAGCAGGCAGTGGCCGAGACCGAAGCGCAGGTCATGTCAATGCCTGATGACCGTCAGCGCCGCGAGCTGTCAATGCTCAGCGACTATTGGGCCAACAGATCCACACGTGAGTTCAAACAGCTCGGCGACTATCTGTTTGTCAAGTATCTTGACGGCAATATAAAGAAGGAGACATCGCCCGGAGTATTCAAACGTACTCCCGAAGGGCAATGCGAATATCCGCAGTTTGGCGGCTACTCCGACGAATATTTCCGCTCCGTAGCCGACGACGCCGGCGAGCGACTTAAAGTAAAACAACCCGAAAAGATAAAGAAATAAATCATGTCACGCAACGATGACGAAATGCCCGGAGTGACACTACTCGGCAACCAAGGAGTCAAATATCCCGACCGCTATGCACCCGAGGTATTGGAGACATTTGTCAACAAACATCCCGACAACGAGTATCTCGTGACATTTACATGTCCGGAGTTTACATCGCTATGTCCGAAAACGGGGCAGCCCGACTTCGCCAGAATAATAATAAACTATATACCGCGAGAGAAGATGGTCGAAAGCAAGAGCCTGAAGCTCTATCTGTTCAGCTTCCGCAACCATGGCGACTTTCATGAGGACTGTGTCAACATAATAATGAAAGACCTCGTGAAGCTGATGGACCCGAAGTATATCGAAGTCACGGGCCTGTTCACTCCACGTGGCGGAATAGCCATATATCCGTTTGCCAACTACGGCGACGACGAGCATCAGGACATGGTGAAAGCCCGTCTGCTGGCATCGTTCCGCAATGATTTCTAACCGCGGACTAAAGCAATTTTAAACGATGAAAAAAGAAAAAGACGCGTTGATGGTGCTGTCGGGAGGCATGGACTCGACCACCATGTTATATGACTACGCCGACAGAATAGCTCTTGCTGTAACCTTTCATTACGGAGCCAACCATAATGAGCGCGAAGCCGTATGCGCACGTTACCACTGCGAGCGGCTCGGCATAGAGCTTGTCGAGATTGACCTCGCCTTTATGGGCCGGCACTTCAGCAGCGCACTGCTTAGCGGAGCCGACGCCATACCCGAAGGCCACTATGCCGACTCCAACATGAAAACCACGGTAGTACCGTTTCGCAACGGCATCATGCTTGCCGTAGCGGCAGGTCTTGCCGAAAGCCGCAGGTTGCGGGCCGTGATGCTTGCCAACCATGCCGGCGACCACTCCATATACCCCGACTGCCGACCCGGATTCGTAACGGCCATGGGTGCGGCTATATCGGCCGGCACTTACGAGAACATCGAACTGCGCGCACCCTACACCGACATGACCAAGGGCGAGATAGCCTCCCGCGGTAAAGCGCTCGGCATCGACTATTCCAAAACTTACTCCTGCTATAAAGGCGGAGAGAAACACTGCGGACGATGCGGCACATGCGTGGAGCGCCGCGAAGCTCTCGCCGAAGCGGGAATAACCGACAACACCCTTTACGAAGATTGAGACTCGATATAAAACCCGTTTTTAATCGGGCGGTTGTGAGGCGAATTAATAAATAAATGCTTAAATTTGTGTAATTTTAAAAGTATTCGAGCTATGAAGTATATTTTAGGCGCATTGCTGCTTGCCTGTGCCGCGACCGAGGTTTCGGCCGACAATAAGATCGTGGACCCTGACAGCACGGGGTTCAAGTTTACTGACGTAAAGGTTGTAAAAACAACTCCCATACGCGACCAGAATCAGTCGGGCACATGCTGGTGCTTCTCGACAAATTCGTTTCTGGAAGAGGAGATGCTGCGCAAAGGCGGCAAAGAGGTAGACCTGAGCGACATGTTTGTTGTACGCTACTGCTATCTTGACAAAGCGCGCAAGTATGTGCGCATGGACGGCAAAGTGAACTTTGCCCAAGGAGGCGCGGCTCACGATGTACCTTATGTCATAGAGACCTACGGCATAGTGCCCGAGGAAGCATACCCCGGTCTTAACTACGGCGAGGACAAGCACGTGCACGGAGAGCTGTCGGCTGTGCTTAAAGCATATCTTGACGCTATCATCAAGGTGCCCGATCGCCGCTTGTCGACCGCATGGGAAGACGGCTACAACGCCATCCTCGACGCATATTTCGGCAAACTCCCGGAGACATTCACCTACGAGGGCAAGACCTATACACCTAAGAGCTTCGCCGAGTCGCTCAACATCAATCCGTCAGACTATGTGGAAGTGACCTCGTTCACGCATCATCCGTTCTACAAGCCGTTCGCGCTCGAAGTAGCCGACAACTGGCTGTGGGGTACCATGCAGAACGTACCGCTCGACGAACTTAAAGCCATCGTGGACAACGCCATTGACAACGGCTATCCCATAGCTTGGGGCGCCGACGTGAGCGAAGGCGGCTTCAAGTGGCGCAAAGGATATGCGGTGATACCCGTGGAGAAAGGAGCCAAGGATCTTACCGGCACCGAGCTTTCGCGATGGGTACAGCTCAGCGACAAAGACCGTGCCGACGAGCGCTATGACATAAACGGTCCTGTCGACGAGATTGAAGTCACCCAAGAGTCGCGTCAGGCCATGTATGACCGCAAAGAGACCACCGACGACCACGGCATGGTCATCGTAGGACGTGCCGTAGACCAGAAAGGCAACCGCTACTACAAGGTCCAGAACTCGTGGGACACCAACCAGCTCTACAACGGATTCATATATGTGTCGGAGCCATATCTGCTTGCAAAAACAATGGATATAATGGTACACCGCGACGCCATACCCGCTGCAATAGCCAAGAAATTCAAGCAATAAAACCATATGACATCGGCTGTCACACCCATTAACGAGCGCACGGCACTTCTCCTCGGAGAGGATGCCGTGGCGCGTCTCGCGACCTCGCGCGTGGCGGTGGTCGGTGTAGGGGGTGTGGGAGCATATGCCGTGGAGATACTTGCCCGCGCCGGTGTAGGCCGACTGACGTTGATCGACGGCGACTGTGTGTCGCCCGGCAATCTTAACCGACAGCTTCCGGCTCTGCATTCCACCATAGGCATGCCCAAAGTCGATGTGATGAAGAGCCGCGTGCTCGACATAAATCCCGACTGCGAGGTGACAGCCGTCAATACGTTTATAAAACCCGACGACGCCGGCGACTTCGTAGAGGGTCACGACTTCGTCATAGACGCCATCGACGCCATAGCCCCGAAAGTAGCTCTGATCGAGCACTGCTATCGCCATAAAATCGGTCTCATTTCCTCGATGGGAGCGGGCGGCAGGACCGACCCCACCCAACTGCGGTATGCCGACATATCCGATACGTTTCACGACGGACTTGCACGCGAAGTAAGACGGCGATTGAAACGCAACGGCATAACATCGGGAGTAAAAACCGTATTCTCCACCGAACAACCGCGCCGTGCCGCGTTGTTATACACTGACGAAATCGAGTTCAAGACCTCGTCATACGGCACAGTGGCTTGGCTTCCGGCCATGTTCGGCATGATGCTCGCCGCCCACGCCGTAAATAAACTGACAAGACAATGATAACCGTACGCGACATATCAAAGAGCTACGACTCGCTGAAAGTGCTGTCAGACATCAACCTCGACATCGACAAAGGCGAAGTTGTGTCCATTGTCGGGCCGAGCGGTGCCGGCAAGACCACACTCCTTCAGATAATAGGCACTCTTGACCGCCCCGATACAGGCTCGGTAAAGTATGACGGCGAGGATGTGCCGGCGATGAAAGACTCGCGCCTTGCAAAGTTTCGTAACCGAAACATAGGCTTTGTATTTCAGTTTCATCAGCTGCTGCCGGAGTTTACCGTACTTGAGAATGTAGCCATGCCCGCACTGATAGGAGGTGCCGGACGAAGCGAGGCGTTTGCACGCGCCCGCAAGCTCATCGACTATCTGCACCTCGCCGACCGCGCCGACCATCGCCCGATGGAGCTGTCGGGCGGCGAACGTCAACGCGCAGCCGTGGCCCGTGCGCTTGTCAACAATCCGCGCGTAGTGCTGGCCGATGAACCGTCGGGCAGTCTTGACACCAAAAACCGCAACGAGCTGCACAGGCTCTTCTTTGACCTCAGGCGCGACATGGGACATACATTTGTCATAGTCACACATGACGAGTCGCTCGCGGCAGACTGCGACAGAGTCATACATATGCGCGACGGCCGTATAACGACAATACAAAACAACCTGAAATGAAATTACCACGCCTACATATACCCGCCATAGTCCTGATGCTCGCCGTTCTTGCAGCATGCAGCGACGACAAGGACTACAACGACAGCGCAATGTACAGCGACATCGTCACCGTGGCCTCAACCGCCGAAGAGCAGGGAACGGTGTTCAAGTTCCGCCGCTATGACGATTCGCCGGAAATAACGTTGACCGATCCCGGACTGACTCTCAAGAAGGAAGCGGAAGGGCTACGCGTGCTGTTGCGCTACTATTCCGAGTCGGGACAGCCCTATACCTCTGGCAACATAAAAACTCGTGCATTATCGGCCATAAACAACGACACCACACTCATACGACCCGTGGAGCGATACAATTGGGATGCCACACCCGTCTACCTGCACTCCATGTGGCGAACCGGCGAGTACATCAACATGCACATACGGGTGGAGTATTCCGAAACACCCCGATACTTCAATCTGCTTGTCGACTCGCTGACGCTCAAAGACCCCGTGCCCCAGCTCTATCTGGTCCACGACAAAGGCAACGCCCCCGACAATTATCTGATGGAGATCTACGCCTCGTTCAATATTGACAACGTATGGTCACAACCTACATGTCAAGGCATTGACATACACATCAACGACAGCAATCTGCCAAAGGATCTATATAAATTCAAGAAACAATAATCACCAAAAACATAAAATCAAGATGGAAAATAACAACAAAAACGAGATAAAAATCGACATAAGCCCCGAAACGGCACGCGGACATTACGCCAACCTCGCCATGATAGCTCACTCACCCACAGAGTTTGTGCTTGATTTCATAGCGCTTATGCCCAACATGCCGCAGGCCAATGTACAGAGCCGCATAATCATGACGCCCGAAAACGCCAAGCAACTGCTTTTCGCCCTGCGCGGCAACATCGAGCGCTACGAAAACAACTTCGGCGTAATTGAGCCCAAACGGACCAAAAACGGACCTAACGGAGAGATGAACAATCCGTTCAAAGCATAAAAACAACAATCCACACTATCCAGCTATGAAAGAGAACGACTTGACGATATACAACTCCATTTCGCGCAACAAAGAACGCTTCGTGCCCATACACGAAGGCCGTGTAGGCATGTACGTATGCGGGCCTACCGTATACGGCGAAGGCCACCTCGGACATGCCCGTCCGGCTATAACATTTGACATTCTCTACCGCTATCTCACCCATCTCGGTTATAAAGTGCGCTATGTCCGAAACATAACCGATGTAGGCCATCTCGAACACGACGCCGACGACGGCGAGGACAAGATAGCCAAGAAAGCGCGCATAGAGCAGCTCGAACCTATGGAGGTAGTGCAGCACTATCTGAACAGCTACCACAAGTCGATGGAGGCGCTCAACGTTCTGCCCCCCTCGATAGAGCCACATGCGTCGGGCCACATTATCGAACAGATAGAATACGTCAAGAAGATTCTCGACAGCGGATACGCATACGAAAGTCAGGGTTCGGTATATTTTGACGTACCCAAATACAACCGCGACTTCCACTACGGCAAGCTCTCGGGCCGTAATATCGACGAGCTCCTCGCCACCACACGCGCTCTCGACGGGCAGGATGAGAAGCGCAACCCCGCCGACTTCGCGCTATGGAAAAAAGCGGCTCCGGAACACATCATGCACTGGCCTTCGCCGTGGAGCGAAGGCTTCCCCGGATGGCATCTGGAGTGCTCCACTATGGGAGAGAAATATCTCGGAACCCCCTTTGACATTCATGGAGGCGGCATGGACCTGATGTTTCCTCACCATGAGTGCGAGATAGCCCAGTCAGTAGCCCACAACGGCAAGGAGAGCGTGCACTACTGGATGCACAACAACATGATCACCATCAACGGCAAGAAGATGGGCAAGTCGCTCGGCAATTTCATAACACTGAACGAATTTTTTACCGGCTCACACCCGGCTCTCACGCAGGCTTACTCGCCGATGACCATACGCTTCTTCATACTTCAGGCCCAGTACCGCAGCACTCTCGACTTCTCCAACGAAGCACTGCAGGGAGCCGAAAAAGCGCTTAACCGCATGCTTGAAGGACGCCGCCGCCTCAACGAGCTTACACCCTCGCCGGAGTCGACCGTCGATGTAAGTCAACTTCGCGCCAAATGCTACGAAGCGCTTGACGATGACCTCAACACGCCCATCGTCATAGCACATCTCTTTGATGCATGCCGCATAATAAACCAAGTCAATGACGGCAACGCAAAGGCCACGGCCGAGGATATAGCCGAGCTCAAGGATGTATTTGACACTTTCCTTGTAGACATACTCGGCATACGCACCGAGATACTTGGTGCCGACACCGCGGGCGGCAACTCTCTGAAGCCCTTCGAAGACGCCGTTGACCTATTGCTTGACATAAGAGCAAAAGCAAAGGCTGACAAAGACTGGACGACAAGCGACCTTATACGCAACAAGCTCGGAGAGATAGGCTTTGATGTCAAAGACACCAAAGACGGCTACGAGTGGAGTCTTAAGAAATAACTTGCAGCAATAGAGCGCCTGTAGGGTAACAATGACCTCATGACAAAAACCGGCCGAGCATGAACACTATCGGGTTTGCCTCACTCGTCATGGAGTCGCTGCCCTACGAGCCGACGGCGCAGCAAGTCGATGTCATAGCGGCTTTGGCCCGGTTCTGTTCGGCACAGACACCGGCCGACACCGTATTTCTACTCAACGGATATGCCGGCACGGGTAAAACATCACTGTGTGCCGCTCTGGTGAAAGCGCTCAACACAGTAGGTACGGGCACGGTTCTGCTCGCTCCCACCGGGCGCGCGGCCAAAGTGTTCGGTGCCTTTGCACGACATCCGGCGTATACCATCCATCGACGCATATACTCCGTAGGAGGCAACGGCATAAGCTCCGAACGCAGTGTCAGGCTCGCCGAAAACCGCTCGGTCAATACCGTGTTTATCGTCGACGAAGCGTCAATGATAGGCGCTGACTCCTCTACAGGCAATCTGCTCGAACATCTTATACATTATGTATACTCGGGCGTAAATTGTCGTCTTATACTGCTCGGCGACACCGCGCAGCTGCCGCCCGTCGGCTGTGAGAACAGCCCGGCCATGAGCGTCAAAATGCTCCGCAAAGCCGGATTGCGAGTCAACCGCGCCGTGCTCACCGCTACGGTAAGACAGGCTTCAGACTCGGGCATACTGTACAATGCCACCCGACTGCGGCGCGTAATGGGACTTGAGGAGCTTCCGGCACCACGGTTGCGTGTGTCATGCTTCAACGACGTTATATGCATCGACGGCGAGGAGCTTGAAGACTCGCTCAACGCTGCCTACGCCCGAGACGGGGTCAACGACACCATACTCATCACTCGCTCCAACATGCGCGCCACACGCTTCAACCTTGCCATACGGTCACGGATTCTGTATGCCGAGGAGGAATTGTGTCGTGACGACCTGCTGCTGGTGGCTAAAAACAACTATTTCTGGAGCAAGGATGTAAAAGGTCTTGACTTCATAGCCAACGGCGACACGGCCATAGTAGAGAAACTCTATGGGACCGAGACCCGGCACAATTTCCGTTTTGCCGACGTGAGACTCTATTTCCCTGACCGTGACGTGTCGGTCGACTGCAAGGTAATGCTTGACACACTCGTCAGCGAACAAGCATCGGCATCACGAGCCGAAATGCTCGAACTGTACGAAGCCATCGTCGCCGACCCGACCGATTCTGAGGGTTCGGCCGCGACACGTGCGGCCAATGCACTGAAAAGCCCCTATTTCAATGCCCTTCAGGTAAAGTATGCTTACGCCGTCACCTGCCACAAAGCACAAGGCGGACAGTGGAACAATGTCTATATCGATTTGGGCTACATACCGCCGGAGTCAATAGGACTTGAATTTTACCGCTGGCTGTACACGGCCGTGACCCGCGCCACCAAAACCCTTTATCTGCTCAATCCGTCGATAGAAATAGAGTGAGCTCACACTTTGTGCAATTACAAAACTGTTACCAAGAAGTGATAATGCTGTACAAGGAGTATAATTACGGTTTTGTTTACATATCTTTGTAGGGAAAGAAATAAATATCAATCGTCACACCATAATGAAAATAAGATACTTCTTAACTTTTTCCATAATTCTTTTTACGGCCTTTCCGTTGCTATCCATTGATAAAGAGGCGATAATAGACAGCCTGCACAAAGAGCTAAAATTGGCTGAAAATCCGGATGACAGCATATCCATACTCTACAACATGTATGACCTGTCGTCACGCTCAAGGAAAGGAGCCATCGGACGACAGATTTTCGATATAGCGGCCCATATGGGACGTACCGACATACAACTTGATATAATAAGAAACAACACATCGCTTTATATAGCTTCCGACTCTATTATCAACAGCTATGTCGACCTTGTAAGAAAAATGCCCGACTCAGAGGATAAACGGGAAACACTCGCATATATAGACATAACATACAACTCCAACCGCATAAGAGTAATGCCGGAGTCAAAACGTCAGGAAGTGCTACAGGAGTTTATACGCGAATACAGCAAGAACCCCGGTATAGATCTGTATGATCAAGTAAGACGCTTATATAAACTCTGCGTATTTCTCGGAGCATCCTCGCAGGGAGACCTATATGTGGAATATATGAACAAGCTCGGCGATCTTATTGACAAGCTTCCGTATGAAAACAGCGAAGTTCTGCGCAACATGTATCTTGTACAGAAAGCCATGATCGACACCGACAATGATCAGCACGCTAAAGCTGTGGCTTCCGACAAGAAATTACTTGAAGTGGTGAAGCACCTGAAGGATCGATATACTTCGCAGGGCCGCATATACCGTAACTACGATGTGAACGAGTACTTGTGCTACAGACGTTTATTGGGCAACTATGCAGCGTTGACGCCCAAAGACATAGACGAATACTATGAACGCATCTTGGACTTAGTCGCATCGAATCCCGATATCAAAAAAGATTTTGAAGAGAACCGACGAGCCGAGATATACTATCTGATTGCCACCAAAAGATATAAAGAGGCATTGCCTCTTCTAAAAAAATATATCGATCAACCGCAAAACAACATATTCAAGCGTAAATTGCTTAAATTTTATACCATAGCGGCAAAAGCTACAGGCGACAAAGACGCACTTCTCGCCGCCACAACCGCCTACAATACTCAGCTTGAAGATTATATCGATCTTCAGGCTGCGGAAAAATACAAAGAACTCCAGATCATATATGATGTAAACAATCTAAAAGCCGAAAAGACTCAAGCCGAACTTGACCGACATTCATCGGCACATACACTCCACAACCGCATACTTGTCATATCGCTCATAGCGTCAGGAATACTTACGCTTCTGCTAATCATCATCGGGCGTTTGTATCTTAAGAACAAACGGAGTGTGAAAAATTTGGCCAAGTCTCAGGAGCGTCTTCAAGCTGAAAAGAAAAATTTGCTACGGACCCAACAGGATCTCATAATAGCCAAAGATCAAGCCGAGAGTGTAAGCCGCCTAAAAACACAGTTTATACAAAATGTGCGACATGAGATACTCTCTCCGCTTAACGGCATAGTGGGCTTCTCTCAACTCATAGCTGACAGTGTACCCGCTGACCGACAGGCCGAAATGTCGCGTTACACAAATATCATCACCGAAAACAGCGATCAGCTCGTATCGCTATTGGCCGATGCTCTCGACATATCAATGATTGATGCCGGCGAGATGCCTGTCAACCTGCAGCTATGGTCATTGAGCGATATATGCCGCACATGTGTCGATAACGTAAAGCATCGCGTAGCTCCCGGAGTAAGTATGACATTCGTAGACCCGGGCGACAAATTCAAATTACTCACTGATAGAGTAAGAACAGAGAAAATTCTAACCAATTATCTCAATAACGCAGCAAAATTCACTGAAAAAGGATCAATCACGCTTACCTATGCCGTATTGCGGTCGCAACGTCAGGTAGTCTTTTCTGTAACCGATACCGGTATAGGCATACCCGAAGCAAAACATGCGGTCATATTCGAGCGTTTTGAAAAGCTCAACAATTCCACACCCGGCACCGGACTCGGGCTGCACATATGCCAACTTTCGGCACGATTGCTTGGCGGCATAGCCAAAGTCGATCCCGAGTATCGTACGGGAGCACGTTTTCTGTTTATCCATCCTTTGAAGGAGGCTCCGGTTACGGATCAAGGCACCGAAGGTACTTTGTAGTGGCGTAAATCGTAAGAATTGGACATACGCGTTATAACAATAGCCAGGAAATAGTAGGCTACCGTAAGCACCCAAAGCATCAGATAAGGTGTTGCCACTTCACCAAGTGTGGCATCGTTGGAATTAATGCCAATAAAACCTTGCATACCCCAAGTGGCCGGCACAAGGCTACCAAGTACGTACCATACGGGGCTCATGGCATAACGAGGCCATGTAATTCCCGACAGGAACAAAAATATAACCGACGTAAATACGAATACAAGAAACGAACTTTCGCGCTCTACCACAAGCGGGCGAAGCATCTGTCCCATAAATACGGAGGCGAAAAGCATAGGCAGCATAAAAAGCAGATAATCCACGGCCTCACCGTAGTGCGGCAAGCTGAACATCAACGGCACATAATGAAGTATGTAGACCGTCAAGGGCATGTAGATTGTCACGTAACACAGTGCTTCGCCGAGCAGGGAGGCCGATATCGGTCCTTTAATTATCTCCGTATCAACACCATGATTCTTGCGCCGGCGTTCACGGCTTCCGCCACCGAGCATCAATATGCCGAGTATCAGACTCTGTTGCAGTATAAGTATCACAAGGCCGATCATGATAAACGAAGCGAAACCCTGCGTGACGTCGCCGAGGAAAAATGACTCCGTATCTACAGTATTCCCCATAGCCGACGACACTAACGCCGCCGGAGAGTTATTGATGGTATTGGTGCGGATATCGGCACCTAACTGCAACTGTATGTCAGTCATGGCAAAGAGCACGCTGCGGTAACGCAACAATAGGCTCATGTCGCAATACAACGGCAACACCGCCTGCTCCTTACGTCCTATTTTCTTGGCGTAATCTTCCGGTATTACAAGTATTCCGTATACTTTGCGCTCCTTCATCCACCGCTTCGCCTCACCGAGGTCGGCGGCATAGCCTCTTACTTCTGTATACTGGTCGGCATCGATCATCCGTGACAATTCGCGGCTCTCCGAAGTACGTGAATTGTCGACTATGGCCATAGGCACTTTCTCTACAAGTTCGGGATTGTAGATAAGAGTGTACGTCACAGGATATGCGATAGGCAATGCAAGGAAAAACAGCAATACGCCCAAGTCGGAAAACACAAGACGATACTCGTTGATCCATGTCCGAAACAACGTTCGCCACCAGTTCTTTATATTGTTGACTATGCTTGACATATTTCTAATACATTAAGGGATATAAACCGGATGCAGACTGCTTCGCTTAAGCTTCCACAACATCGTAAAGGGAGTGAGCAGAAAGAGCAGCATGGCTATGTATTCCCATCTTACATAATACAGTTCGTAACCGTTAAGAGCCGTATTTACATATATGAGGAAATAATAGCGCACCGGTATTATGTATGCAAACGCTCCGATAGGAGGATACATATCCTCGACGGGAAAAGAGAAGCCGGCAAGTGAAAATGACAATATACCCAAGAGTGACAATATGGATAACGCAAAACGCAGATTGGGTATAAGACTGCTGATAAGTAGAGCAAACGCCTGACTTGAAGCCACAAGAAGGAGCATAGCTACAATCATGCCCCAGATACTTCCGTTGACGGGAAATCCCCAATAACCGTAAAGCATACTCTGGATGGCAAATCCTACAACCGAAAATATGACAAATTGTGGTATAAGCTTGCCGGCGCAGGCCACAACCACCGAGCCTCCGGCATCATTTATCCACTGCACCGAGGAGCCCCGCTTAATCTCCTGAAGTATTGAAAAAGCCGTAAACTGAAATATTATAAGCTGAAGCAGACACGGTACAAATGAGTTACTCAGATATATCGAATAATTGGTCCACGGATTGCCAATCGGATGCTCCTGTGTTGTCACCGGCTGAAGCATGGTACCGACAAGATCTTCGTTTAGGCCGGCGCTCACCAATGTCACCTTGGCTATGCCGCCCGACGAGGTGACAGCCGTCTGCTTGAATGACTTAAACGACAGAGTTCCCGGCACAAAGTAAGCCATGTTGCAGTAATATGTTATCGTAGTCTCGCGCCCGGCCGCTGCATCGGCTTGGAAATTACGCGGTATCATGAAAAAGCCGAATATGTCGCCGCTCTTCAACAACTTCATGGCTTCGTCATAGCTCGTAGGGCGATAGTCAAGGCTGACAAGCTCCGAAGCCGACAGGTTTCTTGTCACGTTACGTGACGCCGAAGAATTGTCAAGATCCACAATTGCTGTCGGGGCCTTTAGCGGCAACCCTTCATCCATAAAATCAAGAAAAAAGAAAGCCACAAACATAGGCACGACTATCATACCCAACACGTATATCGGTCGGCTTGTCAGCTGCTTTATTCCATCTATGAGCGCATTGCGGAGTGATGACATTTCTTTCAGTTATTACGATTAACAATCTTATTTTTCAGGAGCGAAATATATTATCGACATACCGGGACGGAGTTCGGGTATATCTTCAAGCGGACGTGCCTTTATCTGGAACGTACGGCTGTCCCACTGGCCGGTAGCCTTTGTAGAGCGCCATACGGCATATGTGCCCATGTCGCGTACATAGTAAACCTTGGCCTTTATCTTTTTCTTGTCGAGAGCCGGTATCATTACTTCAATCTCTTTCCCTACGGGAAGGTCATTGAGCAACTCCTCACGCACGTTGAATGTAACCCACTTGTCACTGAGTTTTAAAAGGTTCATAATCGGCGCTCCAAGCGACACGAGTTCTCCCTCATGCGAATATATTATATCTATCTGTCCGTCGGCGGGAGCTGTAAGATACTGGTCCTGAAGCAGAGCCTCCACCTCCATTATACCTCCCTGCGCCACATCCACCATAGCCTTGGCGCTTAACTTATCCTCGCTCTGCGCACCCTCTTTGGCCATCATGTATTGACTTTTAGCGGCACTCTCACCGGCCACGGCCGCCTTGTAAGCGGCTTGCGCCTCGTCGCGCTTCTGTGCCGACACCACATCCTGTTTGAACAAAGCCTCCATACGGTTATAGGTCTTCTCCGCTATATTCTTTGCGGCTATTGCCTGCTGCCACAGATCATAGGCGCTCTGAATAATCTGCTTGCGGGTACCTGCATCGACTTTTTTATTCTGGGCGGCGGCGGCATCTCTCATCGCCTCGGCCTGATACAATTTGGCCTCGGCAAGCGACGAATGTATATGAACAAGAGTATCGCCCGCTTTCACATCCTGTCCTTCCTGAACATAAAATTCAAGTACCCGACCCGGAAGCTTGCCCGATATGCGTACAGAAGTAGCCTCGGCCTGCCCCTCGATAATATTCGGCTTGGGCTTCAGAAACATAAACCCTATAAGCGCAATGAGAGCCACTACGATCACAACGATGGCGAGTGTGGCCACAAGCGCCGACTCTTTCTTTGTAGAGACTTGATTGGTGGATTGATCGTTATTTGCCATAATGAGAAACTATTTTTCAGTATCGTAATATTGTTCGTAATCCATTGTGCCGAGGACTTTGGACAGGTACACACGGCATAGGTTGACATCGATTTCGGCGTCGATATTCTCAGAGTTGGCCTTAAGCCATGCGGTCTGTGCCTCCATGACATTGTCGGTAGTCTGTACGCCCTCCCTGAAGCCGAGTTCGGCCTGACGCAGATTTTCATTCGCTTTGGCGAGATTGCTCTGTGTCATGGAGTAGGTCTTCATGGCCTCGCCGGCCTTAAAGGCGGCCTGACTGACCTGAAGATTTATCATCTCCTTCGCATCCTCTATCTGTAGCTTCATGATGGTCTCGTCGACTTTGGCCGCGCGGTACTTGTTGTAGTTGCCTCCCCAGTGCCATATCGGTATAGTTAGCATGGCCCCAACAGAGAACGCCCCGTTGAACTTTGTCTTAAAACCGTTGTACATGTTGGGATTCGAGAAAGTGTATGCACCTACAAGGGCCAGATTGGGAAGCATCGACGACAATGCCACCCGGCTCTTCTGCTCGGTGATTTTAAGTCCGAGTTCAAGCGCATGCAGGTCGGGGCGGTTGCGATATACATCGACCATGTTATAAGTAGTCGCTATCGGCTCCTGCTCCGGACGCTCCGCATCTTCGTCAACCAACCGGAGCTGTGTGTCGACAGGAAGCCCGCACAATTGCGCAAGCGCCATGCGCGACAAAGTAAGTCCGTTTTCCACCTTTACGAGGTCCACATTGGCCGAGTTGAGCTTTACATCGACCGTCAGCAGATCGCTTTTGGTAGCCACTCCCTCGTTTACCATAGCCTGAACATTGTTGTGCAACGTATCAAGGAGAGCCACATAGCTCGTGGCAAGCTCATGCTTCGCCTTAAGCGACACGACCTGCCAGTAAGCGGCATCGACGGCATATATTATGTCCTCGGCGCCGTTCTCATGCATAGAACGCGCAAGCTCCTCGGCATACTTGGTTATCTTGTTCATAGCCACAATCTTGCCACCCATATACACGGGTTGCGTCAATGTCACCGCTCCGAAAAACACATTATGCATGTCATAAGTCATGGCATCTTTGGGAAGATAAGCCACGTTTTTAGGTATATACTGTCCGTCAGGGCCTTTGACCGGAACTCCGTCGGGACCTGTGACAAGGTCAAACTGATAGCCTTTGCCGTCAAACACCTGTACCGGCAGATGCTGATCCGAGTCAAATATAGATATATTTTTCTGATTATAAGTGTATCCGCCGGCAAAGTCTATAGCCGGCAGATAAGCGGCAAACGCTTCCTTTTTCTGATATCCGGCCGCTTTTATACGCTCGGCTTGAATACGCATCTGCTTGTTATTGGCCATAGCCATAGCTCTGCATGAGTCAAGCGACACGGTCACATCACCGCCCGCTCTCTCCTGCGCTACGGAAACACCGGCTGCCGACACCGGAAGCAGCGACGCCAATATTAGTCGAAGAAAGAATGATCGCATATTATTTCCCTCGTTTTAGCATTAAAAAAAATCTTCAAGAAATTCTCTGCAAATATAACTTAATTGAACGGCAAAAGGTTTTATTCCCAAACCCTTTTTCGGGTCGTTTTATACTAATCTTTGGTCTCTTTCACCGACCGGTCATATCAACTGCCGGAAACGACAAGGGGGCGCCGCAACAACGGCACCCCCAATAATAAGACCTGTGTAGCGGTATAGCGCGCTCAGGGCCTGCATTGATATACCGGCAACTCGCCGCCATCACCAACAGGTATCACCCCAAAATTCACAAAGCCCTGCTTTGACTCCGGTTCAAGTAATGTCACGACCAGATTACCCATAGGTTGCCTGACCGGTACAGTTATATACTCTTTATTAAATTCACGTTTTATACGATACGGCATAACCGACACTTCAGTTCGCCGTATGCCTTCCCATTCTTCCGTATCACGCATTACGTCATTGACATGATAGGCATCAACCGTTTTAACCGTCCCGTCGTTTACAGCCTGCCACTCTATTCCCATAGCCGAGAGCCGACGACGCACCCCTCCTTCCGCATCTTTAACTATGTAGGCAGAGGGCCTTTTGACTACCGACGTCGCCACCGGCGAAAGAGCATCATACGCAGGGAATGTAAGTATGCTGTCTTTACCTGTGGTCATATCACGCAGTCTTACATTTTTCACTCTAGATCCACGGGTAAAACCGACTGCGACATCAGCTTCACCTTCCACGGCCTTACGGCGGGCATCATCGACTGCAGCCAGTGTCAGATCTATATTTTCATACAACGTATTCAACACGTCGTCGACAACAGTCAATCCGCATTCCACTCTTCGATTAAATGTGTCAGGCCCCATGCCTATACCTTTGATCTCGACAAAAATCGACAGAGTATTGCCCAACGCCCAACGTGTCGAAGTAGACCGCGGGCTGTCTCCTCCGTAATTGAGCCGTATTTCGCCGTCAGGCATATTAACCGGAGTAAAATATATGTCAGATGAGTACAGTCTGTCATTCAAGGCCTCTCTCGCCGATGATATATACAGATCTGAAATCAATGATTTTATGCCATTGTCAATATTAAGGTGACCGCTCGGAAGAAACAATACATCGTAATCCGTGTCCGTCACACGGCCAAGATATGACGCAAATTCTTTTCGACGAGGATTGTATTCATGGATATCCATAGCCAGATCAGGCGAAAATCTCGCAAAAGCACGTGATAGATCTTCAGTCTGTTTATGTACAAGTTTTGTAAAATCACGGTTCAGGTCTATCGTACCCGACGCCGTACGCCGGTGCGTCCGGTACCCGTCAGGATTGGCTACAGGCACAATAGCTACATCCATTCTGTCAAGAAGCCCGCTGTCAATAATACGTCGCGCCATGACACACAGCACATAGGCACCCGCCGGCTCATTGCCGTGCAGAGCGCCCTGTAACCACACCTTCGCTTTTCGGTCTGCGCCACCTTTTTTCGACAAGACCATAATCGGCGTAGAACTATTGACAGTGTCAACATGCACATAACTGTCATTCTCTCGTTTAAGGTCATCCATATACCGCACTACACATCGTCAAGCGACATATATTCCTCACCTTCGCGGCGCAATCGCGCCATGTCAGGCATCTCCTTTATGTCAATGAGATAAGGCACCGCGGCCATACCCATAGCCTCTGACACATGACCTACATCGGGGACTTCAGACTTACGCCAATTGAACGGCACATTGTTTTCCGCGGCAAGACGACGGCAGTAATTCCAGAATGATATTCCCCGCTCATAGCGGTTCAGGCCTTGAGCGTCAGCCTCAGGTGTCTTACGAAGAAACCATTCCCTGACACTGTCACATGGTGCAAGCTGAATCACTATATTTTTTGACAGATACTTTTTTATGCGTTCAGAAGTAACATAGGCAATATCTCCCACTCCGTAAGGAAACTCACAAGACGTATCGGGAAAGGTATACCAACCCGGACTGCCGACAACAGCACAGTCCACATAAGGACTGTCATGAAACAGCATCATGCGGTGTATGAACTGGCCGCCCGCCGAATGACCATATATGTTATATGTATTACGATACGAACCCGTCCTCAACTTCACATTCTCAAATATGCGGTCAATCAATACGGGAGTTATACTATCTGCACTTATCAACCGAGTGTGCTCACGGTTCATTACACCGACTTCCTGATAGTCGCACAACGGGAATCGCTCTTTATCAAATTGAGGTATAAACACCATGAAACCTTGCTGCTCCGCAGCTACCTTCCATGTCCTGACAAGATAGTCATATCCGCGGTCCGCACCGTGAAACACAAAGATTATCGGCATTGCCGTAATATCGCCCTGTAACGGTATATAATAATGTATGTCGACAGGACGATCGGCAAACGAAGTACTGTCTTTATACACAAACATGCCTTCCCCCCTGCCGATGTCAGCCGACAGCCGACCGACGGTAACAGACAGGCAACAAAACAAAATGACAATAATTTTTTTCATCATATCTCGTAGCGTCCTTTTAGTTCGACATTTCCGTCACGCATAGCCCACTGTCCGCGTGCCATGACATGTACAAGGTCCATATTTTCGTCAAGCATACAAAGATCGGCATCATATCCGGGAGCCACCCGACCCTTACCACGCAGGTTCATATGCCGGGCCGGAGAACTTGTAATAAGTCTTATAGACCGGTCGAGTCCGAGGCCGCACTCATTAACCAACATTTTGACTTCACGTAAATTACCGTCCATCGGTGCCGGAGTGTAAGTGACCGTACCGTCAACAGGGTTGACCCGCCTTACCCCTCCGTGCCCGTCACTTGACAATGTTATGGCGTCAATGTCGACACCACGGGCCAAGGCTTCCATGACACATTCATGAGGACTTCGGAATCTGGTGCCACCGGTAGAATAATCAACCGTACCGCCCGACAAAGCGAACTCTATTGACTGCTCGAACAGAAGCTCTGTACGTATCATATGCGTAGGCGACATATATCTTATAAGTCCGGGATAACGGCGGGCTATCGACAGCAAAGCGTCTATGCCACTGTCAAGAGCACCGAGATGAATATGAAGGAAGCCGCCCTTGCCGGAAGTAAAACCGCCTAACTTGACTCCGTTAATAAGCCGCAACAGCTCCTTTTCGTCAGGGAACGAAGAGCGTTCGTCGCTAATAGCTATTTTGCAGCCGATCACCGGCTCTATGTAGATCAGGTCCTCGGCCACACTACCCGTAATAGTCCGTTCGGGCAGTCCGTAATAATTGGTAAGCATATAAGCTGACAGACCGTCATCGTTTATAGCCTGCACCTTGGCATACAATTCCGCAAGAGTCTTCACGAAGCCATCGGTACCGAGCATCCCCACAACCGTTGTATCCCCGAGGGCAACGAGCTCGCTTACAGTCACTTCAGGGGCGAGCGAGACAAACCCTTGCTGACCGCCACCACCTGTAACGTGCACATGTCGGTCTATAAAACCGGGCACAACGGTCAATCCGCCCATATCGGCAGTTTCGACAGGTAAGCCGCACAGATCGATATTATCAGCTATCATCGCTATCTTATCACCGGCAACGAGTATATCTTTCATTCCCAATCTGTCAGGCGACAGAACTTCGGCATTCTTTAACAATTTAATCATTAGAGCATTATAAAAACACAAAATTAGCTATAATAAGAAAGAGCAAAGCTCCTACCATAGGCAGGGTATTGCGTTTGGCAATATCCATAGGCTTTACTCCTGAAAAACCGGCAATAGCCACAATTACCGCGGCAATCGGTGATATGGCACGCCCCATACTGGCCGATAGTTGCAACGGCAGAACCAATGTCTCAAGAGGTATGTCAAGACGTACTGCGATATCGGGCAGAAGCGGTCCGAAAGAAAAGAACGCAGCATTTCCGCTTCCCATTAAGGTAGCGGCTGAAAAGACCACTCCCGAAAATATTGCGGCCACATGGCGGCCTGACAAGCCCATATCTGTAGAATAAGATATCAGCGAGTCTACGAATCCGAGACTTATAAGCCCTTTTGCAAAAATCTCCGATGCAACAATTAATGTCACTACCCCGGCAAATACCGTGCCCATGCCACTCCAAAATGCAGACATATCCATAAATGCTATTTTAGCACTCCGCTTCGATATAGCGACCAAAATAAGCGCGATAAAAGTAGAAAACAACATGGCCGTCGTCGTATTTATGCTTATCGTATATGGCAGCAGCCTGACTATCGGCGAAAATACTACAAGCACAGCCAATGGCAGAATCGGTAAAAAAGCGAAATATAGCGGACAGTCAGGACGCTCGACATCACTTGCAGCACTACTCTCACCATCCTTTCCGGCCAGAGCATCCTTACGGTCAAAATAGCGATTGGACAAATAGAATAAGGCTATGGCCACCAACCCCGTAGGTAACACTACAGGCAATTGATAGCGTATAAAATAATCTATCGCATCTATACCTATAATTCGTGCGGCCATGGCTGTATTAGCCGAACCGGGACCTTGATCGAATATCGTAGCAGCCACAATAACAGACAATGCGGTAAGTTTACTTACTCCGAGTTCAATAAGTATCGGAGCCATAGAGGCCACAAGAAGGAGTCCGAGTCCGGAAGCGGAGGGTGTGGTTATAAAGAGCAGTTGCCCTATGGGTATTGCAATTAACGCAGCCGCATAAGGATACCTTTTAAAACAAGACAGAGGCTTGACCGCAATATACACGAGAGCCTTGGTAGCCTGTATATGGTTCATGAAGGCCACGTAACCACCTATCGTGGCTATCATAAAACCGGCCCGGACGAGATTGGACAAAAATGTCTCCTCCACAATCCTAACCATATCAAAGGCAGGGTTACCTGTCGGAGCCGACGGCACCACCGGATTTATGTCAAACCATACTCCGAGCGACATCATGACTATACCGCCTATGATAAGTATACTCTGAGGATTGATCTTCCTGACAAGGCACATAGCCGTAATAACTATGACGGCAATACAAAGTAACAACGACAACAGTTCCATTATATTAAGAGGCTGCAAGCCGATGAAAATAGATCTCTCACGACTTACAGCCTTCGGACAAAAGGATAAATAATTAATCTAATACAAAATTGTATTTAGTACTCAATTATACTGTAAACCGCGCTATTACAGATAACCGGGATTGTTGGTCAGCTTACGGCCGGTATTGGAGTCTATGAATGATTGAGGTATCGGAAACAGGACCGGAGTATCGTAGTCGTTCATTCCTCGTACGGGACGGCCGGCCACCTCATTAAGTTGACGCATACGACGCTTGAAATAATTGTTTACATCGCGTTCATCCGCGCCACCTTCCTGACTTACACGAATAAGCGTATGACGGCGCTCCTCTTCCGAGAGCAACTCGCGACTACGTTCGTCGAGTATGAAATCCATACCGCCCGCGGTAAGGTCAGCATCGGTAATCGACACGGCATGAGAGCGGTTGCGCACCTTGTTTATGAACTTAACGGCATCGCCGGTCTTGTTCTGCTTCATCAGTGCCTCGGCATACAGCAGATATGTATCGGCCAGACGCAGATATGATATGTCCATGTATGCTCCGTCTTTGTCGCCGTTTGCCAACGACGGGTGAACATAATCCCACTTACGAGTAGTAGGCCAATTGTACTTCTGTATGGTAGTACGGTTATCATCCGTCATGCGATCGTTGACTATGGTATCGACAACCGCTTTACCGTTATTCAAATAAACCGACACATTTCCGTCCGCACCGCGGTCCTTGATAGTCCAGACCATAGCATAATCCGAAATGCGGTCATCGACTTGGCCTTGATTTTTGTAGTTATACAATCTTAAAGCTCCGAGTGACGGCACACATCGTCCGGCGCCTTTGCCCCCGTTATTTGACCAGAATACCTGCGTCCATGTACCTTCTTTTGAAGTGTAACGCGGATCTTGCTTATTGCTTCCTTTAATGATATTGTCATTTGAATAGTAATTCTTATAAGAACTTTTCATATACACTTCAGCAGTTCCGGCAGAGCTATTTTCCTCCTCTGTGTTGAGAAACGCAAATATTACCTCGCGGTTACCATCGGCATACATCGGAGACCGAAATACGTCAATGAAAGCGCACCCGTCGTTTTGCGCGTTTTTACCGAAACGTTCTGTCATAAGACTGTAGTCAGTGCCCTCACAAACAGGCTTCAACACCTCTACAGCCTTGTCTGACTTACTTTCAGCCAAGTAAAGTTCGCCGAGATAATGTGCGGCCATAGCTCCAGAAATCTTGCTGTTATTGTCGCGACGTACAGGCAGATTATTCATGGCAAATTTGAAATCCTCCTCCATCTGCACTCTTACCTCACTCACTGAATTGCGCTCCCAATCGGTACGATAGTTCATTCCGGTAATCTCATCGACTGACAGAGGCACATCACCGTAAGTATATGTAAGATGACGATATGCCCACGCTCTCACAAAACGCGCCTCGGCCACTATTTCGTTTTTATGCGCGGTAGCCTCAGCTTCCGACGCACCCCAGTTTATACCGGTATTTTCAGCTCTGGCGATAACCATATTGGCCGTATTTACCATACGGTAGCACCAACGAAATATATTATCAAACAATTGTGCATCCGGCTGATTTATACGTGACGGATAATACATAAACGACACCTGACCGTGCGAATTGTTGCTCCATGAATTATCGACTCCACATCCCCACGCCGAATGCAAGACCAAAGGTATTCCTCCTCCGTATTGGTCGGCACGACGATATTCCTGACGCATCATTCCATACAGAGCGGAGTTCATGGATTGGAAGCCCGAATAATCGACGAGTAGATTTTCAGGATATATCGAGTCTCTCGGCGACTCTTCAAGAAATGCAGTCTCGTCACATGATACGATAGCGAGAGCCAACAATGACAGTATTGTATATTTTATTTTCTTCATGATGTCAATAATTATTTTTCATTTTACATTAGATTTCTACCTTCAGACCAACAGTGAACGAACGAGTCTGAGGAATGGCACGTTGATTGCCGATGAATTCCGGGTCAAGACCGCCCCATTTGGTCCATGTGGCAAGATTTTTTATATTCATGTACAGCTCTATGTTGTTAAGACTTATTTTCTTTATCAGTCTTTGGGGTAGTTTATAACCAAATGTAACATCTGACACACGGAGGAAATCGGTCTTCTCGTAGAAGTTTGCGTCCATAGGATTCACAGATCCGTCAAGTACATTCTTCGGATATGATGCGCCGGGATTCTCAGGCGTCCAGAAGTCAAGCAACAAACGGTTCTGACGATATGAACTATGGCTCGTAGTAAGAAGTTCATTCTGCGCAGTCTGTCCAAATTGTGCGGTCAGCAGGAAGCTGAGATAGAAATCGCGATAGCGGAACGAATTCTGTAATCCCAATCTCACGTCAGGCACTGCCTTGCCGATAAGCACCTTGTCATTTACGGTTATATCGTTTTCTCCATCCTTATCGAGGTACTTTACATAACCGGGTATAGAATAACGATAAGCCGCATCCTGTTGACCGTTGGGGTTATTTGCGTCAGCTATCTGCCATATGCCTATAATTTTATAATCATAGTTGGACTGTACGGGCTGCCCGATGAACCATCTTGAGGCTACGTCATCAATAGGCTTGCCGTTATCATCATAAAGGCCGACATTTACAATCTCCGACTTATCATGAGTTGTAGACCAGTCAAAATCGCGTGTAGTTATATTATTGGACGTTATCTGCAGTTCTATACCGCGGTTCTTGGTACGTCCGACATTTTCCGTAATCGAACCTGTGCCGTTTATAGTAGGTATCGAGCGCGATAACAACAGATCGGAAGTATTGCTCCAGTAAAAGTCGATGTTTCCCTGCAGACGTCCGTTCCATAACATATAGTCGATACCGGTGTTGAATGAACGGGTAGTCTCCCATCCCAGATTGGGTGAAGCCAGTTTATTGGGATAAAAGCCATAGGCAGGAGAATGGTCATCTTTGAGATAATTGAATGTTGACAGCTCGGGGAGAGTGGTGTAAGCGTTGATAGCTTCGTTACCGTTTTTACCCCATGACAGACGATATTTCAGATTGGAAAGTACGTTTGATATATTTAACTTACGGAAAAAAGGCTCGCTTGTAATGTTCCATCCAAGCGCCATCGAAGGAAATACACCGAACTTGGAGTTGCTACCAAATGCCGAATAACCATCGCGCCGTACGGTAAGAGTCAACAGATATCGGCTGTCAAACGAATAGTTGATACGGGCCATCTGCGATATATGGTTTTGCTTCACATAAGTGGATGAGCCTGACACGGTGCCCGCTTTACTTATCTGATAGTAATACATCACGTCGTTAGGAAAGTTCTTGCCGTCAAGTTTAGTGCTTTCACGCGTATAGCTCTGGGCCGAATAAAGACCGGTAAAGAATATACGATGCTTGCCGAAATCGCGCTGATAAGTAAGTATATTTTCAATCAGCCAATCCTGCGTATGCCACTCTTCACTTTGAATATGTCCGCTGTATTTGGCTCCGTAATAGCAGTTATTGCCCTCATATTGACGCCAGTCGGAATTCTGATATGTGAATCCGGTATTGATCTTATAGCTCAGACCGGGCACAAACGGAAATTTAATTTCAAGGCCGTTATTGGTTATGACTTTATTACGGATATTGGTACTTCTTATCTGCAGATTATCAAGCGGATTCACACAGAAAGCCTCTGAAGAATCCTCCCACGACACCGATTTAATCGTGCCGTCTTCATTATAAGCCTCACTTAGAGGATTCATCTGAAACGCACGCGGGAAGTAAGCGCTACTACCGCCACGGTCATAACGTCCGAGCTGGGTGTTGGTATAAAACTTCAACCATGATGTGAACTCCTGCTGTAAGTTGAATCTTATATTATAACGCTTGAATTGATTTCCTTTGGCAATACCCTTGACATCGGTAAGGTTGAGCGAAACGAAATAATTGGTCTTGTTGACTCCTCCACGAAACGAGATATTGTAATATTGCTTCATACCGGTCTGCAGAGCGAGGTCAACCCAGTCGGTCTCGCGTCCGGCCTCATGCATGGCTATCTCGGTAGGAGTAAAGGACCCCATCCACGGCTCTGGATTATCAGGAGTTGGGGTTGTGGTGTTGGCGTTTTTTAAAGCCTCGTATTTATATTTATAGAACTCCTCGCCATTCATCAGACGCGGTATGTTGACTGCCTTGTCGACAGTCATGTACATATCGAAGTTCACGGCGAGTTTGCCTTTTTCACCCTGCTTGGATGTAACCAGAATGACTCCGTTAGCACCACGGGCTCCATAAATAGCCGCCGATGATGCGTCTTTCAAAACCTCTATCGATTCGATATCATTTGGATTTATCTCCGACCACGGACCGTCAAACGGCACTCCGTCAAGAATAATAAGCGGAGCACTGTTGGCCGAGATTGACTTCTGGCCACGTATCATGACCGATGACGAAGAACCCTCGGCATCAGAACCCGTAAGCGAGATATTCAGACCGGGAACAGTTCCCTGAAGAGACTGGATGATATTGGGCGCCGGACGCTTCTCCAAAGACTTGGAGTTGACCGAAGCTACAGAACCCGTCAGGTCAGACTTACGCTGCACACCGTAACCCACTACCAACACATCTTCGAGAACTTTGGCATCGGGCTTCAGTACGATAGCATCAAATGTACCTTTATCGGCGCTTGCCGACCACTTCTGCGCTCCTACATAAGTGATGTCGACGGTAGCGCCCGGCGCTACAAGAAGCGTAAAAGCGCCGTCAAGGTCGGTAGACACGCCATTGGAGGTACCACGCTCCATAACTGTGGCTCCTATGACCGGCTCACCTTCTTCATCATAAACGACTCCGCTAATCTTCTTTTTGGCCTGCGTTGTCGATTGAGAGGACATCGGCTTTACCACAATGTAATCGCCGTCAATAGCGAAAGTAAATCCTGTTCCGGCCAAGACTTTGGAAAGAACTTGTTTCACGTCGGCATCATCTTCATTGAGCGCGACCGTCCGGTTTACATCAAGTTGACCGGCATTGTAAGCAATACGATAATTTGTGTTGGCTTCTATCTGCTCAAACACTTTTTTCACAGACATACTCTGACTGTGGAAAGACAACTTCTGCGCTGAAAGAGTCAGCATAAAGCCCGAGACAAGACTTAGTGCGACAATCAACAGTCGTTTTCGAATAAAACACATACGATATTAGAATTAAAAATTAAGATTGAATGCAATTACACTTTCAAGAGTCTTGAAAATAGAATTGCACCCAATCTTAAAAAGTTAAAAAATGTAAATATCTTACTCGATTATTATAGTGCTGTCACTTATCACATACCGCATTCCGGGAACAAGATTCTGCAGAATCGACATTACATTTTCTATTGGTTCATTATTATTAAATCTGACATGTACTTGCTCCTTGTTATATATGGAATTACGAATCAACGGCTTGACTCCATAAGCACGACCTATACGCGACAAAGCCTCATCAAACGGCAGATCGCACAAAAACAACTCTCCGTCACGCCACGATGAAAACGCCGACGCCGACACTTTCTGCACGGTGAACCTATCGTTTATCGAATTATATACAAGCCGCTCATCAGGCGATAAAACAAAACTCCGGTCATCGGGCAACTTCACATTTATCTTGCCCGTCTCAAGAGTTACAGTATTCTCGACACTTCCGGGAAACGAATTGACATTAAATGAAGTGCCGAGTACGGTTATATCCAGATTTTCGGTCTTGACCGTAAACGGACGGTCAGCATCTTTCATAACATTGAAGAAGCCTTCTCCGTAAATATAAGCATACCTCTCACGATCGTTATATCGATCCGGGTATACTATGACCGATCCGGCATTAAGCCATACTTCGGTGCTGTCAGGCAAAATAATCTTTTCAACACTACCTATCCGCGCATAATGCTGTACAAGGGGCACCCCATCGTCATGACTTCCCGATGAAAAAAACATTAACGCAGCCAATGCCGTAAGACACAAAGGCACAACCCATATAGCCGCTATCTTAAACCATGCACGATAACGACGTCGGCGCACCCCAATGGGCTGAGCGTCATACATGTATTGCGATGAATCCTGCGGTAACTCATTCCATATTTCATCAAATATCTTGTCAAGATGACTCTCATCGGCTTCCGCCATACGCCTATAGACCAGCTTACGATGCTCTTCATCAACATCATGATGAAAAAAATATTCTACTATTTTTTTTAAATACCTGCTCATCTATGAATTTTGGTTATTATATAATGATAATAAAATCGCCCGTTACCCCTAACAATATATTCAAAATATTTACCGAAAATGACATGATCAATATTCCCGCTCCCAAAACGGCTCTTATAGCACGTAAAGCGAGGTTAAGATGATTTTCAACAGTTTTCTTTGTGATTCCGAGACGCTCGGCAATCTCATCATTGCCAATACCATCTTTACGGCTCATAAGAAAAATAGCTTTACGCTGAGGCGGCATACCGCTTACGACAAGCGCCACAGCAAGCCTCAGGTCGGAAGCTTCCAAATCATCCTGAGGTGTCGTATAACAGACCGTGTCATCTATAACAGGCTCTGTCTCCATATCGTATCGCGACACGACCGATTTTATATATCTATATATTGAATTTTTGGTTATACCGAGTATATATGCATCCAAGTTATTTACATTCTCAATGAGGACACGTTTTTCCCACAATTTTATAAATACGGTCTGAACAATATCTTTTGCCGCGTCTTCATCTTTAATAAAGCCCAAGACAAATCGATATACTTTACCATGATACATGTCATATATAGACTTGAACGCACGTGGATCGCCCGCGATAAAATCGATCAGCATTGTCTTGTCTATATACATAAAAGAGTGATTGGTTATTATTTTTATTGCAAAGTTATAGGTTTCATGTTATAACTAACATTTTATATCTGATTTTAACATTAATCGGAATTCCGTAAAATATCATATACTATAATAAGTACTCTTTGCAAAAAGGAGTTAAAGGGAGCAACTTTGATGGCGGGCGGAGTGTTGTAGATGATGTAAACTATTATTTAAAGAATGATTATGGATACTAATGCTAACATTGCCGCACAGACCTCAAAGGTAGCGGCAGAGATAAGCGTCGACGCAGCAAAGGTCAGCGCACAGGCAGCATCGGCAGCTATCAAGGACGAGACCGCACAGAAAGTTGAAAATCTTAAAGAGGGGGCAGCCGACGCCAAAGACAAGGCGGCCGACGCTCTCGGAAACATAAAGGATCAAGCAGCCGATACTCTCGGCAATCTGAAAGGCCAAGCGGCCGACGCACTCGCCGCAGCAAAAGAGAAGGGCGGCTCGCTGCTTGACAAACTGAAAGACAAAGCGTCTGACCTTCTGGACGCCGGAGGCGACGCCATGCACAATCTGGCCGACAAGCTCGACAACTGACAAACAACTACATGTCAGACCATAACGACAGTCATTCAACCGCAAGTTGAATGACTGTCTGCTTTTATTCATAAAATATCATTAACTTCGCAACTCGAAATTCATATGACGATATATTATGAATATCTCCAAGATAACAAAACGGCCGGCTTTATTACTACTGATTGCTATAAGTTTCGCCCATCTGCTGAATGACATGATGCAGTCCATCATTCCGTCAATATACCCGATTATAAAGGATAAGTACGGCTTCACATTCGGACAGATAGGCATAATTACATTGGTGTTTCAGATGACATCATCGATACTTCAACCGTTTGTCGGAAGGTATGCCGACAAACATCCACAGCCCTTTTCCCTATCAACGGGAATGGTATTTACCTTGGCGGGAATAATCATGTTGTCGTTTGCCGACAATTACGGGTTGATTCTGCTGTCAGTAGGCATCATTGGTTGCGGCTCATCGATATTTCACCCTGAGGCGTCACGCATAGCGCAAATGGCCGGCGGCAATAAAAAAGGGTTGACACAGTCTATCTTTCAGGTAGGGGGAAATGGCGGAAGCGCTATAGGACCGTTGTTGGCGGCTATAATTATCATTCCGTTCGGACAGCATTCTATAATCTGGTTTTCAATAGCCGCGCTCGTAGCCGGACTTACATTGCTTCCCGTAGGTCGATGGTATAAGACACAACTCCACAAAATAAAAACAAAGACCGTAATACCGAATCCAGCGGTATTGGCGCTGTCAAACCGCAAGATACATTGGGCTATATTTATATTGTGTGTGCTTACATTCTCAAAATATTTTTATATGGCGAGTATGACCAGCTATTTCACGTTCTTCCTTATAAATAAGTTCGGCGTTGACATTCAAGTATCGCAACTATGCCTCTTTGCCTTTATGGGGGCAGTAGCCGTAGGAACTGTCATAGGAGGCGGTATCGGCGACCGCTACGGACGAAAATATGTTATCTGGGGTTCTATATTCGGTGCCGCGCCTTTCGCAATCGCTCTGCCTTATGTGAACTTCACGTTGACCATCGTCCTTGCCGTCATAGTCGGTCTCGTTATTTCATCCGCTTTCTCGGCGATACTGGTATATGCCACCGAATTGAAGCCCGATAAAGTAGGCATGATGGCAGGGCTGTTTTTCGGACTGAATTTCGGACTCGGCGGCATAGGCTCCGCATTCTTCGGATGGCTTGCCGACAAAACAAGCATAGAGTTCATATTTCAAGTAAGCACACTGTTGCCGTTGCTTGGTATTGTCACCGCATTTCTCCCCAATATCGAACCCAAAAGAAAATAATAGAATAGATTACCGCCTATTCTCAGGTAATATAATTATTAAATGAGAGCATCAGTGCAGTGATATTTCGGTAATCACCTGTGCACCTACGGCAGTGTTTATAGCCTCGATAATCTGCGGACGCATAAACGACAGCTCGTTTTTAAGAGCCGACGACGATATATATACATGCAGCACACCCTTGTCGACAAAACGTCGAGTAGTGTAGCGGTTGACTCCCGGACCCACAATCTCGGGCCACAGGTATACGGCCCGCTGCTCGTTGAACCGCGAGTCGATGCCGTCACGCTCGAGATACTCCTTTATTATGTCTATAACCGCTTTGGCGTCAGTACGCTTCATTGATGCAACGGTTTTAACGATCCGGACTCAACCAGCCACATACGATAATCACCGCTCGTACGCGACATTATCTCGTCAAGATGAGTGCGGTTTGTATCTGTAATAAATATCTGGCCAAAACCATCGCGAGTCACAATCTCCATTATGTGCTCTACCCTCGTGGCGTCAAGTTTGTCAAATATGTCGTCAAGCAAGAGCATGGGATGCATGGCGCTCGTGTCGCGAAGGAATTCGTACTGAGCAAGTTTAAGTGCTATGACATACGTCTTGCACTGACCTTGCGAACCGGCCTTGCGCATAGGCATACCGTTAAGCGTCATCTCTATATCGTCGCGATGTATTCCTACAGTGGTGTGGCCGAGTATCTCGTCACGTCGACGCGCCTGCTCCAAGTGGTCGGTAAGAGTACGACCCGGCTCGTTAAGAGCACTTTCATAAGTCAGCGTCACACTCTCGTTATCACCGGCAATACTACGGTAGTAGCGGTTAAATATTTCGGCCAACGTATCGATACGGGCGGCGCGTATACGGTGTATGTATGACGCCGAGCGCTCCATCTGCAACTCCAGAGCAAGATACAGATTCACGTCGGTCACACGGTCGCGCAACAGCTTATTGCGCTGCTCAAGAGCCTTGTTATAGCGTATCAGTTCATCAAGATACACCGGATCGCTCTGCGAGATGACGATGTCGATGAAGCGGCGACGCTCCTCGCCCGTACCGCGTATTATATCAATGTCCTGAGGCGACGAAAGCACAAGCGGGAAAGCTCCTATATGGCTCGACAGACGCTGATATTCCTTGCCCTTACGCTTAAGGGTTTTGCGTCGTCCGCGGGCCATACCGAGCGACAGTTCCTCTTCGACACCCTTGCGTATATAGCTTGCCTGAACCATGGCGAAGTCCTCACCGTGGCGCAAAAGCATGGCGTCGGTCATACCCGTGAAGCTCTTGCAGAAACTGAGATAGTACACCGCATCAAGAAGATTACTCTTGCCCATGCCGTTATTGCCGAGAAAGCAATTGACTTTAGGAGAGAAATCCAGCTCCGCGCCGGCGATATTCTTGAAGTTACAGATCTTTATATGAGTAAGATACATGTCTCTCTTTAACAGTCGTTTTGTGATTTGCCGGCCAGCATGCCGCAGGCGGCGGCTATGTCCTCGCCGCGCGAAGTGCGTATGGTCGCGGTTATGCCAAGTTCGTTAAGGCGGTCACGGAACGCCGTCATCGTAGAGTCGTCGGAAGTATGCAGGTCACTGTCGGGTATGGCGTGGAACCGTATCAGATTGACTCGGCAGTCAAGACCTTTCAACAGACGCGCGAGCGACTGCGCGTGACGCAAAGTGTCGTTCAGGCCTCCCCACATTATATATTCTATAGACAGACGCCTCTGATGGGAAAAATCATAATTCCTCAACAACTCAAGCACATTTTTAAGGGGATACGCCTTCTCCACCGGCATCAGCGACTCACGCTGCGGAGCCGACGGCGCGTGCACGCTGATAGCCACATGGACCTTTGTCTCGTCAAGCAGACGCTTCAACTCGGCAAGTTTGCCTATCGTCGACACCGTGATACGCTTAGGACTCCAAGCGAGTCCCCACGGAGCGGTAAGCACGGTTATGGCATCGAGCACGGCGTCAAGATTGTCCATCGGCTCACCCATGCCCATAAACACGATATTGGTAAGCGACTCGCTTTCAGGTATTGACAGGACCTGATTTATTATGTCGCCGGCCGTGAGATTGCCGTGGAAACCCTGCCGGCCCGTCATGCAGAACTTACACCCCATACGACATCCCGCCTGCGACGACACACACAATGTGGCCCTGTCGCGATCAGGTATGTATACAGCCTCCACGTCACGGCCTCCTTTGCCTTCAAACAGGTATTTTACCGTACCGTCGAACGACCGGGCCGATGCTTTGGGAGCGGTGCGGCCAACACAATACCGCTGCGCGAGCGTCTCGCGGGCTTTTTTAGACAAATTTGTCATATCATCAATAGCGGCTACACGCTTGACGTAGAGCCAATCGGCCATCTGTCGCGCGGCAAACCGAGGCATGCCGCACTCCGCAGCCACTTCCTGCAGCCGGTCGAGGGTCATGCCCGTCAAGGAAATTCTTGCATCATCCGTCATAATGACACAAAGTTACGCATTTTCCCCTATTGATTTCTAATTTTTTTGATTATCTTTGTGCCATATCGTCAATCCTGTGGAAAAGCTCATGCAGTACATATGGCAGCACCGTTTATGGCCTCACGGCGACATGTTCACCGTCGACCGACGACGCGTGTCGGTAATTGACCCGGGGCAACTGAACGTAAACTCCGGGCCCGACTTTTTCAACGCCAAAATAAAAATAGGCGACGAGATGTGGGCCGGCGATGTCGAGATACATGTGAAAGCAAGTGACTGGCACCGCCACGGCCACCAAGAAGACCCTGCTTACCGCTCGGTCATACTACATGTGGTCGGCAAGGACGATACCGCAATAACTCTGAAGGATGGACGCGTCATACCACAGATGCGTATGCCGTGTGCACCAGATTTCCGTCAAGCCTACGACAGCCTTGTAGCAAGAGCCGGTTGCGACCTGCCTTGTGCCGACGAGATAAAATGCCTTGACTCCATATACCTGCACTCATGGCTCGACAGTCTGGCCTACGAGCGCCTTTACACCAAGACCGACCGTATAACCGGCCATCTTAACCGTATGGCAGGCGACTGGGAGTCGGTGTGCTACATCACTCTTGCCCGTGCGCTTGGCTTCGGAGTAAACGGCGATCCGTTTGAGCGCCTTGCCATGAGCCTGCCGCTGCAGTTCATAGGTAAACACAGCGATTCGCAATTGAGCGTCGAGGCTCTGCTCTTCGGCCAAGCCGGCTTTCTTGACAAAGCCACCGATGACGACCCCTACGTGACACTGCTTAAAAACGAATACGCATTTCTGTCACACAAATTCTCGCTGAAGCGCCCCGCGTTGCCGGGATGGAAAATGTCGAGGATGCGACCGGCCAATTTCCCTCATCGCCGCATAGCATTTTTAGGCTGTCTGCTGTTTGGAGGCTTCAAGCTCATGTCACGCATTGTCGACTCGACGTCGGTCGATGCTGTCAGAGCGCTATTTAACATAGAACTTACAGGTTACTGGGCACGGCACTATTCATTCAACAGCCTGCTTGACGAGCCGAAAGCAACAGCTCTCGGCAGAAGTTCGGTCGACATTCTTGTCATCAACGTGGTCGTACCGCTATTATATGCATATGCGCTGAACATTGACAGCCGCGAACGCGCCGATCGGGCAATAAACATGCTGCACGAACTTAAGTCCGAAAACAACTCCATAGTATCACTTTTCACTTCACGCGGCATAGAGTGCAATAACGCTTTCACCTCACAAGCACTTATCCAACTACGACGCGAATATTGCGAGACACGGAAGTGCCTGTATTGCCGCATCGGCCACCGCATGCTCTCAAAAAGCGCCAAGAACAAAAGCGCAGACCCCAAACCTTAATGAAAAACATCGTGCCATATGTCAATGAAATTATATAACTTTGTGTACTGACTATTCATATAAACGTATAGAAAAATACAATCATTTGCAATGAAAGAAAAAGGACAACAATGGAAAAGCATGGAAGAGCTGTACAAGACCCCGGCCAACCGCCGGCTGAAATATGCGGCTATTGCGGTGATTGCGGTTGTAATAGCCATTTTTGCAGCAATGATTTTTCTGCATGATGACTTATCGGTAAAGGCATATTTCTTTATGAGAGGATGCGCGGGAGCAGGCGCTATTATATTTGCAATCTTAGTAGGCATCCTCGTTTACAGAGTTAACAGTGCGTTTATAAAACAACCACGAAATAGCAACCATAAGTAATTCAATCCAACAATGGAGTACCTTGGTCTGTTACTTTTACCGCTTTTTTGGGCAGCCATAGTACCCGTCCATGCCGACGGCAATATTTTCGGTTCAGGAAAATGGATAGGAGCATAACAAGACGGGATAGAAATAAGACATATGATTTCGTTGGTATATTTAAGCCGAATTATTATTTTTTCCGCCACATTTGATTTATCTTTGCAAAATGTTTAAACGATTTATTCTTAGCGCGATACCAATGTTGATTGTGATGACGGGACTCATCGCCGGGCGCACCGACGCGTATGCCGGCGAAGTCGCCGTAGGAGCTTCGCGCATTGCTCTCTATCAACCGATGATGGAGGGCAAGCGCGTGGCACTCCTGTCAAATCACACCGGACTCGTCAACGGACGCCACACACTCGACATAATGCTTGAACACGACATAAACGTAGTGACTCTCTTCTCGCCCGAACACGGATTCCGCGGCACGGCCGATGCGGGCGAACACGTAAAAAGCGGCGTAGACCCGGTGACCGGCATACCTATAGCATCATTATATTCGGGAGGTAAAAATAGCCCTGAGCCGAAGGTCATGGAGGGCATAGATGTCATAGCCGTGGACCTTCAGGATGTGGGCACACGGTTTTATACTTATTACATAACCATGCTTAACCTCATCGAGGCGGCGGCGCAGCATGCCATTCCGGTCATAGTGCTCGACCGGCCAAACCCACTGGGCATGAGCGTAGACGGTCCGGTGCTTGACATGAAACTGCGCTCCGGAGTAGGACGACTTCCGGTGCCGGTACTCCACGGCATGACCATGGGCGAACTGGCTATAATGGCAAACGGCGAAGGATGGCTGCGCGACAACCTGAAAGCCGACATAACCGTAATCTCCTGCACGGGCTACACCCACGCCACTCGCTACAAGTTGCCCGTAGCACCGTCGCCCAACCTGCGCGACATGACGGCAATATATCTTTATCCTTCACTCTGCTTCTTTGAAGGCACATCGGCAAGTGTAGGACGCGGCACCGACAGCCCGTTCAAAGTATACGGTCATCCGGCTATGCGCAATCATGACTTCTCGTTCACTCCCCGCAGCATGCCGGGGGCAAAGAACCCCCCGTTGCTAGGCAAACGCTGCCGCGGCACCGACCTGTCAACAACCGACCACGACTCCTTGATAATCGCCGGAGTAGACCTACAATATATAATCGACGCCTACAACTCAATGCCCGCTGCATCGAAAGCGCGGTTCTTCTCCACGTTCTTTGACAAGCTGATAGGCAACACCCGTGTAAGACAGATGATAATATCGGGGAAAAGCGCCGACGAAATAAAATCGACATGGACCGACGAGGTCAAAGAATTCCGCAGACTTCGCGCAAAATATCTTCTATATCCCGAAAAATGACACCTATAATAATACTCCTAAGCATAACAGCATATTTTGCAGTGCTATTCACCGTGAGCCACATTGCCTCGCGCCGCACCGATAACGACGGTTTCTTCACCGGCAACCGCAAAGCGCCATGGCCAATAGTGGCCATAGCTACAATGGGAGCGGCCATCTCGGGAGTCACGTTCATAAGCGTACCCGGCATGGTGGCGGCTAAAGGTTACAGCTACCTGCAGATGGTACTCGGCTTCATAGCCGGATACTGGATAATAGCCTTTGTTCTCGTACCGCTGTTTTACCGGCGCAATCTGATATCCATCTACGGCTACCTCGGCGAACGCTTCGGGTTGAGCAGTTACCGCACCGGAGCATGGTTTTTCTTTGTTTCAAAGATGCTTGGAGCGTCGGTGCGCTTTTTCGTGGTGTGCATAGTGATTCAGGCTCTCGTGTGCGACCCGTGGGGCATACCGTTCAGTGTAAATGTAGCCGCTACAGTAGCTCTTGTATGGCTGTACACCTTTCGCGGCGGCGTCAAGTCGCTTATATGGACCGATACGCTGAAAAGCCTCTGCCTGATTCTATCGGTCGCATTGTGCATATATTTCATAGCCGACAATCTTGCCATGCCGGTTTCGGACATAGCGGGCGCGATAGGCGGTCATCACTCGTCAAAGATGTTCTTCTTCGACGATCCCACGGCCGGCACCTACTTCTGGAAGCAGTTTGTAGCCGGCATATTCATGGCCATCGCCCTCAACGGGCTCGACCAAGACATGATGCAGCGCAATCTCGCATGCTGCGACTTCAAGAAATGCCGAAAGAATATGATTACGAGCGGCATCATGCAGTTTTTCGTCATAGCGCTGTTTCTCATGCTCGGCACCCTGCTTGTCATATATATTGACAACACCCCGGACCTCGCCATGCCGGAAAACAGCGACGAGATATTCGGTCTCGTGGTGTCGCACCCCTCTCTGCCGGTCATTACGGGTGTTCTCTTTATAATAGGTCTTGTAGCGGCGGCATACTCGGCAGCCGGGTCGGCACTGGTGTCGCTTACAACATCATTCACCGTTGACATACTTAACGGCGCCGATATGGAGGATGCGCGTCTGGCCCGCATGCGTTCGCGCGTACACATAGCCATGGCCGTGACCATGGGTTGTGTGATCATATTGTTTCACATACTTAACGAGGACGACGCCATAAGCGCCGTGTATACGCTCGCATCGTACACGTACGGACCTATACTCGGTCTGTTTGCCTTCGGTATGTTCAGCCGGCGCTCGGTCAACGACCGCATGGTGCCCGTCATATGTATAGCCGCACCTCTGATCTGCTACATTATCAAACAGGCTCTCGGCAGAGTCTACGGCTACGAAATGAGCTTCGAACTTATCATACTCAACGCTGTCATCACCTGCGCGGGACTCGCAATTATGTCGACCAAGAACGCCGCGCCCGTAGAAAGCGTACAGACCCGGTAACCTTAAACATCCTATCATTATGGCAAAAGACCTTTTCAGCCGATACATCTGGCTAATAGACACAATCAAACGCTACGGCTCTCTGTCACGCGAGGAGCTGAACAAACTCTGGATACGCTCGCCCTACTCCAACGGGGAGCCGTTGCCGCGACGTACATTTTACTCCTACCGCAACGCCATTGAAGAGCTGTTCAAGATAAACATCGAGTGCAACCAGTCGACATTTGAATACTACATCGAGGAGAGCGACGAACACTACGAGAGCGTAATGAACTGGATGCTCAACTCCGCCTCCATAGGCAATCTGCTTAACGATGCAAAAGACATAGGCGACATGATATTTCTCGAGGAAGTGCCATCGGCACGCGAGCACCTGTCGATAGTGGTAGATTCTCTTAAAGAGCGACGCCCTATAAAGTTCTCCTACCAGCCCTATACCCGCATCAACCCTACCCGCGACATAATACTCGAACCGTACTTCCTCAAAATATTCAAGCAACGGTGGTATCTGACAGGCCGCAACGTCAAGGAGGACACGATAAAGACCTACGCGCTCGACCGCATGACCGAACCCTCGCTGCAGACGACTACCTACAACATACCGGAGGACTTCGATGCAGAAGCCTACTTCCATGACAGCTACGGAATAATATTTGACGAGGGACAGGTAAAACGTGTAGCTATACGCACCGACCCGCGTCAGGCAAAATACTTCCGCTCCGTACCGTTACACCACTCTCAGCAGGAAGTACTGCATGACAGCTATTCGATATTCTATTACAATATAAAGATTACACCCGACTTCGTTCAAGAACTGCTATCCTACGGACCCAAACTCACAGTGCTGAGTCCTCCCGAACTATGCGGCATCATGGTCGACTCGCTGCGCAGAACACTTGAGAACTACGCAGAACCGCAGACACCGCCAAAATCCTGACTCACCGGGCGTTATCAGTGAGCCTCCAGCCAGTTCCGACCGGTTCCGGCCGATACAACAAGCGGCACACGCCCCTTGTAAGCCCCTGACATCAGTCGGGTCACAATCTCCTGAACCTGCGCAAGCTCGTCGGGCACCACATTGAATATGAGTTCGTCATGAACCTGCATTATCATCTTTGACTTAAGCCCTGTCTTGGCAAACTCGTCGGCGATATTGACCATTGCCAGTTTTATTATATCGGCGGCCGAGCCCTGTATAGGAGCGTTTACAGCATTGCGCTCGGCATATCCGCGCACTACCGCATTGCGTGAATTTATATCGGGCAGCATGCGCTTGCGCCCCATTATGGTCGTCACATAACCGTCGGACCGTGCCTTCTCTATCGCGTCATTTATATAGTCCTTTATGTGCGGATAGGTACGGAAATATCCCTCTATAAGCTCCTTGGCCTCATATCGCGGTATACGCAACCGTTGTGCGAGTCCGAAAGCCGATATGCCGTAAATTATGCCGAAGTTGGCAGTTTTGGCACGACGGCGCTGCTCCTCGGTGACATCCGACAGATTCTCATGATATATCTTGGCCGCAGTCGACTGATGTATGTCGGCATTGGCCACAAAAGCCTCTATCATGTCCTTGTCACCGCTTATATCGGCTATGACACGGAGCTCTATCTGCGAGTAGTCGGCGCTCATAAACAGGTCGCCCTTGTCGGCGATAAACGCACGTCGTATCTCACGGCCCTCCTCGGTGCGTATAGGTATATTCTGCAGATTGGGGTTCGCGGAAGATATGCGACCCGTAGCGGTGACAGTCTGATTGTAAGTGGTGTGTATTTTGCCCGTGCTCGGATTGACAAGCGCCGGCAACGCGTCGACATACGTGGCGAGCAACTTGCGCATACCCCTTATGTCTAATATCAGATCCACAATAGGATGAGCGTCGCGATACTTTTCAAGTATCTCCTCGGTTGTAGAATAAGCCCCGCGCTTGGTGCGTTTGGCGTTAGGATCGAGTTTCAGCCACTCAAACAGCACACTGCCCACCTGTGTCGGAGAGCTGACATTAAATACTCCTCCCGCAAGGTCATAAGCACGATGCTCCATCTCGTGAAGACGAGCGGTAAACTTACGCGACAGCTCGGCAAGTACATGTACATCCACTCTTACTCCGGTCCACTCCATATCGGCAAGCACCTTTATCAACGGCAACTCTATGTCTGTCATAAGATGACATAGCCCCGAAGCGGCTATATCGGCTGATAGTCGTCCATAAAGACGCAGTGTCACGTCGGCAGTTTCGCAGAAAAGCATTATCTCTTCACCGGGCACTATCTTTCCCGCCGACTTCCTGCGTACCGGCTCCTCCTCCGCATATTCGAGAGTCTTGTAATCGAGATACGCGAGAGCCACACGCGGCAGAGAATGATTCATCTCAGGCTCAAGAAGATAGTGAGCAACCGAAGTGTCGTAATACTGTGATGACCAATAAATGCCTTCACGACGCAATAATATGAGATCACGTTTTATATCATGGCTCACAACAGTAAGCGAAGGTGTAGTAAACAACGGAGTTATAGCATCCAATACCTGACGGCGTTGCTCCGGAAATACCGGCATGGCGACATACCGCGCTGCACCGGTTTCGGTAGTGAACGCAAGACCCTGCCATGAAGCAGTCATGGCCTCGGCACCGGTAACATAGAACGATACACCTACAAATCGGGAATTTACGGCATCGGCCACAGACCGCGATATATCTTCTATTGAGGATAGCTCTTTATAGGACACCTGCATGTCAGCCAATGATGTCGTTGACTTGTCATGTAGCGTTACAGCCTCATCAATGTTGTCAAACAACGATGGCATTACGCCGTCACGTTTAGAGGGCGACGTATCTGTAACACCCTCACTTTCTTCACCACCGGAAGCGGGACCAAGTTTTTTAAGAAACGTACGAAACTCAAGTTCGGTAAATACCTTACGTAAGGTGTTTACATCTCGTTCACCACGCTTCAGAGCATCCAAGTCAAGGTCCACAGGCACATCGGTCTTTATCGTGGCAAGAAACTTGGAGAATTTTATCTGCTCGGCATTGTCCGTTATTTTCTTCTGTACGGCACCTTTGAGGTCGCCCACATGCTTGATAAGATTTTCCACGCTTCCCCATATTGATATCAGTTTGGAAGCTGTCTTCTGTCCCACTCCCGGACATCCGGGTATGTTGTCCACGGCGTCGCCTTCAAGGGCAAGTATGTCTATGACCTGCAAGGGCGAGTCTATGCCGTACTTTTCGCATATCTCCTTAGGACCGCGTATCTCCATGTCGCTCCCGCGCTGTCCGGGCTTGACTATGAGTACATTGTCGGTCACCAGCTGTCCGTAGTCCTTGTCGGGAGTCATCATATATGTTATCAGTCCGCTTTGCTCGGCCTTACGCGACAAAGTGCCTATCACATCGTCGGCCTCATAGCCGGGGACCTCAACCACCGGTATTCCGTAAGCCTTCACGATATCTTTTATATAAGGAAGTGACATGGTTATGTCCTCGGGCTGCTTGTCGCGCTGAGCCTTATACTCCGGATAAGCCTCATGACGAAACGTCGGCCCCGACGGATCAAAGCACACAGCTATATGAGTGGGGTTTTCACGACGCAACACCTCGTCAAGGGTATTGACAAAACCGAAAACGGCCGAAGTGTTAAAGCCGTGTGCGGTAAGGCGCGGAGCTCTTATAAGTGCATAATAAGCCCGGTATATCAATGCATAAGCATCAAGTAAAAACAGTTTGTTATCAGCCATCAAGTAGGTATATTAATATATCGATAATAAATTACAGCATAAATATAGCTATAAATTGTAACTTTTACTAATTTTGCACAACAATTTGCCGACATGACGATTTTAGATAACATCCAACATACAATCGCCCCCGAACTACGACAGCTCAACACGTGCATGGTCGATACACTGTCCACATCCAACGAGATGATGAACGAGATAGTCGGCAACTATCTTAAAACAAAAGGAAAACAGATACGTCCTATACTTGTCATACTGAGCGCCAAACTGCTCGGTGACATCAACGACGTGACCATATCGGCCGCTGCAGCGATAGAGATGCTTCACAATGCATCGCTAATACATGACGACGTAGTCGACGACACCCACACCCGTCGCAACCGCCCCACGATAAACGCGATCTGGGACAATCATATAGCCGTACTCACGGGCGACTTCTTCACTTCTTGCTCGCTACGGCAGGCAGTGGCTACCGACGACCTGCGTATCATAAACACAATAGCCGACCTCGGACGCACACTGTCGCTCGGCGAAATCGATCAGATAAGCAAGGCACAACGTCACATACTTGACGAAAAAGCATACCTTAATATAATAGGCAAAAAGACGGCATCGCTTTTCGTGGCATGTACAAAAATGGGCGGATACTCCGTCAATGCTTCTGACAGCGACATAGACCGTCTCGGGCGCTTCGCATGGCTCTTCGGACAGTGCTTCCAGATACGCGACGATATTTTTGATTATTTCGCCGACGACAGCATAGGCAAACCCACCGGCAACGACCTGCGCGAAGGCAAAGTAACACTGCCGTTGCTCTACGCCTTGTCGCGCAATGACCTGCCTGAGCGCGACAACATGTACCGACTCGTTTGCAACGACTCCCTAAGCTCGGGAGAGATAGCCCGCCTTATCGATTACGCCAAAGCCGCCGGCGGTATTGACTACGCTTACCGGCGCATGGAAGAGCTCCGCGACGAGGCCGTACGCATAATCATGGAGTTTCCGGCTTCGGAAGTTCGTGACACATTCGTGTCGATGTTTGACTACATCATCGCCCGAAATATGTAATTGGTCCGCATCTTGTAATAAAAAATGCGCGGCATACTGCATTTTTTAGCACTAAATGTTGCATAATAAAAAAATTGAGCGTAATTTTGCATCGCAATTTCCGAAAAGTCGGAAACAAAGCAATCTTTCAATGCTTCAATAGCTCAGTCGGTTAGAGCATCTGACTGTTAATCAGAGGGTCGTTGGTTCGAGTCCATCTTGAAGCGCAAAGGAAGGCAATTAACATACAATGCTTCAATAGCTCAGTCGGTTAGAGCATCTGACTGTTAATCAGAGGGTCGTTGGTTCGAGTCCATCTTGAAGCGCAATTCCTTCCCCGAAGTCCGTTCACCAAAATGAACGGACTTTTTTTGTTAACAACAACCGGACTCAGGAGCAAAACGGATCAGATGCAAAATCCGGTTGAAGTGTTAATATCCTGTCGGATATCCGTCGCGATGTCTTGCTGTCACGGATATGCGGTGACATTTCCCGAAGATGATTGGCATGACGAGTCGGACACCCCGCGACATACCCGGATGGCCATGCGGGTACCGCCGTACTGCCGCCGGCCCTACAAACACAGCTGTTTTTAACAACCGTTTTTTACATTGATTAGCACCCGCTTACCGATACCTTCTTGGAGCGATTGCCGCAACGTACTACATAGATGCCGGGCGTAAGCGATATCACGGCTTCATCCGACGAAGCTCTAACTTTACCGACAAGCACTCCGCGCAAATCATAAACCTCGATAATATCACCGTCAGCACCTGATACAATAACCTCAGAAGCACGGCTATATACCTTGAAGCCATCATCGGCAACAACGCCCGGTAGCCCTGTAACCGGTCCTTCATTGCTATAAACATATTTGCCGTCAGACGTGACAGTCAGCGTCACAAAACATTGGTCGGCTACAGGACACAGCATGCGTTCCCATCGTCCGGCTATACCTTTCCATGCCGGATACACCTTATAGCTTCCCGGTTGCAATCCGGTAACAATTGATGCCGGCAATCCTATGTTGTAGCCCGGCAGACTGCCGGTAGCTATATTGGCCGCTCCCCAATCAACTGTCCCGGAGGTCACAAAAGTGCCCGGTCCGACAGCATTAGACTTAACTATCTCTACACCGAGTTCGCCCTTAAACGCTTGCGGATAAAAGTTAAACACGCCGTCAGACGTATTGAACTTATTGTTCTCGTAAACAAACGCACCCCCGCTTAATATACATCCGTTACTTTTGCCCGTATCGGAAGCCGGCTTTATACCTATAATTATATCCTGTCCGTAATTAAAGCCGCCTATGTTGCCGCCGGTACCCTGCCCTTCCGGATTGAGAGCAGACAATGCGAAATAATCGTCATAATATCCGCCCCACCCCCAGTTGATATGAAACAGCCCGTCGGCTCCGTATCCGTCACATACAAAGGCATGGCCCGCTCCCTCCTCGTTAGCGCCCGAATACAGTACCGGACGACCGCCGGCAATCTCTCCGTAAACTATATCCTCCCATTCTGACGTATAATAATAGTCACGCATCAACATACGCGCACCGCTGTCGTATTTAAAATAATTGATCAGCGCATAAGGCACCGCCAACGAATATGCACCGCTTTCGTCGGGCGAATATTTCATATGTACACCTACCCCGCAAGCCAGCATAAGATTGGCGACAGCCATTTTCTGCGAAAAACCGGGATTGCCCACTGAATAATCGTCAAGCATATTAGCCCATGCAAAAGTAGTGGTACCGTAATTAAACTGAACCTTTGAGGTCAGTCCGGCCAATGAGTAGGAATATGTTCCCGATCCGGTACCCTGCGGCCAATTATGGTAATTAACTATCTGTGCCATAGCCGTAGCTACACAGCCGGTCACCGATTTTCGTCCGCGAAACGAAGGACACTGGTCATTGTACGGAGTTGTCTGATTCCACTTTGTGGTTACCAACGGAGCCACTTCGTTACGCTCCGCGCTCTCCCGCATGTCAGGCTCCCGCGTAAGCATCCCATCGGTTTCTGCAGGATTCTGCAGAAAAGCGGCAATCTCACGAACATACTCCCCGAGCCACCATTTCATGTTGGGAGGCATGGAATCCGCATCAAATTTACCTTTAGAAGCATATCCCAGCACAGGACGCAATCTGTCGTCGCCCGACACTACCACATAGCCGCCGTCGGTACCGCGGTCAAAAACATAATATGCATTCTCGTCAGCAACAACATCAGGCACCGCAGCAGAATATACAAGCTTCATCTCCGATACGGCGCTTCGCGACACTCCACTTTTCGCCATGGTCTTCAAGGCAAACTGCTCGGCGAGAGCCGAAGCCTCATTTACAGTAATCTGACGCGCATTAACACTTATAGCAGTCGACAACAATATCGGCAAAGTCGCGTCCAACAAAAATCTCTTCATACTTCTTCCTTAAAATGTACTAATCCATAGCAATATATGTTGATTCTCGGACTATACATCCGCAAAAGTAATGAATTTTTCTTAACAACGCTTGCCATTATTGAAAAAAGCAGTAACTTTGCAACGGGTAAGTCCTACACGACCAGCTCCCCGGGAACTCCGCCAGGCCTTGACCGGAGCAACGGTACCGGGTTGTAGCGGTGCGATGTAGTAAGCTTGCCCTTTTTTTGTACCCATACCATCACTAACACCGTTAAGGCGGATCAGGGGTCAGCGGCACTATATCGGTTGATATGTTAAATTTATCATTTTGATTAAACACAATCTTTAACTATTGCTAATTAAACAATAGTCCGATGTACAACGTTTTACAGACAAAGGACTGAAAGACAGCGAGAGATAGCAATCTCAAAACAGACGGATGAAATCGCCGTCGTCGATGTCTGAGTATACAGATATGAACAACGCGGTTGGCCGACGAGTCAATCGCGTTTTTTAATTGTCATCAGTCAAACAGCTCCTTCAATACCGCAAGCGAGTTAACAGACGACAGCGATGCATAATGCAGAGTATAATACCGCATGACAACCTCAAGAATACGTCGGCGTTGAACGCGGTTAAGTCTAAAATGCCTTATATTCTCCCAGTTCATCCGCGAAAGTGCATATACCGCCGCGGCATCATCACCCTCCAAAAAATCACGATGAAGCGGTAGCGACATCCTGAACACACCGTCAACCATGTCAAACACCCGTCCCGGAGCATAGGTAGACATATCGGGTTCTATGCCTGTAAATCGGCCAAGCCCATACATGAACGCCACCGGAAAATTGGCGGTCGTCATATCATCGGCCGCGTCAAGAACACCCGTAGAATGAGCGATATAACTGTACAGCATATGATCTTCCTGACTTTCACGTAGTATTATACCGAGTACCTCGGCCAGAAACATAGCCACCGTTATCTTAACCGGGTGACAGTATATATCATGGAGAGGCATGGACTGACGCACCTCACGCATGTTAAGTATGTCACGCCCCGGCTTCACATCAGCTACACATTCAAACAATGACATAGGCATAGTCAACGCTCTTTGCCGCGATGCCTCCCGCGACCTCGACGCCGACACAAGCAACGACACACGCCCCTGCTCGCGGCTGTACACCGTGACTATATTATGACGGTCATTATACCTGACCGTGCGCAGCGCTATACAATGAAGCGATTTAAGCATCAGCAATATTCATACCAATGACATGCCACCATGTCAATCAGATTAAATACATAAAAACTATCTGTCTCACAAATTTACGAATTTCCGTGTAATCCCGCTGACCTTTTGTAGGAATTAAGTTTTATTGCTAAATTTGTTATGTTACTTCTTTTAAAGCATCCAATAACAAATGTAATGACGCCACGGAACATACTTGACATAAGGACCCGTGATGATTTTCGCAGATGGTTAAGCGAGAATCATGATACGGCGAAAGAGTGCTGGATTGTAGCCAAGCGCGGCAAAACTCCACCTGATGACGCCATATGGTACATTGATGCCGTAGAGGAGGCTCTTTGCTTCGGATGGATAGACTCGACGCTTAAACGAGTGGACGGAGTAGCCCTGCAACGGTTCGGTCCCAGATCAAAATCAAGCAGTTGGACGGAGTTAAACAAAGAGCGCTGTCGCCGGCTTGAAAAACTCGGACTGATGACCGATGCGGGCCGCGCCGTATGCCCGGATCTCGACAAGGAATTTATAATTTTGCCGGAGATTATCGAATGTTTCAAAACAGACCCTGAAGCGTGGGCCAATTTCACATCATCGCCTTCTTTGTATCAGCGCGTCAGAATTGACAATATACAGCGTGCCCTATCTCACAGGGCACTCTTCGAAAGCCGACTCCAAAAACTTATAGAAGCATGTCGACAAGACTGCCTTATCGGCGACTGGCACGACTGCGGCAGACTGTTGGATTACTGATTGCGCTGCCCTATTCCGCCGATTCGTATCCCTAAAAAGTTCTAAAATGATAGCTATATCAACATAAATGAGGGATTTATTGAAAAATATTTGCGAGAGAAAAAAAAAGTCTCTATATTTGCACTCGCTTTTGCGCCAAGCGCATTGTCGGCCCATTCGTCTATCGGTTAGGACGCAAGATTTTCATTCTTGAAAGAGGAGTTCGATTCTCCTATGGGCTACTCAAATTATAATAACAACAAAACGAACTTTTTATAATGGCAAATCATAAGTCATCTATTAAGAGAATCCGTCAGACAGAGTCACGTAGACTCCGTAACCGCTACTACGCAAAGACCGCCCGCAACGCTGTGCGCCGTCTGCGCGCAATGACTGACAAGGCTGAAGCTACCGAAACTTACAACAAGGTAAGCTCACTGCTTGACCGTCTTGCAAGAAAAGGTACTATCTCCAAAAACAAAGCCGGCAACCTCAAGAGCTCACTCGCTCGCCACATCAACAAGCTTGCCAACGCTTAAAAGGAGTATGTGTCCGCTCTGACGGAAACACAACCTTTTACGGCCCATTCGTCTATCGGTTAGGACGCAAGATTTTCATTCTTGAAAGAGGAGTTCGATTCTCCTATGGGCTACCACAATCTCTACTTTGCTACCGGAAGCCACCGACGCTAATTGTCGGCGGCTTCTTTTTTTGATACAATACACCACAACAGAAAATAGAGTCAATATAAAAAACGGGTCAGATGCAAAATCCGGTTGAACTTTTAATATTCTGTCGGAAAGTAGGGGCGCCAGTACCACGGCGCCCGCATATCCGGATGGCCATATAGGACGAAACCAGCCGCCGTATTACTGGCGGCCCTACAAACACAGTTGCTTTTTAACAACCGTTCTTTTACATTGATCCCTGTTTAGGATGAGTTTTGCCCGCAGATTAGAGTCGGAGACTCGAGATATGTTTAGCCCCATGATTAGCGCTAAAGCGCGGTTCATGGGGTACGCAGATAATTGATTAACAAAACTTTGCGTCGGGGACGCGAGACATATCCCGATGGACTGATGTGGAATACCGCCTGTCCCCGACAGGTATTTGCTATTAGGGCTTTGAACCACCCCACGAACCGCCGTCTGCAGTCACTTAGCGCCCTACGTCGGCTTATCGCGGGGTTTTGTTCATAGTGCATCTCCGACGCACCCAATTTAACTACCGTTTTTTTTTACAATGATCCGGCTTTCGCTCTTACGATGCGTGAACCTCATATTGCTGAATTTTGTTCTGAAAAATATAATCTTAATTTGTAAAGACAATGGCACACGACAAGAAAATCACAACGGAAACCGCAGAGTATCCCACAAACGAAATGCCGGGACTTCAGGACAGCAAATACGAAGATGCAACTCCTAAAAACGTAAAGCAGGAAGTAAAAGAACTAAACAACGTAGGAGCTCCCGGCACCAAAACACAAAAGTAAATCGGAGGTTATCTAATTTTCAGCCGATACAATAAAAGCCGGGACCGTAACACGGTCTCGACTTTTATCGCATATAGGGCCTACCCACAATGAGTAAGCCCTATCTTGCGCTTGTGCATCTTCATAGATTAGCAATTATCAAATATATGGGTCTTTGTTCGTTTGCATGTAAAACAATTCAAATACATCTTTGTCACATACATACCCCCATAATTGAGATTAATTCACACATGCCACTTTATTTAACGCCTATTTAACGCAAATACGCGTCAAAGTGTCATATCCCCTATTGCCAATCTATTCGATGTCAGAAAGTTTTTTCACAATGGCCTCAGGCGAAGCGTCCTTTAAAAGAACTTCATTGCCCGGAGAAAGCAGGTACAACGCGGGCATCTCTCGAAACGAATAAAGCCCGGCATCCTCTACCGATTCATCGGCACGTGCCGAAATCCATGTCGCCGGTATGGGAAGCGCATCAACCGGCATATCGCCCTCACTCGTGTCAACAGCCAATATACGCAACGACTTCTCGCCAAGTCGACGATTTACAAGCTCCGAACGTGAGAAGAATTCAATTACCTGATGACAGTGACGACACTCGGGATCGTAAAACATCAATATCGTGTAGCCCGCGCCCCATAAAGTATGGAGTGTCGACTCATGTCCATGGCTGTCAGCATAAGAAAAGTCATTAGCAACGGCGCCCGGCAGATTCTTCGAAACGTCATCCAACTGATAGCGAAAACGCGTAAGCCGTGCCTCATCAAGCACCTTATCGTCAAGAAACCGGTTAAGAAACACAACATATAGTTTGTCATCCCTCATCGGCGACTCCGTGTCGTTCAGATACATAGCCGCGATATCGGCCATAACTTTATATGCCTCCCGATTGTCACGCAGATCCTCAAACAAGATATCGACAGCCGTATTGACCGAAGCCGCAGACGCATGAGGAAATACGCTGACAAAATTAACAAAATTCTGCTCCATAGCAGGACCGTCGGCCACCCAGACGCTGTCGGTCCAGTCCATCCCATCCCAGAAGTGACACAATACGTAGCCCGCACGATCCTCCGGCGCCGTAAGCGACTTGGGAACCTCCGGCAAAGTCAACTCCCGTACTCCGGCAAACGCTTGCAACGATACTGAAGCGAGCATCGCAACCGCTAAAAATCGACATAATATATTCATCGCATCAATAAGTCAGTATGGATGCAAATATACAATTATTTCTTAAGATAGTGAGCGAAGAAATCCCAGATAATTTTGGAGGTGGCGACATCCTTGTCGGCCCAAGAGTGCTTGCCGCCTTCAATTTCGTAGACAACGACATCGCATCCCGAAGGAGCGTCGCCATATACGGTACGAGTCACTATCCGTGCCGGGTCTTTCATCGTGGGGAATGTGTCAACCGCCATGGTAGTGCAGCGATTGTTGGCCGCAACGGCAGCCACAGCGAGGGGCACAGGTATGTATGCTCCCCATCCGCCCGTGTTAAGATGGTCGCCCTGCCACATAGAGGTCTTGTCGGCATTACCGTGAATTTCAAGAAACGGCACGGGCAACGACAACGAATTGTTATTGTACAGACACTCAAATGTCAATCCGCCCACTGAACCGTAGGCACGAAACAGTGACGGGTCGGTATAAGCAAACTGATAACAAAGGTCGCCGCCGTTTGAAAAACCGGCCATAAACACATTGTCGCGACTTAGATTGAACTTCGAAGTAACCTCATCAAGAAGATGACGGAAAAAGTCGGCTTCGTCTATAACCATGCTCTCCTGCGGGGGATAGCCTACCTTCCAGCCGTCCTTGCCGCGCGAGTCGGGCATACCGTCGGGATAACACACTGCAAAACCACAGCTGTCGGCCACGGCATTCATGTCGTGGCGCCACCGGGTCTTTGACCCGTAACCGTGGGTGTAGACTACAAGCGGAGCATCCGCCTTTATACCGTCGGGCAGATACATACTGTAAGTACGCACCGTGTCGCAATAATTCATCTTATACTTGACAGGAGCCGCAGGAGCATCGGCGGCATACAATCCTGACACGGCAAAAAGCAGAGCCGCAAACATAAAAAGCCGAGATATCATAAAAAACTCAATAATCTATTAATCGACAAAAAAATTGAGACTGCGGACCGCAAAAACAGCAGGACCGCAATCTCAATCTCAAACCTAACACATCTTGATCCCTAACCTGTAATTAAAAAGAACATCTATTTCTTGCATTTCCCGTCGCAGCCCTTGAGCATCTTCTGAAGAAGCTCGGGTTCGTTGGTAGTTATGAAGTCTACACCACGGTCTATGCACCACTTCATGTCTTCGGGCGAATTTACCGTCCATACATTGACAAGCAGTCCCAGATCATGGCACTGTGCAATCCATTCGGGATGCTTCTTCATGACCTTGATCGAGTAGTCGATGCCGGCACCGCCCATAGCCTTAACCTGCGAGGGTATGTAGTCGCCGTTAAGATAATATACACCGGTGCCTTTGGGAGCATGTTTGATGAAATACTGGAAAGCGTCTTTGGAGAACACGATGTAGTCAACTTTGTCACCGAGACCGTATTTTTTCACAAGCGCGAGTATGGCCTTAGCCGCGGCACGCTCGGTAGAACGGCTGTTGTGAGTCTTAAGTTCACACACGATGCGGGTATTCAATTTGGCCGCTTTGGCAAGGTACGCCTCAAGTGTGGGCACATTCTCACCGTTGGCAAGTTTCTGTGCAAGTACCTTTTTCGAAGGAGATGACTCGATATGCACACCGTTAACATCAGCATCGTGATTCACAACAAGTACACTGTCAGATGTCATCCACACATCAAATTCCGACGCGAAGCAGTTTATAGAGTCGGCTTTCACCAATGCACGTATTGAATTCTGGGCCGAGCCGTCGGTATTCCAATATCCGCGATGTGCTATTACCTCGGGTTTTGCAGCGGCTGCCGAAAGGGCCACACAGGCCATCGCCAAGCCTAAAAAGAACTGTTTTACCATAACAACTGAATTTTTTATAATGATTTATTATCTAATGTAGACACGTATACGTTGCCGAACGGGTCAGTGGCTCTGAAGCTGACTTTCCGCCAACCGGCAGCGGGTTTGTACAAAAACATATGGTCGTTTGGATTGGTGGGCCGGGCTCCGCCGTGGTTGGCCGGAATACGCCCTTTAACAAGCGACTTGCGCACATCAGGGTCCCAGCACTTGCCGCCCGACTTATGGGGAAGCAGACGCGCGTCGTCAGGCAAACGCTTCCACCGCCGTCCATCCTCGCTGACCTCGACTTTCCAATTGTCATGCCAGCAAAATATGTTGACAAGAATGCTGTCATACGGCTCTCCGGGTTTGCGGCATGGCTTCCAAAGCACGGCATCCTCCGGCGGATAGATCTTCATCTGGTAGTCGCGCGGACATCCGGCCCCTACATAATATTTATCTACAAGCTTGTTGTCCTTGAATTTAAGCGCCGCATATCCGCGGGGCGAGCCGTCATGACACAGAGGATACCAGAAAGCCCCCATAACCGAACCGAACGTAGTCTCGGTGATATTGGGCGCTATTGTGGTAGTGAAGTTATAGTGGCTGTGACCCGACAGGATCTGCACCTCCTTAAAACCGCGCACGAGGTCATACAACGGCTTGTTGCTTGGCACATGGCCGGGCACATTGCGTCGCGATGTCGGTATATGGACACCGATTATTATCATCTTGTCCTTAGGCACATAGCTAAGATCCTTCTCAAGCCATACAAGCTGCTGCGGAGTCACATAGTCGGAATAGTCGTTGCGCCCCTTTTCGGCCCGGTAATATATGTCATCGAGAACAACGAGATGACAGTCACCTATGTTTACAGAATAATATGTCGGACCAAACACGTCTCGGAAGTCACGGTCGCTATTCTTGTCGCCCTTAATATGCTCGTTATGGTCGTGATTGCCTATCACCGCAAAGACGGGCACACCGGTGGAGCCTATGCGTCTTTTGTAATAGCCTAACAGCGAAGGGGTGTTCCATACCAGATCGCCGAGTGTTATGCCGTAGATATTGTCGCCGAGTGTAGATACCAACTCTTTAAGAGGCGGCATGATATAACGCTCGAAATCGCAGGTATCGCCCACCGCCACCTGAGGGTCGGCCATCGTTAGAAGCGTCCACTCTTTTTTACATGGTGCCGATTTAAGTAAAAAATCATGACGGGCCACGGCATCAGGCCCGTAGGTTATAGTCTGATAAAAGGCCGGAGAGCCATCGGCATCGACAGGCATCTCGCAGTCGGCGGGAATGGACAGAAACACATGCTGACGACCGTCGGTAGACATACTGTAGCAGCCCTCGGAATCGGTAACGGTTACGTTTACACCGTCGCTGACCACCACCCCTTGACGCGGCTTTCCGTCAACGGTCACACGGCCGGAAAGATTGTCGCACTGACGCAAAGCCGCCGCCTGCAACCATGCAGACACGACAAACGCAGCCAGCAATACATTTCGTACATAATTACATAGTGTCATTTCAGGTCACTTTCTGTTGGTTCAGCTTAGATTTATCAAAACGAAACAATAAAGTTTCATGGCGCAACGAAATTACACATTTGTGCACAATAAACAAAATAAATTTAGTTAAATAAACACATCGTCGCACAACAACAGAAAGCCGCGCAGCAAAACCGCACGGTTATATGATATTTTTCCAAAATACTGTCAGACAGCGCTGCGGACAAAAGCCGCACATGTTCAGTCAGCGCTATTGAGGATCGAGCGAAGCTCCTCGTCGGTAGCGGTCAGACGGCTGCGGCACTCGGCGAGCAATTCCGTGGCACGTCGTGTATAACATGCCAGCAGGTCGATATCAAGAGCGTCGCTCTGCATGCGCTTCATTATATCTTCAAGTTCAGCTATGGCCTGATTGTAGGACAATTCCTTGACAGGCACAAATTCGGGAGTATCCATCATATTTTATTATAATGTCATGTTATTGTTTAACCGATACGATCGTTCCTGACGCAACAACAGTCTCAAGCACGGCACCGGCGGGTACATCCGCGGCATCGGTCACGGCGTGTCCGTTGTAGCGCGTCACTGAATATCCTCGTCGCAAAGTCGCCTCTGGCGACAACATATCAAGCATCTCGCCAAGCGACTGCAACCGCGCGCGTCGCCGCTCCACCACGGCGGCAAGCACTACCGGCAACGACGAGGCTACGGTGTCGAGCCGCGATAGCTGCGGGCGTATGCGGCGGTCAGAAAGCTGTCCCACCCACATCATGCAACGGTCGAGCTTGCCACGCTGTCGGTCAACAACTGCCAAAGGCAACGAAGGCAACGCTCCTTCAAGTCGTCCGAGCTGCTCCTTGGCGCCCGAAAGCCTTTCGCCGGCAAGACGCACTATCTCACGGCCGATAACACCGAGACGCTCAAGCTCGTTTTTGCCCCGCTCAATCAGCCACTCCGCGGCTGCCGTAGGGGTCTTTACCCTCACCCCGGCCACATAATCGAGTATTGTCACATCGCGTTCGTGCCCTATGCCCACGATGACCGGAAGGGGAAACTGCGCCACATTGGCTGCAAGCTCATAGTTCTCAAAGCCCAGAAGATCGCTAGTAGCACCACCGCCGCGTATTATGACCACACAGTCCCAGTCATCCTGCGATGCAGCTATCTCATCAAGCGCGGCTATCACGGTCGGCGCCACGCGGTCACCCTGCATCATTGCAGGAAAAAGTTTTGTCACAAAGCGCAGCCGTAAAGCATTGCCGCGCAGTTGGTTCATAAAATCGCCGTACCCCGCGGCACCTGCGGCCGACACCACAGCTATACGCAACGCCGGCACGGGCCACGGCAATTCGCGGTTCATGTTGATTATGCCTTCGCTCTTTAACCGTGCGAGCATCTCGTTGCGGCGGCGCACTATGTCGCCCATCGTATACTCCGGGTTCACAGCGTTTATAACCAGCGACATGCCGTAGACCGGATGCATGGACACCGACGCACACAGCATCACCTTCAGTCCGGTGCGAAAATCCTGCCCGGTAGCCGTCAGAAAACTCTGACGTATGTCGACAAAGCGGTTGGCCCATATGGCACCACGCGCTTTCGCCACTGTAGCTCCGCTTGCCGGATCTTTCTGGAGCAACTCCATGTAGCAGTGGCCTCCACGCACGATTACGTCGCTCAACTCGGCGGTAATCCACACATTCTGTGTGGCACCGGTCATGACAAGCGACGCTATGCGTTTGTTAAGTTGCAGCAGTGTCAACGACTCCATCGACGGCAAGTGCGGTTATTTGTTGACCGGCTCCATCATCTTTCCCGTCCAACGATACTTCAGCACGGGCCGCATCGAAGCCGACACCATCTTGTATACGTCGGGCGACAGAAACTCCTGAAGATTATTGGTCAGGGTAAGCACGGCAGCGGCAGTGTCGTAATCATACTTCGCAAGCATGAAAGGTATGAGTGCCGCGACATTGGAAGCGTCCTTGCTGCCTTCGGGAGTAAGCCATGCGGCAAGGTCGGGGGCCTTGAAGAGGGGCGCCGACATCTTCTCCCAGCGACGGTTGTAAAACGATATGTGACTGTCATGGGCCGGAGCCGCCACTGTCTGTATGACGGCTATTATGGAGTCATTGCCGTAAGGCAATATCGATATCTGATAGGATGACGCGTCGGTCATAGCTATTTTTATGTCATCGGGAGTCAATGCCGTCACACGCGACTTGCCCTGCAGGGCGTTCTGTGTGGGAGTGGCCGACCCGCTGTTAAAGTAATCGATCATGTCAAGACGTGCGTTCTTGTCAAGCAACGGGAACAACGGTGCCGGAGCATCGGCAAAAGCACCTGCAGCCGTCAGCCGGGCCGATGCGTTCTGCATTCCGGCAAGTGCCATAACTATGATGACGGCTATGTTTATCAATCTTTTCATATTCGTTCAGTGTTTACGGGAACCTTTCTTTCCCTTTTTCATGAATTTGTCAAAATTCCCTCCGTTTTTATCATCCTTAGAGTCGCGTTTACGACGTGAAGCCCTTGAATAATCCTTTTCCGGATCGGCTATCTCTGCATATAGCTTATGACCTACAAAGTCAAGCCCGGTAATACCTTCGACCACCCTGCGGGCATCGGCCTTCTTCACGTCAAAGAGCGAATAGCCCGGCATCAGGTCTATACGGCCTACATCGACGCGCGCGCCGTGTATGGCATGGTTAAGTATGTCTATAAGATTACCGGCATAAAAACCGTCGTTCTTGCCTGCGTTTACATATATGCGGGCCATTCCGCGGTCGGCTGTACGACGGTCCTTTTCGGCGGCAGTGCGCGGACGCGCCGGTTCTTTTTTCTCCTTTTTGGGTTTCTCGTCGATAAAGTCTATTACCGGTGCATCTTTATAGTACTCGAGCAAGCGGTTGAACTCAAGCGACACAACGCGCTTAAGCAGATCCTCCTGCGACAGCCAGCACAGTTTGCGGCTCACACCGGGTATATACTTCGCTATCTCCTCATCGTCCACTTTCACACGCTCAATGCGGTCGGCAAGATTGTAAAGCTGCTTCTCTATGATATGCTCGGGTGTCGGCACCTCCTTGCGCTCAAACGTCTTGCCGATCTTCTTCTCTATGTCGCGCAACTTATTGCGCTCGCGCGAGTGTATTATGGCTATCGATATACCGGTTTTTCCGGCACGACCGGTACGGCCCGAGCGATGGGTGTAAGTAGCTATATCGTCGGGAAGTCCGTAGTTTATGACATGTGTAAGATTGCTCACGTCAAGACCGCGGGCGGCCACATCTGTAGCCACAAGCAACGACAGCACTCCGTCACGAAACTTCTTCATGACCTGATCGCGCTGAGCCTGCGACAACTCACCGTGAAGTGAGTCGGCGTTATATCCGTCCTGTATGAGATGATCGGCTATCTCCTGTGTCTCCTTGCGAGTGCGGCAGAAGATGATGCCGTATATGTTTGGCGTATCGTCGGCAATGCGTTTAAGAGCGAGATACTTGTCGCGCGCGTGTACCATATAATACACATGTTTCACATTCTCGGCTCCGGTATTTTTCTCACCCACCACAAACTCCTGCGGGTCATGCATGTAACGCTTGGCTATTTTGGCTATCTCATTGGGCATCGTGGCCGAGAACAGGAGCATCTTGCGGTCGTCGGGCACATGTGCGAGAATCTCGTTTATATCGTCGACGAAACCCATGTTGAGCATCTCGTCGGCCTCGTCGAGTATCACCGTATGCACAGCGGCAAGATCCACCACTCCGCGGTTCATAAGGTCAAGCAGACGCCCGGGTGTAGCCACAATGACCTGAACGCCCTGTCGCAGACTGCGTATCTGGCTCTCGATGCTCGAGCCGCCATATACCGGAAGTACCTTAACGGCCGGCATATACTTGGAGAAGTCGGCCAAATCGCTGCCTATCTGCAGACACAACTCTCTCGTAGGAGCTATAATCAACGCCTGCGGCACATTGGCCGAGGGGTCAAGACGCTGCAGCACCGGCAGTCCGAACGCAGCCGTCTTGCCCGTACCCGTCTGCGCAAGCGCCACCACGTCGCCGTCTTCATTCAGCAGGTGGGGTATGACTTTTTCCTGTACCGGCATGGGGTGTTCGAAACCCAGTTCCTCGATGGCTTTACGCAGGTCACCGCGCACTCCCAATTCTTCAAATGTCTTCATTTTTCTGTTTTTTAATTTTTACGACCTACTTCTCACGCATATAAACGTTGATCGGCGTACCTGTAAAGTCCCATTTCTCTCGAATCTTGTTTTCCAGATAACGTCGGTAGGGCTCTTTGACCCACTGGGGGAGGTTACAGAAAAATATAAATGTGGGAATTGGTGACTCCTTTAGCATGGTCACATATTTAATCTTGATATATTTGCCTTTATTGGCCGGGGGCGGATAAGCTCCTATCACCTCCTGCATGTATACATTGAGCTGCGAGGTGGGTATAACGCGCTCACGGTTTTTATATACGTCGACAGCCGTCTCGATGACCTTGAATATCCTCTGCTTGGTCAGGGCCGAGCCGAAGATGATGGGGAAATCGGTGAACGGCGCGAAACGATTGCGTATCGCAGCCTCGAAGTGGCGTATGGCTTCCTGCGACTTGTCCTTGACAAGATCCCATTTGTTGACACACACCACAAGCCCCTTCTTGTTGCGCTGAATAAGCGAGAATATGCTCACGTCCTGACTCTCTATACCGAGCGTGGCGTCAATCATAAGTATACATACATCCGACGCCTCGATAGCTCTTATGGAGCGTATCACCGAGTAGTACTCTATGTCTTCGTTGACTTTGTTCTTCTTGCGTATGCCGGCTGTGTCGACAAGATAGAAGTCGAAGCCAAACTTGTTGTAGCGCGTATATATCGAGTCGCGGGTCGTGCCGGCAATATTGGTCACAATATTGCGGTCCTCGCCTATAAATGAGTTTATGATCGACGACTTGCCGGCATTTGGACGCCCGACTATAGCGAACTTAGGTATTTTCTCCAGCTCCTGCTCTTCGGTGTCATCCTCGGGCAGATCCTTGACTATCTCGTCAAGCAGTTCACCCGTGCCCGACCCATTGGCCGACGATATTGAGAACGGCTCGCCGAGGCCGAGCGAATAAAATTCGGGAACATTGAAGCGCGACTCTCCGGCATCGGTCTTGTTGGCAACAAGTATAACGGGCTTCTTGGAACGACGCAGTATATTGGCCACATGGTCGTCAAGGTCAGTGACCCCGTTCATGGCATCAACCACGAAAAGAATCACGTCGGCCTCCTCTATGGCAAGATACACCTGCTTGTTGATTTCGCTCTCGAAAATATCCTCCGAGTTCACGACCCAACCTCCGGTATCTACAATAGAAAATTCCTTTCCGCACCAGTCCACCTTACCGTACTGTCGGTCACGGGTCGTGCCGGCGGTATCGTCGACGATCGCCGTACGAGTCTGAGTCAGTCGGTTGAAAAGCGTCGATTTACCCACATTGGGGCGCCCGACGATTGCTACAAGTCTTCCCATAATTATCTTTTAAACTGCAAATTTAACATTTTTAGCCCAATAATCTCCATTTACCGTAACCGATTCTCAAGTCGCGTCTTTATTATCACCGTTATTATCGCCGATATCAGGCTCCTTTATATTCAACGCGGCGCCGAACAGAGTCATGCCGTGCCGACTGTTGTAACGCTGCACCAATCCGGTTATATACACGGTAAAAAGCGGAAACATCATAATACCCATGCCGGAAAGTATCACGGCAAGTATCTTACCGACCACCGTCATAGGATATATGTCGCACCCTATAGTCGTGGCGTTCATGCACGCCCACCAGAGTGAGGCACCGTAATCGGGCACCATGTTGTTGACAGGCTGCTCCTTCTCAAGGAATATCAGGCTTGCGAAATAAATAACCGACAGCATGATGGCCAAGTAAGAGAACAACAGCGACGACAGCCTGTTGGATGTCATATAGCCTATTACAATCGACAATGCGAACGCCCCGCGGGCCAGCGGCACAAAGCGCAAAAAATACAACACTTCATGCGAAAAATCAATATGCCACAGATTGAAGATGTTAAGATACGGTATCGACACCATGAAGAAAAACCAACGCTGCCTGATATATCTCCACTTGTCGGGCGCCATAAACAGCTCAATAAAAAAGTCAGCCATAAACACGGCACAGACCCAAAGCTGAAAATGCATGTAACTTTCGTTTTTCAAAAAGTCCACACCGGTGAAAGTATCGATAGATATGTACACGATAAGCCCGAGTGACAGCAAAAGCACCGCCACATACAGCATCGTTCTTATATACCGCTTATCCCTCGTCGAAAACTTCATGACAATACATCAGTTATATTTTTTATAACAATCATCACGCATGTTTTGATTAAGTAAGATAGTATCGGTTTTACACAATACAATATTGTCGCATAACGGTATTTATTCTTAAATTTGCGCCGGCAACAATTGCGGATACAAATGGAACAAGACCTCATAAAGCATCTGAAAGCGGGCGACCGCCATGCATTTGACAGGCTCTACGGCCTGTATGCCGGACGCATAATGTCGTTTTGTATAACGTATCTTAACTCGACCGAAGATGCCGAGGATATAGTGCAGGATGTATTTATAGCACTGTGGAACAATCGCAATAAGTTGAAAAACACCGTAAGCGTAAAGCCGTTTTTATACACTGCCGCCCGCAACCGCATACTCAACATATACAGAACAAAAGCCAATTCGCCCCTTTATGAGGATTATGTCAACATACGCGAGGAGTACGGGCATGAGACTTCCGACACGTCAAGCATTGAATACGAGGAGTTTGAGCGAATCGTCATGGATCGCATTAATGCATTGCCCAAAACACAGATGGCGGTAGTGACTCTGTCGAGACTACACAACATGTCGGTCGATGAAATTGCCCGCAAACTTCAGCTGCGCCCCCAGACTGTCAAAAACGCCCTGTCGAGCGGACTTAAGTCACTGCATCAAAGCCTGCTTCCGTTGTTAAGATATGACTCTGTCATAATTTTTGTGTTTTTAAAAGTATTTATCGACAATATACGTGTCTTATAATATAGGAGTCCGAAACCAAAATTCAATATATCGCATGTCAATGGATGAATTATTCAACAAACTGAAAAATGACCGGCTTACGCCCGACGAGCTCAGGCGGCTGAGAAGTCATATCAACTCTTCGTCCAACGATGAGCTTGCCCGATACCTGAACGAATCAGCCGACAATGAAGCATATACTGATGACAATACGCTAAAACGCATAAAAAAGAAAATAGACTGCCACATTGATGCCGACCTTATCAAAGCGAAGCAGATACGCCGTTATCGTATAGCGCTTGCGGCCGCATCCATGCTCCTGCCGCTGTTCATAATAGCCTCCGCTTATCTTTACTTCTCGTCACGAAACGTAACATATGAAGCGCCGGCATTATGCTCGGTAAGCACAGCCTCAGGCGAAATATCGACCGTAACATTGCCCGACGGCACGGCAGTGACGCTCAACGGCGACAGCCGTCTGGAGTTTTACGCCGACTTTAACGGCAAAAAGCGTCGTCAGGTTAATTTTTACGGCGAGGCATATTTTGACGTAGCCAAAGACACCGACCGTCCGTTTGAAATAATCGCCCCCGAAATGACCGTGGAGGTTCTCGGCACAAAGTTCAATATCATAGCAGGCAATACGGGATGCCTCTCCTCGCTGACTCTTGAAAGCGGCAAAGTAGCCCTTACAGCAACAGGCTCCGATGAAAAAGTAACCCTGTCACCCGGTGAACGGGCCACACTGACACCGGGAAGCGACACATTCAGCATAGACACCGCCGATATTGACGGTTCGATACAATGGATGACAAAAGAGCTGACTTTTGATGACGCATCGCCTGAAAGCATAGTCGCCGTCATAGAAAATCACTACGGAGTAAAACTCAACCCCGCGATTAAAACGAAGATTAACGAGAACTTTTCGGGCACACTTCCGGGCGAAAATCTGTCGGAAACGCTCGAAACACTCGGCTACATATACGGCTTCGACACAACCAATCCTACCGTGGAATAAACCCCGGAAAAACTTTATAGAATCAGTACATTCACAATTGCATTCGCGAGAATCACAAAATATGTTATAAAACATATAAATTTGTTGGTATAAAAACTATAGGTCCGTGTCTTAAAAACAGTATTCCGGATGGAATACCGATTTATGAACCAAACCAATTATTAACCCAACAAACCAACTCATGAAAATGCAATGTGAAATCAGACATTGGATTATAGCTATCATTATCGCTATGACGGCCGACCTGTGTATGTTCGCGCAAGGCAAACCGCCCGTAGCGACCATAGAGGCTAAAAATTCCACAGTCGAGCAAGTACTCCGATCCATTGAGTCGCAGACCACTTATCGCTTTGCTTACAAAACAGCACTTCTGAAACAGCTGCCTAAAGTGACCCTTACATGCAAAGACACTCCGGTAAAGGATATTCTTGACAAAATTTTCGCAAATACCGCGGTAAGTTACCGCATAGTTTCGCCGAAGTCAATAATTATAGAAGCCAAGTCAGCCGACAAGACACAGGCCGCAGCCCCCAAAAGCATATCGGGCATCATAACCGGACCTGACGGCGACCCGCTTATCGGCGCGACAGTCATGGCTGAGGGAGCACAACAAGGCACCATAACGGATATTGACGGCAAATTCAATCTAAGCGGCATAAAAGAGGGACAGAGCGTAAGTGTGGCCTATGTCGGCTTCACTCCGCTGACCTTTACCGTCGGAAAAAGCAATGTGTACAACTACAAAATGCAGGAAAACACCGAAAATCTTGAGGAAGTGGTTGTGGTAGGCTATGGCAGCATGAAAAAGCGCGACTTATCCGGCGCTGTCGGGCAACTTAAGGGAAGCGACCTGATGAAAGGCAATCCTACCGACTTCGGACGCGGACTTCAAGGCAAGATAGCCGGCGTCGAAGTGACACAAAACGACGGCGCGCCCGGCGGCGGTGTAAGCATTCAGGTACGCGGCGCCAACTCGTTCAGCACAAGTTCACAGCCGCTTTATATCGTAGACGGAGTGCCGTTTGACACAGGCTCGGACCCCTCGCGTTCGGAAACCAACTACGACAGCAACAATAACAGTAACCCACTGGCATTCATAAATCCCCACGACATCGAGTCGATCGAGGTACTCAAAGACGCATCGGCAGCTGCCATATACGGTTCGCGAGGAGCCAACGGCGTAATCCTCATCACAACCAAACGCGGTGAAAAAGGATATGACAACGTAGAGTTCACCGCCAACTTCTCATTCTCGAGAATAGGCAAAAAAGTATCGACACTTGACCCGGTGACCTATGCCCGCTATCGCAACGAACAGATGGAAAACGGCGCCATATATAACAACCGCCCATACTCCGACCTGCCCTTTCCCGGCCAGTGGTACTACAAGGAGGATGAAGCCGGCAACATATTATCGGGCGAATATTCACCCGCACCCGACGACTTTCTGAACCCCGGGTGGTACACTGACGAAAACGGCTTCAAGACATGGGTCGGGGGCTCCGACTGGCAAGACCTGATCTATCAGAACGGCTTCTCGCAAGAGTACAATATAACCGTATCGGGAGGCTCCGATAGAGGCTGGTACTCATTCTCCGGCAATTATCTTAATCAGCGCGGTATCATCAAAAAGTCGGGCTTCACGCGCTACTCCATACACGCGTCTTTAGGAAGAAAGATCAACAGCTGGCTTGACATGGGCACAAACATCAATTTCACCAATACGGATACTGACTTTTCACGTACCAACTCATATGAATACGGTGTGATACGCTCAAGTCTTGTCTTTCCGCCCAACTACGACCCGCTGCATATGGATGACGTGCCCGAAGAGGAGTATAACTGGCTCGCGTCCAACCCATACGCATACATCAATGACTCTTACGACAATATCCGGGCCGTCAATGTATTTACATCATCGTATCTTGAGGCCACAATACTGCCGTACTTGAAATTTCGTCAAAACATAGGTATAAGCTACTCCGGCCGCGACCGTGGCACTTACTACGGGCGCCAAACTCAGGAAGGCTCCGGCAGTTTCGGTATAAACGGCAAAGGCTCAAAGGCCGACAACTGGTACAACAGCGTCACGAGCGAGTCGCTGCTGACATTTGACAAGCGCTTCGGCCTCCACTCACTTAACGCAGTAGGAGGTTTCACGGCCGAAAAGATAAGCTGGGGCAGCAAGTCCATGTCAGCCACCGATTTTCCAAATGACAATACGCTCTACCATGACATGAGCCTCGGCAAAAATCAAGGCAAACTCGAGAGCGACCGCGGGGAGTCAACGATGGCATCGTTTCTCGGTCGTATCAACTATATATTCAACGACCGCTATATACTCACTGCCTCGTACCGTGCCGACGGCTCAAGCAAGTTTACCGAGAAAAACAAGTGGGCACACTTCTTCTCGGCAGCCGTAGCATGGCGCCTGAGCGAAGAGAAGTTCATTCGCGACCTCGGCCTGTTCAGCAACCTAAAGCTGCGACTAAGCTATGGCGAGACCGGCAACCAGAGTATAGGCAGTTACCGCACCCTACCTATGCTGTTTGCCGCACAGTACCCGTTCGGAGGCTCGTTGTCCAACGGATTTGCCAATGTAGAATGGCGCGGCCCTGCATCGGGCGATCTTCGCTGGGAGACAACCCGTCAGGGCGACATAGGTATCGACATGAGCTTCCTCAACAACCGCATCAGCTTCACCGCCGACTATTACCGTAAAAAGACCCGCGACCTGCTTCAGGAAGTGATAATAGCGCCCTCCAACGGCTTCAACCGCAAGATGGTCAACAGCGCCTATGTCACCAACGAAGGTCTTGAGTTGAGCGGCAGCTTCGTTATACTCGCCTACACGCCGGTACGATGGAACATGAAAGCCAACATATCGTTTAACCGCAACAAAATCGGCGGTCTGCCCTCCGACCAATATGCCACACGGCTATGGCATGCGGCCGACCAAGTGTTCATACAGCGCAACGGCTATCCCATAGGGGCAATATACGGCTACGTCGAGGACGGTTTCTATGACAATCTCGCGGAAGTAATGGCCGATCCCGACCCCGCGATACGTAAAAAAGGATTGGCCATGGTAGGCGAAATAAAATACCGCGACCTTGACGGACAGCCGGGCATCACGGCATCGGACCGCACTATAATCGGCGACACAAATCCCGACTTCGTATATGGTATAACCAACAACTTCGAATGGAAAAACTTCACGCTCAGCTTCTTCTTTCAAGGAAGCCACGGCAATGACATATTCAACGGCAATCTGATGGATGTGCAGATGGGAAATATCAACAATATACCCGTATTTGCATATAATGAGCGATGGTCAAAAAACAACACCGCCGGTGCACGATGGCCCAAACCGGTACAAGGCTATGAACGAGAGTGGAAGATATCGGACCGCTATGTCGAGGACGGTTCTTACCTCAAACTGAAAGACCTTACCATAGGCTACAACCTTAACAATCCTGTAAAAGGCATTAAAGGCATCAGACTTTATGCAAGCGCGTCCAATCTGTTTACCATAACAAACTACCGGTGGTTTGACCCCGAAGTAAACTCATTTGGCTCCGACGCATCACGCCGCGGTGTCGACTGCTACTCTTACCCGTCGAGCCGCACCTATTCGGTAGGTCTAAATGTGTCATTCTAATATTAAACCCGACAAAACGATGAAATATAACAATATCATAACGCATACAATGCGCGCGGCCGTCATCATACTTACATGCATCATGGCCGACGCCTGCTCCGATTTTCTGGAAGAAAAACCTTACGCCTTTGTAAAGCCCGGACAGGTAGGCGACAGCAACGAGGGCGCACAACAATGGGTGACAGGCACCTACAGCAAGATGCTTGACGACATGGCGCGCTGGAGCTACTTCCCCCGCGTCCTTGAGATGGACTGTGACTATACAAGCGGACCCGACTGGGCATTTGCCTCTGTAGGCGCCGGCAACTTCCAAAGCGACGAGATAATCGACAGCTTCTGGAAGGGCTTCTATAATCTTGTGTTCCGCGCCGCCTATTCCGAGCACTATATCAGCCTGATGTCCAATGTCGATGCCGACGTGAAGGACAACTGCATAGGCGAGATGCGCTTTCTTAAGGCCTTTTCTTACTTCATGCTCACACGTGCCTACGGCGAGATACCTCTGTTCACGACAAAAGAGAGTGTTGCCGTGATGAATGAAGGCGAGTCGCTCAACAAACCGCGTGCCGCAATATCTGATGTATATGCCGAAATCATACGTCTGCTTGCCGGCGAAGGCGACGAACAGGGCGCCATCGACCTGCTGTTCGGCAACACCGACGCCAAATTTGTCGAAGGACATGCCTCAAAAGGGGCGGCTGCGGCACTGCTTGCCAAAGTATACGCTACAATGGGGGCGGCATCCATGCCCGCCGGCACCGAAATAACAGTGAAGACCGGCGAGGCGTACCACTACGACGCTTCGGGAGTAAAAACCCCGACAAGCATAGTAAACCGCACGTTTGCCAAGACCGCCGTGGCAGGATACGACTTTGACTGGCAGGACTGCTACACAAAGGCCGCATCATACGCAGGCAAAATAATCGAAGGCGAATACGGCTCCTACGACCTGCTCCCGTATGACAATCTGTGGAAACGAGGATTTTACAACAAGACCGAGCACATGTTTATGCTCTGCTCGGTAAGCGGCGACGAAAAGTACGGCACCCACATACACCGCTACTTCAGCGGGCAGCAGGACGGCGCCGGCAATGTGAGCAGCGGTATGTGGATCGGTAGCCGATGGCATTGGTATCAGCTCTTTGAATCAACCGATTATCGTGTTGCCAAAGGCGTGAAACACCGTTTCCGCTATACCGACGACGTATCGTGGAACGGAGGCAGCTATTATCCCGGTACTACCGAATATGAGCGCATGGCCAAAGGATATACCGATGATGACGGAGTATTTCACAGCCCCGTAGCTCCCTACAACGACGGAGTATCCTACGGCTATGAGTTCGGATCGAGCCGTTGCATGGCATTTACCACCAAGTATGACGACGTCACCGACCCCAAGATAGAGCGCACCGACGCCTACTGGCCGTTTCTGCGCTATGCCGACGTACTGCTCATATATGCCGAAGCCAAATGTGAGCTTGACGGAGGTGTATCGGCCGAGGCTGTAACACGCCTGAACGAAGTGCGCCGACGCAGCAACGCTACTGAAGCCTCCGTGTCAGGCAACGGGGCCATAACGACAAAGGCCGCGCTCCGCTCGGCTATCATCGAAGAGCGCGCCAAAGAGTTTGCCATGGAGGGCGACCGCCGTTGGGATCTCATACGTTGGGGCATATATCTTGATGCCATGAACGCCATAGGCGGCATAAACAGTGACGGCACACAGACCCGCTACGACGAAAACAACATATACAAATACCGCGAGAGCAAACATCTGTTATGGCCGTTGCCCGTATCGGAAATCGACAGCAACACATCAATCAGCACCAACAACCCGGGTTGGTCATAAATCAATCATTAACCATAAGCACAAATACAATGTTTAAATACTATTTCAAGCTCCTGTGTGCAGTCATCGGCATAATGACCGTGACCGCGTCGTGCAACGATATTGTCGACTATAACGACAACTATGATGACGGCATGACCTCTTACGGGCCTCCCGTTATAACCGGAGTATACGATGTAAACGACACTGAATTAACAAAACCGCTCCAAGCGGCCGACTTCGGACGCTTCATAATGCTACGGGGCAAAAACCTCAGCAACGTCAAGAAAGTACTGTTGAACGACATCGAGATTGCTGCAGAGGATGTATACGCCACCTCAACCGGCGCATGGTTTGAAGTACCGGCAAAGGCTCCCGAAGTGATCAGCAACAAAATATATTACACTACCGAGCTCGGCAATACAGAGTATGACTTCACGATAATCATACCTGACGTGCAGATAAAAGGGTTATATAACGAGATGGCGCTTCCGGGCACTCTCGCCAAGGTATCGGGAGCATATTTCGACCTGCACGGCTTCGGACGAAAGGAGACATCCAAAGTCACAATGAACGGCGAGGAGCTTGCCATACAGGACGTCACCGACTCCGAAATGACAATAGCCATACCAGAAAACGCGGCACCGAACTCGGCCATTCGGTTTGAATGGGTGGGAGTAAACGGCCCCACGGACGTCACGGTACCCTACGCACGCAAGGATGACCTCATATTTGCCGACTGGACAGGCATGTACTGGGGCGACGGCGTACTCGTCAATGAACCCGGAGCAGGCCAACCTCCTCTGCTGTGCGGGCCCTACTTCTGCATAAAGAAACCCTTCTTCGCTTGGGAGTGGTATACGCTGTTCGGTGCAGGCTTCGGCATAGCCGACGACATAGCGGCAAATCCCGGAAACTACGTGTTCAAATTCGAGACATGCTCCAACCTAAACACACCCTTCCCCGACTGCGGCGACTTCGGCTATCTCATAACATTTGTCAACGACACCAACAAATATTGCTGGAATCCCTCGTCGGAAAAGAGTTTCAACACATTTGGCGAATGGTGCACGATAAGAATAGAGTTTGCCGATCTTGTCGCCACACAGAAACCGGCCGGATGGTGCGACTTCCGCATAAACTTCCAGCCCTCGATGGAGGTCGACATAGAGCACTATTTCAGCGGCTTCCGTATTGAAAAGAAATTAACCGACTGAATATGATGAGACAACTTGCTATAGGATTGTTTTTGATGACTGCCGTCGCCGTACAGGGCGCCGGCGGTCAGGATATGGTGCTCGACATAGACCTCTCGTCGCGTCAGGCCGAAGTGTCGCCGACCATGTACGGCATATTTTTTGAAGAGATCAACCATGCAGGCGACGGCGGTCTTTACGGCGAGATGCTAATGAACCGCAGCTTTGAGGAACGGGTAATGCCCGAAGGCTACCATGTCGAAAACGGAGCTCTCGTACCGCCGGTAGTAAACAATTATATAACGGGCGAGCCTACTACCAACAGCTACCGCTGGGGCGATGACCCGTTTCCGGGCTGGGAGATCGTAAAAAAGGGCAATGCTTCGGTGGAAGCCCGTACCGTGACCGACAACCCAAACTTCCCGACGGCTCCCACTTCGCTTTGCCTGAATGTCAAAAATCCCGGAGAAGGAGTGTCGCTTGTCAACAAAGGCTACTGGGGAGTAGCGCTACAAAAGGGTGCCCGCTACCGTCTGCGCATGTATATACGCACCGATGACGGCGGCAAAGACATGCCCGTAAAATTGCTCGGGTCGTCGGGCAACGAGCTCGGCAGTACATCAGTGACTCTTGACGCTGACGGAAAGTGGCACGAATACAAAGCGGTGCTTCAAGCGGCCGATACTACTTCCGACGGGCGTCTGTCAATAGATCTTCCCGGCTCCGGCACCTATTACTTCGACTATGTATCGCTATTTCCGGAGGACACATATAAAGGACGGGAGAACGGCATGCGCAAAGACGTGGCTCTAATGCTTGAAGAGCTACGTCCCGGATTCGTAAGATGGCCCGGCGGATGCGTGGTCGAAGGCATAACGCTCAACAACCGGTTTGACTGGAAAAAGACCCTCGGAGATCCGGCATCGCGCTCCGGGGAGTATGACACTTGGGGCTACCGCACCACTTACGGATTCGGCTACAAAGAGTTTCTCGACTTCTGCGAAGACCTCGGAGCCAAAGCCATGTATGTGTGCAACGTAGGTCTGGCATGCTACGGACGCACAGGCGAATACTGCACCGACGAGGAAGCGCAATACTATGTGCAGGATGCATTGGACGCCATAGAATACGCCATAGGCGCCACCGACACCCGATGGGGTGCGGTAAGAGCCTCCGAAGGACATCCCGAGCCATACCCGCTCGCCTATGTGGAGATAGGCAACGAAAACTTCGGCCCCATATACGACAGGCGCTACAACATGTTCTACAAAGCCATCAAGGAAAAATATCCACAGCTCACGCTCATATCCAATTACGGACTTGAAGGTAGCGAAGGTGCCGAGACTATAGAGATGGTCGATCCGCACTGGTATGTGGAGCCAAAACACTTCTTCAACACCACGCGGCTCATAGACAACTACGAGCGCGGAAAACACGATATATATATCGGCGAGTACTCTTGCAATCAGAATGTCGGCGGCGGCAACATGCTGGCGGCGCTTAGCGAGGCCGCTTTTCTAACAGGTATAGAACGCAACGGCGACATAGTGAAAATGGCATCTTACGCGCCGCTGATAGAGAACCGCAACGACCGCGCATGGCCGGTGAATCTCATATGGGTCGACAACGACCAAGTCGTAGGACGTTCGTCGTACTACGTACAGAAGATGTTTGCCCAGAACCGTCCGGACTACAACCTCAAAGTCAACGCCGATATAAAATCGGCTGACACGGCACCGCTCATAGGCTCCGATAGCTACATAGGCCTCGGCACATGGAGTACGCAGACCCAGTTCCGCAATCTGAAAGTGACCGACGCTACCGGTAAAACGGTAAAAGCCGACATGAACGACGATACACAATGGGTGGCACCACGGGGACAGTGGACCCGCGAAAACGGCATTGCATCGCAGACAGGTATTGAAAACCGAACCGCTCTCATATGGACGGGCGCACGTGTGTCAGACGGCTCCGTAATAGAATTTGACGTTAAAAAGACCGGCGGCAACGAGGGTTTCCTATGCTTCTTCGGCTTAGAATCGCCCGACTTGAAAAAAGGCTATATGCTCAATGCCGGCGGATGGAACAATACGGCATCGGCCATCGAAGGGCTGGAAAACGACAATTCCTCGCCTGTATCGCTTGTTGTGCCTGACAAACTCGACTCCGGCCGTTGGTGCAAAGTCCGCATAGTGCTCAACCACGGCAAAGCCGAATATTATCTTGACAACAAACTGAAAGTGACCTACACTACCGAACCGATGGAGCGCAAATTCTATGCCGCGGGCTATGATGAGACATCGGGTGAAGTCATACTGAAGATTGTCAACGCCACTCCGAATAAGTGCAAAGCGCTGATAACCTTCACAAACGGCGACGTAAAGCCTACAGGACGTGTCATCGTACTTAAAGCCGACGCCGCCACTGAAGAAAACTCTTTTGAAGAGCCGCTACGCATATCGCCGCAAGAGCATATCGGTTCAGGCTTCTCTTCGAAATTCAACTACGATTTCGAACCCAATTCACTTACAATAATACGGCTTACAAAAAAATGATGGTTGTCATCATGAGCAGATAAAACATACCGTCATTACATCGGAGGGGACGCGGAGCGACACAAGCCGCGTCCCCTCATCATTCATTCTATTCTTCACGAAAAACATAACTTTTTTATAATATCACTTGTTTTCGATTGTATAATGCACTAACTTTGTACACTAAATGATATCACTATGGATATAGCGTTTGAAAAGAAAGCTCATGTATTTCGTCTGCCGGTTTACCTTCTTGACAAACTTAAAGAACTTGCAGCCAAAGATCGCCGGAGTTTAAACAATTATGTCGAATGTCTTTTGCTCGACGCCGTTTACCATGAGCCGAATGATACGACCAAAGCTTCTTTTGAGGAAGCAAAAGCCGGGAAACTTGAAGGTCCTATTGACTCTTCAAGTGTTGAATCGATGCTCGAATCGATGGGATTATGAAGGAGCTCAGGTATACCGGTCAATTTAAGAAAGACTTAAAGCGCATTCTTAATAAGCCCCAAAAACTTAAAGTTCTCAATGATGTTCTCCGTATGCTCACAAATGAGATTAAACTTCCGGAGAAATATAAGATGCATGAGCTATGTGGCGAATATAAAGGATGTTTTGAATGTCATATAGAGGGTGATTTTTTATTAATCTGGTTCAATGAGGAGACCAATACAATTGCCCTGTTCAGATTAGGTTAACATTCGGAGTTATTCAAAAAATAGTAATTTGCATAGATTAATCAAAACAAAAGCTAATAACAATATGAAATATGTAGGAGCACATGTGTCGGTCGAGGATGGAGTCAGCAAAGCTCCGCTCAACGCCCGCGCAATAGGAGCTGAAGCATTTGCACTGTTTACACGCAATCCGTCGCGCTGGAAGTCAAAAGAGATTTCCGGCAAGGAGGCCGAAGCATTCAAGAAAAACTGCGCGGAGTGCGGCTACACGCCGGCACAGATACTGCCCCATGACAGTTATCTGATAAATCTCGGTCAGGCCGACGCCGCCAAACTCGCACAGTCGCGCGAGGCCTTTCTCGACGAGTTTCGCCGCTGCGAACAACTCGGACTTACAATGCTCAACTTCCATCCGGGCAGCCATCTGAACCTCATCCCGGCCGATGACTGCCTCGACCTTATAGCCGAGTCAATCAACATAACGCTCGACAACACCACCGGTGTAAAGGCTGTCATAGAGAATACCGCCGGACAAGGCACCAATCTTGGATTCGCCTTCCACCAGCTCGCCCGCATTATCGACAAAGTGCACGACAAGTCGCGTGTGGGAGTATGTATTGATACATGCCACGCTTTTGCTGCCGGCTACGACTTGGCCACACCCGAAGGCTACGAAGCGGCATGGAAGGAATTTGACGAAACGGTAGGCTTGCAATACCTGTCGGCCATGCACATCAACGACAGCAAGAAGGGTCTCGGCTCACGTGTGGACCGCCACGAAAGCCTCGGCAAGGGGGCCATAGGCCATACACTGTTCACGATGCTCATGCAGGACCCGCGCATGGACGGTATACCCCTAATACTCGAAACCCCCGACTGGGACATCTGGGCCGAGGAAATAGCATGGATGTACTCGCAGGTCAAGGCGTAATTTCATAAAAGTTATGTGTATGTGGGGGATTATTTGTAATTTAGCGGTATATTTCAATAAATTGCAATGAAAGACAACAGAAAAATAAAGATAGGCATCACCCACGGCGACATAAACGGCATAGGCTACGAGGTGATCATAAAGGCCCTCGAAGACCAGCGAATGACCGAACTGTGCACTCCGGTCATCTACGGCTCGGCCAAAATAGCGTCTTACTACCGCAAAGGCGCCGACCTGCCCCAGTTCAACATGGTGCAGATACAATCGCCCGACGAAGCACGCGACGGCGAGGTCAACATCATAAACGTAGTGCCCGAGGACACGAAGATAGAGCCCGGAGTAGCGTCGAAAACAGCCGGAGAGGCTGCTTTCGCAGCCCTCGAACGCGCCGTGACCGACCTGCGCGCCGGCGACATTGACGTACTTGTCACGGCACCTATCAACAAAGACACCATACACAGCGACACCTTCCACTTTCCGGGCCACACCGAATATCTTGAAGCATCGCTTGGCGACGGCGACAAAAGCCTTATGGTACTGTGCACCGACGAAATAAGGGTTGCACTCGTGACAACCCACCTGCCCATAGCCAAAGTGGCCGCGGCCATAACAAAAGAGGCCATAAAGGAGAAGCTCGCCATATTCAACCTGTCGCTGAAGCGCGACTTCGCCATCGACGCTCCCCGCATAGCCGTATTGTCGCTCAACCCCCACTCCGGCGAAAACGGGCTGCTCGGCAGCGAGGAAAAAGACATAATATCGCCCGCCATAGAGGAGGCACGTCAAGACAAGATACTTGCTTTCGGACCTTACGCCGCCGACGGCTTTTTCGGCTCCGACGCCTACACGAAGTTTGACGGCATACTCGCCATGTATCACGACCAAGGCCTCGCTCCGTTCAAGACTCTCGCCATGGACTACGGCGTCAACTTCACGGCAGGACTGCCGTTTGTACGCACATCGCCCGACCACGGCACCGGCTTCGACATTGCCGGCAAAGGACTGGCCTCGCCCGAGTCGATGCGTCAGGCCATCTATATGGCTATCGACGTATACCGCAACCGTATAAACTACTCGCGTGCACGACGCAATCCGCTGCGCAAGCAGTACTTCGAGAAGGGCAAGGACAACGTGGTGCTTGACCTGACAAAAGACGACACCGAACAATAACCCCCTCACTCACGAAGCATGAACTACGCCATAATTGCCGCCGGCGAAGGATCGCGGCTCGCACAAGAAGGAGTGGCACGCCCCAAGCCGCTCGTGCTCCTCAACGGAGTGCCCATGATAAAGCGCCTGATCGACATAATGATGTCGTGCAATCCAGAATCGCTGTCGATTATCGTCAACGACCGTATGACCGAGGTGCGCAGCTATCTCGAGGGGCTGGAGCTACCCGTACCGTTCAACCTCGTGGTAAAATCGACTCCGAGTTCGATGCACTCTTTCAGAGAAGTAAGCCGCGCGTTTCCCGCCACGGGTAAATTCATTCTCACCACCGTCGACACCATATTCCGTCAGGAAGAGTTTGCCGACTATGTAAGAGCATTCGAGGAGAGCGACGACGCCGAGGGATACATGGCCGTCACTTCATTTATCGATGACGAGAAGCCGCTGTACATCGACGTCGACGACAATATGGTGATAACCGCATTCCGCGACAATCCGTGGGACGGAGTGAAATACATTTCCGGAGGCATATACGGCCTAACACCTCCCGCACTCGACATACTCGACAGCTGCATGGCCAAAGGCATAAGCCGCATGCGCAACTACCAGCGCGCGCTTGTGGAGGGCGGACTGAAGCTGAAAGCCTGTCCGTTTAAAAAGATAGTCGATGTGGACCATGCCGGCGACATAGCCACAGCCGAGAAGTTTATAAACGGCGACTGAAAGGCAAAGCCGCCCGACGGCCGATATAACATAAAACCGATCATACACAACAAACAATCATGGCAGATATAAAAATCGCCGGCATCATGAGAGCCGGAGCATACTCGCCCAATCATATAGGAAACGATGCGGCCATTTTCAACGCCACCGCCGACCAGCTGCGCAAACGCGGATGCATAGTAAGCATATACAGCGAAGAGCAGTTCATAGCGGGTGAGGTCAAAGAGGACATCATAATCAACATGTGCCGCGAAATGAAGTCAATCCACCTCTTGCAGAAACGCGAGGACGAAGGGGCGCTTGTAATCAACTCGGGCTACGGCATAGAAAACTGTACCCGCGAGCGCATGACCCGAATCCTTGTAGGCTCGGGCATACCCTATCCCGAAAGCCTTATCGTGAACACAAACGAGGGAGTGACAGCCGCGCTGAAAAAAAGCGACTTCACCCGGTGCTGGATAAAACGCGGCGACTTCCACGCCATGCACAAGGAGGACGTAAGCTACGTGCGTCACCCCGAAGAAGCTCAGGAAGTGCTTCAGGAGTACTTTCTGCGCGGCATAAAACGTGCGGTCATAAACCGACATCTCGAAGGCGACCTCATAAAGTTCTACGGCGTTCAGGACACATCGTTCTTCTTCTGGTTCTACCCCTTCGACGCCGGCCACTCGAAGTACGGCCACGAAGCCATCAACGGCAAGTCGCAAGGCATCGGTTTCGACAAAGACCACCTGCGCGACATATGCCGCCGCGCCGGCGAGGCGCTTGACGTGAAGATCTACGGTGGCGACTGCATAGTAAGCCCCGACGGCACCATACGCATCATCGACTTCAACGACTGGCCCAGCTTCGCTCCCTGCCGTCAGGAAGCCGCTCCCTACATAGCGAAGTGCATACTCAACACTATCAAGAACCGTAAATAGACCGCGCGATGAACAACGACAATAAACCGACCTCGACAAACTACCGCGACACCCTGAAGTCGATGGACACCGAGGAGCATATCGATCTGGCCTTTTACCGCCCAATAGGATATGCGTGGGCCTGCCTCGCAAAGAAGCTCGGAGTGACACCCAACGCCATAACCATAGCATCGATATTTCTCGGCATTGGTGCGGGCATAGCATTTTACTTCAACGACATGTGGATCAACGTCGCCGGCATGCTTCTGCTCGTGTGGGCCAATTCGTTTGACTCGGCCGACGGACAGCTCGCGCGCATGACAAAGCAATACTCCCGCATAGGGCGTATACTTGACGGACTCAGCGGCGACTTGTGGTTTGCCACCATATACGTAGCCATATGTCTGCGCGAGAACCACACCTCTGACTTCTTCATGGCCCACCCGTGGCTAATATGGGTTGTAGCCGTCGTGACCGGCATATGCCATGCAAAACAGGCGGCCATGGCCGATTACTACCGGCAGTTTCACCTCTATTTCCTCAAAGGAGAGGAGGGCAGCGAGCTGGAGAATGCCGACAACCTGAAAAAGAAGCTTGCCGAGCTGTCATGGAGCCGCGACTTCTGGAAGAAGCTCACAATGACGTTCTACACCAACTATACGGTAAATCAAGAAGCCACCACACGCTCCATGCAGGCGCTCCGCGCCGAACTGCACCGGCGTTTTCCCGACGGAGTCATTCCGCAGTCATTCCGCGATGTGTTCCGCGTCAAGAGCCTGCCGTTGATGAAATATACCAACATATTGTCATTCAACTGGCGCACGATAGCCCTCTTCACATCACTGTTTCTTCAGATGCCGTGGCTATACTTCGCCTTTGAGCTGACAGTACTCAACATACTCCTTATATATATGGTGGTGCGCCACGAAAAGATATGCAAGACGTTTACAAACCAATTGAAAGATGGCAAATACTGACATAAAAGGCATAATATTTGACTACGGCGGCACAATTGACAGCCGCGGCACCCATTGGAGCGAAGTCATATGGGACGGTTATCTCGCCTCCGGCGTGAACATCGACAAACCCACATTTCGCGACGCATATGTATTTGCCGAGCGCGAACTCGCCAAAACGCCCCACATACTTCCCGGCGACAACTTCTATGACCTTCTGCTCAAGAAAATGAAGATCGAGCTTGGATATCTTGCCGACAACTCTGCGATACCGCCGACAGACGTCGAACGGCTTGCCCCTGACATTGCCCGTTATTGCTACGACCGCGCCCGCGAGTGCGTTGAAGAAGCCCGTCCGGTACTTGACCGGCTTGCCGAAAGCTACCCGATGGTGCTAGTCAGCAACTTTTACGGCAATATCGAGTCGGTTCTCTCCGACTTCAACCTGCTCGGCTACTTCCGCAGCATCATAGAGAGCGCCGTGGTAGGCGTACGCAAACCCGACCCGCGCATATTCTCACTCGGGGTCGAAGCTCTCGGACTGAAGCCGTCGGAAGTGCTCGTAGTCGGCGACTCGTATAAAAAAGATATTGTCCCGGCCGAAAGCATCGGCTGCAAAGTGGCTTGGCTCAAGGGAAAAGGCTGGACTGCCGATGAAGATGCCGTCATGCATCCTGCAATCATAAAAAGCCTTGCGGAGCTGGTCGAGGTAGCATTATAGTATTTTAATCAACACCCCGTATATCGCATTTATTATTAACCTATTTAAACTAAAAACGCTTATTTTTAGCTATTCTTCACGAAAAATAATAAAAGTTAGCTGAAAAAACTTTTTACGTTTGGAAAATTAAGATTACTTTTACGCGATTTTCCCTTTGAAAGAGAAAATCATCGTAGTGAAAGAAGTATAACTAAAATAAGAATTTAATTACTATCACAAACATGAACCAGAATGACGTAAAGAAGGCCGAAGGTAAACTTGGCATTCTCGTTGTAGGACTCGGTGCTGTAAGTTCTACATTTATGACAGGTGTATTGATGGCCCGCAAAGGTCTCGCCAAGCCCGTAGGCTCAATGACTCAGTACGACATCATGAGAGTAGGTGAAGGCGCCGACAAGAAATATCTCAAATACAACCAGATCGTTCCCCTTGCCGACCTCAACGACATCGTGTTCGGCGCATGGGACGTATATCCCGCCAATGCTTACGAGTCAGCTATCAATTGCGAGGTTCTCAAAGAAAAAGACATCAACCCCGTAAAGGACGAGCTCGAAAAGATCAAGCCCATGAAGGCAGCTTTCGACCATAACTATGCAAGCCGCCTCGACGGCGACAACGTCAAGGACTGCAAGACCCGTTGGGACATGGTTCAGGAGCTTAAGAAAGATATACGCGACTTCAAGGAAGCCAACGGTTGCGCACGCATCGTAGTGCTCTGGGCCGCTTCTACCGAGGTTTACGTTCCCGTAAACGAGCAGATCCACTATCATCTCGCCGACCTCGAAAAGGCCATGAAGGATGATGACCGCGAACACATCGCACCCTCTATGTGCTACGCTTACGCAGCCCTTACCGAAGGTGCTCCGTTCATCATGGGTGCCCCCAACACCACCGTAGACATACCCGCCATGTGGGAACTCGCCGAAAAGACCAAAATGCCTATCGCCGGCAAGGACTTCAAGACAGGCCAGACACTGGTAAAATCAGGCTTCGCCCCCATCATCGGCGTACGTTGCCTCGGTCTCGCAGGATGGTTCTCGACCAACATCCTCGGCAACCGCGACGGTCTCGTGCTTGACGAACCCGCCAACTTCCGCACAAAAGAGGTCAGCAAGCTCTCTACGCTCGAGTCTATCCTCGTGCCCGAACACCAGCCCGACCTCTACACCGACTACTACCACAAAGTACGTATCAACTACTATCCCCCGCGCAACGACAACAAAGAGGGTTGGGACAACATTGACATCTTCGGCTGGATGGGCTACCCCATGCAGATCAAGATCAACTTCCTCTGCCGCGACTCTATCCTCGCCGCTCCCCTCTGCCTCGACCTCTGCCTGCTCTCTGACTTGGCAGCACGTTGCGGACGTTACGGCACTCAGCGCTTCCTGAGCTTCTTCCTCAAGAGCCCGATGCACGACTACACCAAGGACGAAGTGCCCGTAAACAACCTCTTCGAGCAGTACGTAATGCTCAAGAACGCTATCCGCGAAATGGGCGGCTACAAAGCCGATCAGCTCATCGACTAACAGACGATAGTTTAAGAATAAATTCACCGACGGGAGGCCGCTTGATTGCAGCCTCCCGTCTTTTTACATATACCGAAATCGGATCAATGAAAAACCGGTTGATAAAAGGGAGTGTCGGAGACACTAAATATGGGTCAGCGGATTTTCCCGGTTGGCGAATGCCCTTTTCAACCATATTGTGTAGCCAGTCTGAACATGAAG
>VSOZ01000010.1:0-4205 GCA_009775095.1 Muribaculum sp.
CGACTTGCATGTGTTAGGCCTGTCGCTAGCGTTCATCCTGAGCCAGGATCAAACTCTCCGTTGTTGGTATGTTTGTTCTATTTTTTCTGTTGCTTTCACGGAACTGATTGTGTCCGTCAAGCTCCCGGCCGGAATTTAGTGCTGTGTCAGAATTGACAGAGAAGTCATGTTAATGACCCTTCTCTTGTACTACTTCTTGTCTATTGTAATGATTTCAATGTTCTTGTTTGCCTGCCCTTCCGGGAAAAGCGTTGCAAAGTTACAACCTCTTTTTCATTCCCGCAAACTTTTTGGCGAAAAATTTTGTTAATCCTTTTTCCGGGGCTCTCCCCGAGGCAGCTCTTTTTCAAAAGCGAGTGCAAAGTTAGACACTTTATCCTTATCCACCAAATATTTTTACATGTTTTTATCGAAGAAAATCATAGTGGACTGAAAGTGAGAGGGTAAGACCTATGGGACCAATGGGGATAATGAGGTGGATGGCCTGCGGAACAGGGCTGCGGCGAGGTACAGGGAAGGCGGAAGCTGCGGCGAACTCGCCGCAGAACGCGACGGAATGGACCGCGGGGGAACGAGAGGGTTGTGGAACGCGCAAGGTGGAGGCCGACGGGGAGGCCGGCGGTGTACACTATGACAGAACGAGAGCAGCTACGAGCCCGGAAGGTGCTCGTAGCTGCCGTAATACTACATGATGCCTCGGTCGCGGAGGCGACACTGCCATGCCCATGCGGAGCGCATGGTGTCATCGATGGGGGTGTCGGCGGTCCAGCCGAGGACATTGTTGGCATATGAGGGATCGGCCCATACCTGCTCTATGTCGCCGGCACGGCGCGGTGCGATTTTGTAAGGCACTTTAACACCAGTGGCACGCTCGAAAGCCTCGATAAGTTCCATAACCGAGAGTCCGTTGCCGGTACCGAGATTAAATATCTCTATCTTGGCATCGCTCTTATCCTCCAGCATACGCGCAACGGCAATCACATGGGCACGGGCAAGGTCCACAACGTCAATAAAGTCGCGGATGCAATATCCGTCGCGGGTGTTGTAGTCATTGCCGAATACGCTAAGCTCCTTTCGGATACCGATAGCGGTCTGGGTAAGATAAGGGATAAGATTCTGCGGCACTCCGTTGGGCAACTCCCCTATCTCGGCCGACGGATGGGCGCCTACCGGATTGAAATAACGCAGGATTATGCTCTTGAACGGAGCCCCGGCATTGATGACGTCGGTGATAATCTCTTCCGATATCTGTTTGGTGTTGCCGTAAGGCGAAGTAGCTTTTTTAATGGGGGACTGCTCGGTAACGGGGTTCTCGTCAGGCTCGCCATAGACAGTACATGACGAAGAGAACACGATACCTTTCACTCCATGAACCGACATAAGATCCAGCAGGTTCATGAGCGTATTGAGATTGTTGCGATAATAAAGTACGGGCTTCTGCATAGACTCACCAACGGCCTTGCTCGCGGCGAAGTTGATAATGCCCTTGATGTCGGGATACTTTGCAAAAAGCGCTTTCATAGCTTCCATATCGGTGCAATCGGCCTTGACAAACTCGGGCCGTATGCCGGTAATGCGGGTAATGCCGTCAAGAACCTCTTCATTACTGTTTGACAGATTGTCAACGATCACTACGGGATAGCCGGCTTTCTGCAACTCTACGACAGTGTGAGATCCGATGTAACCGGTGCCACCGGTCACCAAAATCATCTCCTTTTTCATATACGGTTATGTATTAATGTGATTGATTGTTTATATAAATATGTGTCAAAATACAAATTTAATATTTTTTCCTATTATCATCAAGTACTTTAACATGCATTCTGCAATTTCGGCAGTCAAATTCAAGCCCGAGCGCAATATCGCCCGACTCAAGACGAAGCGGACCGGCAAGCCGACTATCGCCCCCCTCACGCAGACATGCGCCAAGCTCGCGGCGCAAACAATAACGGGTAGTCATGACGGTCAGCCCCGACACACGACGCGGAACTGCGGTCTCAAGCGCCGGCTCTATTGACGTCACGCCATGCTCCTCGTAGAAACGACGCGCCAAAGAGTTGGCCACATTTTCATGATATGAGAGTTGCGGACCATCAGGAAACAGAACATCGCGACGTTCCGGCCTACGCAATTCACGCCGATAACGCACTGCGCGGGCAGTGTCAAGCAGCGCGACAGCCTCGCGTCGCACAGCCGCAAGCACACCGACGGCAATAAACCGGTCGCCTGCTTCATCCACGAGCTCCGCAAGCTCATAATCGGTACCGCCAAGCTTCGACAGCACCCTACGTCGGGCCTCGTACTGCTCACTACGCGCCGGAGCAAGTTGGCCCGCATCACGGACAACTGTGACCTCACAGCCTCCACCGTCAGACACTTCAAGCACTACACGATTCGGCTCAATCACACGCAACCTCATCGACACCATTATAATACGCGTGGCCGACGGCTTGGCGAGAAGGTCATCGAAAACCTTGTCGCTATTGCGATACAGCACCGTGCCAGGACGCAAATCGACTCGTCCGGCCGGATACAGACGGCGTCCGTCGACACGATTGAGCCTAAAGCCCTGAAGCGTCTTGTCAGGAGTAAAACAAGCAAGGCCATCGCCATTGGCAAGTGGCGCATCAAGACGGGCCTCAATGACCCCGCCACGCACCGAACTCACCACCCCCACACGCTCGCCCTGCGACTTGGGAGTATATATCGACGCTATCTTTTCCGACGAACGGCCGTCAAGGAAGTAACCGGTAAATCCACGGTTGAAGCTCTTGGCAAGCGCCGGCTCGAAACCAAGCCTGACCTCGCCGGAGGACAGACGGCAATACCGGCCATCGGAGCGGGCAAATATGCGGTCAAGCTCACGGCGATAATAGGCAACGACATTTTTCACATAACCGACATCCTTCAGCCGTCCCTCGATCTTAAACGACGACACCCCGGCCTCAAGCATCTCCTCAAGCCGGGCGCTACGGTTCATATCGCGCAGTGACAACAGATGCCGGCCATGCTCCACACAATTTCCGGCGCCGTCATACAAATTGTAAGGCAAACGGCATATCTGGGCACACTCGCCGCGATTGGCGCTACGTCCGCGCAACACCGCACTCGCATGGCAGTCGCCGCTGTAACTAACGCAGAGCGCCCCGTGCACAAACGCTTCAAGCGGCACATCGACAGCCTCACGCATAGCCTCAATCTCGCGCAGCGACAACTCCCGTGGCAATACTATCTGCGAGAAGCCCACATCCTGAAGAAAGCGGGCGCGCGCAGGTGTACGGGTGTCGCACTGCGTGCTTGCATGAAGCGCTATCGGCGGAATGTCCATACGCAGCAGTGCCATGTCCTGCACGATAAGCGCATCGACGCCCGCACGATACAGGCGACCGACAAGGTGCTCCACCTCGCGCAGTTCACGCTCATAGATAATAGTATTGACCGTGACATAAACCCGGGCGTCAAAACGCCGGGCATAATCGACTACACGGGCGATGTCATCGACCGAATTGCCCGCGGCGGCACGGGCACCGAAACTCTCGGCCCCGATATAGACCGCGTCGGCTCCGTGACGTATGGCCTCAATAGCTACGGCGGCATCGCGTGCCGGCGCCAGAAGTTCTATTTTTACAGGTTGCGGCATAATGCCGCAAAGTTACCTACAATCGCCGACAATAGCAAACATCATTCAATCCTTAAGAGTACGCTATAAAACAGCCTAAAATTGAGCAATTATTCACACAAAAGCAAACAATTGTATTTCAATGAAATAGCCAAACAAAAACGCATTCAATTTCCAAACTTGACATGGTTTTGTTTCCAAACTTGACATGGTTTCGGATGGAGAGTAAAATCGATTTCAGCCACAAAGTCCGCTCCATGAAACCGTGAGACATAATGCCTGTATGTATCGCGTCCTCGACGCGAAGTCATGGGCGCTACGTCTCCGACCCCATGAACCGCGCCGAAGCGCTTATCATGGGGTTATACACATTTCGTGCCTCCGGCACGACCCATCAGCGGGACGGCCCGTCAGCGACACAGCACTAACCACCGGCACGGCACTCACAGTCAAGACTCCGGGCCAATAAAAAAAACAATTTTAAATTGGGGCATCGGAGATGCGCCATGTGCGTAATCCCACGATAAGCTGACGAAGGGCACGGAGTGACCGTAGACGGCGGTTCATGGGGTAAATTGGGGCATCG
>VSOZ01000010.1:4305-119313 GCA_009775095.1 Muribaculum sp.
GAGATGCGACATGTGCGTAACCCCACGATGAATCGGCGAAGGACACGGAGTGACCGTAGACGGCGGTTCGTGGGGTAAATTGGGGCATCGGAGATGCGACATGTGCGTAACCCCACGATGAATCGGCGAAGGACACGGAGTGACCGTAGACGGCGGTTCGTGGGGTAGTTCAGCCGCCGGCAATGACCTTGCGTCGGGGACGCGAAACGTACCGCATGGCCATAGCAGTCTTACGCCGTGGCACGGGCGTCACTACCCTCCTGCCGGATATTAATGCTTCACATTGACCCCTGTTTTATATAGGCCTCCGGTACGGCGTTGCCCGCGAGGTACTCTTCAAGATATTCCTTGTAAAGGTAGACGGGGACGCGGTCTATGCCATTGGCGGTCAGAAAGGCTGACACATGGTCTATCTCCGATTTGATATTTTTGTGGATGAGGTTGTAGCGCTTGGCGAGGAAACGGATGTATTTGCGGTCCTGCTTGACACGGCGGCCGGCCTCGACTGTGGCGGGCGCATCCTGTACTTCGGCCTTTGCCTCACGGCGACGGCGCTGGTAGGATGCGGCTTTGGCGCGGCGGTCTATCGTCGGGCGCAACAGATTGAACACGCACTGCGCTATCGGGTGAAGGTCTGTAGGTTCGGTGCCCGAGGTCTGATACTCTTTGATGGAGTCGATGAGGGGTTGCTGTAACTCTGCGGGAAGCATGGCTATGGACTCGCTCCAAGCCTTGTCAAATTTCGGTGTACGTTTCATTGTATGTGATATTGGTCTAAATGTTGTTTTCCGCAAAGATAATACACCGAATCACCGTTTTTATGCACAATCGGGCGTAATGCGCGAAACTCACTGTAGATTAAAGTATTATCGCGTCTTTTTTTTCGGGAGGCATGTCGCGTATCTCCGATACGCAGGGTGGTGGAGCGGGTTGTGGTCCCCACGAATCGCCGTCTGCGGTCACTTCGTGCCCTCCGTCGGCTTATCATGGGGTTACACACATCATGCGTCTTCGACGCATCTGCATCCCGCAACAGGGGTCATGCATCTGACAGCATAATACAACGACAAAGCGGCAGTGCTACAGCATCAGCACCACCGCTTTATTTTTTTGTTAGAGTCATTCAATCCTTGACCGGACGGACAGAGAAGCCGTAAGAGTTATTTGATGAAAGTAATATATTTATACTATTATTACTATCTTGACCATAGCCGTCACTTTCAACCGTTTTTCCCTCTGCACGACAATCAATATAGAACAGCGAGCACTGATTAGTATGATGAGAAGAAGTACATATCCATCCCACCTGAGCATGAGCCGGATTAGTTCCGGAGGGGAATCGTGATTTACCGGGACAATTTTCTGTTTCACCAAAGTCGCGAAGGCCCGTACCCGGAATATATATAGTTTTTCCTGCTGAACCATCGTCAGCATACAACGTAATGGTCCACCCCACAACGGCGTCTGAGTATTTATCTTTTTCAACAATGCATTTTGTCTTTTTGCTAATATCAGTGCTGGTATCGACAAGTTTTTTTGAGTCCTCAGCAGAACCGTATAATGACATAAAAGCTCCGGTTGACGGGATATGGTATCCGACAGGCGAAGGATCATAAACCGTTTTGGCAACTGCCATATAAACCTCTTTTTGAGAAGATTTAAAATTATCCGAACAAGTATAATCATTCGCAGAATTCCAAGCATTGAACATACGAGTAGTTTTGTCGCTATTTTCGCCACCCCAATGACGAAGTCGTTCATCATCAGACCTATAATACATAAAATGATGATAAGGCTCCTGTATAGCTTGCTCTAACGGCACCTTAGACAATGCACTCTTATACTCGTAAAGATCAGAATAATACGCCTTGTTGTGCATATTGTACTGGGCATATCTTTCTGTTCCGCTATTCCAATCAGAATGTACATGCCAACCATCGTTTAGCGTCTGAGTATTCCAAACACCACCGATTGACGGGTCTTTGCGTCCCCATTGGTAATAGGTATTATCGCCGGCATACGATGCTTCAATAGGAGGCTGAATAAATTCACCCAAATCTTTTTCGTCTTCGCCTCCCGTATCAGCCACTTTATATTTGATCCGTAATTTGAATTTACGTTCCGAGTCACTTGAAAGTATAGGATCGCAGTAGCCCAAATTGCACGGGGCAAATGAATATTCTGTCACTTCCGCCCCTTTAGGAGCATTCTGTACGTACCCGGTAACACAATCGGAGTCCTTCCACTTGTAGGTGGCCCATATCTGCCAGCTCCACATTATAGTGCCGTCAGCGCCACGAACAGCCACGACAGCATTGCCTTGATTAAGCGACTCCTTCTCTACACGGAAAGTAAGAGCCGTCTTTGCATCATTGAGTTTTACATCAGTCACAAGTCCGGGCTGATCCTGCCACACAAGCACAGCATCTTCCGCTCCGGTGATATCCGGCTCGGTAATTGGAGTACCGTCATGCTTGACAAAATCTTTAAGAAACTTAGTACCTTTACCACCGCTACTATTACCTTTATAAGCGGATTCGTTAGTAGCTCCACCTGCGCCACGTGCATTACCGTAAACAAGCGGCAGAGAGTAGTAGCCGTAGTCATCGATGACATACGTGTTGGCGGTTTCACCTCCACCACTAAGGTCATATGGCCCCGATTCATCCAAGCCCTTGCCGTTGGTCGTTGGCTTCATTTTTTCCTTCAACGAGGAGTAATGGCTTTGGGCGGGAAATTGGAGCTTCAATGCCATAGGCTTTGTAACATCCTCGTCGGCCAAGACAGTAGGAGCATCTACCACATCGGCATCTTTCCAATCGCCGCCGTCAAGACTGTACTGAATAGTATAATCAAGCTTAACAGCCTTTGATTGCACTTTATTGCTGCTATTGTCAAGCTGATATACATCGGCATACGCAGTGAGCTGCGCGTCATGTAAAAAACCGCTTACGGGGATAAACTTCAGTCCCTCTGTAACGTAATTGTCAATATGTATCTTCTCGGCTTTAGAATCGAAAGTTATAACCGGATCCACTTTTATGCCGGTGGTTGAGAGCGCGTACTGCACACGAGTGCCCGCTTTCCACTCCTTGCCGGCAAGCGAGGCTGTAAGTGTGCGCTCCGTGTCGCTTAGCTCGTCGGTAAACGTCATGGTCAATTTGGCGTCGGCGCCGAGCGTCTGCGGCAGCATAAACAGCGTCATGGCATCGGCGGTGATGGGCTTGTCGGAGGGAGCGTAGTGATTGCCCTCGCCGGATGGGTCTACCGTCTTGTCGAGGGTAATCGTCATGGATGTAGCATCGTCGTCAGCGGTCCATTTTTTGGAGCCGATTACCGATGTGCCCTTAAAATGCACACCTGACAACTCGATCTTGGTCACTTTGCCGGCAAGCATGTTGTCGCCGGTTTTGAATGTCACGGCAGTAAGAGCGTGCGAGAATTTCAACGCCACGCTGCTGTTATAACTGCCCGAGCAATCGGCGGTAGCCTCAAGCAGGTCCACCTGCTTGGTTACATCATCTTTATGCACACTGAAAGTGAGCGACGGCAGCCCCGAAGCTGCCTCCGAGTGTACGGCGCTACCGGCATATTTGCCCTCGCCCGTGCCAAAGTCAGCGCTGTAAGGCGCGTAGGCGTAAAACTTCACCCGTCCGGAGCCGGTCCAACGCAACTGATCGTCATCAGACGGCGCCCAATATGAGCCCCCTTGATGTAGGCGTATATTATGGGCAAAGTTGGTAGTCAGGCTCGCGGAATCCTCAGGCCACTCACCATAACATATGGCCGAAACGCCAATAGATGGTATCGTCTTTCCAACAAACTCCGTGCCACGGCTTTTAGGAGTCTCGACTATAGAGTCAGAGGCCTCCACAGTCTCCGTAATAAGATATAGCGGCGTACCGTCAACAGCATCATCGATCTTATCTATGTCAATATCATGGTAGCGGTGATAGTCACCGCTTCTTGACACAGCACCGTCGATCCAGACTCCCGGCACTTCGGCCTTAAAGGCTACATACTCCGAGTAGGCGCCGTTATTGAATTGGTCGAAAGTATCGTCGGTACAAGCATGGACCGCCATTGCCGCGCACACTGCTATAAGTGCACGGCACATGGCTCCGTTAAACCGTTGATGAGTGATATGCCACATTTCCTATTTATTACTACATGTTTGTATTAGAATCTGCAGTCGGGGTCCAATCTTCAACCTCAACCTCAAACTTTATGTAATCATTAAATACAGGCTGGCCCGGCTTTTTATCATCAGGCCGTGGAGTTTCTTCAGAGAGTCCGTCAGGCAACACTTCCGGCGGATAGACACCGGCACCACTGTTTTTACCGCAGAAAGAAAGGACATAATTATATTTTTTAGTCGGTTCCCAATTGATCTCAATAGGCACACAAGTATAACCGTAAGCATCACCGTCCCAAACTTTTGTAACAGGGAATTGCTGATGTACATGTTTATCGCCAACAGGATTAACAGCACCAAAATCAGAGGATGCATCACCACCGGGGTGGAACTCACCTTCATGAGTAACCTCTACACGACAAAGAATAAGGATATATGCACCTTTAGACTCAGTTGGATTATCGCTGGTTGCAAACTTATATGCAGGTGCTTTTTGCGGCACAAGCATCAGACTCGAATTATCAGTATTATCTCCTCCTATAAGAAAAGTAGGATTAGCCTTACTATTGGAAATATTCGTTTCTTTAGCTAATGACAAGCCGTAAGTAGCCACATTATCGACACTATACTCTTGGTCATAAGAGGTCCACCTCATCTGATTATCAGCACTCTTGTCAAAATCAAGAGTACCTGATTTTCTTGCATTGACAATCCACGCTCCTTTTACTTTTACAACCCATTCATCATCATTATCGCATACCGCGGCAACAGATACCTGAGATAGAGCATGCTTAAATTTCAAATGAACGGTACCTCCTGTAGCCACGGCAGGATCATCAGCATCACCAACCTGTTTCGCCTCCGTGTACGCAACTATAAGGTCTTTTTGATTCTTTCCGGGATTGTCTATTCCAGCTTCAGGAGAAAAATTATCAAAACTTTGCGCATTTGCTGTTATAGATGCATTTACATCAGTAGGAGCATAAGCCCAAAAACGAAGAGTATTAACACCGGAAGGCCAGTAATGACGTTTATCCTCAAATTCAAAAACCGACCCGTTCTTTTTTGCTATCTCACCGTTGATAAAAAATTGACCTCCTGTACCGAGCTGCTCGGCATAGACCTTAAACGTTTCAAGATTATCCGTAGTGGTCGTCGTAGCTCGGCTTATCTGAGTGGTAAACCGGATCTCATTACCGTGTGATGCATCCTGAAGCTCATCATTGGAGCACGATGCAAGCAACATAGGAGTTACGGCAACAGCCGTAAAAGATAGAAGTTTGAATAATGAACTCATAATGATATATAATTTATTTTACAATTTCACTCGTATTTAATTCATATCTATTTCCTTATCAATAACTTCACCCCATTCTTCAACAGAAGGCTTAAGCCCGTCGGCAGGCAGATCAAGGCCCTCAAGTAAAATCTTGATATTATTTGGATCAGCAGCTTCATGCATTTGGTCGGTTATATCAAAATGCTTATACACCTTATTGGATGTATATACCGTAAATGTATGACGCTTTACCTCTTTTGGGCAATGCCCAAAAGAGGTAAAGCGTACAAAAAGAGTAGAAGCATCGGGGCGTTCCAAACTAAGAGGTAGAGTGACAGCCTGACCGAAAGGCTCTCCGGCACCGATGCTATAACATTCAGCCATACCGGTTATAGCACCACTGATATCAATATCGTTTGTCATGTTCTTTACATCACGTATTTCTACAGTATACACTGATGTAACCATAGACGGATATAATGTAACAGACTGATCGCCGGACAAAGGTTTTATTTCAATATCATCGGATGCACCGGCCCATACAGTTTCAGGAGCACTGCGTACAGGCTCATCCTTAGAATCCTCAGGACGTGGAGCGTCAAAAGCACGTCCGATAGGCGACAACAACAAAATAGGAGACGTAGTCAACGCATATTCATCATAACGGTAACCAGATTCCCCGACATTTTCCATCTCTCCATTATGAAACAACAATTTATAAGTTCCGGCCTCCATCTTTACACTACCACCTTCTTGCGAAGAAAACTCATAGCGACGATAATGATGTCCTTCCGGAGTGAAAAAATGCACTACCATCGTGTTGGGAGCGGCATCGGGTGCCTTTGACCAATCAAATTTAATCTCAAAATCCACAACATGGTCGTGGTCATAGCACAAATCCTTATGACTGCACGATTGGATGACGCATACGATCGCCGCGAGCAATCCGGCTATAGCAAAACGTTTTTTCATAGTTTACCTCCTTTCCGGCGACCGCCGATAATCCATACAAGCGACACTTCGGCCTTTGTCGGGCCAAACCAATTGAGCTTATCGGTCTTTTGCCATACGTAGCAGTCATCAACAGGCTCATATCTTTTATATTTGCCGCCTAAATAGCCTAAACCTATCGCAAAGTCGAGATTAAAATATCGACTTAAAGGCAGTGAGTAGCCATAGGAGAGTCCGACTCCCCAGCTCAAGCCGTCGCTCTGCCGGCCACGACCGCCAAATTCTATATCATAGGAAAGTATCTGCCCGTAAAGGCCTAAATAATAACCGCTGTGCGTAGTAGAGCGGTTATTGCGGTGGTGAAGCCACCGCCGCAATTCGACGTCGCCGCCGTATATGCGCCAGTAGCGGTGAGCCGAGCTGCGACTCCACCAAGCGTGCATCCAGTTGACGCCTACCGACCAGTCTCGGCCAATGCCCGCCTCTATACCTATATTAGGCACTGCCGCTACGTCATAAAGCATGTTAGTCTTGATAAACAGGTCGGTGTGTCGATCTACAGCCATCGGCTCCGACCGGGATTCTGTGTAGCCCACATTCGCATCCGGAGCGGGCGATGTACTTATATTGTTGTCTGCCTCCGGAGTCTTATATTCACATACTTGTGTATTCTCCGGTATGTTATCGACAGTAGCCTGCGACACCTCTACAACCTCTACGGGCTTAATCGTCAGTCCGATGCACACCTCGGCAGTTCTCATCGCCGGGAAAAAGTGTTGCAACATATAGCGCCATGCTTTTCCGCCACGCAGCACACGAAGCCGTCTGTTACGGCTGTCTACAATCCTCGTGCCCTTGTAGACCAACTCCGGCACATTATCTATTACCGCCACGGCATCGTGTCGCCAGTCCTCATCACAGTTCATAATCATATGACGCAGCAGCATCCAGTCGATACCGCCGTCAAGAACTTCGACCCTGTTGACAGGCAGTGATAATGCACCGACTACAAAATCGGCACACCCGCGAGCTCTTAGCGCCGCCAATGCTTTGTTGCGTGCCAAAGAGCCTTCAGGCGATGCACTACCTTTTAGCGACACCGAACTAACGGTAGCGACATCCGCGCCGTCAAGCACCGACATCATGTCGCGCACGCGTTCCGAATTGGATGCATACGCGGTATCCACAGCACTTTCACCCTGAGCGAAATTTAAGATTACACGTACCGTATCGCACCGGCATTCAACAGCATGGGCCGAGAAGCTGACACAAGAAATTACAAGAACGAGTAATGAATAAATACCTTTTCCCATAGTTTTTTATATACAAAAATCTAACAAGGTTTTTGCACAACCTACTGTTGACTAACACATTTTTTGCTACAACTGCGCAAATTTATATTACCCCTTTCAAATTTGCAATATTTTTCGATAAAAAATCACAATTTTAACATTTAAGCCTATTTTCCCCAATATATACAAGGATGCGGTTATTAAAAACAACTGTGTTTGTAGGGCCGCCAGTAATACGGCGGCCGGCTGCAACCTATATGGCCATCAGGGTATGCGGGCGCCGTGGTACTGGCGCCCCTACAAGCTATATGGCCTTCCGGGTTTTGCATTTGATCCGTTTTTTTACCCGCCCTGTTTCATCATTCGTACAGGGACATAAAAAAAATTACCCGTCATCACGACGAATAATCTTTTTACCTTAAATCTAATACCATGAAAAACTGATGCAAAGTTACAAATAAAAATGTTTTACACCATGATTTGGGCAAATAAATTTAATGCATTTAACTTAATTTATAACATCGTCATGCTTGCGAGCTTACAACTGCATGAAAATATACCGGTGATCAAGCATCGTTAACAGAAACCTCCACTGCGAAATGTTGTTTTTTCCAAAAATTACATTACCTTTGTAGTGGATAATACCGTTAAACTTAATACCTTTCCACTATGAATGTAGTTGATCGTTTTTTGCAATACGTTAAATTTGACACTCAGAGTGACGAATTAACCAATCTATGGCCCTCAACCCCCGGCCAAATGATATTTGCCCAGCATCTGGAAAAAGAATTGCAGAAGCTCGGACTCGAAGAGATCAGCCTTGACGAAAACGGCTACCTGATGGCAACACTGCCGGCCAACACCGACAAGCCGATAGCTACGATCGGATTCATCGCTCATCTCGATACATCACCCGACCTGTCGGGACGCCATGTCAACCCACGCATTGTTAAAAACTACGAGGGCGGCGACATAACACTCAATGAAGAAAAAGGCATAGTGCTCTCGCCCCGCCAGTTTCCGGAGCTTGACCACTACAAAGGTCAGGACCTTATAGTGACCGACGGCAACACCCTGCTCGGTGCCGACGACAAAGCCGGCATAGCGGAGATAATATCGGCCGTAGAGTACCTTATGCAGCACCCTGAGATCAAGCACGGCAAGATACGCATAGCGTTCAATCCTGATGAAGAGATAGGTCAGGGCGCGCACAAGTTTGATGTCGATAAGTTCGGCGCCGACTGGGCCTACACAATGGACGGCGGCGAAATAGGCGAACTCGAGTATGAGAACTTCAACGCCGCGGCAGCAAAAATAACATTCACCGGCCGCAACGTGCATCCGGGCTATGCCAAGCACAAGATGCTCAACTCCATACGCATAGCCAACCAGTTCACCTCCATGCTCCCCCGCTGGGAGACCCCCGAACATACCGAAGGCTACGAAGGCTTCTTCCACCTCATATCGATAAAGGGCGACGTCGAGAAGACCGAAGTCACATATATAATACGTGACCATGACCGCGACCGCTTCGAGCGACGCAAAAAAGAGCTTGAGCACCTCGTGAGAAAGGTCAACAACGAGTTTCCCAACAGCACGGCCATCGAGATCAAGGACCAGTACTACAACATGCGCGAGAAGATAGAGCCTGTCATGTATGTCGTGGACTACGCCGAGCAGGCCATGCGCAATGTCGGTGTGACACCCCATGTAGTGCCCATACGCGGCGGAACAGACGGCGCACAGCTGTCGTTCAAGGGGCTGCCCTGCCCCAACATATTTGCCGGTGGACTCAACTTCCACGGACGCTATGAGTTCGTTCCCATAACCTCGATGGAGAAGGCCGCTGAAGTCATAGTAGAAATAGCCCGGCTGGTGGCTGAAAGCTGACCATGCCGCACTGCAGCGACCCTAAACCCACACTTATAGTGGTCACCGGGCCAACAGGCTCGGGAAAGACCGACTTATCCATACAGTTGGCGCAACGGCTCGGATGTGAAATCATATCGGCCGACTCGCGCCAACTGTTTCGCGATATACCCATAGGCACGGCAGCCCCCGACAGCGCACAGCTCGCGGCAGTACCCCATCATTTTGTAGGCACACTCGCTCTTGACGACTACTACAGCGCCGCACGCTTCGAGGAGGAGGTCATGGAGCTCCTCCCCCGTCTGTGGAAAAAAAGCCGTTATGCCATAATGTGCGGCGGCTCCATGATGTACATCGACGCCGTGACCCGCGGCATCGACGAGCTTCCCACGGTAAGCGAGCAAGTGCGTACCGATATGGCCGCTATATACCGCACTGAAGGCATCGAAGGCCTGCGCGCGCGGCTTCGGTTGCTCGATCCCGACTACCTGTCGGCAGCCGACCCGGCCAACCACCGCCGGCTCATACACGCCGTGGAGATATGTATCGAAGCCGGGGTGCCGTACTCGTCGTTACGCACCGGCACCGTCAAGGAACGGCCGTTTAACATCGTTAAAATGATGATCGACTATCCGCGCCAAGAGCTCTTTGACCGCATAAACCGACGTGTGGAGAGCATGATTGAGCATGGACTTGTCGAGGAAGCGCGGCGCGTATATCCGATGCGTCATCTGAACTCGCTCAACACTGTGGGCTACAAGGAGTTGTTTGCATGGTTTGACGGCGCTATGGACCGCGACACGGCCATAGCTCGCATAGCCAAGAACACCCGTGTCTACGCCAAAAAACAACTCACATGGCTCAAGCGCGACCCCTCGGTCATCAGGCTGTCACCCGTCACCGCACCGGCCGACGCACTGTCCGCACTCGGCTTACAGACGTAAAACAATCGATTTTACCCGAATTTTTATTAACTTCGCACATCATAATCATTATCACTTATAAATCATGGCCGATACTTCACAGAAACCGGACCACACCGCCGACGACAACGGTGTAGCAGGGCTGCCCGAAAACGCATTCCGCGAACTCGCAGCCGACGAGCAATACAATCCTATCCTGCATCCGGCTCACGACTATCCCGAGGTGACCCCCTACTCCGTAGCCATGGGTCTCGTGCTCGCCGTCATATTCAGCGCGGCGGCCGCATATCTGGGTCTGCGTGTGGGTCAGGTATTTGAGGCGGCAATACCGATAGCCATCATCGCCGTGGGACTGTCAGGAGCGCTCAACAAGAAAAACGCCCTCGGGCAGAACGTCATCATACAGTCGATCGGCGCATGTTCGGGCGTCATCGTGGCGGGAGCCATCTTCACCCTTCCCGCGCTGTATATACTTCAGGCCAAGTATCCCGACATAACCGTCAACTTTATGGAGATATTCCTCAGCTCGCTTTTCGGCGGCATACTCGGCATACTCTTCTTCATACCCTTCCGCAAGTATTTCGTGAAGGACATGCACGGCAAATACCCCTTCCCCGAAGCCACGGCCACAACACAGGTGCTCGTAAGCGGCGAAGGCTCCAAGTCGAGCAACGGCTCACAAGCCAAGACTCTCGTCATAGCCTCGCTCATAGGCGGTATATATGACTATCTGCTGGCCACATTCGGCTGGTGGGCCGAAAATGTCACCTCAACCGCATCGCAGTGGGGCACGGCGCTCGCCGAGAAGACCAAGCTCGTGTTCAGCGTCAATACAGGCGCGGCTCTGCTCGGCCTCGGCTACATAGTAGGTCTGAAATACGCGTTTGTCATATTTGCCGGTTCCATATTTGTATGGTGGATAATAATCCCCCTCATGGGAGCCTACGGCGCTCCGGAGATAGCCTCACTCGAGCCGGGAGTCATATTCAGTGACTACGCCCGCCTGATCGGCATCGGAGGTATAGCCATGGCCGGAGTCATAGGCATCATCAAGTCATCGTCGATCATAGCTCAGGCCATAGGACTTGCCGGTCGCGAGCTCAAAGGCAAGCAGCAGGGCATAAAGGAAGTACGCTGGCAGTGCGACATATCGATGAAGCACATCGTCTATATGATAGCCGTGGCGCTCATAGCCGTACTCGCGTTCTTCTATATAGGAGTCATACATACATTCTGGCAGGCACTCATAGCTTGGCTGGTTGTGACGGTCATAGCATTCCTCTTTACCACCGTGGCGGCCAACGCCATAGCTATCGTAGGTTCCAATCCCGTATCGGGCATGACGCTTATGACACTTATCATAGCGTCGGCCATATTTGTAAGCATCGGGCTTAACGGCACCTCGGGCATCGTGGCCTCGATGGTGATAGGCGGCGTGGTGTGCACGGCGCTATCCATGGCCGGAGGCTTCGTCACCGACCTCAAGATAGGCTACTGGATAGGCTCGACACCCAAAAAACAGGAGACATGGAAGTTTCTCGGCACACTCGTGTCGGCAGCCACAGTGGGCGGCGTCATACTCGTACTCAACAAGGTGTACGGTTTCGCAGGGCCCGACGCTCTCGTGGCTCCGCAGGCCAATGCCATGGCCAAAGTCATCGAACCGCTGATGATGGGCGGCGACACTCCGTGGATACTCTACATGGTCGGTGCCATACTCGCACTGATACTCAACTGGCTCGGAGTGCCCGCACTCGCATTCTGCCTCGGCATGTTCATACCGTTGCAGCTCAACACTCCCATGCTTGTGGGCGGCGCCATAGCATACTTCGTGTCCAACCGCTCGGCCGACGCCGCCGTCAACAACGCCCGTCGCGACCGCGGCACCCTGATAGCCTCGGGACTAATAGCCGGAGGCGCTCTGTTCGGAGTATTTGCGGCACTCACCCGCTTCGCCGGCTTCGAGTATGACAATCCTCTGTCAATGGGCACAACCCAGATGCTCGGATGCATCATGTATCTGCTCATCATAGCCTACCTGATCTGGGACAGCATGAGAGCCAAATCACTACGTTAAGCACCATTTTAAATTGCACATTTCAGCCATAAACCGGCAGATACTGTCGCTCTCCATACCCTCGATAGTCACCAACATCACCACTCCACTGTTGAGTCTGGTCGACGTGGCTATCGTGGGCCACATGGGAGCGTCGGATTACATCGCGGCCATAGCCGTGGGCGGCTCGATGTTCAACATGCTCTACTGGCTTTTCGGCTTCCTGCGTATGGGCTCAAGCGGCATGACCGCGCAGGCCTTCGGCGCCGGCGACGCCAAAGCCCAGTCGCGTGTGCTTAAACAGGCCCTGCTCGTGGCTATGATAGCCGGCGCGCTGATGATAGCGCTGCAACGCCCCGTGTGCGACGTTGTGCTTCGTTTCATGGACGTGTCGGGCGACACGGCGCTGTATGCTTCTACATATTTCTATATCCTTATATGGGGCGCCCCCGCAGTACTCGGCAACTACGTGCTGTGCGGATGGCTGCTCGGCATGCAGAACTCAAAGGCCACCATGTGGATATCCATTTTCATCAACGTGTGCAACATCGCGGCCAGTTGCATGCTCGTTTTTGTATTCAAGCTCGGCATAACGGGAGTGGCCACCGGTACACTCACGGCACAGTGGCTCGGCTTCGGTCTGGCGCTGGCCATAGCCGCATGTCGATACAAAATTGTGAAAATAACATTTCATGAGATTATCGAATGGACCGGGCTGCGACGCTTCTTCCAAGTCAATGTCGACATATTTCTGCGCACCGTATGTCTTGTCACAGTCACCATATGGTTTACCCGTACCGGAGCCTTGCAAGGACCGGAGATGCTGGCTGTCAACGCTCTGTTGATGCAGTTCTTCACCCTGTTCTCGTTTTTCATGGACGGTTTCGGATTTGCCGGCGAGGCCATGGCGGGCAAATATGTGGGCGCCAACGATCGGCCAAATCTCAAGGCGAGTGTCGACGCGCTCTGCCGCTGGGCCCTCGTCATAGCCCTTCTGTTTACGCTGCTCTATTTCGCCGGAGGCGACCTGTTGCTGTCGCTCCTCAGCGACGACAAAATAGTCGTGGCCCACGCCCACGAGTACCTGCACTGGGTTGTCACGATACCTGTCGTGGGGTTTCTCGCATTCACGTGGGACGGCATATTTATCGGCGCCACAGCCACTCGTGACATGCTACGCTCCATGCTCGGCGCCACAGCCATCTTCTTTACCGTGTACTTCATAGCCTATCCTCGCATGCACAACGACGGGCTTTGGCTCGCATTCATCTGCTATCTGTTCACCAGAGGTCTTATCCTTACCCTTATTGGACGCCGCTACCGACGGTTGCCATAAAAATATCACACCACAAAAATAAAAATATGCTTTATAGCATAATTAAAAAACATTTACTATCTTTGCAGTGTTTTAAAGATGAATAATGATTGGTGCTCCAAAGGAAGCTTGGTTTTAGGTTTAATTAAATTTTTGAAGCTATGAGCAATTTTTTGAAAACCGCAGCTAAAGTGTATCGTACAGTGAACTATTGTATAGCAAGCGCAGAACTTTACCTGCATGAAGCCGACCGCCGATAATCGGCTTCTTTTTAACCGACTAAAAGACGCGTTCCTTCATCAAGGAGCGTTTTTTTATGCCCGGTCCTCTTCTTTTGGCATCAGAAGCAAAACGGGTCAGCAGCAAAATCCGGTTGAAGTGTTAATTGTCCGATTTTGTTTGCGGATGCAGTACTTGTTTAGAATTAGTTTTGCCCGCAGATTAGAGTCGGAGACTCAAAACTTCGCGTCGGGGACACGAGACATATCCGGATGGACTTATGTGGAATGTCGCCTGTCTTCGACAGGCATTTGATGTCGTGGGGACTTTGATACCCCACGAACCGCCGTCTGCGGTCACTTCGTTCCCTTCGCCGACTTATCGTGGGGTTTGCACATAGCGCATCTCTGAAGCGCCCAATTTAACAACTGCTTTTTTGCATTGATCCTGCAAAACCCGAATGAGGAGTTAACATATTGCCAACCGGCCACACGGGGAGGCGTACGATTTTGTCGGTGCGTCGGAATGAGGATATGCGGGCGCGGTGGATCGACGTCCCTGCCGTCGTTGCATATACCTCCAAAATATCTTCGTCTGTTTCGTCTGCAAACTTCTGTACCTATGTATCTTTATACAATTTTTCACCCTGATTGTTTTAACTCGTAAACCGTGTTTTGCTGCTGACCTCTTTTAATAGGGGTATAAAAAGAGTCTGCGACTCACAAGTAGCCGCAGACTCAAACAAGGATTGCTTACGTTATTTAGAAATTGTATCCGAGTGATATGGCAAGGTTGTTGTATTTGGGATCGACGTTGTCAAAAGCCTTTGTAAGACCGAATTGATACTGGATGCCAACGAGGAATTTGTGGAAGGTATAGCCTGCTCCGACTCCGAGACCCATCTGGAAGCGTTTGCCGTCAGCCCCGTCCTTGAAGGCGTCGCCCGCTATTCCGAAGTCCAGATAGGGACCAAAGTTTACCTGAAGTTGTGATGCTTCGGCAAAGTTAAGGCGATAGGATGCGTACACCGGTATCTCTATAAAGTCGGCGGAGCCGTCTTTAACACCTTTTCCTGTGTAAAGAATACCTGAGTTGACCGAAAAACTGTTTATGATATTCCAGTCGGCTGAAAGTCCGGCATGGAAGCTGGTCCTTGAGTCCACGCCTGAAGGCATATCGGTCATTTTGGCAATGTTAAGACCGGCACGGACACCGAGAGTAAACTTCTTTTCGGCAGCTTCACCATCCCACAAAGTCTGAGCCGACACTCCGAGAGCGCATACGGCTGCAAAAACGGCAAGAAATAACTTTTTCATAATCATGAATTTTTGATTGGTTAATACTATATTTAAAACTATGTCTGATTTAATCAGGACACTCCCTTATACTCTACCAGTCGAAATATTCGGTCCAGCTGCCTTCGTCATCAAGCTCTCCATACTCATAGTCCTTGTAACTGGCTCGCATCGAAGCGGGATGACCGTCGCCGTCAAGAGTCCAGATATATTCTTCTATGCCCCTATACTCGCCAATCTCCTGATCCAATTTCAACGGCAGAAGTTCCGGACCTTTGCCAAGCAGTCCGGCATAGTATGCTTTCTGAAGCTCCTCGAAGTCAAAACCTCCATTACCGTCATACCACATGATATAATAGTCCTTGTTTTTGACTCCTGAGGGATTGGAGCTGTTTGTATAGGTTACTTTACATGAACCTTTACCGGCACTGCTCTTAGCCGATAGTGACACGGGATTGCCGTCAGAATAGCTTACGCTGTAGTCAGCGCTTACACCGTCATCGTCAAGAGGCTTATGATATATAGAGCTGATGCGTCCCTCGCCATTGTAGTTGATGGTCCATTCGTTGTCATTTGAACGTGCATATCTTATGAAGCCGTCTGCATTGAGCGCTATGCCTATTGTGTACCAGTCACCCTCATATCTTGCTTTCATGATCATATCGTAGCTTGATGAAGCGCGTCCGGCGTCATCGCTGCTGTAAATGAACTGAACGTCAGAACCGATGGCTGTCACGCGGCCTTCAGCATCGGTAACTACAGCCTGCCCGGCGACTTTTGCCGGCAAACCCTGCGGAAACACCTTGGCCGGATTGATGGCCTCGACCGAGCCGGGGCCGTTGTTGCCGCCCTCGTCGTCACTGTCACTGCTACATGATGTCATAGTCGTAAACGCACATCCCAAGAGTATGGATAGTGCAAGAAAAGAAAATTTCTTCATGTTGTTAAATAATTTATTGGTTGATCTACTAATCGGGCCAAGCCCGTTGATAAAATTGCACACGAAAAGTCAGGCACCACGCCATGGAGCCTGATATGAATAAATGTCTAAATGATAGGAGTAATTTCTGATTTTCCCGTCCATTGCCATAGAATCTGTTGCCATTGATGCATGTACACGGCCTGATACACGGGTACATACATATTAAAATTACGATTCTGCAAGACGGGACGCAGGATATGTCAATTTTACAGGAGAAGAGCCGTCCCACTACTTTCAGCCTTGTAGGACCGAATTGCCGAGGTAGTGTAATCTCCTTATCGGAAATATTGTGAGTTCCGATTTGCACTGCAAAATTATATCGGATTACATGCTTTCACAATACCCCCCCCCATTTTAACATTCGTTAACTCAATGCCCGATTTCCTCATTACCCGATAGAAGTTTTATTTCGAGATTAATGGAGAATTGTGTAATTTTGTCCAAAATATTGATAAATATGAAAATAGCATTGATAGGCTACGGCAAGATGGGCAAAGCCATCGAAAAAATAGCGTTATGCCGCGGTCATGAGATAGTAAGTCGTATCGGCGTCAACAATCAGGACGAGTTCGAATCACCAGCGTTTGCCTCAGCCGATGTGGCCATTGAATTCACCACACCCGCCACTGCGGTAGCCAACTACAAGCGCGCGTTTGCCGTGGGAGTGCCTGTGGTATCGGGAAGTACCGGCTGGCTCGACGCCATGCCCGAGATAAAAGCCATTTGCGACGAAGGCAAGGCTACATTTTTCTGGACATCAAACTTCTCGCTCGGAGTAAATCTCTTTTTTGCGGTAAACCGCTATCTCGCATCACTCATGGAGGGCTTTCCGCAATATCATCCGGCAATGAAGGAGATACACCACATACACAAGCTCGACCACCCCAGCGGCACGGCCATAACTCTCGCCGAGGGCATCATGGCCTGCGACAAGGCGGTCAAAGGGTGGACCGAAGATCCGGCCGACGGCACCGACAACATAGTCATAGCCCACGAGCGCACGGGCGAAGTGCCGGGTACACACATCATATCGTGGGACAGCCCCGTCGATACCGTGACGATAATGCACGAAGCCAAGTCACGCGAAGGATTTGCTCTCGGTGCGGTCATTGCCGCCGAGTGGACAGCAGACAAAAAAGGCTTCCTCACTATGGACGAGATGATGCACTCCATGATAGCACGTCCGCAACTTCTTGACATTATCAAATAAGACTTATGACAAACGACAATAACAGCCGCTCTTTCGGCGATGACTTCAAGCGCCGCGTAAAAGCGGTCAAGACCACCCGTTGGATACGTTTCGCAGTCGTAGCCGCGATATTCACCGCGTGGGTCGCATGGCTCGGCAGTTGGTGGGTACTTATATTCCTGCTGCTTCTTTTTGACATATACATCACCGGATACATACCGTTCACTTGGTGGAAAAAGAGCGACAATAAAGTGGTGAAGAGCGTCATGAGTTGGGTCGATGCTATCGTGTACGCGCTAATATTGGTCTACTTCGTGTTTACATTCATAGGCCAGAATTACCAGATACCCTCATCTTCGCTTGAAAAAACACTTCTCGTGGGCGACTATCTGTGGGTCAACAAGACTGCCTACGGCCCGCGTGTGCCCATGACCCCCATACACTTTCCGCTTGTGCAGAACACTCTGCCGGTGATAAACACCAAGAGCTACACCGAGTGGCCGAAATGGAAGTACCGCCGACTGAAAGGACTCGGCAATGTAGAGCGCGGCGATATCGTTGTATTCAATTTCCCGGCCGGCGACACGGTTACCACCAAAGTATCCAACCCCGACTACTACACGCTTGTGTCGATGCTCGGACGCTTTGCGGTCCACAACAACAAGGAGCAGTTCGGCGATGTCATATATCGTCCGGTTGACCGCCGCGAGAACTACGTCAAACGTGCCATAGGACTTCCCGGCGAGCGCATAAAGATAGTCGATGATGTCATATACATCGACGGAAAGCCGATGGAGCAGCCCGAAAACGTACAGTTCAATTACTTCTTCCAGATGCGCGACGGCGTCATGTCAGAGCAAGACTGGGAGGAGCTCGGCATCAGCGCCGACGACCGCAACATAGTGCCGGTAACTCCCGGCGAGGTGCGCAATGTGGCCATGAACGGTTTTCTTGTCAACGATGACGGATCAGTGCCCGCAATATATGTGTCGCCCCTTACCCCGGCCATGATCGAGAAGCTCGAAGCCGATCCGCGCACGGCCCGCATAATGAAAGTGCCCGCCACAGAGCAGACCCCTCTGTTCCCGGCCGGTGTATCTGACAGCTGGACCCGTGCCGACTACGGCGATCTGTGGATACCGCAGAAAGGCAAGAGCATAAAGCTTAACGACTATACATGGCAGATATACAATCGCTGTATACGCAACTACGAAGGCCACGATGACGCATACATAAAGGACGGCACCGTATATATCGACGGCAAACCCGCAAAGACTTATACCTTTGCTATGGACTACTACTTCATGATGGGCGACAACCGCGACAACTCCGCCGACTCGCGCTACTGGGGTTTCGTGCCCGAAGACCATATTGTAGGCAAGCCGTGGAGAGTGCTTGTGTCGTTTGACAAAGACAAGAGCCTGTTCAACGGCGGCATACGCTGGAACCGTGTGCTGAAGTCGGCCAATCCCGATAAATGACAATGGAGCACAGTCCGCTTGTCCGATATCCCGATCACGCCGTGACACTCCCGCCCGTATACTGCGGCAGTGTGCGTTACTATGCCGTCATGGCACAATACGGCGCGGTGACGATTGACGTGGCGCGACGCTTCAACAAGCGCGAAAAAGATTGTCACCGATGTGTCATCGAAGGGCCAAACGGTGTACAGCGTCTCACCGTACCTCTTGAAAAACCTCAGGTATGGAGCGGCACGCGGCTGTCTGACGTCAGAGTATCGACCCACGGCGATTGGTGGCATGTTCACTGGGGTGCCATATGCTCCGCTTATGGACGTACACCCTACTTCGAGTATTATGCCGATGATCTGCTGCCCGCCTACTCCGGCGACATAGAGCTGCTTATCGACCTTGATGCAGCCATAGACCGCTTCTGCCGCTCCGCTCTCGGTATAACTCAATGCGGCTGCACCGCCCCTCTCCCGTGTGTTGACTTCCGCGCGGCTTCTATCAAAGACATACACTACTACCAGATATGGGCTGCGCGTTTCGGCTTCACTCCGGGACTCAGTGTACTCGACCTGATATTCAACATGGGCCCCGAAGCCCCTCTTGTGCTGCGTGAAATGGCATTATAAATGCATCAACATAACTCATTTTTTACTATTTTTGTGACACGAAAACAAATTGACCATTATAATTCACATTATGAAATCACTTAAACTTTTCATGGCGTTGGCACTAACCGGCGCACTGACTCTTTCGGCCGAGGAGCACTTGAAGAGCCTTAATCCGGCTTATTTCGACAAGACCACTCCGGCTTCGGTCGACTTCTACAAACACGTCAATAAAGGATGGCAGGAAGCACACCCGCTGACACCCGAGTTTGCCCGTTACGGCAACTTCAATATCCTCAACGACTCGTCGGAGATGCGCGTTAAGAACATCGTTCTCAACCTCGGCGCCACAAATCCCGAGCCCGGCACCGTAGCCTTCAAGGTGTGGACCATCTACTCGCAGGCCATGGACTCCGTGCGTCGCAATGCCGAGGGTGCCAAACCTATCCTTGCCGACCTTAAGAAAATCGAGACCGCACCCCACGAGGGCATGGAAGATCTCTTCTTGTGGATGCACGGCAACTACGCAAGCCCCTTCTTCGGAGCAGGCCCCATGGAGGACCTCTCAAACAGCAAGGTTTACGCCATGTATGTCAGCGGCGGAGGCATGGGCCTCGGCGACCGCGACTACTACCTGCAGAACGACAAGCGCAACAAGGAAGTGCGCGAGGCCTATCAGAAGCTGATCGTGAAGCAGATGCAAAACGCCGGTTACTCGAAGAAAGACGCCAACCGCATCATGAAAAACGTCATGAAGATCGAGACGGCGCTCGCAGACTCGGCTTGGACGCGCGAACAGAGCCGCAACATACCGGCCATGTACAATCCCCGCTCGTTTGAGCAGCTTAAAGAGATGTATCCCAACGTAAACTGGGACCGCTTCTTCATCGAGACGATGGGCATAGAGTCGCCCGCCAGTGTTATTGTAACCGAACTTAGCTCCGTAGCTCAGGCCAACAATCTCATGGGCTCGCTCACCGACCGCGAGATCAAGGACTACTACCTCTGGAAGTATGTGGCACAGGCGGCATCGGCTCTTAGCGATGACTTTACCAATGCCTCGTTTGAGTTCAGCAAGGTCATAAGCGGAGTGGAGCAGCAGCGTCCCCGCTGGAAGCGTGCGCTCGGCGCCGCCGAAGGTTCCATGGGCGAGGCCGTAGGCCAGCTTTATGTAGAGAAGTACTTCCCCGAGTCCTCAAAAGAATATATGCTCGGACTTGTAGAGAACCTGCGTACGGCTCTCGGAAAGCACATCATCAATCTGACATGGATGAGCGATGACACAAAGCTCAATGCCATCAAGAAACTTAACGCTTTCACCGTTAAGATCGGCTATCCCGACAAATGGAAAGACTACACCACCCTTAATATCGACCCCAAACTCTCCTACTACGAAAACATGCACAATGTGGGCATGTGGCATCAGGCAGAGACCTATGCCAAGTGGGGCAAGCCCGTTGACCGCACCGAGTGGGGCATGACTCCGCAGACTGTCAACGCATACTACAATCCGCTTGCCAACGAAATCGTGTTCCCCGCAGCCATTCTTCAGGCCCCCTTCTTTGACCCCGAAGCCAGCGACGCGGAAAACTACGGCGGTATCGGCGTAGTTATCGGCCACGAGATGACCCACGGTTTCGATGACCAAGGCTGCAACTTCGATGCCGAAGGCAACATGGTCAACTGGTGGACTCCCGAGGACTCCGAAGCGTTTGCCAAGCTCACAAAGGGTCTTATTTCTCAATTTGACGAGGTTGAGGTATTGCCCGGTCTGCACGCCAACGGCCAGTACACTCTTGGTGAGAATATAGCCGACCAAGGCGGATTGAGAGTATCGCGCACGGCCTTCCTCGACTCACAGAAGAAGAAAGGCGTCGACATCAACTCTCCCGAAGCAAAAATCGACGGCTACGACCCGATGCAGGTTTACTACATGAACTATGCCAACATATGGGCGGGCAATATCCGCGACGAAGAGATACGCAATCTTACGACCGGCGATGTACACTCACTCGGTGAAAACCGTGTCAACGTCACACTCCGCAACATAGCCCCGTTCTTTGAGGCTTTCGGCATCAAGGCCGGCGACAAGATGTACCGCCCCGCCGAAGAGATGGTTGTTATCTGGTAACCCGATAATATCGCATCATTATAAAAAGGCTGAGTCACTACGACTCGGCCTTTTTATGTAAATATTAATCCAATTAGACTTATTCGACTGATTATTACAACAATCGTCACTTACCGCCGACGAGTTTGTAGAAAGAGCCGGGGACAGGAGTGGAGAAGTTCATGTCGCGCCGTGTAGAGGGGTGTACGAAGCGCAACGTACGAGCATGCAGCGCAAGACGATGTATTATAGTAGGACGTGCACCGTACTTACGGTCGCCCGCTATCGGATGACCGAGATCTTTCATATGTACTCTTATCTGATTTTTACGGCCTGTGTCAAGTTCGACTTCAAGCATTGTATGTCCTTTGCCTCGCTTTATAACTTTATAACGAGTCACAGCAAGGTCGCCCTTCTCCGGATCGTCGGTAGAATATACTTCGTACTGCGAGTTTTCGGCAAGATAACTTTTTATGACACCACTGTCCTGCTCGACAACTCCCTCCACAACAGCCACATAAGTGCGATTAAGCACCATATTGTTCCAGTTATGTTGCATAGTGTCTTTTGCCTCCTCGGTCTTGGCCATCATCATAAGGCCGGAGGTATCGCGGTCAAGCCTGTGAACGATAAACACCTTATTGCGGGGATTCTCCCACTTAACATGTTCACGTACTATAGAATAAGCGGTACCGTCTTTCATTTGATCGGTTCCCATAGACAGAAGTCCGTAGCCCTTCTCTATGACTATTATATCATCATCTTCATATACGAGCTTTACTCGACGGTTGGAGAACAGTCTGAATTCACGTGTCAGGTTGACCTTTACTTCATCAGCGGGGGTCAACTGAGTGTCAAACTGAGTAACAGGTATGCCGTTTACAGCAACCTGACTATGTTTAAGCAGCTCCTTGACATTTGTACGCTTACGTTGCGGCATGGACTGAAACAGAAAATCGAGCAACCGACAGTCAGCCTGCGGTCTGTATATTTCGATCACGTCGGGCTTAAACCCGGTGTGCTGAGTGCCGGGCTTGCTTGCATATGGATTCTTTGGTCGCATGACTACTTCTTTTTAGTGTATTTACGCGCCGACTTCTTGGGAGCGGCGTTCTGCTCCTCCATTATTTTACGACATTCGTCAAGGGTCAGCGCCTCGGGAGAAGTCACCGTACGCGGTATCTTGTAGTTACTCTTCCGGCACGATATGTAAGGACCGTAAGGACCGTTGAGTATCTGTAAATCAGGATCCTCGTCAAATGTCTTGACCACACGCTTGCTCTCGGCATTGCGCTTTGACTTTATAAGCTCCTCAGCCTCCTCAAGAGTGATAGCGGCAGGAGCCATATCCTTCGGTATCGATACAAACTTGCCTTCATGCTTTATATACGGTCCGTATTTGCCTATGGCAACCGTAACTTCCGAACCTTCATATGTACCGAGATTGCGCGGAAACTCAAACAGCTTCAAAGCCTCCTCAAGAGTGATCGTACTCACCGACTGGCCTTTCAGCAGAGAGGCAAACTGAGGTTTCTCGTCACCCTCGCCATCGCCTATCTGTACCAGAGGGCCGTAGCGTCCTATCTTCACGCTCACCTGCTTTCCATTGGAGTCAACACCGAGCACACGCTCTCCGACCTTATGTTCAAGCCGCATGTTGAGTGCCGAATCCACATCAGGGTGAAACAGTTCGTAGAACATGGCAATCTCCTTGTTCCATGCCAGATGGCCTTCGGCTATGTCATCAAACTTCTCCTCCATACGTGCGGTGAAGTCATAGTCAAGAATCGAGGGAAAATAACGGGTAAGAAAATCATTTACAACCACGCCTATGTCAGTAGGTATAAGTTTGCCCTTTTCAGACCCCACAACCTCTTTCTTTATTTTATCGGTTATTTTGCCACCATCAAGCGTAATGACATTATATTTGCGCTCAGTGCCCTCTTTCTCGCCTTTCTCGACATAATCACGGGCCTGTATAGTCGATATGGTAGGCGCATAAGTTGACGGACGTCCTATGCCGAGCTCCTCCATCTTCTTGACAAGCGAAGCCTCGGTATAGCGCGGCGGCTGCTGGGTGAAACGCTCTGTAGCAGTCACGGACGAAGCGTCAAGAGTATCGCCCTCGGACATAGCCGGCAACAGATCGCTGTCGGCCTCGTCGGCATCATCGTCGTTACCCTCGATATATACCTTCAAGAAACCGTCGAAGTTTATCACCTCGCCTGTAGCAGTAAAGTGTTCGTCGCGAGTCGAAGGTTGAATCTCGACTGTAGTCTTTTCAATTTCGGCATCGGCCATCTGCGATGCGATGGTGCGCTTCCATATAAGGTTATAGAGCCGTTGCTCCTGTATGGACGCAGAAATAGAGGACGATGATATGTCGGTAGGTCTTATTGCCTCATGAGCCTCCTGTGCACCCTTGGAGTGAGTATGATATTGTCTTGTTTTAAGATATCTCTTTCCGAGCTTTTCGGTTATTTCCGACGCTATTGCTCCAAGCGCAAGCGATGACAGATTGAGCGAGTCGGTACGCATATAGGTTATATAACCGGCCTCATACAGCTTCTGCGCCACCATCATGGTCTGTGTGACAGAAAAACCGAGTTTACGCGATGCTTCCTGCTGTAGCGTGGAGGTGGTAAACGGAGGAGCCGGCGATTTAGTGACCGGTCTTACGTTGACACTTTTCACACTGAACGAAGCATTGGCGCAGTCATTAAGCAGCTTCACCGCCGAGTCCTTATCGGAAATCCGGCGACTAAGCTCGGCTTTCACAGGTACACCTCCCTTGTCAACAAAAGTGGCGTTTACACGATAGTAGCTCTCGCTTTTGAATTTCTTGATCTCGTCCTCGCGCTCCACAATAAGTCTTACAGCCACCGACTGAACACGTCCCGCAGATAATGCGGGCTTTATTTTCTTCCATAATACAGGCGACAGCTCAAAACCCACTATGCGGTCAAGTACCCTGCGAGCCTGCTGAGCATCAACACGATTCAGATCAATGGCTCGCGGATGATTTATAGCCTCCTCAATAGCATTTTTAGTAATCTCATGAAACACAATACGTCTTGTTGTTGCCGGATCAAGACCGAGTACCTCACACAAGTGCCAAGCGATGGCTTCCCCCTCGCGGTCCTCATCAGAAGCAAGCCACACGGTGTCGGCACTCTTTACAGCCTTCTTAAGTTCGGCTACAAGTTGCTTCTTGTCATCGGGTATTTCATAAATCGGGGCGAATCCATGGTCTATGTCTATACTGAACTTCTTCTTGTTAAGGTCGCGGATGTGTCCGTAACTCGACATGACTTTATAGTCCTTTCCCAAAAATTTTTCTATGGTCTTGGCCTTGGCAGGCGACTCTACTATGACGAGATTCTTAAACATTTATCCTGTTAATTCAAATTTTTCGGCAAAATTAGGAAAAAGTTATATATAATAATGTATAATTTCACATTTTATCGATTTTTTCACTTTAGAAAAGACCGACTATATAACAATTTCCGGGCCGGGGAAGGTTCAGCATCCTTGCCAAGAAGCAAGATATGTCCAACCTTCGTGGAGCGGGACATCCTCCTCAACCATCATTGCACCTAACAAACCCTCGGCACGACACGTCAACGTGAAGTGAGCCAATCCTATGCCCATGTCAATCATCATAAAAGCGGAAGCGCCGTCAATATGATAAAACCTGACCGTCATGCCGTCAACAACAGCACGCCACGGCTGCGAGTTGCGCGACGACGGGGCCTTGCGCATATTTTCAAGAGCCTTGCGATAGATATTTCCGTCATTTACAGGTTCTTCGGCCTCTCCGCAGAAAAACAATCGGTCAAAATCAATGCGTTTGTTGCCATGCACACCGATGCGCATAAGCCGATCCCGCAATTTGGGCCTTTCAGCGGCATAACCGATTGGCGAGACTGCAGCAAGTACCTCGCCGGGCGCAAGCGTTATCCTGTTCAGAAAAGACGTTTTTTTAAAAGTACCTCCGAGCCAACATGTAGCCAGCCCTATCGAAGTACAATACAACAGTACCTCTTCAAAAAACCAGCCGGCATTGACATCGGCATACTCACCCTCTTCATAAATCAACGCCAAATAGTCGTTGCAACCGGTAATCACACCATAAGTACCAAGCTTCTCGCCATCAGTATCGTTACCGTCATGATGCACAAGTTCAACCCGCGCACGACATCCCGATATAGGTTGCTCCATCGATTCGGCAAACATCAAAACACTGTCGGCGGTATCCACTTCAAGCTCACGTCGGGAATAAGAACGCACCGATTTTCGTACATTTATTGCATCAATCAAACACTTAATGTCTATCATAATTACTATTGCAGAGTCAAGTGAAGGTCTTCAATCAAGGTATTCAAGTAAGGATGGTTTTGCCTCATAACCGCAAATACTTCGGAGTCGGTCAATGAAGTCACCGTAGCCTTGCCTTTATTAAGCACAATTTCTAATTTTATATAATCATTATCAAGACGTGTACGCAACTCCGACATCAGGATATCCATCGACTGCGCTATAGCGTCGCGTATAGCTTCACTCTCTACGGTCACTCCAAATCGAGTCGCTTCCACACGCACTGGGATCGCCAATCTCATGGCATTGATAAGTAAATGCTCCTTAGGATGAGCCTCAATGATAGCGCCCCACGCCGCTTTCAACTGATCGTCGGTAAAGGCCGATGAACGCCGCGGCTTATTGTCAACCATACTCTCCTCATCCCCCTCATGACGACTGGCCGATGATTTCAAAGAAAGTCCGGGAGTACGCAGTGTAGTGGTGCGTTGCCGGTCGATAGTCTTTGGAGCCGGCACATAATCGGCCCGAGGCGCTCCCGCCGCAGGGGCCTTAACAGGAGCCGGACCATAAGTTGCCGGAGGTGCGGCGGTAGCCTGTTTAGGTGCCGTTTGCGGCGACGGAGCAACATTATGCGGTGCGTTGTCCTTTGCTATAGGACGTAACCGCCCCTCTCCTGCACCGCTTTCACCGGGCGAGGGGCTGAGCAATTGGCACAGCTTTATCAACGTAAGCTCCACAAGGAGCTGTTTGTTGGAGGCCATGCGATAATTAAGGTCAGCATCGTTGCATAAATCCATGGCCTTATACAAGAATGCAGGCGTGCATTTGGCAGCCACCGCCGCCATAGCCGCACGAGCTTCGTCGCTCGCTTCAAGGAGTACTACAGTCGAGGGATCGCGTGCCACCATAAGGTCGCGAAAATGAGCGGCAAGCCCGTTTATAAAAAACTGGGAGTCAAAACCCTTGTCGCGTATCTCCTTGTATATAAGAAGAGCCGCCGGTACATCGCCCGTAAGAAACGCGTCGACCAGACGGTCGTAGTATTCGTAGTCAAGTATATTAAGATTATCTACTGTAGAGCGGTATGTGACATTGCCCATCGACGAAGCTGCCACTTGATCAAATATCGACAGAGCGTCGCGCATAGCACCGTCAGCTTTGCGCGCAATGACATTGAGCGCTGCCGGCTCGACCGATATGCTCTCCTCGCCCGCGATATACTGCAGATGCTCCACCATGTCCTGTATAGTGATGCGGTTGAAGTCATATATCTGACACCGCGACAGTATGGTAGGTATAATCTTATGCTTCTCCGTAGTGGCAAGTATAAAAATCACATAGGCCGGCGGCTCCTCCAATGTCTTAAGAAAAGCATTGAACGCCTGCGTTGACAGCATATGCACCTCATCGACGATAAACACGCGATAACGGGCGTTGACCGGTGGCACCTGAACCTGCTCGGTAAGCTCGCGCATATAATCGACACCGTTGTTTGATGCGGCGTCAAGCTCAACGATATTTAAAGAATTGCCTTTATTAAACTCACGGCACGACACGCACTCATTGCATGCCTCACCGTCGGGAGTACGATGCTCACAGTTTATCGTCTTTGCAAAAATACGCGCACAAGAGGTCTTTCCCACCCCACGTGAGCCACAGAACAGATAGGCGTGTGCCAGCCTGTCTTTGCTTATAGAATTCTTGAGCGTCGTGGTAAGCGCTTTCTGCCCCACTACGCTGCTGAATGTAGCCGGCCTGTATTTTCGGGCCGATACTATATAGTTTTCCATTTGTGTTACTTTCTCCTACAAATATAATACATATATTTCACAAAAACTTTACCTTTGCCGCAAATTTAAGAGATATGTTACGCAAAGTCAAGTTTACCGACGCTACCGATATAACGGCCATATACAACCGTTACATAGACGAAACCACGATATCTTTCGAAACCGAATGCCTGACCGAAGATAAAATGCTGAGACGTATACGTGACATATCGGAAAAGTATCCTTATTTCGTATGGGAAGAGAACGGCAAAACAGTCGGCTACTGCTATGCGCATCAATGGAAAGAGCGGGCCGCCTATTCCCGCACATTGGAAACAACAATATACATTGATAAGGCGTGGCACCGACACGGTATAGGGCGCCGACTTATGGAAGCACTCATTAATGAATGCCGAGCCAAAAACTATCACGCGCTTGTAGCATGCATAACCGGCGACAATGAAGCAAGTATAAAAATGCACGAGCGACTCGGCTTCAAGAAAGTATCTTGTTTCAAGGAAGTGGGTTACAAACACGGCCGCATACTCGACGTCGTCGACCTCGAATTGCTGCTATAACAGCAGTAATTATGCCAGCGAATCAAGAAGCGGTTTTATGTCACCGTATATAATCTCAGTAGCGCCAAGTTTAGACTTTACATATCGGGCTGCATTTTCACCACATTCAGCCAGATATTCTTTATCGGTCAACAACCGGTCAAGTATCTCCACAAACCGTGCATTGTCGCTAAACGTAAACGCGCCCTTGACGTCGATCAGATCATATGCCTCTTTGAACTTATGATAGTTGGGGCCGAAGAGCACCGGCATACCATAAACCGCGGCCTCGTTTATATTATGTATGCTGACTCCGAAGCCTCCGCCCACATAAGCGATATCGCCATAACTATACGTGCTTGACAACTTTCCGTAACCGTCTATTATCAGGCAGTCGGCCTCACGCGCTTCCTCCGGAGTAGCTGACGACAAGCGACATGACTTACGGTCAAGTTTCCGTTCTATATCAGCAAGACGTTTAGGCTCCACTTCATGAGGAGCAATAATCAACTTCAACTCGGGGTGAGAGTTAAAATATGGTATCAGATAATCTTCATCCGGAGGCCATGTACTTCCCGCGACTATAGTCACCGGTGCTTTATCGACAAAAGCGGATGCCTGCGGTATATCCACGCAACTGCGCATGATGTCGGTCACACGGTCAAAGCGCGTATCACCGGCGATAGTGACATTGGTCACTTCTATACCGGCAAGCAACTGACGCGAGCGTTCGTCCTGAACATAAACATGCGTATAACAACGCAACATATTGCGGAACATCACTCCCCACGGTTTGAAAAATATCTGTGAAGGGCGAAATATCGACGATATTATATAAGTGGGAACACTGCGCCGTTTAAGTTCCTGAAGATAATTGCCCCAGAACTCATACTTTACAAAAACGGCCATGCAGGGATTGACGATGTCAAGAAACTCCTTGACACGCGACTTCACATCAAGCGGCAAATAGCACACGGCATCGACTTCGCTGAAGTTTTTACGCACCTCATAGCCTGACGGAGAGAAAAATGTGAGCAAAATCTTTATCCCGGGATTTTCACGACGTATCTTCTCTATAAGCGGACGTCCTTGTTCAAACTCACCAAGCGATGCGGCATGAATCCATACATAAGGCTTGTCGGACTGTATTTTCCCACGCAGATAATCAAGAGCCTCTTTCTGACCTTTCCGCAGTTTTTTGATCTTTTCGCTTTTCAGAGCGCCGAGACTTATCCCGGCGTCAAAAGCGCGCATTCCCAAATTATATAACGGGTTCATCGCGTGGATTTATATTTTTATTCTTTCAACGCCTTTCTTTATGCGTGCCACAGTCTCGTCCTTGCCGAGAAGTTCGGTTATGTCAAACATATGGGGCCCTTTGCATTCGCCGACCACTGTAAGACGGAAAGCATTCATGACATTGCCAAGATGATAGCCCTTTGATGCTATCCAGTCAAGCACAACCGGCTCGGCTGCCTTGCTGCCGAAGTCGGGAAGCGCAAGCAGCACATCGACAAGCTCACCCATAATGCGGGGAGTATCTTCGCTCCAACGTTTTTTAACGTCCTTTGCGCTGTACTCTTCAGGCGCGACAAAGAAGAATTTAGTCTGATCCCAAAGGTCTTTAACAAAGTATATACGTCCTTTTACAAGGCCTACTACACGAGCGAGCAACTCATCGCTGTAATCGTCGGGGTTAACACCATGCTGACGCAGAACCGGCTTGAACAGCTCAGCAAGACGCTCGTCAGAAAGTTTTTGCAGATATTCATGATTAAACCAGCGCCCTTTTTCATAATCAAACTTGGCTCCGGCTTTGGAGCAATGAGAAAAGTCAAATTTATCTATAAGCTCGTCCATTGACATGATCTCGGTATCATCGCCGGGATTCCATCCGAGAAGAGCAAGGAAGTTAACCACTGCTTCAGGCAGATAACCCGACTCACGATAACCGGACGATATCTCTCCACCCTCGGGATGCCACTCAAGCGGAAATACGGGAAATCCGAGTCGATCACCGTCGCGCTTGCTCAGCTTGCCTTTGCCGTCGGGCTTGAGCAACAGCGGCAGATGCACAAACTTAGGTGCAGTGTCGCTCCATCCGAAAGCCTCGTAAAGCAGTACGTGCAACGGAGCCGAAGGCAGCCATTCCTCGCCACGTATGACATGAGTCACTTCCATCAGGTGGTCATCAACTATGTTGGCAAGGTGATATGTAGGCAGATCATCGGCGCTTTTGTATATGACCTTATCGTCAAGTATCGATGAATTTATAGTAACTTTTCCTCGCAAAAGGTCATCTACAACGACATCGCGACCCGGCTCGACCTTGAAACGCACGACATACTGCGTACCTTCATCGATAAGACGCTTAACTTCATCATCGGGCATAGACAGAGAATTCCGCATCGACATTCGGGTCGAGGCGTCATATTGGAAATTAGCCACTTCCGACCGCTTGGCCTCAAGTTCGGCGGGAGTATCAAATGCTATATATGCCTTACCGTTATCAAGCAAAATCTTAACATGTTCACGATATATGTCGCGACGCTCGCTCTGCTTGTAAGGGCCGTAAGCTCCGCCTTCGCGCACACCCTCGTCAATACCTATTCCGAGCCAAGCAAGCGACTCGTTGATATAATCCTCGGCTCCGGGTACAAACCGGTTGGAGTCCGTATCCTCGATGCGCAATATCATATCGCCACCATGTTTGCGGGCAAAAAGGTAATTGTACAGAGCGGTTCTTACACCGCCTATATGCAGGGGTCCTGTGGGAGAAGGAGCAAATCTTACTCTGACTTTACGGTCCATTTCGTTAAATTATTAAAAAAGCACCGCAAAGTTAAGAATTTATTGCGAGATAAACCATACTAAAATCCATTATGTCGTTGAGGTTGCGGCGACAAACGACTTATATGGACTTATTGTACTTTTGTCGCTCCCGTAAAAAAGGCGTGCACCTTGCCCAACGGGAGCTGTCCTTCGAGCTTAACGGGTATGCGCGCGGCATCGGTACTTATCCAAGTATCCATGGCGTCGGAGGTGGTCTTACCCCTCATGGTAAATGTAAACGACAGGCGGTAGGTCTGCCAACGGCGCCCGTTAAGATTCACATTCTCTACACCACAATAGCGTACACTAAGCTGCTCGACGTTACGACCGGAGAATACATTAAGATTTATCGTGGCACCGGGCTTCATATCGGCGAAACCAATCGTGCGCAGATAGTAAAACACCGACAGCATGTCGACCGTCAGCCCGGTAGCGTGCAATACAGTATCGGACCGCACAATAGGCCCACCGTTGCGTGAGCGCTCGCGAAGCGCATCGCCGATTACCTCATTGCCGTTACGCTTGTATGTCACCACATCGTAATTATACTGGGCACCTTCATGGGTAATCTTCTTGTATACCGTAGGCAAACACGACGGACGCGTCATGACCGACTTAAGAGTGTCGCGCACCATAAATACCTTATCGGCCCACGGCACAGTCTTGGCGGCAAGCTGAGCATAATAATTATCTGCATCGCTGCGGAGCGACAACACCGCCGTAGCCGCTTCCTTGTTTATGATGCCCCATTTATAAAGTATCACATAATTAAGGTCCTCGTCAGGCAGTTCGACAACAGCCATAGCCGTCGAAGCTACAGTGAGCGACAGAGCCAACGCCAATATGCGCAAACATCTCAATCCAATCATAGGCCGTTTTTATTCAATAAACGGGAGCGAGTGACGTGTGGACTGCTCGATACGCTTGTTTCGCCAACATTTGCGGCACACGGCTATGTAGCGGTCATCGCCGCCTATCTCAAGCTGGTCGCCCTCAACGACAAAGTCGCCCGCCGCGTCTATGCGCGCGTTGACAATCGTCTTGCGCCCGCATGTACAAGTACTTTTAATCTCGTCAATCGTATCGGCAATCTCAAAAAGCCGTCTCGAACCCTCAAAAAGTTTAGTCTGGAAATCGGTACGCAGCCCGTAGCAAAGCACGTTGCTACCGTAATCGTCAACAATTCTGGCCAACTGGTCAACCTGCTCTGCCGACAGGAACTGCGCCTCGTCAATCAAGAACCAATCGATAACCGTCATCGTCTCCTCAAACATCTCCTGCGCCATCATATAAAGATCGGTATCGGGATATATCCACCTGCACTTGCGCTCTATGCCTATGCGTGACCGTATCACATTGTCTTTCTCACGGGTATCGACAATAGGCTTAAGACACGCATAAGTCATGTTTCGCTCCTCAAAATTGTAAGCGGTCGTCAACAAAAGCGCAGTCTTTGCCGACCCCATAGTGCCATAACGGAAATATAATTTACCCTTCCGGTTCATATGATGCAATATTTATTTAAAACGTAAAATTATACAGAATAGTTGAATTTACCGACTTCAATCGCTATTTTTTCACAAAAGCCATAACTTTCACAATCGTATAAATACAAAAAGAGTGCTCGGAAGCACTCTTTTTGCCAAACCTAATTCAACTATCTAACCTTAAACACAATTCTTATAATAAAGAAAGTCTTTCAATGTTTTTTCATAATCCTACGAGGTGCAACACCCTCAAATGTCATCTTTACGGGCTTTATAAAGCCGTCCGCATCAAATTCAAGACGGTCTATGCACGTGACTCTGTGGTCGCGACCGTCATCGCCCAAAGGACGTCGGTGGTACACGATGTAATACTCTTCCGTATCGGGAATATGCAGCACTGAATGATGTCCGGCACCGGTAGCCACTTTTTCATCCTGCCACAATATTTTTCCTATACGTACAAAAGGGCCGAGCGGATTATCGGCTATGGCATATGCCACCGAATAATCGGGGCCGCCCCATCCGCCCTCGCTCCACATGAAGTAATACTTTCCGTCACGTTTGAGCATAAAGGGTCCTTCAACGTAGTTTTCAGGAGTAATCTCCTTATAGATCTCGCCATTGTCAAACGGAACAAGCCCGGTGAAATCATCGTTAAGTCTCACGACATTGCAGTGCCCCCATCCGCCATAGAACATATAGTGAGCACCGTCATCGTCACGAAACACAAACTGGTCGATAGGCTGTGCGCCATTTACGATAGCATTGATAAGAGGCTTGCCGATCAAGTCGCGATACGGACCTTCAGGTCGAGTACTTACCGACACTCCTATCCCCCCTATCTCGCCTTCATGCACATCATTAGCACCGAAAAACAGATAGTACAGCCCGTTATTGCGTATTACCGAAGGCGCCCACATGCACTTGTTGGCCCACTTTACTTCAGCGGTATCAATAACAGCATGATGACGAGTCCAATTCACAAGGTCTTTGGACGAAAAACAATCAATAAATGTCTGTTTTTCATACACATCGCTCCATGTGGGGTATATCCAATATGTATCGTCATATATGATGCCTTCCGGATCGGCATACCAACCCTCTATAACGGGGTTGGCCGCCTTCGAGACAGAAGACCCGGCTCCAAGAGCGGCCATAAAAAGACATATTATACTACGCCATTTCATTTCATTCCCAAAGATTTAAATTCATTTGAGAAAGAGTACGGGAACGACGACGGCTTAGTACCACGGCCGGTATTAGGCTCCGCAACCATCTTATAGCTTATACGGGCGCCTTTCATAAGATCATTGTGAGTCACATAGTTCTTGTCATATACTCTACCGTTTAATGACATTGAGCCGATGTAACGGTTATCGGCATTATTGTCAGGCGCATCAAGAGTAACCGTATTGCCGTTTTCAAGATGAAGCGTCATCGACTTGAAATAAGGAGTCCCCATAACATATTGGTCCGTTCCGGGACATACGGGATAGAAGCCCATCGCCGAAAATACGTACCATGCCGAGGTCTGTCCGTTATCCTCATCACCGCAATATCCGTCAAATGCCGAGGTATACATATTGTCCATAACCTCACGTACCCATTTCTGGGCTTTCCACGGCTGTCCGGAGTAATTGTACAGATACAACATGTGCTGTATCGGTTGGTTGCCGTGAGCATAATTGCCCATATTCATTATCTGCATCTCCCTTATTTCATGAATGACACTGCCATAATAGCTCTCGTCAAATGCAGGAGGTACGACAAGAACCGAGTCCATCATCTGATTAAATCCGTCGCGACCGCCCATAAGCTCAATCAAGCCCTGCGGGTCATGGAACACCGACCATGAATAATGCCAACTATTGCCTTCAGTAAAAGCGTCGCCCCATTTCAACGGATTAAACGGAGACTGAAACTCGCCGTTTTCGTTACGGCCTCGCATCAGCCGGCTTTCAGCATCAAACAGGTTCTTATAGTTCATAGCCCGCTTGGCGTAAACGCCGATCTCCTTCATCGGTTTTTTCAATGCTTTGCCGAGTTTGTATATGCACCAGTCATCGTAGGCATACTCAAGAGTACGGGCGGCGTTCTCTTTTATACCAACATTGTAAGGTACATAGCCGAGACGGTTGTAGTATTCATAACCGAGACGTCCGGTCGATGATACGGAGGGATGTACCGAGTTGGCTCCGTGTGTAACGGCCTTCCACAATGTCTCTATATCATGACCGACAAGCCCTTTAAGATAAGCGTCGGCCACAACCGAAGCCGAATTATTGCCGACCATACACGGACGGTGGCCGGGGCTTGCCCACTCGGGCAGAAAACCGCTCTCATTATAAGCATTGACCAAACCTTCCTGCATCTTCCGGTTCATAGAAGGGTACATAAGGTTAAGCAGGGGGAACAGACTGCGGAACGTGTCCCAGAAACCGGTATCGGTAAACATATAACCGGGAAGCACCTTGCCGTTATAAGGACTGTAGTGCACTACATCGCCCTTAGCATCATACTCATAAAACATTCTGGGGAAAAGAACAGAACGATACAGGCAAGAGTAGAACGTACGAAGATGATCTATGTCGTCATCATCGACTTCAATACGACCGAGGACTTCATTCCATATCTTCCGGCCATTAGATGCTACAGCATCAAAGCCGTCATTGCCAAGTTCGTTTAGATTGCGTTCGGCCTGTTCATGACTGATAAACGAAGACGCCACACGCGCATGTACACGTTCACCGCGCTTGGTCTTGAAGCCGACTATAGCACCGGCGTGATTGTCAGACACCTCCAGCGAACCGTTGTCGATTATACCGCCGCCCTTGACGGAAGCGGTATAATCAAACGGCTTATCAAACACTATTATGAAAAAATTTCTGAAGTTATCGGGCACACCGCCGGTATTTTTTGTCGTGTAACCTACTATCTTGTTCTCCGACGGTATAATTTTGACGTAAGAACCATTGTCATAGGCATCGACTACGACAAAAGAGCTGTCGTTTTCGGGGAATGTGAAGCGGAACATGGCCGCGCGCTCTGTAGGAGTTATCTCCGTCACTACGTCATGGTCGGCGAGATAAGCCCTATAGTAATACGGAGTGGCTTTCTCGGCCTTGTGCGAGAACCAGCTGGCACGCTCATCCTGATTAAAAACGGCCTTACCCGTCACAGGCATGATGGCAAACTGTCCGTAATCATTCATCCACGGACTCGGCTGATGGGTCTGTTTGAAGCCACGTATCTTATCGGCGCTGTAGGTATATGTCCACCCGTCGCCCATCTCACCGGTCTGCGGGGTCCAGAAATTCATGCCCCACGGCAGAGCTATGGCGGGATAAGTATTGCCTGTAGACAGCTCGCGTTTTGAATGAGTGCCGACAAGAGTACTTACATAATCTACAGGCTCCGGCTTGGCATGCAGACACACAGAGGGCGCCAGCATGGACAGAGCGGTTATGACAGTTAGTATTTTTTTCATTGACATTTATTTTTTGTTTATATCTTCAGCAAGCATCTTTATAAACACCCCTCCTACAACGGCACGGGCCATGAATCCGCGACGATTGGGTTTATCGGTAAATACCCAGTCAGACATCGGTACACGATCAATCGTTTCACCGTAAAATTTGTGCAACGGCTTGACAAATGCATTGAATGTAGAATCGTTGCCGGCCATTGTCGCAGTCCACAATATCCAGTCAGACTTGGTATAAGTCTCGCGATTATCAAGAGGCAGACCGTAACGGTTCTGGCTTGTCAGGTAATAGTCAAGCTCCTTGTTCACAACATCATCAGGGAATATGTCAAGTCCGAGCAGCTTGTCCCATACCATATTGTACTTCTGGCTCCAAGTATTCTCCTTGTCAAATGTAAGTCTGTAGTGGTCGCCGTCATCAGCCATCTTTTGCCACTCCTTGGCATAATTGCGGGCTATAGCATAGTACTTTTCAGCCACTTCAGGCATGTCCTGCATCTCGGCCATACGTGCATAGGCGGCAATACCGAGTATCGCCTTCACTGACAGGTTGGTGTTATGGGCAAAATGTCCGGCAAAGTCATCGGTACAAAGCTGGTTTTCGGGGTCAAGACCATATTCTACAAGATAGTCGGTCCATGTGGTGAGAACATCCCAATGTTTGCGCGCATATTCGGTGCTATTTTCACGATCACATACGGCAGCCGTAACAATAAGCATATTTCCGCCCTCTTCAATAGGCATGTCGCCACCATAAGTCTGGCCGTTGGCCTGCGGATAAGTGCCTACGTCATGAGCCGGGAAAGGCTTGGTCCATCGGCCGCTTTCACTATACTCAAAAATATGGTTCATAAGACCTTTGGCCAATTCGGTATTATAGTACAAGAACATAGGAGCCGTAGGATAAGTGATGTCGACAGTGCCTATAGAGCCATTGCTGTCGTTCTCCTTTGAAAACCAAAGTATCTCTCCTTTCGGGCTTTTGACAAGTTTATGAGCGGCTATCGCCTGACGATAAGCGAGAGCACACAACTCGGCATACTCCTTGCCACCTGCGGCAGCGGCATCTTCCATAAGTTTTTTGTCAAAAGCATAGCAACGATCAATCAGAGCGTCATACTCCCTGTCAGCGGCTTCAAACTGCGACTCGATAGTTTTGTCGCCGTCAGCATTCCAATAAGGACGTAGATTTTCACCGAAATACTGGATAGAGTAAATGTCATCATAGCCGATCATCAGCTTTCCGCTGACATTCTTTACGTCACCGCAGTCGCGCACCATAGCAAGGTTGCCGGTCTCATTCTCGCCTGCTACGGCCCCGTCAACAGCCTCACCGTCTACAAAACGGCGACGCAAATCGGCACTCGCACCCACTCCATAAACGACCTCGGCCTTAGGAGCCACCATGTAGAAATATCCCCAGTCGATACAGATATGATCGCCTCGCTTAGCAAGTATATCCTGCTCCTTGCTTCCTGTTTTCAGATATACGAGTCCGTTTTTCTCGTAAGCCTCGCTCTGCGACTGCTGATAAGGCTGATCGAGCGCCCACCGCGGCGAAGCCTCGAAATAAAGTTCTATATCATGCTTCTTTCCGTCCTCTGACTCTACATTATAAGTAATATAATTAACCGGTCGGCTCATCACGTCAAAATCATCGGTGAAGAGCGGAGCCGAGAATGTGAGTGCAAGATCGACGGGGCCGCATTTAAATGTGTAATGGGTCTGCGTAGCCTGTACGTCTACCGAGGTCTGCTCTGCAGTACGACCTAAAACAGTATTCATATCCTTGGGTATCAACAGACCGAAGTCAAGCAATCCGTTGCCCACCGGGTTTACGCACTCTGCAGCGATAAGGTTTTCACCGGGTTTTATGGCAGCGACAGCCTCGTCGGGCAATTTTACCATCTTGTTTTTATTGCATGTACTGCCGGTGCTGTATATCTTGACACCGTTTATGTAGAACACGGCGTCATCATCATTGGAAAATTCAAGATATACGGGACGTCCGTCAAGCGCCTCATTTATATCCACAACACGACGTACCCAAATATTGCGTGTACCCCACTGTGTCTTGGCCGTAGGTTCGTTTTCCATTGTACCGAACGCACCACGGTCAGTTTTCCACATAGAGTCGTTATAGGTTGGAGCGGTCCAGTCGCCCGACGGCTTGTCGGTAGTATATCGGCCCGTCCAGTCGCCCTGCTGCGAAGTAGGAGCAATGGGTTTCATCTCAAGTTCCTCAGTACCCATGAACCGATAAGGCTCTCCATCAACCTTTATAACACCGATAAGGGGGAAGTCCTTGCCGGTCCAATGACGCACGGGGCTGTCATAAAGATTGTCGGTCATCGACCATGCACTTGTGTAGGGGTCGATAGTCACAAGAGGATAGGCCGGGGCCCTGAGATCATTTTTTATAACGTCATGGCTCACGCTGTTGACACCGCAAGAAAACATGCAGGAAGACAGGAGTGCCGTCAAAATTACTTTTTTCATATACTATGGTATTTTACCAGTTAAACATAACATTTACTCCTTCGGGAGAATTTTCAAATTCGACGAGATAGGTGCTGCTGACAGCATTCCACTTGTCGGGGTCAAAACATTGGCGACCGTCAACAGTTACCGATTTGGGGCACCGTGGCAGCAGCACACGCGACACATTGTAGGTATCTATAGGACTTTTCGCCACATAGCCGTAACTGCGGGAGGTAACCTTTTCATCGTAAACGCGGCTTGCCGAAGCGAGTACCTGCGGACGTTTACGATCTTTCACTCTATTGACATCAAGCATAAGAGCCTGCTCTCCGGGTCTTACCGTCTTGGACGAACATACCGGCAATGCAGGATCAAAAAGGTCGATAAAACAACCGGTAAGTCTATAGGGTTCATCACTTACACTTTCGTCAACCACAGCCACTACATCGTAGACTCCACGCTTTAAATGAAAACTGTTTTTATAATCAAGTTTTACGCCCGATGACTTCTTGGCACACAACGTCTCCAACGTACGGATAAGACGGGTGTCACCATCGGCATTGAGAATATAGTCTTTCGGATCGGTACGTATGACAAATACCGAACCTTTGCCATACTTATATTCACCCTCGCGAGGACTCGGCTCCATTCCCATTTTGGCAAACAGGTGGGCAGAAGGCGCGGCATAATCGTTACCGCCGGTATTCCACCACTCTCTCACATTCTGGAAAGGATCGTCATCAGTGCCGCTGAACACAAGTTGGCCTCCGTCTTTTACCCATCGGGCTATATAATCATGGGCTTCCGGCTCAAGAGGCTTCATGTTGGAATATGACATCAACAGCACCTTTATACCGGCAAGAGTCTTAGGATAGCCGAGATTTTCAAGATGCACGGTTTTTACCGGGACGCCCCGCTTTACCAAAGGCAAAGCCTGTCCATAAAAATTAGCCAACTGCGGGTCATCATATCCGTCGTGGAGAGGAAACCGCTGAAACATCAGCGAATTACACATAAGCACACCTATTCCACCGGTACCGCTTACCACGTTGTCAGATTGAGGCATATTATTCAATGCATTAATCATGACCTGCATCTGTGTAGAATAGAACCGCGGTATACGGGCTTTCTCGTCACTGTCGGCGCTTGTACGATACAACCCCTCATATATGCGTTCGGGCCACGGCATCACCTCGTAATCCGCTATACCGGGATACAGAAGCTGAGCTACAAACGTAGCCTGATAATTGCGTTTATAATCATCCTAGTCCTTAGCCCGGTCCTCGATGGGGTCGGTAAGGAAAAACATCTTGCGGCCTGTAGGGGCTGTCATAGACTCCATTGAGCCGTATTCGAGATATGCAGTCTCAAACACACGTTCACGGGCCACGCCGTTATAGTAATTGGGTTCACGCGACGTACCGGTCCACACCTGAGCAATATATCCGTCAACACACGGAAGCGACGCAAGGCTCGCCTCGGGGCTTACAATCTGCCACTGCGAATAATTGACCAATGAATGAGTGGGTACGTAACACTTCACATCCATACCACGGCTTTTGCCATATTCTTTGGCGTAAGTGAACACCTCGTTGAGAGCATTGTAATACAGATGATACTTCAGCTTATTGGCCAAGTATGTATTTTCAGGCGACTCGTCCTGCGGACGCCAATCAAAACCGTAATACTTCTTCCATTCGCGCTTGAAAGCGTCGCTATAGCCACCACGCGCCCAAAACTCGGGCTCTTCCATGAATATGGCATCAATCCCTGCATCAATAACACGTTTTATGTGACGCTCTTTCAGATACGTGAGAAAGCTGTCGGTAGGTACGATATAAGGTACCATATGTCCGTGCCATATAGTATCGCCCCGCTGCGTCACCTGCCCCTCGTCAAGATGTGTCTTGCCATCCCACTTACCGGTAAAATAGTCCTGATACTCGCCCCATGCTATGCCGGTCATGAAATGCACGGTATAGCCCTTGTCTTTCCATGACCTGACACGCTCCTCAAACGAAGTGCGCGCCGACCTGTCGGAAGGATTGCCACCAACTCCGTACACCATGACGGCATCGGCGCGATTGTCGATGGTAGGACGCCATTCCCGCGATGACTGAAAAGTCGTTTTCACATCATCGGGAGCCGCACCGACCGCGTTACCGGCCATTGCAACAGTCGCCATAGAGCAGACTATCAGACATTTATAATAGTTTGTCATTTACTATGTTTTTACACGGTTAAAAATATAGGCCGGCGAGATAACCAAAGCGGCATACGCCGGCCATAAACAACACGCTCTATCAAGGTATCATGACTTCCATGGGCTCGCTGTAATTCCAGCGGCGGGTACCGCTGCCCACGGGAGTATCGTAGTTTATACGAGCCGCGGCACGTACAAAGACTTTACGGCCCGACGGAATATTGCCGTTAGACTTTATGGTCACGGGCTCTCCGAGCAAAGCGTTGAACGAATTGCCGGTATATTCGATGCTGCTTGACCAACGCTCGTCACGTGCACGATAGCCTACCGTTGAAGAATAGCTTACGAAGAACTGGATGTCGGTAACGTTAAGATACTCGTTTTTCCAGTTGCCCATAGGCTCTATCTTCTCACGGAATATCTCATCCGATACACCGCGGGTTACACGCACTTTCGCCTGAATGACTCCGTTGCTCACCTGCGGATCGCCTACGATCTCGACATTGAGGAAAGGCTCAACCTGAAACTTCACTTTTTTATAACCCTCAATCTTCGTTATGATTGACTCATCTGCCAAAGGAACACCGTCACTATTTTCACGAATCAACGGAATGAACGGACCGTCGATGCGGATATGGTACTCACCTTTAAACAGCTTCGTATTCTGGAATGTGCCGTCGGGCATACAGAAAAAGTCGGGATTATGGGTGACGTTGTCGCCCCAGCTGAGCTCTGTAAGGCGTACACGTATGCCCTCGCTGCCCTGATCGGTCAGCACACGCTTACCGGTGGCAACGTCGACCACTTCGCCCCATAGTGTCTCTTCAGGCTCGTCGTAATTGTCAATTTCAAACACATCGCATGAAGTCAACATCATTACGACGCTCAATAATGTATATATCGATAATTTTTTCATAATGGTATAAGCTTTATTGTTGATAGTACGTTAACGGTTAGGCTGTTGGTCTATAACAGGACTCTTAGTAACCTCACCTCCGGGTATCGAGAAATAGTAGTCGAGTATAGAATAACTGAAAGTCTTGTCGCTAACCCACTGGAAGTGTACATCGAAGAAGTATTTTCCGGCGTCGGTAGAATAGAACGGATAGATACCGCGGAAGCGATAGCGTGAGTTGTCGCTGTAGGCATCCTTATTGCGTACCTCGCCCCAGAAACCGTCGCGACCCTCATAGTGGTTCACACGCCAGCGGCGGAGGTCCCACTTGATTTTATTCTCAAATGCAAGCTCTTTACGACGCTCCTTGCGCACTATGTTGCGGCTATCGACCGTACCCGACAAATTACCTGTGAGCAGTGTTGCTCCGGCGCGCTCGCGAATGTCGTTGACAGCTTTTGTGGCGACACCGAGCATATCCGTACCGTCAGGCGAGCTGACACCGGCAAGCGAAAGCTCAACAGCGGCCTCGGCGGCATTCAGCAGCACTTCAGCATAGCGCATAAGGATGAACGGCTGCGCACAGTTGCCTTCAGTTGCGGTAAACGAAGGATCGGGATTGAGCCATTTACGTCCGTAAAGACCGCTAAGGCATGCCTCGCCGTTGTCATAGAACGGACCGTTTTCACCACCGGCATTCATTGTTGTGCCGTCGCCGAGATCGACAACCTCCTGACTGTTACCTTCACGCGGGCTCAGATACAGAGTCTTGGGCTTTTTGGTATAAGCGTCAAGATGCTGATACTTCGGAGAAAAAGCGGTAGCATAAGAATAGTCATTGAACAGGGGCTTAACGGGAGATGATCCGGTATATACACCGGCACGGATATCTATCACTTTGCCTTTGAACATATCGCCGGGGAAAATGACATAAGCGCGCAGACGGGGCTCGGCATTCTTGTAGAAATCATACGGCTTGTCGTAAAGCAGATAATCGCCCTGAGTATTTTTAGATCCGGTGGTCACTTTAAGCGTGCCGTCGGGATAACGGTCAAAACCGTCAAACAGTTCAACGAAGTCAGCTGTCGGGCACACTCCCGATGCAAGAGGCGAACGGAATATGAACGGAGCGCTGTAAGCATCGTAAGCATGGCTCATAGTCGGATAAGCGTACTCCTTCACATATATATTCTCCGGACTGGACAAGTCGGAAAACATGTCGACCATGTTCTGATACTGGGCGTCACGGTCATCGGGTGACCATTTTTTCTTGTAAAGCGAGTAACCTCCGTCACGTATAACCTCAGACGCGGCTTTATAAGCTTCAGTGAAGTAACGCTTTGAAGCGGCTTCCCATCGGTCGGCGGCGAATCCGATAACACGCACACCGGTCTTCTGGCCTGTACCGGTAAGACGACCGGTCACCGTTTCGTTATATTTTGCTACCGAACCGGCATACAGCATAGCCTCGGACTTGAACGCAAGAGCCACATATTTGTTGGAATATCCGCTTTTGGGACTCTTGGGCATCATGAGCGAAGCAGCCGTATCATAGTCGGCAAGGACCTGATCCCATGTCTCTTCCTCGCTTGAACGGGGCACTTCGAGACGATCGCTATCGTCAGGATACTGAATGACGCGGGTCACCAGAGGTATACCTCCGAAGCGACGTGCCATGGCATAAAACACAGTAGCGCGGACATAATATGCTTCACCGAGATAATGATTGTAAGTGATTTCGGGAAAAGAGCCTCTATACTCCGGAAGATTTTCAATAAGAAAGTTAGCATCGCGAAGCAATGTAAAAGCCTTGCCCCAATAAGCATCCTCTTCACCCGTAAAAGCAGCACATATGCCGTCGCGGTTCAAGGCCTCGCCTGTACCCTCTATACCGGTGGCGTTAAGCCATCCATTATAACGGATACCCCATTGTGCCATATACTTGAAATCCTCAAAAGGCATCTGGCTATACATACGGGCCATATAAATGTCCATACCCGACTCGCTTGACAAAAGGGCATCGGAAGTCACGATATTCTTCGGGGCAATATCGAGGTCGGCACACGATGAGAGCATCGCCACACCCACAACCGAAGCTAATAACGTATTTTTTATATTTAATTTCATGATTTTTATCTTTATGGTTTAAAACGACAATGTCATACCTAAAGTATAAGTCTTGTTAAGAGGATACATACGGCCGAGATCATCGTCGGGATGCTCGGGGTCAACGAATTTCACGCCGGTGAAAGTCAACAGGTTATATGCATTCGCATAAAAACGCAGACTCATGGATGACAACGCCTTGATACGCGGAAGAGTGTATCCGAGCTCAATGCTCTTCAAACGGAGATAGTTTGTGCTGACACGGTTAAACTCCGAGTTGCCTTTAGGATAACGGCCGGTAAAACCGTAGTAACCCTGTATCCATTCAGTCTTCGGGTCGTAAGGATCGGCGGTAGGATCAACCGGATGCCAACGGTCGAGATACTGCTTAAGTGTACCACCGCCGTTAGAGCCCCATATCGAGTAAAGCGGCTCCTTGTATTCCATCGAGCCGAGAGCCGTACCCTGCCACAACATGCTGAAATCGAATCCACGCCACTGCAGGCCGAGGTTAAGACTGAAGTTGACCCACGGAGTCTGGTCGAAAGCAAAAGGATGCTCGTCAAGACTGTTTATCTCACCGTCGCCGTTCCAGTCCTCATATTTATAGTCGCCGGGGAGTACGTCGCGCTCTTTATAAATATTGTAAGCCCAGATGTCGGCCCAGCTCATATAACGGCCGGCAGAAGTGTAGCCAAACTGCACACCCTGATAACGATGAGTCAAGTTGTCGTTGCGCCAACGATCATAAGAGTTGCCCCACGGTCCTTTCTCCGAAGCGGTCAGATATTTCTGGCGGGTAACGGTAGCCATACCGCGTATATTGTAGGTGAAGTCGCCTATTGTATTGCGGTGCGACACTACCAATTCAAGACCGAACTGACGGTCACTGTCAAGGTTTTCACGGGGTGCGGTGGCGCCGACTACGGTAGGAAGGGCTCCCGAACGACGTGCAAAACGTCCGGTACGATAGCGGTTAAAGTAGTCAAACGAAACACCTAACATGCCGTTCCAAGCCTCGAAATCCACACCGAGGTCAAAGGTTTTGGACTTAAACCATGTTATGCCCACATTGGGGAGTGCCAGCGGGGTGGCTCCGTATATAAACTCGCTGCCGAATATATAACCGGGAGCGTACTGATTGTAATAGCCGTTCTCGGCATTGCCGCTTGTAGAAGGATAGGTGTAACCCATAGCCCAGTCATACTCCAGACTGCCGTCATCACCAAGCACACCATAGCTTGCACGCAATTTAAGCTGATTGATGAAATCAAGTGCCGAAATAGAGCGGAAAAGCGGTTCTTCAGATATACGCCAACCTCCGGATACAGACGGGAAGAAACCCCACTGATGACCCTTGGCAAACTTCGACGAACCGTCATAGCGGAACTGTCCTTCAATCAAGTAACGATTTTTAAACGCGTAATTTACACGACCTATCAAGGCTTCATTGGCCGACTCGTAAAGATCGTTGTTGCCGCTATACATACCGCCTACCTGACCTTCGCCAACACCGGCGAGCAGGTAAGGCATCGAGAATGCAAGGTCGCGGCGTGCATAGAAGTTGTCGCCGTTGCGCTTCTGAACTTCCCAGCCGACTACGGCACCTACGTCATGGGCATCATTGAACTTGCGGTTATAGTTGAGCGTGAACTGGCCGAGTATCTGCGACTTATCGAAATGCTCGCGCTGAAGGCGGCTGGGCGAGCTGTTGTTGAACAACTTCTGCACATAGTTGCCGGTCTTTTCGTCATAAGCATACTGATAGTACTCCTTACGGTAGCTCTCGTTGTTATCGGCACGATAATCATAGCTTATCATGGCTTTTCCCTGAAGTCCCTTGAGTATATCGGTATATTCTCCTAAATCAACAGTAACCGTAGCCGACGACTGGAAATATTTCTGTTTATACTTACGATGACCCGAAATGGATGAAGTCATCATGGCTATAGTATTCTGTTCAAGATCAAGACCGTCATAATTCAGCATGGTACCCTCGGCATCGGCATAGGCGGGGAAGAGCACACCCTGCTTCCAATAGTTGCGTATTATGTCAACCGAGCTTGCATATGGAGAGCGGCGTTCATCGGCGATACCGTTAACGTTAAGGTCAAACTTAACACCTTTTACCACCTGCGTGGATATGTTGGCACGGAGATTGTATTTGTCATAATTGAGGTCGCCGGAGCGGAATATACCCTCTTGGTACATATAACCGAAGCTGACATAGAACGTAGAACGCTCATTACCGCCCGAGATCGTGATATCATGCTGGGTCTGCGGAGCCCAATCCGAAAAGACGAGGCCGTTCCAGTCGGTCTGGCGGCGTGTGCCGTTAAGGAATGCCTCGAAGTCGGCCTCCTTATATATAAGCGAGCCACCGTTGATGTTATTCATCGACATCTCGTTATAAAGCGTCATAGCGTCGAAGGCATTGGCAAGAGTGGGCATATTGGCCGGCTTCTGGAATGTAAACGAACCGCTGTAAGCAAATTTTGTCGATCCCGCACTACCCTTCTTGGTTGTCACGAGCACAACACCGTTGGCTGCACGCACACCGTAGATGGCGGCCGACGCATCCTTCAGTACCGATATATCCTCTATATCGTTTGCATTCAAGCGCTGAAACTCCTCAACACTGCGGGGCACACCGTCAATGACCACAAGCGGACTGCCAAGGCCGCGGATGTCAAATGCGTTGGCATAAGTACCGGGCTCGGAGCTCTTCTGCCATACACGCAGACCGGGTATACGGCCGGTGAGCATGTTCTGCGGGTTTTCATTTTTCGTCTGTATCATCTCATCACCCTTGATACCGGCCACAGCTCCGGTTATTGAGCCTCGGCGCTGTGTACCGTAACCGATAACGACGACTTCATCCATAAGAGTGGCGTCAGTCTCCATAAGCACATTGATGACGGAGCGTCCGTTGACCTTCTCCTCAACGCCTTTCATACCTATGAACGAGAATACGAGAGTGCCGTTGTCAGGCACATTTATAGAGTAGTTTCCGTCAAAGTCTGTCGCCGTGGCTACAGTTGAATTCTTGACTGTGACGGTAGCGCCTATCACCGGTTCATTTTCGGTATCGATGACCGTACCGGTTACCGTAATGGTCTTCTGTGCAAGGATGTCAGCGGGAAACACTGTCAACAGTGCAGCCGCGACTATGCACGATATACCATGTCGAATCTTATCGAAATTCCTCATAGTTTAATATTTAAAGTTAATTTTTGGTAAGTTCATATTTTGCAAGAACGGCATACTCGGCGGCAAACGTGAAAGTAAACATACCCTCAACCTTATTGTTGCCCTTGTCATGACTCCAGCCTACAAGCAGATTGGTAGGAAGCATATGCTTATACAAATGATGTTCGTAAGCATAGTCAAGATTGTTCTGGAATGCCGCAATACAGTCGGCCACATTATTGGCCGTGGTCGATGCGTCGACATAGCTGCGCATCAACACTCCGTTAAACCAGTTGTTAAAGCCGTTGATGTCAAAAGTAAAGTATCCGGGATGAGTGGCACCGAACTTGGCAAAATATTTGAAACTTTTTGCAACGAGTTTATCAGTATCGGTCTTATATACGGCATCGCCGGTAGCGCGATAAAGATCGGCACCGCCCGATATCATCGTACCGCTGTTGTACGACAACGGAGCACCCGCACGGTCATTGAGCTTGGTATTCTTGCGGTATCTCACACCGTCAACCACCTCATAGGCGATATCGCCCTCGGCTCCGCCCATCATGTCGGCATACACACCCTGTTCGGGGATGAACAGATTGCGCTTCTGGTAGTCGTATACCGCCTTGGCAAATTCAAGGTAATAGTCACTCTTCTTTTCAGTACGCTTTTTACGCGAATTGTCGGGGGCAATATATCCGTAAGTGACCTCGTCGGCTTTACCCTTGTAAATCTCGTGCAACCATACGAGCGGACTTACGAGCGGCCCATTGCTGCAAGAGTGCTTTGTCACATAACCGGGCCCCCAAGGTATACCGCCGTTCTGCTCACCATTCTCATCAAGAGTGCAGTCCCAGCCATCGAGCACATAGTCGGCAAGATACTCGGCTTTTGCAAGATATTTTGCCTCGCCGGTGACTCTGTACGCTTCTATCAGCTCACGGATAAGCCACATCTGGTCGTCATACACATTAAGTATACCGTCAACCTGCGCGCCGCCTTTCTCCCCGCCACGGTTCACTCCGTACACGCTCCACTCCTTGGTCTGAGTGAATGATGTGAGCGTATAGGTGCCCATGTAATAGTCGAGATTGTCATAAAGACTTGACAGCAAGTCTTTGTAACGGGCGAAGTTAGCATCGTAAAGTGAGGTTATGCCCGACTTATGCTGCTGCTCGAGAGCATGAAGTATGGCATTGACAGCCTCGATAGAAGCCGTATACATCCACACACTTCCCTTTTCGTCGGAACGGCTGTCGGTATAAGGATTGTAGTAACGGGCCATCGCCATGCCGTCGCCGGAAAAATAATTGGTTACGGCATTGTCGACAAGTTCCATCGCGCGCTCGACATTTCTGCACGATAATTCAGCGGGCGTCAGGTCCTCTTTATTTACGTTTTCGTCCGGAGCTTTATCGTCATCAGAACAGCTGCATGAGCCTATGAGCAACAGCGATGAAGCAAATATGGTAAATATTTTATTCATGTTTTTCGGTTTTTTCAAGTTCCACCGTCGCCGCCACAAATCAGCGGCAACGGCAGAAACTATAGATATACTGAATTTTAGTTGATCGTCATGTTGTAGAGCAATAGCTTACTTTCATCGCCGTTGTCCTCTCCCTTGAATACGCCGATTGCCAGCACTACATCCTGACCGTCAAACTGCGACAGGTCATAGACAAACGAAGCATAAGCATCGGGATCGCCCGCACTACCGCTGTCATGCTTGAACTTCCAGCAGCCGTCAGGAGCTGCGGCGGCTTCCTGAGCGGTATTGGATATCGGCTGCAGATGAGTTACTGTTCCGTCGTTCTGTATTGCAGTGAGCTTAAAGAAAGTATAGTTAGAACCGAAATTACGGGTTTTAAGAGTAAATTGGTTATGACCTGCAGCTATCGAGAACTTGGCATAGAAGTATGATTCCGGAGTCACGGTATTGACGGGAGTACCACTTCCGCGAGTCTTGATAAGATAACCTTCGCTCGGGAATACTTCAGGGTCTTTCTTGACAGGCATGAACGACCACTCGGCGGCTACATGATCGACTGCACGCCAGCTGCGGTAAGCATTTACATAGCTGTCGCGGTTGCCGCTCTCGGGGCTGATACCGGTGAATACCGACTTGGTATGAGGCATGGTCGAACGCACCATTTCCATAGTCATCTTCCAGTCATCGAGTCCGGGAACCTCAGTACCGGGAAGCCATTCCCAACCGTCGATGCCCTCTTTTGCAAATGCTATACGGCGGAGTACAAACTGCTTCCAATAGTCGCCTTCCTGCTGACGGAATGTACCTATGGCTATGATAACTTCCTTGTCAATGTATTCACTTAGATCTATGGCAAATGATTGATAGGGTTCTGAAGCGAGTGTGCGTACACCACCTATGAGTTTGGCCTTCGGATCAGCGTCTGACAGATCCACCACCTGAACGCCCCAATATGCCGGCGCATCGTCACTTGCATTATGGGTACGGGCCTGCACCGTCATCACCTTGTTGTCGGCGGTTATAAGCTTACTGCCAAATACAAATGAGTCAAATACTTCCATATCTACAGGATTGTTCTTCTGGTCGTCCTTGCTGTTGCGTATGCGCAGGGTCGTACCTTCGTTCTGCTCGTCCCAATCACCACGGAAGTCGAGAGTACACATATAGTTACATGCCCAGTCCCAATGAGGATAATGCTCGGCGGCGCGTCCGCCGCGATATTCGTTGTAGTACCATTTTTCAGCTTCACGCAGATCATCGATAGTAAGACCGCGGAGTATTTCCGTACCACCCATGGCGAGATCCATGACAGCCACACCGTCAACAAACTGATCCACCTTTATTTTCTTTACTATAGTAGCGTAGCCTTCCTTCTCATATGTTACGGTATAATCAGCCAGCGGGAGATTGCCTATCTCATATGTACCGTCGGCTGCCGTAACGGCTTTCTGTGACTCACTGATGCTTACCGTAGCACCTGCAAGGGGAGCGCCCCCGTTAGATGAGTCCACGACAGTACCGCGTATTTTGGCGGCTGCGTAAGCAAGATTGGGATTTACCATGGCTATCAAGTCATTGTTAAATTTGTCGGCAACAATAGTCACACTTACCGACTGATAGTCGTCTTTAGTGAATGTGACAATATGAGACCCTACAGATAGATTCTCGATTTTGTACACACCCTGAGAGTTGGTGGTAGCTGTAGTAGCTCCCGGATCGTCGGTAGTTACCGATACTCCTTCAATAGGAGTCTCAAACTCATCGGTCACCTGACCGGTAAGCGTACCATACTGTACAGGACCTTCATCGTTCTTGTCATCTGAACATGACGGGGACACAAACGCCATACCCGTCAAAAGGGTTGCGAGTCCCATGGTTTTTAGCACTTTTTTCAAGTTCATGGTTAAAGTATTAAAAGTTAATTATTGGTATTATTTTGTATTCAGGTTATTTTGCACCGGCCTGATTACAGTCGCAAATTAGAAACGACAAAGGTTAGATTTAGGGTTAAAATAGGGTTAAAATGCGAAAAAAAGCATTAATCGGGCAAAAATAACCCTCGATTTAACATTTTGCACACTGCCGTTATAACGACACTATACTCCCCAGTAGTCACTGAAAGGAGTCGGATAATCCTCTCCTGAGGTTCTGCGATACTCATCGATAAACCGACGATAGACCCCACGGGCGGTATTTTCCTTTTTAAGCATATATAATGACTTCAATTCATAGGACAGAGCCGACTCATTAACGGGATCGATATTAAACTCGGCCTCGGCAAAATCTACGGTATGTTTATAATCGTAGGAATTGAACGCATCGGCCATCTTGATGAGCAGCGTACGTTCAAGACGGGCCTCTACATGACGCTTGAAGTCATCGAATATCGACTCGTCAAAATTGCACAAAAATTTTCCTCTTGATATGATGTCAAGAAATTCCCGAGTGTTAGCGGACGGTTCTTCCGGATTCTCTATAAAATCAAGGCATCGCAGATAGTCGCAATAAAGAGCTCCGGTCATCACAAATTTGAATCGTCCCTTGTCATAAAGGAGTTCTATGCCGTCAAGTTCCGATAAAATCTTTCGCAGATGATTCATAGCCACCCCTCGTGAATTTTTAACTTTATCCTTTGACTTTTCAGGCCATATCAGACTGCTGAGCAACTGCGACGATATACCGTCGCCATCGCTATATTGCATGACCAGACACATTATCTGCTTTATACGAGCCGTAAACATGTAAGTTATGTCACGCTTATCACGATTATATACCGTAAAATCGCCAAAGAAGTATATACAATTGGCTCTCTCAGGCTTTTTACCGGCAAGCTCCTCTGCCAAATCGCTACTAAAGTGTATATCAGCAGGTTGTATAGGGGGGGGGATTTGCGACGTCGCTTCATAAGCCATATTGCCGCGACAAAAGCCACAACTGCGACAAGAACCACGATAACCCATATATATATGTATGAATGCGAACCGGCTCCTGAAAAACGAGAAAACGATACCGGAGGAAAAGACAGTGAATAGATCTTAAGGGTAGATCGCACATCATTATCCGACTCCTGAACGGTAACATATATACGGCCGGCTCTTTCGTTGTAATAAAGATGAGCGTTAGTGGTTATTTTATCGGATTTTATGGGTATAGAATCGCCAAGCACTTCATTTGCACCGTCTTTTATCGAAAAACGATAAAGTTTCAGATATGAATCCGATACGCTTTCAGGATATCGTAATACATAGAATGTAGAATCATCGGTCACCAGCATACCACGGGCCGGAGCCGTATTCAATCCTTTCTCCTGAAGTTCCCACAATTTTTCAACAGTTCGGGTGTTAAGATCTATACGATGCAGATCATAGAAATATCGTCGGCCCACAATCTGTTCACCCGATTCATTTCCCATGCCGCCAAATATATAAGCCGACCTGTTTGAATCAAGATAACCGGCAGCGACAAAATAACGGGGGGCAATGACGTCGCCTTTAAGCGAATCCACACGCACCCAGTTTTTACAATCGAAATCGTAACGATAAAGAGTGTTACTGAAATGCATATTTCCGAATCCGCCAAATATAGCATGCATATTATCTACCGGATCGCAGAAGGCATCATGATGGTGCAATTGCCATACAAGTTCACTTTCACTCTCGACCCTCCATGAAAAATCGTCAAGATCAAGGCTCGCTATAGTAGGACCGCTATTTGAAAAATCATGAAACACCTCGTACACATATAACCTGTTGTTTATATCGTCGACAAAAGTATTGGCGAGAAACAACGGCACCGGACACCGCTCCCCAAAAGCCTGTTGTTGCTTCGCCCCGGTAGCGGCATCGTAAATCATAATCGAATCCCGATTGAAATAATAGATTTTATTGTGTCGGGCGTCATAGCATGTGCCGGCATTGGATTCTGACGAGAACTCAGCCACTTTATTCCAGTGATAAGCATCGTTTATAAGCCATACGGGATTCGTCACCTTTCCACACGCGGTACCGACTGTATTATGTACGACATCACCTCGTGACTCGTCAAGTGGGAAACTATAGGCCGGCATACCGTTTATGACAAGATTATCAATAGCTATTGAAGGCACATCTATTATATAATCGCTTTTACCGAAAACAATTTCCGGGCACAGCTCATGAGGCAATTGCTCCACACGACACTTCATAACCTGATTGTTTACCGACAATATCACTTCCCGTCCCAACAGATTGAAAGTCAATTTTACCGGAAACCAATGTTCTTTTGTTACTTCAGCCTGATTGAGTGACATGTCGATAAGCACATTGTGACCTTCATGGTTGACTCTGAACCGATAGCTATCGCCCCATCTGTCACAAAACAGATTATATATGCCCGATGAATTGCCGTCGCCCGTTCTTACACGAAGCACATATCCGGCTTCTACCGACGGATAAATAGCCATCCTGAAACTGACAGACACAGAATCGCGAAACAGCGGTCCGCTGCCGTCGAATACATCGAAGGAAGTACGCTTCATTATGGGATAGCTCGAGTCATAAAACTTCAATCCATAAGCCCATGCCGTCTGCGCGACCAACAGAGTAAATATGAGATAAAGACTTTTAAGTTTATTCATCGTTGAAGATATCGCGGTTATTTGCACATCCTTGTCGCATCTCTTTCATGGTAATCGAAATTGCAGAAAGGATTTCATTGCAAATATAAATATTTTAATTTAATTTTCATCATATAACATCATTTAATATTAAAATAAAAGCGCCCGGCAGCAATGGCTTCCGGACGCTCTATATGGTTATAGCGGGAGATATCCAACCGCTACTTCACAATAATCAGATAATAGTTTTTCTTACCCTTCTGCACGAGTATATACTTATCGTTAAGCAACATGTCGGTACCGGCAGGAATATTTATATCGGTCACTTTCTCCTTGTTTATCGACAAGCCGTTCTGTTGAGCCAGCTTGCGCAACTCGCCTTTACTCGGAAATATCGGGGCTTTGTCGGTAAGCAGATCGGCAAGTTTAACAGAACCGTCAAGAGCGTTACGTTCTATCTCATAACGGTCTACTCCCTCAAATATGTCAAGCAGTGTCTGCTCGTCAATAGAGTGTAGGAGCTCACCGGCTTTGTTGCTGAACAAAATCTGCGACGCCTCGACAGCAGCCTCATAATCCTCAATCGAGTGTACCATCACAGTCACTTCCTTGGCAAGACGCTTCTGCAACGGACGACGACCGGGGTCTTCGGCTTGTTCGGCAACGAGGGCTTCAACCTCTTCACGGGTAAGTTCGGTAAATATCTTTATATAGCGCTCGGCATCCTCATCCGATACATTTAGCCAGAACTGATAAAACTTGTAGGGCGATGTATAACGCGGATCAAGCCACACGTTGCCGCTCTCGGTCTTGCCGAACTTAGTGCCGTCAGCTTTTGTGATAAGCGGACACGTAAGCGCATAGGCCTCACCGCCGAGTTTACGGCGTATAAGTTCGGTACCGGTAGTCATATTGCCCCATTGGTCGCTACCGCCCATCTGCAGTTTACAGCCCTTTTCCTCGTACAGATGCAGGAAGTCATAGCCTTGAAGCAGCTGGTAGGTAAATTCGGTAAATGACAGTCCGTCGCGTGCTTCGCCGTTAAGACGTTTTTTTACCGAGTCCTTGGCCATCATATAGTTGACGGTAATATGCTTGCCTATCAGTCGCGCAAAGTCGAGAAAAGAGAAGTCCTTCATCCAGTCGTAATTGTTGACAAGCTCGGCACGGTTGGGTGCATCGGAGTCAAAATCAAGAAACTTGGCAAGCTGCTTCTTGATAGCCTCCTGATTGTGGCGAAGAGTCGGCTCGTCAAGCAGATTGCGCTCGGCCGATTTACCCGACGGGTCGCCTATCATGCCGGTAGCGCCGCCGACCAGGGCTATGGGCTTGTGGCCGCAGCGCTGGAAGTGACGCAATATCATAACGCCGCAGAGGTGTCCTATATGAAGAGAGTCGGCGGTGGGGTCAATGCCAAGATAAGCGGTTGTCTGCTGAGAGTTTATAAAATCATCAGTACCGGGAATCATCGTGTGGAGCATCCCGCGCCATTTAAGTTCGTCAATAAAATTCATCAGAGTATATTTTATATTTTTATGGGTGCAAAATTAGTCATTTCCCATGATATAGGGCACTTAAATCGGCAGAAAAGTGTAATTTTGCGTCATGAAAGAGCTTATAAAGTTGCAGAGCGACACACTGCGCTACATAGGGGTAGGGCTGAAAAATCCACATCATGTGACCATTCCCGAAGGTGTGACCGTTGTCATCGGCCCTAACGGCAGCGGAAAATCCACACTTGGCAGAATCATCGAGAAAGGATGGAACATCATGACCAACGCCATATCGTCGCCCAAAGGCAAACCGTCGATAACTTATGTCGAGTTCAATGACATACACTCACTCAGCGGCTGCCATGTAGAATATTATCAACAGCGCAATGAAGCGACGATGAACGACGAAGTGCCCACTGTAAAGGAGATAATGAGCGATAAAATCGACTTACCGCTCTGGGACCGACTATGCCGACAGCTACATATTGACGGTATAGAAGACAAAAAACTCAACTTCCTGTCAAGCGGAGAGCTGCGCAAGCTACTGATTATAAATACACTTATGTCAAGCCCCGACATAATTATCATAGACAATCCATACATAGGGCTGGATGCCCCGTCGCGTGAATTGCTTGACGAAGCCGTGGCCGACATATCTGCTGCAGGGACATCGGTCATTATGCTGTTATGCAATCCCAACGAGCTTCCTCCGTGTACCGACACCGTCATACCCATGACCGACCTGACCATAGGCGCACCTATAGCATGTAGCGGCGACGTCACCGCTCTACGCTCACAACTAATGAGCCTGATGGACTTCGCCGTCGATACCGCACGCCTGCCCAAATCGCCCCGCACAGCCGCGACTCATGAAGTAACTCTACAAATGAACAGCTGCAACGTACGTTACGGCAACCGACATATCATAAAAGACGAGTCATGGAAAATACTCAACGGCGAATGCTGGGCACTCGCAGGGCCCAACGGATGCGGCAAATCGGTATTGCTCAGCCTCGTATACGCCGACAACCCTCAGGCTTACAGCAACGACATAGTAATATTTGACCGCAAACGCGGCTCGGGCGAGAGCATATGGGACATAAAAAGCCGCATAGGGTATGTGTCACCTGAGATGCACCTATATTTCCGTCATAACGGCACTGTAGCTGAAGTTATAGCACAAGGCCTGTCCAACACGTCGGGCAACTTCACACGCATCACACCATTGGCAAAAGAAGCAGCATGGCGCTGGATAGAACTTTTTCACCTCGAAAACTTAGCTGAACGACGCTACAACACACTATCCACCGGTGAACAACGCCTCGTACTCATAGCCCGCACGCTTATAAAGCATCCCGACCTGCTCATATTCGACGAACCGCTCCACGGTCTTGACTCGGCGCGCAAGCGCAGCGTAAAAGCCGTAATCAACTCATTGGTCAAGCGCGACAAGCTAACACTCATCTATGTTACCCACTTTCTTCCCGAGGTTCCGGAGTGCGTTACCCATACAAAAACGCTTCAAAAGTTAAAAAATGTGTAAACATCTGGCACAATGCGCTGAAAAAGTCTAAGTTTTGTAACTTTTATGTAACTTTGGATAATCAATCATGCATAGTGCCCTATGAAGATATTACATTTTGCGATTTTGCTCCTCTCGGTTGTTTTAGGTTCATGCCATACCAAGAGCGGCCGCACAGAGACACAGGTCGTGCAAGAGACTTTGAAAAGCGCAGTCATATTTAATGCCGACAGCGCCTATAACTTTATAAAACAACAACTTGACTGCGGCCCGCGCGTACCCGGCACTCCCGGACATAAAGCCTGCGCCGACCTCATTGTCAATAAACTTGACTCCTACGGAGCCGACACCATATTGCTTCAGCCGACAACGGTAGAGAATTACCTTGGCGGCAAAATGCCTATAGTAAACATAATGGGGCGTTTCAATACCGGCTCGACACGCCGTGTACTGCTGATAGCCCATTGGGATACCCGTCCGTGGGCAGACAATGACCCCAAAATAGAAAACCGCGGCACCCCGGTGCCTGGAGCCAATGACGGAGGAAGCGGCACTGCAGTCCTCCTTGAAATAGCCCGACTGATGCATGAAAAACGACCTGACATAGGCATTGACCTGCTGTTTGTTGACGGAGAAGACTCAGGTCGTAATGAAGGTTGGGGCAGCAACGAAGATACTTGGTGTCTCGGTACACAATATTGGATAAACCACATGCCATATTCAGGCGATAACCTTCCGGAATACGGTATATTGCTCGACATGGTAGGCGGAAGTAATGCTAAATTCCACAAAGAATATGTATCGGAACAGGAGGCTGCGCATATCAATGACAAGGTATGGCAAATAGCTTCTGCATCGGGCTACAGCAAGCAGTTTCCGTCATCAGTGCAAGGAGGAGTCACAGATGACCATATATTCATAAACCGAGCCGGCATACCATGTATTGACATAATAGAGTGCGGCAACCATTCTACCGGCACTTTTCCACCGACATGGCATACTCTGCAGGATAATCTCAGCAACATAGACAAAAAGACGCTAAAAGCCGTGGGACAGACTGTAGTAAATACCATATATCGTGAAAAGAATTAAATACTTCAATTTAATAATCAATACAAGCAATGACCATAAATCAACAACAAGATGAAATAATAGAGGAGTTTGCAGACATTGACGACTGGATGGATCGATATGCTTATATAATAGATCTCGGCAACGCTCTGCCTCCGATCGACGAAAAATATCGTACACCGGAATATCTTATAGAAGGATGTCAAAGCCGCGCATGGCTGCATGCCGACCTTACTCCCGACGGCAAGATAGACTTTACAGCCGACAGCGACGCCATTATAGTAAAAGGCATAATAAGTCTGCTCGTAAAAGTACTTTCGGGCCACACCCCCGACGAGATAATGAACTCCGAACTGTACTTCATTGACAAAATAGGACTGGCCGAGCACCTTTCGCCAACAAGGAGCAACGGACTTGCAGCACTTGTAAAACAGATGAAACTCTACGCTGTGGCTTACAAAGCCAAACTCGACAGCTTGAAATAAATTAATCTAAAACCAATCATTAATTAACACCCCAATTTATGTTTAAAAATCAACCTGCGGGCTTGTACGTGCTCTCGCTTGCCAATACCGGCGAGCGTTTCGGCTACTATACGATGCTCGCCATCTTCCTGTTTTATCTTCAGGCGAAATTCGGGTTTGACGCAAAATGGACGGGACAGATTTTCTCTATCTTCCTTGCCCTCGTCTACTTCATGCCTCTCGTAGGAGGCTGGCTCGCCGACAAATGGTGCTTTTCTAAATGTGTAGTGACAGGTATTGCCGTAATGTTCATAGGCTATGCCCTTATGTCTGCCCCCACCCCCGTGCGCTCCGACGCATCAATGATGATACTTTTTGCCGCCCTGCTCCTTATATCGGTAGGTACAGGCCTCTTCAAGGGTAACCTTCAGGTCATGGTAGGCGACTTGTACAACAACAGCCGCTACGGCGATCGCCGTGATGCGGCATTTTCGCTTTTCTACATGGCCATCAACCTTGGTTCGATGTTCGCTCCTATGGCTGCCGTAGGTCTCAAGAATCTGGCTCTGTCAAGCAAAGGATTTCTCACAGACAACGCCATGGCCGCTACCGTGTGCAACTGGTGTATAGACACAAACAACTTCACCAACATGCCCACCGATCCGGAAAAGATAAAAACCATGACCGAGTTTGCCACTCAGAACGGCATGGCGGCAGGTGGCGACCTCTCGGCATTCCTGACCGGCTATCTGACCGACTTCGCCGCAAAGTGCAGCGTGAGCTTCGACTCACTCTTGGGTTTTGCCAACGACTATATCACCACATTCTCGACAGGATGTTCCTATGCGTTCGCTCTTGCATGCGGTTCACTTATCATCAGCTTCCTGATCTATACTTTCGGCCGCCGCACTTATGCTCATATAATAACTGACAAGAAAAACAACGCCGACAAGAAAGCTGATGCTACTACCGGAAAAGAACTTACTCCGGCACAGACCAAGCAGCGCGTGATAGCACTTCTTCTTGTATTTGCAGTTGTCATATTCTTCTGGATGGTGTTCCACCAGAACGGCCAGACCCTGACCGAGTTTGCCAAAAGCTGTACAACGTCCGATGCATCGGGCTGGACCCGCATCGGTTTCAACATATGGGCTCTTGTGGCTATAGCGGCAGGTGTATATGCTTTGTTCGGCTTCATTCAGAGCACAACTTTAAAAGCCCGCGCTATATGCGGTGGTATTTTAGTTGCCGTAGTAGCCGCCATCTGGTACATCTATTCGACAACTCCCGCTGTTGTAACGGGCGTAGACCCCGCCATGTATCAGCAGTTCAATCCATTCTATGTAGTGGCACTTACGCCATTCTCCATGGCTCTCTTCGCTTGGCTCGGAAAAAAAGGCAAAGAGCCCTCGGCTCCACGCAAGATAGGTTACGGTATGATTATGGCCGGAGCCGCTTACGGTGTCATGGTACTTGCCTCGCTTAACCTCATCGGCACCAACGGTTCGGTATCGCCCGACTGGCTGATCTCGACCTACCTGCTGCTCACATTTGCCGAACTGCTGTTGTCGCCCATGGGTATCAGCTTTGTCAGCAAAGTGGCTCCTCCCAAACTGAAAGGTTCGATGATGGGCGGATGGTTTGCCGCAACTGCAGTCGGCAACTACCTCGTATCGATACCGATGCTTCTTTGGGGCAAAATCCCCGTGTCGGTAATCTGGGGCATACTTATCGTAATATGCCTTATCTCCGCCGCATTCATATTCTCAATCATGAAGAAACTTGAAGCCGCTACGTCCGACGCTCCCGCCGCCGATGTAGATCAGCTTGAAACGGTAGAAGACGACGCTATCTGATAATATATCAACTTAGCAATCATAAAAAGGTCGGCCCCATCAACAAGAGCCGACCTTTTTCGTATAGTTAAAATAATATTATTTGCAGAGCTTGAGCATCTCGTTGACAGCAGTTTCAAGCTGAAGGTCACGTCCCGACAACTGCATCTCCGGAGTATTGTATACCTTAATATCTGGCTGCAACTCCTGATTTTCAAGATAATTGCCGTTCATATCACGACAACCTACCTGCGGTATGCCAAACACGATGCTCGGATCAATCTGTGTTTCCCACCACACGGCTGTCATGGTACCCGGTACCGGAGCACCTATAAGTTTACCTATGCCCAGAGTCTTGTATACCCACGGGAAACCGTGTGCATTCGAATAATTGTCTTCACATATAAGCACACATGACGGTTTGAGCCATTTGTTGAACGGATCGCTGCCTATGTATTGTCCGCGCGGAGCAAACTGCGCGTACTCCTTACCGCTAAGCAGCGTGGCAAGGTCGTCGTGCAGCCATCCTCCACCGTTATGACGGGTGTCTACTATCACGGCCTCACAATTGCGGTAGCGACCGAGCAAGTCAGAATATACCTCGCGGAAACTCGGACTGTCCATACCCTCCACGTGCACATATCCGACTTTTCCACCGGAGAGTTCCTCTACTTTGCGACGGTTGTTCTCGACCCAACGTCTATACAAAAGTGTAGACTGTGCACCGTAGCTTATAGGTGTGACGGTCTCCTCAAAACGTTTTCCTGTCGACGGATCATACACTGACAAAACAACCTTCTTACCTGACTTACCTGCAAGCAGAGGAGCATAATCGGCATCCTTCTTTATGGTGTCGCCGTTTATTTTCTCAATCACGCATCCGGCCTTTATCTTGCTTCCGGCCTTTGTCAACGGACCGCGGGCGATTATCTCGGCTATACAAAGTCCGTCACCGTCATAGCTGTCGTCATAAAAAGCGCCAAGCACTGCAGTAGCGGGCGAAGACTCCGCCATTGTGCCGTAGTAGCGCGAGCCCGTATGTGAGCCGTTAAGTTCACCTAGCATCTCCGACAACATATCGCGGAAATCGTAATTATTATTAATGTGTGGAAGGAATCGTGCATAATCGCGGTGATAAGCGTCCCAGTCTATGCCATGTATGGCGGGATCGTAAAATTTATCCTTCACCTGACGCCAAGCATGGTTGAACATATAGGCCCGTTCTTCGGCCGGACGATAGTTGAACTCGGCGACAAAGGGTATATCCTTACTCTTGGCCCCGTCGAAATCAATCTCCTTAATACCGCCGCCTGATGACAGATACGCTTTCTTACCCTCCTTATCTATATTGAAGGCTCCGCCGCCCACTCCTTTTATTATAATCTTGGTCGAACGTTCCTTCAGATCATGCTCCCACAGGTCATATCCGCTTTCAAAAGCGGCGCAATAATACAACTTGTCGCCTTTGGTCGACAGCCACGCGTCACCCAGATGCGAAGAGTTGCCGGTAAGCCTCATGACTCTGTCACGACGGTTGGCAAGGTCAAAGACAAGATCCTTCTTTTTATCGGCCTTATCGTCTTTATTCTTATCTTTTTTACCCTCTTTCTTCTTTTTCTTCTTGTCAGAATCATCTTTACCTTCGCTCTCCTTATCCTTAGTCTCTTTCTCTCGCTCTTCGACAAGAGCAAGGTCCTCCTTACTCAAACGGAAGCGGTCCCAAGCGTCGCCGTCAAAGAACATGACATACACGTCGTCCTCAGCACCCCAGCTACCGTGACTACGGTAACCGGCACGGTCCGATGACCATATCATGGCCTTTCCGTCAAGTACCCAACGCGGATTACTGTCGGAATATCCGCTCTCGGTAAGATTGGTTATGTCGCCGCTCCCATCGGCCTTAACAAGAGCTATGTCGGTGTTGTTCCATCCGCCTACTCCAATATACCGAACAAGAAACCACTTGCTGTCGGGACTCCACTGATACTCTTGGTCGCCGTCGCTGTAAGAGTAATTGTACTTGCCGTCAAGCACGGTGCGCACCGCTTTGTCTTTAAGATTAATGACACGCAGCGCCGTACGGTCTTCCAGAAAAGCCACTTCCTTGCCGTCGGGAGAATATTTGGGCTGAAACGACGTTTTTTCATTTACGACAAGAGGAGTCTCTACAATATCCTGCGCATAAGTAAAATATTTATCTTCATCACGCACAAGTTTACATTCATATATGCCCCATGTATCGCCGCGCTCGGCCGCATACACGAGCGACCTGCCGTCAGGACTGAAGTCCACGTCACGCTCCTGTTGGGGTGTATCCGTTATGCGACGAGTAGTGTTGTACTCTATCGAAGTAACATAAACATCGCCGTGCACTATAAACGCGACCTCTTTGCCGGAGGGAGAGACCGAAACATCCGACGCACCGCTACGCAGATTTCGTGCAAGCACAGGACGCTCCACCACATCGCTCACTATCGAAACGGCCACTTTATGCGGTTCGCCGCCCTCGGCAAGAGTGTAAATCTCACCGTCATAGGAATAACACAACAGACCATTGTCAGATGACGAGAGAAAACGCACAGGGTGGCGGTCATGACGGGTCAAGCGCTCAACCGCTTTTCCGGGTGACGACTTGTACACATTGAAACTGCCGTCGCGCTCGCTAAGATAGTAGTAAGACTTACCGTCGGGCGCCCACACCGGATTACGATCCTCTCCGGCAAAATCAGTCAGTTTTTTGAATGACGATTTAGCATCGGGAGCGCATGACCATATGTCGCGGGTGATTGATGAACGGTGATGCTTGCGCCATGTATCTTCATAGCCTTTCTTATCATTATATAATATAATGCCGTCAACCGGATTCACCGAAAGGCTCTCCATGGCAAGCGACGAAAACATGACCGGACGGCCTCCGTCAACAGGTATCTTGTATAGTTGCGGAAACTGTCCGGAAGGGAATTGTATGTCTTTACGGTCGGGCAGCATCGAAGCCGAGTAGACAATATGATCGTTGTCAATAAACAGCACCGGAGTCTCATTGACCGAGTTCACGGTAACAGCACGCGGAGCTCCACCTTCGGCACTCACCACATACACGTCCATATTGCCATTGCGGTCGGAAGCAAACGCTATCGACCGGCTGTCAGGACTCCATACCGGCATATAATCATAGGCGGGATTGGTAGTGATACGTGTTGCGACCCCTCCTGCCGCCGGCACGGTAAAAATATCGCCCTGATAGCAGAACGCTATCGTAGAGCCGTCGGGCGAAATGGCCGGATACCTCAACCACAACGGGGTATCGGCAACGGCAGATGCTACGACAGCAAGACCTGCCATAGCACAAAATAACTTTCTCATTGACATTTTTATAAATAATTATAATCTACTGACGATTGTAAGCAAGCGAGGTGCCTGTAAGATAGCTTATGGCGAAGTCGAGTATCGTATCGTGTCCGTCAAGAGCCTGCACAGGATCAAGATCGACAGCACAACCGGGCGTCGGCTCTATACCCTGCTCGGTAGTATTGCCTTTGGCGTCAAGTACCGAACATGCCGAAAAGCGTATGCCCCAGCCGTTAGGCAATTCGGAGTTAAACGGCATGCCGCTGCCGCCGCCGGTAGTAGAACCGGCGATGATAGTATTAGGTCTGTACTGCATTATCGACACGAAATTGTTGGCGGCGCTGAATGTACCGCGACTCGCCAGCACCACCACAGGCTTTCCCCACATGATGCGGCCGGCATCAGCAGGGTCATAGTAATAGGCATAGGGCTTCGAAAAGTCATCATGTCCGGGACCGGTCTTGTGCGATATGTAGCCGGCGAGAGTGCGCTCCGTGATAAAACGCCGTACTATGGTCTCGACATTTGTCATGCTGCCGCCGCCGTTGTCGCGCACATCGATAATCAATCCGTCGCACACGTTAAGGTGCAGCAATATCTGGTCAAGATTGCTTTCTCCCACCATACTGTTGAAGCTCGAATAGCGCACATAGCCCACATTCTGAGGCAGAATAGCATAGTCCATACCACCAGCACTCAGATAGTTGAAGTTGAGATAATGCTCCTCGACGAGACGCGCGTTATAGTTTTCCGGATAGTCGCTCCACCACTTTCTATAATATGACACATTGAACGAAGAGCTGAGATTGGTATGGCCGTCGCGCAGCTCGTTGAGCATATCGGCACATACATAGAACAACTCCTTGTCAGTCATATCATCGCTAACTTTGGCGGCATAGCGCGTGTGTATCTCATCCCAGTCGACACCCTTCTCGGTAAAGAAGCAATAGTGCTGATCCATAATAGTCCACAGCGCCTCGAAATTACCACGCTGACTGTCGCTCCAAGACTCCAATTTATGACATGATGTCGTAGCCGCCAGCAACACGAGCATCATTAAATAACATATGCGTTTCATCAATACAATGCTGAAATTATGCGGGCCTTTGAATCGAGGCCACGCGAAGGATTAAGACTGATCCACTCACCCGATATGCCGATGACGGCTGCGGTGGTCACCACACGGGTGACAATATTGTTCACTTTGGTCGACAGCACATTGCTTCGCATACCGATCCGCAGACATGTGGAACCGAAATGCAAGTCGGCGGTTACAAGATTTTCCATGCGGAAATAATTGCCCCACCAAGCGCCATGTACAAGGCCCGAATCATTACCGAGCGATATCTCATAAAACAGTTCGCCGTAATCGGGCGAGAAAAACACTCCCGTCACCGGCACTGTAGGCTGATAACGTAACGTGACCGGCATCCGGCCTATACGCGTATTCCATGTTGCATATCCGGTAATATTGACGGTCCATGCAGCTTCCACAGCCACGGGATTGTTACCGTTGCGCGAGTTATACAGCACACCTATATCAATCCCGGTACTACCTCCGGCAGCGACAGTTATATTGTAGGGTAGTCGCCATCTATAAGTCATTCCCCATGAAAATTCACCTACAAGACGCCACATATCGGCATTTTTGGCCGGGTTTTCAGTACCGTCAAGAGTTAAACCGGCGGCAAGCCGCATAACCCATTTGTCGGGATTAAACTTCATGGCCTGCATGCGTTCGTAATTAAACGCTGTGCTCCATCCGGTATATTTAAGCGGCGTCAAATAGGTATTGGCCAAATTTGCGCCGCCCATTTCAGCTGTGTAAGCCGAGGTCACCGGACGCAAAGTCACCGGCTTCTCCTGCGAATAGCCCGACAACATCGCCGCTATAAATACGGCTATAAATATAATTGTACGTTTCATTAAGCATTAAAATATTCGTTTCTGCCCGTTTATCTCGTCACGGACCTCATCATCGGATCGATCAGGTTCATTCACTTCATCGCCGTCCGCATCATTATCATCAGGCGAAACTTCATTATCGGTCTCATCCACTTCACGAGGGTCAAGTTCGGTAACCGAATCTACAATGTATGTAGTCAGTCGTTTACCCTTAGCCTTGTAGCTCTTGACAGCGACAAACTCCATAGCGTCCACCACCATAGCGGGACGGAATGCATCATCACCACCGTACTTTACTTCAAGACGACATCCGAGAGCGTCGCTAAGCAAAATCAACGTCGACTTATCGTTATCGCCGAGGAATCGCGTGCGCTTCGACACCGGCTCGAATGTAAAGCGTTTAAGATATGGATAACCCTGATCGGCATCGTTTAGTACAGCGGTCCATACATGGCCCGGACGATACTTCTCTATGCGCAATATATTGTCTTCATAATGATTTCCGGCATCGAATGTTGACATATAATACTCTCCTGACTTAAGGATTACAAGTATTTTGTCTGTACCGGCAAACTCTCCGAGAAATGTGCCCCTCTTGTCATAATTTATGCGAAGCACATCAGGGTCAAACCATACTTCACGGCCTCCGAGAGTAGAAGCGCCCTTCTCCTTGAGGGTAAACCGGTGTACTTCATTTTTAGTGACAATATTGCCCTGCGCTCCCTTGCCTTTTATAGCGAGTTCACCGAAATCCACATCAAACTGCAATGTCTTCAGACGTAGTTTAGGTTTCAAAGTCACCTTGACCACTTCGGCCTCCCCGTTCGGGTTAGCTGAAAACCACAAAATCTTCGAGCCGGGCAGTCCTTGAGTGACATCATACTCCTTGTCGCGCGTCACACCGGTTACGGCAAAACGCTTCATATAATATATGCCTCCCTTGCCGTTCTGATATATGACATTGTATATAGTACGCGAGTCATTGCGTTTGAACACATTGACATACAGCACATTCTTGCCGATGAATAGTTTATCCTGTACCTTGACTACCTTATACTTGCCGTCTTTATAGAAGATGATTATGTCGTCTATGTCAGAACAATTGCATAAGTACTCGTCCTTCTTCAGCGCGGTACCGATAAATCCTTCTTCACGGTTTATGTACAGCTTCTCGTTAGCTTCAGCTACCGTAGCCGCCTCTATGCTGTCGAATCCTCTTATAACCGTATGACGCACATAAGGCTCACCGTACTTCTCTTTCAACCCGAGGAACCAATCTACAGTATAATCGACCATATGGTCGAGACGGTCGTTTATTTCGGCTATGCGCTCTTTATGATTGGCGATTACGCGGTCAGCCTCATCACTGTTAAACTTCAGGATGCGCTTCATCCTTATCTCCATAAGTTTAAGCAGGTCATCGCGGGTGACTTCGCGAAAGAGCGACTCCTTGAACGGTTCAAGCCTGCGGTCTATGTGCTCCAACACGGCATCCATTGTATCGCCCTGTTCAAACTCCTTGTCCTTGTATATGCGCTGTTCGATAAATATGCGTTCAAGCGAGGCAAAATGCAGGGCTTCCTGTATCTCTCCACGTTTTATCAACAACTCGCGACGAAGCAGGTCGAGCGTAGAGTCGACGCTGTGGCGCAACACATCGCTTACTCCGAGGAAATGAGGTTTTTTATCGGATATGACGCAGCAATTGGGCGATATGCTGACCTCGCAATCGGTGAAAGCATATAGAGCGTCGATGGCTTTGTCTGACGATGTACCGGGGAGCAGATGTACAAGAATGAGTGCAGTAGCCGAAGTCATGTCTTCAACCTTACGCACTTTTATCTTACCCTTTTCGGCAGCTTTAAGAATAGAGTCGTTGATTGTGCCGGTCGTCTTGCCGTAAGGTATTTCGGTTATGGCAAGAGTCTTATTGTCGACCTTCTCGATTTTGGCTCGTATCTTTACCGAACCGCCGCGCTCGCCGTCATTGTATTTGCTTACGTCAAGGAAGCCTCCGGTAGGAAAATCGGGATAAAGCACAAACGGCTCTCCCCGCAGATAAGCCACGGCAGCATCTATAATCTCATTAAAATTATGAGGCAGTATCTTGGAAGATAGGCCCACGGCTATACCCTCGGCCCCCTGCATAAGCAGCAAAGGGAACTTGACAGGCAAAGTTACCGGTTCGGGATTACGCCCGTCATATGACACCGTCCAGTCAGTGACTTTAGGACTGTAAAGCACCTCCAACGCGAAAGGCGACAGACGCGCTTCGATATAACGTCCGGCAGCGGCCGATGCTCCGGTAAGTATATTACCCCAGTTACCCTGCGTCTCCACAAGCAGCTCTTTCTGCCCGAGCTGCACAAGCGCATCTTTTATAGATGCGTCACCATGAGGGTGATACTTCATTGTATCGCCCACCACATTCTGCACCTTGTTGAAACGTCCGTCATCCATCGTCTTCATCGAATGGAGTATACGGCGCTGCACGGGCTTCAGACCATCGGCTATATGCGGCACCGCACGTTCGAGTATCACGTAAGAAGCATAGTCGAGAAACCAGCTTTGGTACATGCCTCGCAATTGATGTTTCACAACACCGTCGGTTGTGTCGACAGGCATGCGTGACGAAGTCTTTCCGATGTTTTCGTCCGGCATGTCAATAGCCTCATCAGTGTATTCAGGGATAATAATATCGTCGCTCATTTATGGGATAATGATTTCAATGGTAAAATGATACATAACGTCATATCACTACAAATTTACAAAAATTTAGCGAAATAATGGTGTAAAAACATATTGCACCCCAAAAGTTTTGTATATAACCTTTGGGGTGCAATTCAATTTCCGATAGAATTTTTTCAAAAAGCTCCTAAATCTGCATCAATTGCGCATCATTATGGAGCCTCCTACTTTACGGGTAAGCGGGGTCATCATTTCAGCGCTCGATTTAAGTACTTTGACATTGTCATCAGCGGCACGTGAACCTTTAGTCTCCGGTTTTACGCCTGTTGAAGCCCATTGTATGGCATAATTTGTCAACAAGTCGCGTGTAGTACCGAATTCACCGGGATAAATATTCGAATCGTCAACAATAAGATCGGGAATGAAGCCTTCGGAATAATCACGGAAACCCTTGGCATTTTCACAATAGAATGTAATAGGATAAAATAAGAACTGGTAGTTGCCAGCCGTTTTCATCCAGCCCTCCATACCTACATTCTTGCCATGAGTAGTTGTTCCGATAAGATTGACATCGACATCCATACCTCGCAGACCATTGATAAGCAATTCGCTGGCAGATGCTGTCGAACCTGAACCGATCACATATATCTGGCTCAAATTCAAAGAGCTTGTCAAAGCTTCAGGAATGAGTGAGTAACCATTGTTCTCCGGATTCGCAGCCTCTCCTATACGATATTCGCCGACCTCACCGGCAGCGGTTCGCGATGCGTTATAAATAGTGCGGACATAAATATCCCCGGTATGAGCGGCGCCGGCCACAAGAGTACCGAGAAGAGTACTTGACAGCACATGTCCACCATTATTATATCGCAAGTCAATTATAAGTTCATCAATATTTTTGGCTTTGAACTCGTTAAAGACATCTATAAGTTGCTTATCATACGCCGTATGGAATCCCATATAGAGAAGATAACCGATATTCTTTCCGTTTGGAGCTTTAACAACATCCCATTTGTATATTGACGGATCTACATATGAATCTTTTCCTACAAGAACCGACGGTACTCGTGGAGTGATTTTCGGCACACCGTTGACAAATTCCACATCATTTAGGTCTATTGTCACGTTGCCGTTAAATACCTGAGAACCCAAGGACTGATAATTGTTCTGAGTAACCGCAATCTTATTGACTGTCGAAATGAAATCACCTCTTTTCACTCCTTCCTTGTCGGCAGGCGAACCCGGAGTAACCCAAAGCACAGCAAAACCGCAGGGAGCATCATCGCTCGTTCCGAGAATAGTGGCGGTAATCATAATTCCCGAATCGGTATATGGAGTACCTACAGCACGCGATATCGGAGCATTGCTCTCTATATAGGTGTAATAGTTCTGACGGCTACCATTAGCCCACGCGCCATCGTCATGATTCACATCATCATAAGCTGCTACACCATCAAGGATAGAAGTAAGGAACCGCTGGTAGTCAAGGCTATAGTCAAGCGTCAGCTCCGGTATTTTTTCATTCCACAAATAATATGTGCTCATGCGATCATAGATCCAGTTGTTTATTTCGCGGTAAACTCCATCGCCCTTTTCAAGGAATCCTTCACCCTGCCGTATGGTAAGCACACATGGCTCCGAATAGCCTTCAGTCTGTATATTCACGGTGGTCGAACGTCCATATTGTCCTTCATTAGGAGCAACTTTGATTCTCAACGACGATAAACCGGCCACACCGCTTTCAGTCATCATAATGCACCAGTCATCACTGCAAGTGGCAGTCCATGCGGCAGGAGCCATGAACTCATACACCAATGTTGCTCCGTCGAGATCCGCATCGTTGACATCAGACCATTCAGCCTCAACTATGCCATGGCCTTCAAGAAGCGGTTCCTCATCGTCGCTACACGATGATACAAATACCGGCATCAAGCCGATGCATAGCACCATCAGTATGGATTTTAACATGTTTGATTTTAACATTATTCTGTATGTTATACGTTTGTAACTTATTTATTTTAATTTGTCTGCAATAGATTTACGATCTTCGCGGCTGTCTTCAACACCGACTTTTACAATCGTAGTTTTAGGCATCGATATAGCCCTCAGCAGACTTGCCGTATTATCAGGCTGACGTGTCAGCACCAAATCCGAATAGCATTTGAAATGATATACATTAGGCGAGAACCAGCCGGAGCCGGGGGTGAGCATTGCAGGATAGCATGTGCCTCCCTGTCCTATGTCATGGAAAGTGCCCTTGACAGTGACGATATTACCGTCTTCCGATACTTCAACCAAGAATTCGTCGTCGAATTCCATGTCACGAGGGCCGTTTGCCGTCTGACGTACGCCGAAACCCTTGATATATGTGGCTATTCCGTCCACCAATCCCATTGACCAAGCTTTACCGGACGCCGACGGAACACAGATCTTATCGTCGGTAAATTCGATAAACCACTTCGGTCCATAATACGCATCGGGTTCATCGGAAACTGTCTCTTCAGGTGACTGATACGGGAATTCATCGGCAGGGCCGAAGCCGAGAGCCACCAGACGATTCTTAGACGAATAATCCGATATGGTAGCATCGTTTACACCGGTACTTATAACCACAGGGAAAGTGACTTCGTCTCCGTTCTCATCGGTGGTGGAAGCAATATATCTACCGGGCATATTTTTACGCACTGCACCACCGGTCTGCGGAAGCTCTTCAGTAGTGAACACACGGCTATCTATCGTAACTACATATTCTTCCGTGCGTGCATAAATGCCGAACAAATATTCGGTTTCGGGTTCAAGATCGTTCGTTTCAAATACCATCCCATCAGCTGATAATATTGCTTCAAGCTGTTCGTCAGAACACTGGACACCATTATTCTGTATAACCAATTCAAGACTGCTGCCGGAACCAACGACTTCGTCTACCCGAGCTTTCGGCCAAAAACCATAGCGAATTTCCACCGCATTCATAGCTTTCACATTGAATGCCTTGGTATTCCATGGGGTAGCGACAGACGGTGTGACCTCACTGATATTTACCGTAGGAGCCGGACCTGTAGGCTGACCGGTGACAAATTCCACCATCTTCACCTTTTCACGGCCTTGAGCATCAAAGCCGACGATTCCGACGATATATGATTTATTCGGGATAAGACCACTCGCTGTTATCTGATTGACGCCATTATATTCACGTTTTACAGGATTTGTGCTGTCATCCCAATGACCTATTATATGGTACCGCACCTGTTGCTCTCCCTCGCGACGACAATACTCGTATTCATCTTTTGAATCTACAAGCGCACGATAGCTTACAATCCCCTCCTGCGGAGTGATGGTGACTAATGCCGATGTTGATGTCGGTGTTATGACAACATCAAATTCGCAGGGCGACACCTCAGCCTTGCGTGTATTAAACTCAACGCACTCAAAACGTTCTCTATCGATCTTACCGTCTTCATCGACAACGCCGGTCATTGCAAGAAAAGTCGTATTGGAATGTATATGCACATCATATCCATCGCCCGAAGCATCCTTACCGTATTTATCGTAGTAAATATCAGTCGATTCAGTCACAGAGTGCCCGAAAGCTTCGAGATATCCTTCCTCTGTCACTTCGCCGAAACTTTCAAGGATTTTCTTTACACCTTCATAATCATTCTTTCTGACTACAAGATGCATAACCCGCTCAACATCGGCAGGTTTTTCAATGTGATACTTGAAATCCGTATACCCTATTTTATCAAGAGTCAGCATCCTGTCATATGGTATGGACGTATTTAGATCAACAACTTTCACGTCGCTGTAGACATAAGGGTTTATCTTTCGGGTAGCGACATAAAGTTTATATTCTTTACCACCCTCCATCTCAATGGTATTCACAAGAATATGTCCATCCTCCAACATCCCTGAACTCCCTTCTTCAAATACTTCTTCCGGATCGGTGAATTCTTTACCGTCTTTTTCTGTTATGACGTATGCATAGTCCGCAGCCTGCGCGGATTCTATAGCAAAATCGACCGATGTGCGTTCAAGATTTTTGACCGTCACGTTAAATGTTGGCGCTTCGACCGGCGCCTCCGGCTTATCGTCGTCGCTGCACGCAGTTGTAGACAATACCAATGCTGTTGCAACGAGCGATAATAAATTGAACTGTTTTAATAATTTTCTCATGATTTTAATTGGTTTATATATAATCTTTGCAATCAGTACTAATTTTGGTCGCGCAAAAGTAATAAAAACAAACGTTTTTCATATCATTATGACATTATTTTTCACAATAACGTATCACAGGATTTACATTGGGGCATTTTCAGCATACAAAAAACAAAGCCACAAGTAGAAATATATTAACTGTATATTAGTATCTTTGCGAATAAATACTCTAACACAACTTTAACTTTTACACTGTTTACAGATGAAAAATTACCTTTCCGGAATTATAGTATTGCTATTTTACACGTCTGCCGGCTCAATGACGGCTGACAACCGATTTTCGCCCGACAAGACATTATGGTACACAGCCCCGGCCATACAATGGGAGGAGACCCTTCCGGTAGGCAACGGACGGCTCGGCATGATGCCATACGGCAATCCGTTCAAAGAACACGTGGTGCTAAACGAGATAAGCATGTGGAGCGGATCAAAAGCATGCTATGACAACCCGGAGGCAGCCAAAAGCCTGCCGGAGATACAACGTCTGCTTACCGAAGGGCGAAACCGCGAGGCACAGGAATTGATGTACTCGACATTCGTACCCACAATGACTACCGACGGCGGCACATACGGCAGCTATCAGATGCTCGCCGACCTGAACATCGACTTGTCATACAACTCCGACAAAGTCACCGGCTACACCCGTTGGCTCGACCTTACCGAAGCTACAGCCTATACATCTTATTCCATATCAGGCACCGAATATATTCAGGAATGCTATGTGCCGCGTGGCGCCGATGTCATGATTTACAGGATAAAAGCATCACGACCCGGCAGCATAAACCTAACCGCCTCTCTGTCGCGGCCCGAAAGAGCTACGGTATCGTCAGGCGGCAACGACCGACTTATAATGACCGGCACACTTGACAGCGGAGCAAAAGGTGTTGACGGCATGAAATATGCACTTTCTGCATCCATTACCGCAAACGGCTACGGAGCCGGCACCCACTCTACCGATTCAACCCTTACCGCTACAAATGCCGATGAAGTCTACATCGTGATGGGCGCGGCCACTACCTACCTTTACGGGGCTTTATACAGTACGGCCGCAGTAAATGCCGTCAACGAAGCTACCGCCGCTACCGAAATTCTTGCCGGACTGAAAGACAAGGGCATAGAACGTCATCGCGCTCTATTTGACCGTGCCGGAGTGGTACTTGAAGAAGGTGCCGCGGCCAAACTGCCTACAGACCAACGCATCAAAGCTTTTCAGTCACAGAGCGACCCCTCACTTGCCGCTTTGTACTACAACTATGGCCGATATCTGCTCATATGCAGCACTCTTCCCGGAGCCATGCCGCCGAATCTTCAAGGACTATGGGCCAACGGAGTAGCGACACCGTGGAACGGCGACTACCATACCAACATAAACGTACAGATGAACCATTGGCCTGTAGAACCGGGCAACCTGTCGGAACTTCACGGTCCGCTCATAGACTTGGTAAAGCGCGCCGTGCCCAACGGAGAGCATACGGCCAAAGTGTTTTACGGACCTAAAGCCCGCGGATGGGTCATGCACATGATGACCAACCCGTGGGAATACACCGACCCGGGCCAGCACCCGTCATGGGGAGCCACAAATACCGGCGGAGCATGGCTTTGCGCACATCTTTGGGAACACTATCTTTATACCGCCGACCGTCAATATCTGTCGGAGATATATCCTATTATGAAAGGTGCGGCCGAATTTTTCAAGTCGACCATGATAAAAGAGCCCAAACACGGCCGGCTCGTGACAGCCCCCTCCTCCTCTCCCGAAAATTCATTTACCATCGGCGACGACCCCACACCGATAAGTGTATGCATGGGTCCGGCAATGGACTCCCAGATAATACGCGAGCTTTACGGCAATGTGGCCGAAGCCGCCGCAATACTTGGCGTGGACTCACTATTCGCCGACTCGCTGCGCCGCGACATGGCACTATTGCCACACGACAGCATCGGTCATGACGGGAGGCTTATGGAGTGGCTTGAAGAGTACAACGAGACCGACCCGCACCACCGTCATGTAAGTCATCTATATGCCCTGCATCCGGGCAACGGCATATCGGCGTATCTCACGCCCGAACTTGCCGAAGCATGCCGTAAGACGCTCGAACGCCGCGGCGACGGGGGCACGGGATGGAGCCGAGCATGGAAGGTCAATTTCTGGGCCCGTTTGGGCAACGGCGACAGAGCCTACAAGTTGTTCAAGGCACTGCTCGTGCCGGCATATGTATACAACGGTACCGACTATCAGGGACACGGCGCAGGCACATTCCCGAATCTGTTCTGCTCTCACCCGCCGTTCCAGATGGACGGCAACTGGGGCGGTACGGCCGGCATAAGCGAAATGTTGTTGCAGAGTCAGGACGGCTTCATCAACATGCTCCCCGCACTGCCTGCGGAATGGCGGTCAGGTTCACTACACGGCTTCAGAGTAAGGGGAGGCGCCACGATCGATCTGAAGTGGGACAACGGTAAAATCAAGTCGGCCACCATAATAGGCGGACCGGTATCAGAATTGAAAATAAAAACACCGACAAAGACAAGACACATATCGGTCAACGGCAAACGCGTAAAAGCCGGCGAATTTATCCATTTGGACCTTTCATTGGGAGAGAAAGCCGAAATTTTGTTCGATTGAGCTTTTTTCGTTATCTTTGCGTCTTTAAATTCACTGACTTATAAAACTACTCGAAATGGCACAACAAGAAGATCAGTTTAAAAAGATAGTATCACATGCCAAAGAATACGGTTTTGTGTTCCAGTCCAGCGAAATATACGACGGTCTGTCGGCCGTGTATGACTACGGACAAAACGGAGTGGAACTCAAAAACAACATAAAACGTTACTGGTGGGACGCAATGACCCTGCTTCACGAAAACATCGTGGGTATAGACTCGGCCATTTTCATGCATCCTACCATATGGAAAGCATCAGGACACGTAGATGCTTTCAATGACCCCCTGATTGACAACAAAGACTCCAAGAAACGCTATCGCGCCGACGTTCTTATCGAAGACGCCATAGCCAAAATGGACGACAAAATAGAAAAAGAGGTAGAAAAAGCACGCAAACGCTTCGGCGACAGCTTTGACGAGGCACTCTTCCGTCAGACCAATCCCCGCATACAGGAGCACAAGGCCAAGCGCGACGCTCTTCACGAGCGCTTCGCGAAAGCTATGAACGACAACGACCTAAATGAACTGCGCCAAATCATAATCGACCAAGAGATCGTCGACCCTATATCAGGCACAAAAAACTGGACCGAGGTACGTCAGTTCAACCTTATGTTCCGCACGGAGATGGGCTCGACTGCCGACGGAGCCATGACAGTATATCTGCGCCCCGAGACAGCTCAGGGTATATTTGTCAACTATCTTAACGTACAGAAAACCGGTCGTATGCGCATCCCGTTCGGTATAGCCCAGATAGGTAAGGCATTCCGTAACGAGATCGTGGCACGCCAGTTCATCTTCCGCATGCGCGAATTCGAGCAGATGGAGATGCAGTTCTTTGTACGTCCCGGTGAAGAGCTCGAATGGTTCAAGCGCTGGAAAGAGACTCGCCTCCGCTGGCACAAGGCTCTCGGCCTCGGTGATGCCAAATATCGCTACCACGACCACGAAAAGTTGGCCCATTATGCCAACGCGGCCACTGACATCGAGTTTGAGATGCCGTTCGGCTTCAAGGAAGTGGAAGGCATACACTCGCGTACCAACTTTGACCTGTCGCAACACGAGAAGTTCTCCGGCAAGAAGATACAGTACTTCGACCCCGAACTCAACGAAAGCTACGTGCCTTACGTGATAGAAACCTCGATAGGTGTTGACCGTATGTTCCTGTCGGTACTCTGCTCAAGCTACGAGGAGCAGCCGCTTGAAGGTGGCGAGACCCGCGTGGTACTGCACCTGCCCCCGGCATTGGCTCCGGTCAAATGTGCCGTCATGCCGCTCGTGCGTAAAGACGGTCTGCCCGAAAAGGCACGCGAGATAGTCAACGACCTCAAATTTGACTTCCCGACCCACTACGAAGAGAAAGACTCCATCGGTAAGCGCTACCGCCGTCAGGATGCCATAGGTACTCCCTTCTGCGTTACCGTAGACCACCAGACCCTTGAGGACAACACAGTGACTCTGCGCGAGCGCGACTCAATGGAGCAGAAGCGTGTTGACATCAGCGAGCTACACCGTCTCATCCACGACACGGTAAGCATCAACTCACTGTTGCGCAAACTTGGATAACAACCCGACAACACATATTTATAATTTAGAAAATGAAATTGCACAACGTAAAGACTTTCCTTATCGGGATTGTCTGCATGGCCTCTCTCTCGTCATGCAACTATAACTCATTGGTTGAAAAACAACAAAACGTAGACCAAAACTGGGCCGAAGTAGAGAACCAGTATCAGCGTCGCGCCGACCTCATACCCAACCTTGTGGCTACTGTAAAAGGCTATGCCGCACATGAGGAGGGTACGCTGACAAAGGTAACCGAAGCCCGCAGCAAGGCTACGTCGATCAATATCAGCGCCGACGATCTTAATGAAGAGACTCTCGCCCGCTTTCAGGAAGCCCAGAACGAACTTACAGGGGCTCTGAAGTCGCTTCTTGCAGTGACAGAAGCATATCCCGACCTGAAAGCCAACGAAAACTTCCGTGACCTGCAGGTCCAGCTTGAAGGCACAGAAAACCGCATCTCGGTAGCTCGCGGACGCTATACCGAAGCGGTAAAGGACTACAACACTTCGATCAAGAAATTTCCCACAACCATCTATGCCGGATGGTTCGGCTTCACCGCCAAGCCCCAGTTCAAAGCCGCAGCAGGAGCGGAGAACGCACCAAAAGTAGAATTCTAAAAGACGATAAATGAAAAAATTTCCGATCATAGCATTTTTTGTGATAGCCGTCGTAACGCTCATATCCTGTAAAGATGACAATAATCTTGACGATTACAAGGAGTGGCGCGAACTGAACAACAACTGGCTCTCTGAACTTGAGTTAGGTTCGGCGTCGTATTATCGTAAAATCATACCCACATACGATAAAGGCCAGTATGTACTTATGCATTGGTTCAATGACCGCAACGCTACTGCCGGTAACCTGATGCCCTACTACACATCGACCGTGGCAGTAAAGTATATCGGACGGTTATATAACGATGAAGCGTTTGACTCAAGCTATCTCGCACCCGACTCCCTTTTTGAGACAAAGGTAAATGCGGTTATACCGGGCTGGACCATAGCCCTTCAGGAGATGCACGTGGGCGACTCGGTGGAAGTCATAATCCCCTATCAGTCGGCCTACGGCACTTCAGGCTCAGGCAAGATACTTCCGTTCAGCAATCTTAAGTTTAACATCAAACTTGTAGATATACCCAATTGGGAGACCAAATAAACGGTCGACCACGACTAAACAATAATTTATGCTGAATACCCGTTAAATAACAAATAACACAGCTCGATTTATATTTTTATGTGTGGTATTGTAGGATATATAGGACACCAGCAAGCCTACCCGATATTAATTAAAGGCTTACATCGATTAGAGTACAGAGGCTATGACAGCGCGGGAGTGGCATTGATCAACTCCGAAGACCGACTTAATGTGTACAAGACAAGAGGAAAAGTAAACGATCTTGAGGCATTCTGCGAGTCAAAGGACATTGATGGCACCATAGGTATAGCGCATACGCGCTGGGCCACCCACGGAGAGCCTAACGACATCAACGCACATCCCCACTACAGCTCAAACGGCAAGATAGCGATTGTGCATAACGGTACAATCGAGAACTACAACGTGCTTAAACAAGCACTTGAGCAGCACGGATGCGTATTCAAGAGCGAGACCGACACAGAAGTGGTGGTACAGCTTATCGAATATATACAGTCGACCAACAAATGCCCGCTTATCGACGCGGTGCGCGAAGCACTCAATCAGGTTATCGGCGCCTACGCCATAGCCATAATCGACAGCGAAAATCCTGACACCATAATCGCGGCACGAAAGAGCTCGCCTTTGGTAATAGGCATCGGAAAAGACGAGACATTTATCGCCTCCGACGCCACTCCGATCATAGATTATACCAATCAGGTGGTATATCTGCGCGACGACGAGATAGCAATCATATCGCGCGACGAGCCACTACGTGTGATAACCAACGACAACCGTACGTCAAGCATCGACATACAGACTCTGCGTCTGTCAGTGTCGCAGCTCGAAAAGGGCGGTTATCCCCACTTCATGCTCAAAGAGATTTTCGAGCAGCCCAACTCGATATATGACTGCATACGCGGCCGCATAGTCAACAACGGCACCGAAATCAAATTGTCGGGTATTACCGACCACCCCGACCGTTTTATAAACGCCTCGCGCATAATCATTGTAGCCTGCGGCACATCATGGCACGCCGCCCTCATAGGCGCGCGCCTGTTTGAAAGCATAGCCCGTATACCGGCACAGGTAGAGTATGCAAGCGAGTTCCGCTACAGCAATCCGGTCGTGACCCCGCAGGATATCGTCATAGCCATATCACAGTCGGGAGAGACAGCCGACACTCTGGCCGCCATAAAGCTGGCCAAGGAGAAAGGCGCATTCGTATACGGAGTATGCAATGTGGTAAGCTCTTCAATAGCACGCGAGACCGACACCGGCACATACATACATGTCGGCCCGGAGATAGGAGTGGCATCGACAAAAGCGTTTACAGGCCAAGTCACCGTACTCACGATGCTCGCCCTTGCCATAGGACAGCTTCGCGGTACAATCTCAAAAGAGAAACTGACAGAAATGGCCCGTGCGCTGAAAAACCTGCCCGACCTTATAAAAGAGACCCTGAAGTTGAACAAAGACATAGAACGTCTGTCAAGCATATTCACGTATGCCCACAACTTCCTGTATCTCGGACGCGGCTACAACTATCCGAGCGCGCTTGAAGGAGCGCTGAAACTAAAGGAGATAAGCTACATTCACGCCGAAGGCTATCCGGCGGCCGAGATGAAACACGGCCCCATCGCTCTCATAGACCGCGAAATGCCTACGGTAGTGATAGCTCCCACCGACGAACTGCACGAAAAGATAATATCCAACATTCAGCAGGTCAAAGCCCGCGGAGGTTCGGTTATAGCCATCGTGACTCGTGGCGACGAGACCATACCCGAAATCGCCGACCACACACTCGAGATACCGCCCGTACCCGAGTGCCTGTCACCGATCATCGTGTCGATACCGCTGCAGCTTCTTGCCTATCACATCGCCGTGATGAAAGGTTGCAACGTAGACATGCCCCGCAATCTTGCCAAATCAGTAACTGTTGAATAACAGATACTTAACTGCACCTATGCAACTTTTAACCTACATTTTGGGTCTAAAAGTTGCATAGTTTGTATCAACTCGCTAACTTTGCATCATAAATCCTGCGCACGTGGCGTAATTGGTAGCCGCGCTAGACTTAGGATCTAGTGTCTGACGACGTGGGGGTTCGAGTCCCTTCGTGCGCACAAAAAACTCCGGACGGTCCAGCCGCCCGGAGTTTTTTGTTTAGGTCCCTTTCTGTTTTTACTTTGACATGAAGTTGTCAAGATAGTCGTGCCACTGTTTGAGAGTGGTTATGTCGGTTCGGTCCCACGCATATCCCCAGTAATATGTAAGTGTATCGCCGGGATTGTAACGGGTTATGCCCACGACATGGCTCTTGCCGTCAACAGTGTCGAGGCGTCGGGTTACCGACGGCTGTTTTGCAAAGACAATGCCCATAAACACCTTGCCGTTGTCGGGTCCTTGTGTCGGATCAACATATGACACCCATCGCGGATTGGTAGTGACCGCACCTGAATCGTCATGAAGCACTATGCCTGTGGCAAGCTCTACAGGATGCTTCAACCCGTCATAAACAACTTTTGTACAATTAAGTCTGCTTCCCGCATCAAGCGATATAAGCCGAGTCTCCGTCACGGTATCGCCGCCTACAACAGAAGGAGCAAACGTAAGCCGGGCCTCAAAACGCCGAGGTCCCCCTTGCAATATATCCACCTTGTCATAACACCACGGATAAAGCAGACTGTCGCCTTCAAGCACAGCTGTGGCACCCGCACCGAGAGTAGGCCCAACGGCGTAGCAGTCCATACCATAGCCGTAGTCCTTGTGATAAGTACGCTCATCTTTCGGGTCGAGCTGGTAGGCATACATCATGTCAAGTACAGGCTTGCGTGTGCCGCGCTTAAGAAATATATCATAGCCGTAACCGCGCTCACCGCGGCGCTGAGTCTCCGGCCCGTATGCCCTGAATGCCACAAGCTCGTTTTCCCACGCAAGGTCGTCATTGCGCTCCGGGTATACTCTGCCCGTCACAACCGCGCCATCATCATTAATGCCCGCACTGCACAAAACGGCGGCAACAATAAACGGTGCCGCCCATTTACCATTAAATCTCATATCGTACTATATTTTATGTTTCTTAATGTAGTCTGACGGAGTGGTACCGTATTCGTCCTTGAAACAGGCGCGAAAATAGTCGACCGTATTGAATCCGCTCGCATAAGCGGCGTCCGATACGTTCATGCCGTCCTCCATCATAAGCCTTACACTATGTCTGAGTCTTATTTTACGGATCAGTTCGTTGGCCGACATCCCCACCACAGCCTTTATCTTGCGGTACAGGGTGGAATTGCTCATATTAAGATGCTCCGTAAGGAATGCCACATCAAGGTCGGGATTATTGACATGCTCCTCGATTATAGTCTCGATACGTTCGAGGAACTGTTGATCAAGACGGCTCAGCTTCAATCCGTCGCGTGTCTTCACTGCCGGACTGTCACCTGCGATGTCAGGCACCGTTTCTTTCACGCGTCCGGCGAGTCGGCGGCGGCTCTCCAGAAGGTTTTCGACCCTGCGGTGCAGCAGTTTTGCGCTGAATGGCTTGGTCAGATAAGAGTCTGCTCCCTTATCGTAGCCCTCCTCCTTGTCCTTGGTAGAGTCCTTTGCCGTAAGAAGTATGACCGGAATATGGCTTGTAAGCATATCTTCTTTCACTATCCGGCACATCTCGAGACCGTCAATCTCCGGCATCATTATATCCGATATTATTATGTCGGGGATCAAAGTACGTGCCTTGTCTATGCCGTCTTTGCCGTCATGGGCTGTGACTATGCGGTAATACTCCGAAAAAGTATCCTCCATATACTGCCGCACCTCGTCGTTATCCTCCACGATAAGCAAAAGCGGACGTTTGTCGGTGTGTTCCTTGCCGGCGGCCTCTTCAGTCTTCGGTTCACCGTCCTGCTCCTCATCCGTCTCCGGCTCGACCGGCTTGGGCTCTTTGCGGAGTGCGTCGGGATAAGTATTATCCTTACGTATGCGGAAGCGGAATGTGGCACCTTCGCCGAGCACACTTTGCGCGGTAAGCTCTCCGCCATGCAGTTCGGCAAGCGACTTGGCCAGCGCCAGCCCTATGCCCGTCCCTGGCACCTGATGCTTCCCGTCGGCCTGATAATAGCGGGTAAATATGTGTGGCAACGCCTCTGCGCTTATTCCGTGACCGGTATCCGACACTATTATGTCGGCATAAGTCACGCCATCCACCACCTCTTCACGCAGCGACAGCGATATATGGCCCTTAGGAGTATATTTTACCGCATTGCTGAGCAGGTTGTTCAATATCGTCGTCACCACCTCGCTGTCAAAATACATGTTATTGCCGATTTTATCCGGCACATCAATAACATATTTAACCTCCGGATTATGATTAAGCTCTTTATAGCGCATCCCTATCTCTTTTATCACACTTGCAAGCGAACCCCGCTCCACTGCAAGTTTGCGGTTTTGGGTCTCTGTCTTACGGAATTCAAGTATCTCGTTGACCAGATTAAGAAGCCTCACAGCGCTGCTATAGATGACATTTACACGATTTTTGTAAACGGTCGGCAGTTTTCTGTCTTCGATCATGTCCTCAAGGGGACCGATTATAAGAGTCAGCGGAGTTCGCAGCTCATGAGTGATATTGGTGTAGAAACGCAGACGCTCGTTTATAAGCTCCTGCTCGTTCTGCGACTTCATGCGCGCCGCCTCGACCGAGTTTTTCATCACAACATGTCGTGTATAAAAATATGCTATGACATATATTATCGCAGCCACAATCAATCCGTAAAAAAGTTTGGCATACCATGTGAGCCACAACGGTGGAGTCACGTGCATATTCATGGATGCGACATTGGACTCGTCCCACTCCTGATGACGCAGACGAGCTTTCACCTTAAACCGATAACTGCCCGGCGGTATATTGCGGAACTCCACGGAGTGATTGCTACCCAAATTTATCCAACGGTCATCATAACCCTCCACCTTACAGGCATATTCAACCATGCCATACTGCGAATAATCGGGAACGGAGAAAGATATACTGACCGAATTCCTATCGTACGGAAGTTCAATCTCATCGTCCGATATCATATTGAACTCCGGGGCCTTATAGTCTTCTACATAATCTGACAATACCGTATAGCCCAGTATACTTACCGGCGACACGGCTTCCACTATCTCGAGGTCAGACGGCAAGAACGTACACGCGCCCTGAAATCCGCAGACATATATATGTCCGTCATCGGTCATTGAGACGGGTGTATTCGAGAAGTTTCCCGAAACTATACCGTCACGAAAATCATAGTTGCTGCAATCTGATAAGTCGGGCGACATACGTGATATACCGCCATCTGACACAAACCACAGATTGCCGTTCCGGTCCTCTGTCATCGAATGAATGTTTGTATTTGACAGGCCCTGCTCATAACCTACAGATACATACGTCGTGCCCTCCGCATCATCAAAACGCACAGCACCGTTCTGTGTAGAGGCCCATACTCTGCCTTTGCTATCTGCATAAACATTGTTGACTACATTATGGCTTAATCCCTGTGCCAGCTCAAAATGCGCCAATATTTCTTCATCGGGCGACACAACATACACTCCGCCTCCATAAGTGGATATCCACAGATTTTTGTTTTTATCACGTGTCAGCGCAATTATCGACACATGAAGCATTTTATCGTTAAGGCTACCACACGCGTGCACGTGGCCACCGTTATATACGAATAGTCCCGATGACCCGGCAAGATAATAGGAGCCGTCCTCACAACGCATTATTCCGTTTATAGCGGGAAGTGGATTGCCGTTAAAATCAATTACAGTAACTCGGTCGGTCTTGTAACAATAACGTAGAAGAGTACCGTCATCAATGCCCAGCAACATCTCGTTCTCGTCGCCGGCCATAGAAAGGACCCGTGCATAAGGCCGAGATACATATCGACTGATATCGACCGACTTCACAAATGAGTCATCGACAAAGAGCGCTATCTCGTTTTCACTACCCAACCACACACGACGTTGTTTTCCCGGCAGCACAAGCATACTGTGTACCGGTCGGTTTACAAGGTGCTTTTTACTGGCAAATACATAAGGGAGCATTTTGAACGGCAAGGTCGACCGGCTTACAAAATCGAGTCCGGTATTAAGACTGCCTATCCATACATTGCCGTAACTGTCCTGAAATATACGATGGACTCCGGGCGAAGACAGACCGCTCTCGTCATAAGTCACCTCCACATTTGCAAATTCAATATTGTCTGGATCATTAAGAGCAAGGCTCTCCAGATCAAGGATGCTGATGCCTCCCATCTCACATGCTATCCACAACTTATTGTCATCCATAACGGCAAGATGGTTGATTTTTGACGAAGCAAGTAGCTTGTGGTTTCGCGAAGAGTTACGGAATGAGCGGAAAGTGCCGGTCGAACGGTTAAACAACGACAAGCCGTTAACCGTACCTACCCATATATTCTCAAAACGGTCTTTCACTATACTCGTTATACCGTTGTCGGCTATCGAAGTGTCGGCGGAAGAATCGGCTACGTATCTGACAAACTCGCCGGTATTTTTATCAAGGACACTCATCCCTCCCCACAGATGTCCTATATACAACTTGCCTTTACCGTCATCAAGAAGAGCCGAGAAATTGGCAGGCAGTCCGGGCAACGTCTTGTCGTCATATATTTTTACATCGCCTCGGCGCTTGTCGTAATACATGAGAGTACCATATCGGGCGGCAATCCATATGCCGCCATTGCCCGAAGCACATATGGCATTGATGTTAATCTCCAAATTCAATTTATCGATAGCATCAATGTGCTTAAAATTCATCTCGGTCAGATCAAGCACCTCGACCGCCCTGCGTGTACCCACATACAAGTAGTTGTCGGCTTCGTCATACAAGAGCGACGTCACCGCATTGCTACGCATCGGTGAGTTATTCATATTATATGTTCTGAATCTGTGACCGTCGAAGCAGTTCAGCCCCGATTCTGTACCGATCCATATATACCCGTCGCCATCCTGCTCTATAGCCAGCACTCTGTTGTTTGAAAGTCCGTCTTTAACATCAAGATGCTTGATGGTTCCCGTATATGCTTCGGCAGTAGCCCAAGCCATAAAGAGGCAGATCGCCGTCAGTATCGATTTGTAAAAATACACCTGTTTTTGCATGGTTCATATATTTGCATTACAAAAATAAAACGAATCCTTTTATTTTCAACTATTTATCGGATTAAAAATCAGCTTCCACGCATATTATGAACGATTAGTCAGGCAAAACTGAATGATTAGTAGGTATACATCGGTTATAGAGTCCGCAGCACAAACGACGCAATAATCCACCATCGACCCGTGTTAATATGAGAAAAATCTGCGTTGACATATTTTCACTTATTTTTTGACAAATTTGTACCCGTGGGTCTTCACACTTACTCGATAATTTTGCCGCTGTAACTAAAACTGATATCGATGAAATACATATTTCTCAGATTGACAACATTTGTATTATCCGTCTTCGCGCTTGTCACCACAGCCGATGCAGCCGGAATAAAATCAGGCGAGAAATGGCCCGACACCCACGGCACGCACATAAACGCTCACGGAGGCGGCATACTCTTACACAATAATACATATTATTGGTTTGGCGAGCATAAAGCCGACAATACAAGCAGCGCGCTCGTCGGGGTCATGTGCTACTCATCGCCCGATCTTCAGACATGGACATGCCACGGACCGGCCCTTCAAGTGACCGACGAAGCGGGCCATGACATCGAGCGCGGATGTGTACTCGAACGTCCGAAAGTCATCTACAATGCCACGACAGGTAAATTTGTCATGTGGTTTCACCTTGAGCTGAAAGGCAAGGGATACAGCGCCGCCCGCGCGGCGGTAGCGGTAGCCGATCGTCCCGAAGGTCCTTATACATATATCAGATCAGGAAGGGTAAATCCCGGCATCTATCCCGCCGACATGACCGAAGAGCAGAAAGCCGCCGCCAATGCCCTTAACCGCGACGACTACAAAGAGTGGTGGACTCCCGAGTGGCGCGAGGCCATAAAGAAAGGTCTGTTTCTGCAGCGCGATCTTGACGGAGGTCAGATGTCACGCGACATGACACTGTATGTCGATGATGACGGCAAGGCCTACCATATATATTCGTCGGAAGACAATCTCACTCTACAGATAGCCGAGCTGACCGACGACTACACGGCTCATACCGGACGCTACGTACGCATGGCTCCGGGCGAGCAGAACGAAGCCCCCGCCATTTTCAAGAAGGACGGCACGTACTGGATGATAACAAGTGGCTGCACCGGCTGGGATCCGAATGAAGCCCGCATGTACTCCGCCCCCTCAATCGAGGGTCCGTGGACGCGCCACCCCAATCCCTGCATCGGTCCTAAAGCAGAGCTGACTTTCGGCGGACAAAGCACATACATACTCACTCGCCCCGACAGCGACGAATTCATTTTCATGGCCGACATATGGCGGCCGAAGCATCCGAGCGACGCGCGCTACATATGGCTCCCGATAGAGTTTGGATCCAACGGCAAGCCTGTTATCCGCTGGCGCGACGAATGGACTCCTAAAACCAATTAAACTAATTGGCCCAATCAATTCTTAACCTTGAATACTCATTCTTTTTTAATTAACCAATCATTATAATCTATGAACCTAAAGAATCTTGTACAACGACTGGGTTTATTGGCTCTGATGGTATTCTTTACCCTCAGCGCATCAGCCCAAGGCCGCACGATTCAGGGTACTGTCGAGGACAGTTCAGGCGAACCCCTTACCGGCGCGACAGTAATCATCGTGGGCAGTAAAGACGGTGTCATCACAGACATCGACGGTAACTTCCGCCTTAACAACGTGAAGAACAGTGACAAAATCCGCGTCACCTATGTAGGCTTCGTGCCTCAGGAAGTGACAGTGGGCAGTCAGAACAACTTCAAGATTGTACTTGAAGAAAACACTGAAGTACTTGAAGAAGTGGTTGTAATCGGTTACGGTACCGCCCGCAAGAAAGACCTTACCGGTGCCGTCACTCAGGTAAATCCCGACAAAATGGCCGACCAGAACATTAACAGCGTCAAGGATATACTCCGCGGTGTGGCCGGTCTTCAGGTAGGTTACAGCGGTACGGGAGCCAAGGGCGACGGCGCATCACTGCAGATACGCGGTCAGAACTCGCTCGGTACCGGCTCGTCGCCCCTTATAATCCTCGACGGCATGATCTACTACGGCGAACTGTCGGAAATCAACCCCATCGACGTGGCACAGATGGACGTGCTCAAGGATGCCTCGGCAGCAGCCGTCTACGGTGCGCAGGCAGCCAACGGTGTCATTATCATCACCACCAAAAAGGGTAAGATAGGCAAGCCGGTCATCACCGCCAGCGCCAACCTTGCTATCAGCCACAAGACCAAGAAGCGTAGCGTTTACAGTCCCGAAGGCTACATGACTTGGCGTGAGGACTACTACCGCGGTCTTACACTCGGCACCAACCCCGAAACCGGAGCCTACGAGTACTATCAGGCACGCGACAAGAACGGCAATCTCACCGTACAGTCCGGCTACTACGAGCACTACAATAACCTCGGCAAGTGGGGCATCGATCAGGACTAGTGGCTCGGCTACACCTCGCTCGAGAACGGCGACCGAAGCCTTGAGGAGATCTACGCACGTCGTCTCGGTCTCGCCGAGAATGATCTCGTGCTCGATAACTACCTCGCCGGACGCTATTATGACTGGGGCAACGACGGTTTCCGCAACGCTTTCAGTCAGGACTATAACATGAGTGTATCAGGTGCATCAGACAAGGTAAACTACTACCTGTCAGCCGGTTACACCAATAACGAAGGTATAGTGCGCGGCGATGAATACCGTGCAGTCCGTGCCAACATGAAGATCAACGGTCAGATTACAAAGTGGCTCTCTATCGGCGCCAATGTCAACTTCCAAGACCGCTCCGACGGTGCCCGCGGCGTTGACTGGGGTGCCAATCAGGAGAACGCACCTTTCTCGCTCAAGTATGACGAGGACGGCAATCTCAACCGCTACCCGATGTCGCTCAACCCCAAACGTGGCGAGAACTGGGACTACTACGAGCAGTTCAACAAGCTCGAGAAGGGCTTCCAGACCCTCAACACCATCTTCAACGCCAAGATAACTCTGCCTTACGGTGTAACTTATCAGTTCAACATCTCTCCCCGCTACGACTACTGGTATGACCGCTGGTTCCAGTCGGCCGACCTGCCCGAGTCCAATCCCAAGGATCGCGGCGTCAACCGCGGCTGGCACAAGCGCTTCGACTGGTCGCTCAACAACATCCTTACTTGGGACTATACTTTCTTGCAGAAACATCACGTGGTCGTTACCCTCGTTCAGGAGGCCGAAGAGCGCAAGTACTGGAGCGACAACATCCACGCCGGCAACATCCTGCCCTCTGACGCGCTCGGATTCCACAACACCCAGAACGGCGACAAGCTCTACAACACCATGTCGACCAACGACACCCACATCAGCGCCGACGCGCTCATGGGCCGTCTGTTCTACTCTTACGACAACCGCTATCTGATCACAGCCACCGTACGTCGCGACGGTTATTCGGCTTTCGGCACCAACAATCCCCACGCCACCTTCCCGTCTGTAGCGTTAGGCTGGAACTTCACCAACGAGAAGTTTTGGAAGTGGCACTGGATGGACTCCGGTAAGCTCCGCGCCTCTTGGGGTAAGAACGGTAACCGCTCAATCGGTGAATATGTGGCTCTCGCCGACCTTGCAGCCGGTATGGGCAAGACCATGGGCTATCTTGACGCCAACGGCGCCGTGGCCAACGACATGAAATACCTCTCCTACAGCCGCCTCGCCAACCCCAACCTTCGTTGGGAGAGCACCAAGGCTACCAACATCGGTCTTGACTTCGCGTTCCTGAACTACCGCATCAACGGTAGCATCGACTACTATAAAAAGGAGACTACCGACATGATCATGGGCATGCCGCTCCCGGCATTCTCCGGAGCAGGCTCGATCACGACCAACCTCGGTCAGGTCGACAACAGCGGTTTCGAAATCACGCTCAACACCCTCAACATCGACATGCCCGACTTCCAGTGGAGCTCTACAGTGACATTCTCCTACAACAAAAACCGCATCAAGCACCTCTTCTACGAGTATGACGAAAACGGCAAGGAGATGGACTACACCTCGAGCAAATGGTTTATAGGCCGTCCTATCAATCAGATATGGGACTACAAAGTAATCGGCATCTGGCAGACCGACGAGATCGAGGAAGCCGCCAAGTACGGACAGCGCCCCGGTGATCCCAAGGTATGGAATAATCCCGAGAACGACAAGTACGATGAAGACGGCAATCTGCTGGAAGTCATATATGGCGACGCCGACCGCGTGTTCCAAGGCCAGACCAATCCTCCCATCTACTGGAGTTTCCGCAACCAGTTCACCCTGTGGAAAGACTTCGACATAGCTTTCTCAATGTACTCTTACATGGGCCACAAGTCGCTCAACAACGAGTATCTCAACAACATCAACGGTCAGAACAAGATGACTTACGGCTACAACAAGTATGTGCGCAAGTTCTGGACACCCGAGAACGGATCGCAAAAGTATGGCCGCTGGGAGGCTCAAGGGCCTAAAAACGCATCCGGTCCGAGCCGTCTGTTCAAGCGCGACTTCATCCGCCTCGACAACATATCGCTCGGTTACACCATACCGCAGAAGTGGACCCGCAAGATCATGGTCGAGAAGTGTCGTGTAAGCGCCAGCATAAACAATGTGGCCACTTGGGCACGCGACTGGGAGTACGGCGATCCCGAAACCGGCGGCATAGCCCAGCGTACATTCAACTTCGGATTACAGGTAACCCTTTAATGAATTTACTAAATGAAAACATATTCAATACTAAAGAAAGGCGTGGCCGCAGTAATGGCCACCACCCTGCTCGCAGGATGCTCCGATGACTTCCTCAAGCCCGAGCCCCTGTCATTTTACGAGCCGGCTCTGACCTTCTCTACCGAGTCGGGGCTTCAGGCAGCGCTCGCCATGTGCGACCGTCACCTTCGTGTAAACTTCATCTGGTATGACCACCGCGACCAAGACTCGCCTCTCGGTACCGACTATATGTTCTCCGACTATATGGTTATGGGAATGACCGATACAGGTTCCGGATTCAACGACAACTTCGTACGCCGCACTACCCCCAACGGCGACGGCACCAAAAACGGTTTTATTTTCGGCGCTTTCTGGGATGAAGGCTACAACAACATAAAGTATGCCAACGGTGTCATCAACAACCTGCCACGCGTGGACGGCCTTGATGAAAATACAAAGAATGCATATCTCGGCCGTGGTTACTTCCATCGCGCCTACACCTACTACCACCTTGTGTTCAACTTCGGCGACGTGCCTCTGGTGACCAAGATTCTTGAAGTTCCCAAGCAGAACTATCGGTCAACCAAAAAGGAGGCCATCATCAAGAAGATGATCGAGGACCTTGAGTTTGCAGTGGAATGGGTACCCAAACAAGCCGATACCAAATATTACGGCATGGTAAACAAGGAGGCCTGCAAGCACCTGCTCATCAAGTTCTATCTTGCCGACGGACGCTTCAAAGATGCCGAGACTCTCGCCACCGACCTTATAGAGAACTCCGGACTCGCACTGATGCGTGAATCTTTCGGTACCAATACTACTCAGACACAGGGCGAACCCAAGACTTGGAAAATCGAACGCAATGTCATCTGGGACCTCCACCGCCCCGAAAACAAGATAGGAGCATTTAACACCGAGTATATACTTGGCGCTCCCGTTGTTTCGGAACAGTCATTCCACTCTCACCCGTGGATGCGTATCTACGGTCCGTTCTGGGCCAGCGGCGACTTCAAGGCTCCCGATGGAAAGGCTGCCATGGCACGTTACGCACGCGCCAACAGCAAATACGATCCTACCGGTGACTGGCTGCGCGCCATAGGCCGTGGTATCGCGGTATACCGCCCCACTTATTATGTCCAGCACACCATGTGGCAGGTAAACGGCATCGAGGATAAAGATGACCTGCGTCATAACAGCCGCGTAGGCAACTGGGTAAATATGGAAGACCTCACCTACAATAATAAAGACACCCAATATTACGGACAGCACGTACGTCTTACAAAAGAGGGAGCGCAACCTCTGCCTGACGGCACATGGCATCGTGATGACCTTTTATGTCCCGATACTCTGCGCTCTTGGTTTGACTTCCCGTTGTACAAGATTTACTACTATGACAAAGAACGTGAAGATCAGAAAAACGCTCAAGGCGTAGGTACAGCCGATGAGATCCAAGGTTCAACCAAAGGCAGCAACGGTAACCTATACGTATTCCGTCTTGCCGAAACCTATCTGCTCCGTGCCGAAGCAAAACTCTATCAAGGCAACGGCGGAGGCGCTGCAGATGACCTCAACGAACTTCGTCGTCGTGCCAAATGCTCACAGATGTACCGCGGTGCAGTCAACATAGGCGACATCATGAACGAGCGCGGACGAGAACTGTACATGGAGGAATTCCGTCACGCCGAACTGGTACGTGTGTCGATGATATTGGCCAATACCGGCATCGCCGACGAGTGGGGCAATACATACTCGGCAGCCACATGGGACAAGCAGGAGGGCACCGACCGCAACGGCGGCAGCTACTGGTACCAGCGCCTGATGCACTACTCCTACTACAATCGCGGAGGTGGCATAAACTCCGGAAAATGGGGTCCGTTTGAATTCCTTATGGGCAAGCACAACCTCTACTGGCCTATCAAGAAGAGCGCAATCGAAGCCAACAAGAAGGGCCAGCTCAAACAGAACTTCGGTTATGAAGGCTATGACGAGGCTGTTCCCGTATGGGAAACTTGGCAGGAAGCCGTGGCCGACGAGGACAACGCAAAATGACGCTTGGCCTTATCCGCAAGTTTAAGTAACTTTACAGGCATTGGCCGCACGCGACCAATGCCTGTAACATAAACTGACTATCGGTCTTATTGGTCCAATTGGACTAATTGGTCTTATTAAATTGTTTATTATGACATCAGGATTTACTACACTTCTCAAAACCGCACTGCTCGCCATCATCATTGTCGGCTCCCTCTCCGCCCGGGCAGCCGATGACTGGGAGCTTGTATGGAGCGAGGAGTTTGATAGTGACGGAGTTCCCGACTCAACGGTGTGGAACTATGAAACCGGCTTCGTACGCAACGGAGAGGCACAATGGTACCAACCCGAAAATGCATATTGCCACAACGGAAAACTGATAATCGAAGGGCGCGACATAAAAGCCGAAAAGCGCAAAAATCCGAACTATAAACCCGGACGCAACGACTGGCGCAACCGCGAGTACATCGACTACACCTCGGCGTCAATCAATACACGCGGCAAAAAAGAGTGGCTTTACGGGCGCTTCGAGGTAAGAGCGAAAATACCGACAGCCGGAGGAGCATGGCCCGCAATATGGTTGCTCGGCAGCGGACAGCCGTGGCCCTCATGCGGCGAGATAGACATGATGGAGTACTACCGCATAGGCGGTGTGCCTCACATACTCGCCAACGCATGCTGGGGCACCGACAAGCCCTATGCGGCGAAGTGGAACAGCAAGACCGTGCCGTTCAACCGGTTTACCGACAAGGATCCTGACTGGGCCGACAAGTTCCACACATGGCGTATGGACTGGGACGAGGACTTCATCAACCTGTATCTTGACGACGAATTGCTCAACTCCATACCGCTCTCCAACACCGTCAACGGTTCCATAGGCAAAGGGAGCAACCCGTTCCGCAACCCGCAGTATCTGCTACTCAACCTTGCGCTGGGAGGCAACAACGGCGGCAAAATCGACGACAACGCCCTGCCGATGAAGTATGAGGTCGACTATGTGCGTGTATATAAGAAGAAAACGCGCCGCCCTTCGGCACAGGCACCCTTCGAGGGCCATGAAGTAACCGATGAAGGCGCATGGTGCTGGTTTGCCGACCCTCGCGCACTGCACTACCGCAATCAGGCCGGAACGATCGACCGCAGCTACATAGGCTACATCGACATACATGGCAACATAAAGGTCATGCAGTATGACTTCATCGGAAAACGTCAGGACGAAGTACTCATACGCTCCTGCTTCCAGCCCGACGACCACAACAACCCGACGTTCTTGGTGCTACCCGACGAGCGCATTATGGTGTTTTATTCGCGTCATACCGACGAACCGTGTTTCTACTACCGCGTGAGCCGTGAGCCGGGCGACATAACAACACTCGGCGAGGAGAAGATAATCAAGACCGCCAATAACACAACTTATCCGTCGCCCTTTATCCTGTCAGACGACCCTGAGCACATATACCTGTGCTGGCGCGGCATAAAATGGCACCCGACAATAGCACGGCTGTCGCTGCCCGACGCTGACGACAATGTCGCGGTGACAGACGGCCCCTATCAGATCGTACAGTCAACCGGAGCAAGGCCCTATGCCAAGTATGCCTCCGACGGCAAGAGTCGCATATACCTGACCTACACCACCGGTCATCCCGATAACGAACTGCCCGACTGGTTGTACTACAATACGATCGACATCAACGGACTGCTGCTTAAAGACATCGCTGGCAATACTCTGTCACGAATAGCTGACGGGCCATTTAAAGTCAACAAAAGCGCTGACTATGCCAAAACATACCCGCTTACACTTGTGGACGCTCCCGCCGACCGCAACTGGGTGTGGCAGATAACGCCTGACAAGAAGGGCTATCCGGTGATAGCCTTGGTGCGTATAAGCGCCGACAAGGGCTCGCACGACTACTACCGCGCTAAATGGACCGGAAAAGAATGGTTCAAAACCTATCTCGGCAACGGAGGCGGCCACTTCCACCGGACTCCGGGCCTTGAAAAGTGTTACAGCGCCGGCGTGGCCATTAACGACGCCGATACCGACATCATATATTGCTCTATGCCGGTGAGAGGCAAACAGGGACTCGTGTACGAGATAATCAAGTACACTCTTGACGACGCCGGCCGTATAGTGTCGACCGAACAGGTTACCCGCGACTCGCGCTTCAACAACATACGTCCGTTCATGCTCCCCGGCTCGGAGGGTTCGCCGCTGCGCCTCGCATGGATGCACGGCGACTACTACGACTGGATAGTAAGTGCTTCGCATCCGTTCGGTTACTGTACAGCCATCAACAGCGACTTCGAAGGGTTTGCGCCGGCCAAACCGACACTGCCCGAGGTAACGGAATCATACAAGTTTAACCCGAAAAAGGCGTTCAGGCTGCACACCACGATTATCCTCGACTCGGCAAACATGGATTCTGGCATATTGCTTCAACTCGGCAAACTCACCTACGGCATAGACAAGTCAACGCTCAAGCCCTATGTAAAGTATGGCGACAAATCATACGAAAGCACCAATGCCCTTGCCACATCGGACTGCTGGAAGGAGAAAAACCGCGGCACGGGAGGCCAATGGTATACTCCCGTACCTCACAAGAGCTTTGACCTCGTACTTGAGTATAGCGAGGGTGTGTTGACGACACGCATAAACGGACTTGTCGACCAAAGCATCGATATAAACAAACATTAACTATATGGATAGCGTGACATCGATTATCTTTGTATGAACGATGTACACTATCTTTAATATCAAAAACACAGTATATGACAATCAACCTTAACTCACTGCTAAAAGTGATCGCGCTCACGGCCGCAACGGTCATCGCACCTATGGCATCGGGAGCAAAAAAGACAAGCGTAGCATCCGAGCAAAAAGAGGCCCGGGAGGTGCGCACGCTTATAGACAAAGTGAACAACCGGTGGCAATCGACCCACAAACCCGAAATGACACCGTTCTGGCACAATGCCGCCTACCACACCGGCAACATGGAAGCCTATCATCTGACCGGAAATCCCGAATGGCTCGACTATTCTACCCGGTGGGCCGAGCATAATCAATGGAAGGGCGCCAAAGGCAACGACCGCAGCAAGTGGAAATACAATTACGGCGAGACTCCCGACCATGTACTCTTTGGCGACTGGCAGATATGCTTCCAGACCTATGCCGACCTATACAACATCCTCCCCGACGACCGCCGCATACGCCGCGCACTTGAAGTTATGGAGTACGAGATGTCGACCCCTAACAATGATTACTGGTGGTGGGCCGACGGGCTCTATATGGTCATGCCAGTAATGACAAAACTGCACAAAATAACCGGCAACAAGAAGTATCTTGACAAACTGTATGACTACGTGCTCGTAAGCGACAGCCTCATGTATGACACGGAGACCGGTCTGTACTTCCGCGACGGACGCTATGTATACCCGACCCACAAAAGCGCCAACGGCACAAAAGACTTCTGGGCGCGCGGCGACGGATGGGTGTTTGCCGGACTCGCCAAAGTGCTCAAGGACCTGCCCGCCGAATACAAGCACCGTCAGTTCTTTGCCGACAAATACAAGAAGATGGCCGACGCTGTTGTGGCCACCCAACAGCCCGAAGGCTACTGGTCACGCTCGATGATGGACGAGGAGCATGCTCCCGGCTATGAGACCTCGGGTACGGCATTTTTCACTTACGGTCTGCTCTGGGGCGTAAACAACGGTTATCTCAAGGATGCCAAATATCTTGACGCGGCAAAAAAGGGGTGGAATTACCTTAGCAAGACAGCCGTGCAGAAGGACGGCTCCGTAGGTTACGTGCAGCCCATAGGCGACCGCGCCATACCGGGACAGGTAATTGACAAAAACTCCGTGGCCGACTTCGGAGTGGGCGCCTTCCTGCTCGCCGCATGCGAGTATGTACGTTATCTCGAAAAGGATATGAACGCTGACAGAGCTTATTGGACCGGTCTTGCTTGGCAGATGGCTGAACCGGTTCTGCGCAACATGTCGGAAGGCAACCTCAAGAAAAACATGCTCGTGGAGGTCAGCCCCAACTGGGACGGCCGCAACAAAGGCGTGACATATATGGAGACATTCGGCCGACTTATGGCCGGCATAGCCCCGTGGCTATCACTGCCCGACGATGACACCGAAGAGGGAGCGAAACGCAAGCAGCTGCGCGAATGGGCGCTGAAGAGCTACGCCAACGCCGTTGACCCGGAAAATCCCGACTATCTACTATGGCGCGGCCACGGTCAGGCACTTGTCGACGCAGCTTATGTGGCCGAGAGCTTCCTGCGCGCCTACGATGCGCTGTGGATGCCGCTTGATGACGTGACCAAGCGTCGCTACTTCGAGGAGTTCACACAGCTTCGTCGCGTCGACCCACCCTACACCAACTGGGTGCTCTTCTCGTCGACCATTGAGAGTTTTCTCGCCAAAGCCGGTGCAGAATATGACGAATACCGCATCAACTCCGCCATACGCAAGACCGAGGAATGGTATACCGGCGACGGATGGTATGCCGACGGTCCAGAATTTGCATTTGACTACTATAGCAGCTACGTGTTTCACCCCATGTATCTTGAGACACTTCAGGCGATGAAAGACGCCAAGGCAAGTACCCGCATACACTACCACAACTACTACGACCGCGCACTCAAACGCGCCCAGAAATACAGCATCGTGCTCGAACGTCTCATATCGCCCGAAGGCACATTCCCGGTATTCGGGCGCTCTATACCTTACCGCATGGCCACCATGCAGCCCCTCGCGCTCATGGCTTGGTACGAAAAACTTCCCCACGGACTTACCAACGGTCAGGTACGCGGCGCTCTCACGGCTGTAATGCACCGCATGTTTGACGACAAAGAAAACTTCAATGAAAGCGGCTTCCTCACCATAGGCTTCTCGGGACGTCAGCCCAACATAGCCGATTGGTACACCAACAACGGCAGTCTGTACATGACCTCGCTTGCATTCCTGCCGCTCGGGCTGCCCGCGTCACATCCGTTTTGGACCGATGCCGAACTGCCGTGGACCTCAAAGAAAGCATGGTCGGGGCAGCCCTTCCCCAAAGATCATCATTGGGGCGACGGCGCTAAAATACGCGACCTCTGGTAACCGGAAGCCATAACGGCAACCCGTAGAATTACAAAATAATTGGGAGATTATTCGAAGCATTATCGATAATCTCTCAATTATTTTTATTTATTTTGCATCAAGTACAATTATGGCCCACTGTCAAAACCGCTATAAACATGAAAAGGATATTGCTATCATTATTTTTGCTTACAACCGGCATTCAGACATGTTTTGCTTCAAACAACACCCGAAATGACAACTCTATAAATATCAAAGCGGGCAAAGGTACCTTGACTCTACAGCCGCTTAACCAAAATGCCATAAGAGTACGTTTCACCATATCTCCGGTAAACTGCACCGACGAATTGGTATACCTGCCGTCAGAAACCGGAGTAAAGTATGCGGTAAGGGAAGATGACAACATATTGTCAGTTCGCCTTGACAGCATATCGGCTGTTTTCGACAAGCGACAAAATACGTTGACATTTACCGACATCAACGGCAACACTGTATTGCAGGAGAAAGCCGGAGGTCGGCTGCTACAACCGACAACAGTACAGGGCGACTCAGCATACATAGCTGAACAACGCTTCATATCGCCCGAAGATGAACACCAGTTCGGTACCGGACAATTTCAGGACGGCTATCTAAACATACGCGGACTGCCGAGACGTCTGACACAAGTCAATACTCAGATTGCCATACCATTTGTGCTATCGGACAAGGGATACGGAATTTTGTGGAACAATTACGGCATGACAGAGTTTAATCCGGCAGACAAAAGTGTCAGACTTATACCCGAAGCGTCGGAAGGACAGTCTGTAACCGTAAATACGACAAGCACTTCGGGAAACAAGGTCGAGACAAGAAACTTCAAGTTATTTTCGGCTGAATTCAACGTCGAGGAGAATGGACAATACGGATTATTGCTTGATGTAGGCCAAACAATGGCTCGCAAGCATTACATCACAATCGACGGCCAAAATATTGTCGACGTAAACAATCTGTGGCTGCCGCCGACAACTTCTGTTATTTTAAACCTCAAAAAAGGGATGCACTCCGTGGAAGTGCGTGGCGAGAAAAATGACGCCCCCATACTTTACTGGCGCAAAATAAACAACGAGACTGCATTTCGTTCACCGGTTGCCGGAGCCATAGACTATACCGTTTTTTCAGGCAACGCCGATGATGTAATAGCCTCCTACCGCCGGCTGACCGGACATGTACCTATGCCGCCGCTATGGGCTTTCGGCTACATACATTGCCGCGAACGCTATAACACCCAAGCCGAATTATTGGAAAACGCACGTGAATTCAGACGTCGCGGCATACCAGTAGATGTAATAGTACAGGATTGGCAATGGTGGGGAAAACATGGCTGGAACGCCATGCGGTTTGATGAAGACAAATATCCTGATCCCGCTGAAATGATTCGGGAACTTCACGATATGAACATGCGGTTTATGCTCTCCGTATGGTCCAAAATAGACCGCAACTCCGACCTCGGCAAAGAAGTAAATTCACACGGATACTACCTCCCGGGCACAGAATGGATCGATTTTTTCAATACCGATGCAGCGACATTTTACTGGGACAATTTCAGCCGACGTTTGCTGAAGCCTTACGGCATAGACTCATGGTGGCAGGACGCGACCGAACCTGAAAACGACGACCTCCTGAACCGTCGAATAAACAACGGCAAGACTCCGGGCGAGTTTTACCGCAACATATTCCCGCTGTTAGTCAACAAAACCGTTTATGAGGGGCTACGCAAAGATGATCCCGAACGACGGGCAATGATACTTACACGAAGTGCGTTTTCCGGCATACAGCGCTACGGCGTGGTTACATGGTCGGGCGATGTCGGTAATGACTGGGAGACGCTCCGCCGCCAGATAGCAGGCGGTCTGGGACAGATGGCGTCAGGACTTCCATGGTGGACATACGACGCGGGCGGCTTTTTCCGCCCGTCAAACCAGTACACCGACGGTGATTACCAAGAACGAATGCTTCGCTGGATACAAGCCGCCACCTTCCTGCCCATGATGCGCGTACACGGCTATATGAGTCATACTGAACCGTGGCGATATGGCGAACGGACCGAAAGTATAATATCAAAATTCATCACACTGCGTTATCGTCTTCTTCCTTACATTTATTCACATGCGGCTACAGTAGCGAATCATGACGGCACACTCATGCGTCCGCTGATTTTTGACTTTCCACATGACAAAGAGGCTCTCGCACAAGGCTGCGAATACATGTTCGGCAAGTCATTGCTCATCAATCCGGTGACACAGGGAGGTGTGGATATTTGGAGAACCTACCTTCCCGAAACCGATGCCGGATGGGTTGATTTCTGGACCGGAAAGCAATATGACGGCGGCCGATATGTAAATATACCCGTGTCAATCGACATGATACCTGTTTTCGTCAAAGGTGGCACAATTCTGCCTATGGACGGTAAGCGACAGCACGTATACGACAAAACGGACGCTACACAGGAGATACACATATATCCCGGTGCGGACGCCACATTTACATTATATGAAGATGAAGGCCATAATTATAACTACAAAAACGGCGCCTATAGCAACATCACTTTCAATTGGAATAACGTCAACCATACTCTTACAATAGAAGACCGCAAAGGTGAATATCCCGGAATGAAGCAAAGCCGCAGTTTCCGCATCATCTCTCCGGGAACCGATAAGACAATAAAATACAACGGCAAAAAACTAAGCATCAAACTTAAATAATTCAACTTAATATGATTGAACCCTTATACTCCCCGGAGGAGAAGCGTTACGACACAATGCAATATGCGCGCTGCGGACGCAGCGGCGTGCTTCTGCCACGCATATCACTCGGTTTCTGGCATAATTTCGGTGCCGGGACTCCGATAGCAAAAGCTCGTGACATAATGCGATGTGCATTTGACAACGGCGTGGTGTCGATGGATCTCGCCAACAACTACGGACCGCCATACGGCTCCGCGGAAGAGACATTCGGCGAAATATTCCGCAAAGATTTTCGTCCCTATCGCGACGAGCTGTTTATTGCTACAAAAGCCGGATATGACATGTGGCCCGGACCATACGGCAACTGGGGCTCGCGAAAGTACCTGATGGCCTCGTTGGACCAGTCACTGCGACGTATGGGGCTTGACTATGTCGATGTATTTTACAGTCACCGTTTTGACCCTGAGACTCCCGTAGAGGAGACCTTGACGGCTCTTGTCGACATAGTACGCCAAGGCAAAGCCTTATACATAGCTCTGTCAAGATGGCCGCGTGAAGAGGAAGAAGCCGCATACCGCTTCTTGGACAATCATGGTTGCCACTGCCTGCTGTATCAGGACCGACTGAATATATTTGACCGTGCGTCAGAGCAATCGGGACGTCTTAAAACGGCCTCCGATGCAGGTGTCGGCTATATTGCATTCTCGCCCTTAGCACAGGGATTACTGACCGACAGATACTTAAACGGCATACCCGAAGGCTCCCGTGCCACACAGGGCAAATTTCTGAAAGCCGAGCAGATAACGCCCGAGATTGTAGCACGAATCAAAACGTTATCGCAGATAGCGGCCAACCGCGGACAGACTCTCGCACAGATGGCTACAGCATGGGTATTGAACCGACCCGGCGTCACATCGGCCATAGTAGGATGCAGCTCAGCATCGCAACTTCGCGACACGATATCCTCTATCGACCGTCTTGACTTTTCCGAAGAAGAACTTAAGCTTATCGATGCCGCAGCCGGCATTGATAAAGTATAAAGGCGATAAAAAAGCCGGAGTTTTAGCTCCGGCTTTTTATGCAACAGGACATAAACCATGCATGAACCGTCATGTCGCATCACAAACCTAAAACATAACTTAACCTTAACACCTATTACACCAATAACAGTAATTAAAAACGCTAAATAACAATTTCTTACATTACAAAGATAACTCAACGTATTCAAATATTCATTTCATTTTCACATCATAGATAATTCAAACCACACGATCGGTTCACAAACATACCATACATATCATTCAATCATACACTCCAAATCAATCTGCCAGAATCAACAGGGCCGATGCCATATGACACCGGCCCCGCTTAAGGCCGCATAAAGCGACCGTCACTTTAACCTAACTAACCTTCTACCCTAACCAATTTATTTCATGAATGCTTTTACTACCATTATGTCATCACCCGAAGTATTTACAATCTTGTACTCTCCTGCGGCGGCCGACACTACGAGAGTCTCGGCATAATTAAGGTGCAGCTTTGCTCCATCAGCGGTAACGACTTCAGCGCTCTTACCATCGACAAGATTAAGTACGTGACATTTACCCTCCGTTTTCACATCAACCGACGAACCTATTTTATACCGGTGCACATCGTAGGAGTGATTGCGATGAGTGGGCAAATGCCATAACTCCCAGTCTTCACCATGCTCCATCATTGCCGGCTTTGACACAAGCTCCTCTTTTACTTTAGCTCCTTTACGGTCAAAGCACAGATTGTCCATAGCACGTTTTATATTAAGCGGTCGCGGCTTGCCGTCAAGGTCGAGAGCGAGCCAGTCATACATTTTAAATGTAAATATATAAGGAGTTGTACTTATTTCAAGTACGAGATTATTGCGGCCGGAGCTATGAAGCGTACCCGGCGGTATGAGATATAGACCGTGCTTCTCGGCATGCTCGGCGTTGATGTAGCGGGGCACATCCAACGGAGTTCCGTTGTTGAAGCTTTCGGTGAGAGCCGCCTCGAACTTCTTCGGATCAATGTCCTCCTTAAAGCCAAGATATACAACTGCATCTTTTGAAGTGTCAAGTATATAATATGTTTCTTCCTGAGTCAACACCTCACCAAAATTTTTCTGTATGTACGATCTTTGCGGATGACACTGTATCGACAGATTTCCTCCGTCAAAATTGTCGAGATAGTCCATACGTATCGGGAACTCGTCACCATACAAAGCATAGCACTCATCACCCACAACATTTCGGCCATTCTGATACATCAACGAGTCAAACGACACTTCAAGCATCTTATCGTCGCTTTCTAAAATTATGCCGTTTTCAGGTACAATAAGTTCGAAAGACCACGCATAATTGGGCACATCGCTCGGAAGGGCGGGAATATTGTCACGAATCCACTGACCTCCCCAAGCTCCGGGCTCAAACCACGGACGCACCCTGAAGCAGTTGCGTGCCAAGCGCTCAAGACCGGCACGTACGTCATCGCCCTCGGCCCAAGTAATCTCGGACTCACGTTGACCGTCGACAAAGACATCAATCTTCGACAGAACGGCTTTTTTATGACGGTTCAGCACAAACCAATCCACGAAATAAAAACGCTTATACATCTTCTTGGGAGCATCGGGTTTTGAAGCGCCGAGATTAGTCACACTACCCGCACGCGCACGAAACTGAATCTCATTCTTAGGTATGTCGATATACACCAGCGGGCCGTCCCACTTCGCCAAAGCCGCTCCCGTACCGAAAATAATATTCATGTCGGCATTCGCGTCAGGCTTTATAGCACAAAGTTTTTCACGATCAAAATATCCGTCAATCGTCAACGGAGCACGATAACCGAATATAGGATCATCACCGCCCAGAAAAGGCTCAATCATATTATCAATCTCATTCTCCGGTTTAAGAGCCGCTTCAACATTCCACCACATAGGATTTATGCCTATGGCAGCAAATGCTTTAGACAATTCTTCGGCAAATATATCAAATCTGACACCGATGTATCCGTCAATCATGACTTGTTTGCAGCCCGCCAACTTGCTGGCAAGAGAAGCATAATCACAATGGATTTTGTCATGACCCAAATCATGGACAGGATAGGGATCATAATTTCCGGGTTGTTTCTTTTTCTCTAACGGAAGTACGTACTGGGTAGTCTTTCTTAATTCATTCATGACAAATAATATTTACTATATGAAGAGTGATGCAGCGCCGATCAATGCCGCTCGGTCAAGTAAAGCGGAGACTCTGACATCAACGTTATATCCATGTTTTTTAAATGTTTGCTCCAATGACGGACCAAAATGGCGGTAGGCAAGTGATATATTTCCGCCCAAAAGTAGAGTATGAGAAGAGAAGCGTTTTAATAAAGGCAACGCAAATTCGCCCATTCTTCGCCCGTATTCATCAAACAGTCTACGGGCATTATCATCATCCGCACCACAACGTTCGGATATCTCTTTGGCTCCGGCAGCATTTACTCCGGTCAATTCAAAATAGCGGCGGCATATCCAACGTGTGGAAAAAGCATCGTCAACTATGCCGTCCTCAAAAGGCAGATGATATACCCATCCTTTATATGGCACTTCATCACCGCTCTCAACCAAATGTCGCTCAGCCACGAATCCAGAGCCGACACCGGTGCCGAGGGTTAATGCCATGACACGGCTATCATTTCGGGCCGCACCTCCAAGACATTCTCCAAGCGCAAATGCGGAAGCATCATTGACAAAACGCAAATTGCGTATGCCTGCATTATTAAGACGCTCCGCAAGTGAAAGCTTCACATCAAGTCCGTAAATATTTTCATATTTATCCACACCGACGATAAGCGAAACGCCGTTATCATAATCAAACGGGCCGGGGATAGCAAGTCCCGCATTAACGACACTTTTACCGAAAGCTTTTGCGGTGGCACATATATTGGACTGCCACGCTCCTATTATAGCCGTAGCGTCGGCACGGCTGTCAACAGGAGTAACGACCGGTTCGGAGCATAGCTCACCTGTTGTAAGGTCAACCACCGCCGAACATATATGGCTGCCGCCTATGTCAGCACCTATAGCATAATTGTTGTATTCAGATAATACCATTGTTGAATCAATATATAAAATTCCCGGACGGAACGGTCAGTCGCCGTCCGGGAATTATTATTACACATTATCGGGCAGGATTTGTAATCTCCTTGATAGTGGTATAATTGTAGCGGTTTACACCGTCAAACTGACAGGTAGTACGCGCTCCGAAACGCAAGAAGTATTTGCGTTCATAAGTGGGGAATGCCGTACAAGCGCCACCGGGATTATATCCACCGGGCTGACCGGTGCGTATAGTATATACTTTACCAAGTTCCACAGCATTTATAGCGGCACCGGAAATCTTGGTCGAGTATATATTACTGAAATTATAATCGCCCACATGATTGTTCTCGCTGACAAAAAGCCATGCCTCGGCAAGCGGCTGCTGATAATCGGGATTCGATGTGCCGCGTGTAACCTTTACCTGTACATCAACAGTACCGTCGGCATTTACAACCGGCTCGCCTACCCACTCGACACGCAGCAGCGGCTCGACCTCATAAGTCTTCTCCACCTTGCCGTAAATCTTCATGCGCTCCTCTTCAAGAGGTACAAATGCACCTGAAGGAATGACTCCATACTCACCGCCGAAAATTTTCGTATTATTAAAGGTACCGTCCTGCATGACATTGAAGTCATAAGGCTGGGGATTATCACTCCAGCTGTACTCATACATACGTATGCGGATGCCGGTATTGCCCATTGCGCACTGAAACGGCTCGCCGGTGGCTTTGTCAATAAATTTACCGCAGAAAGTCTCTTTCGGTTCCGAATAATTGTCCTTGTCACATGCGACAAGCATTACCGATAGAGCACACAGCAATGTATATAAAATCTTTTTCATAATCTTGTCTTGTTATGTTAATAATTCTGCCGTTTAGAAACCGGGATTGTTTTTCAAATTCGGATTCTTGGTTAACTCGCCACCGGGCAAAGGTAAGTAATAATAACGAGTATCAAACGTAAAGATGTAATTATATCCTGCGCGAGGTTCGGTATAACGTACATCAAAGAAGTACTTGTTGCCGTCGGTTGCGAAGAATGGCATCAATATACGATAGCGCGTATTGTTCTGCTCCTGATAGAGTATGCGCCAGCGAATAAGATCCCAGTAAGTGAGATTTTCGAACGCAAGCTCTTTACGACGTTCGCGACGCACTACATCCACAGAGTTCAGATCAGCTTTAGAACCGAGAAGGTCGGCTCCCGCACGGTCTCGTATAAGATTTATCGAAGTAAAAGCATCGTCAAGATAGTTGACTCCGTCATCCGATACGTTCTTGCCGAGAGCTACGAGTTCGTAAGCGGCTTCGGCACGGTTCAGGAGCACCTCTGCATAGCGCATGTCAATCCAGTGCTGAGTAGAATAATTTCCTGAATTATCCTCAAGATCGGGGTCAAGATATTTACGAAGATATGTGCCTCCGATGTTACCGAAGTTCCAGCCGTTGACAGGACCGTTAGGACCGGTGACATTAATTTTATTGACAGGATTTGCTCCCGGATACGGCGTATACGGCGCTTTAAGGTCCACGGCAGGACCGTTGAATCCTGCACTTAGCTGAAGATCGGCTATGCCAAGTGCCTCATATGCGGCAGTTTCGCCTTCGCGGATAAGACGGTTAAGACCGTTGCCTACGGTGCCTGTGTAAACACCGCGGCGGATATCAATATACTGACCTTTGTATTTTGACATAGGCAGGATTACCGTTCCAAGCAGACGGGGTTCGGCATTGGCGAAAGCATCCATCGGATTGTCATACATCTTGTAGTGACCGTCGGCGTCAAGGAACTCGAAATTACCGTTGGCGTCAAGATCGATACCGTCAAACATCTCGATAAAGTCAACCGTAGGGCTTACCTCCGAGTCATTGTTACCGGTCGAAGTCTGGCGAGGCTGAACACTGTTGTCATATTCATGAGTCAGCAGTTTGTCCTTGTAATAGCGGGCAAATATGGTCTCCTTGTTGGCTCCGCTCTCATCAAGGAAGAGAGCCGTGAAGTTCTCGGCCTGAGCGGTGCGGTTGCCTGCAGCCCATTTGTTCTTATAAAGCTGGTAGGGGCTGCCTTCAAAAATCTGTGCGGCTTTGAAAGCCTGTTCGAAATAGAAAGCGGCACGCTCCTGCGGAATACCGCATATACGCTTTTCAAGATGCACCTCGTTGACGGTGTTATATTTGGCAATAGAACCGGCGTAAAGCATGGCACGCGATTTCAGTGCGGCAGCCACATATTTGTTGGCACGACCTGTAGCCGAAGTCTCCGGTAGAGCGGCTATAGCACGGTCAAGATCCTCGCCGATGAAAGCCCAGCATTCATCCTCGGAAGCACGGGGCACCCATGTATCCTCAAGAGTGGCATTTGACGGATAGTCAATCACATGATCTATCAAGGGTACGCCGCCAAAGCGCTTGACCATGGCAAAATAATTGTAAGCACGTACAAAATATGCCTCACCGAGGAAAGCGTCATATTCGGCTTCGGTGAAATTGCCTTGATATTCCGGCATCACCTCTATGAAATTGTTTGCTTCACGGATATTTTTATACGCAGAGTCCCACATCCTTGTTCCGGGTTCGGGAGTGGCCGATTGGGTATCACGTCCTACAGCCTCGCCGGTAGCACAGCACATCTGACGAAACAAAGTGCCGTTGTAATTAAAGCCGTGCTCGAAACTATAACGGAAGTCCTCCATGGGCAATGTACCGTACATACGGGCAATATAGCTGTCCACGCCATCCTTGTTGCCGAAAATATCCTGCTCGTTAAAAATATTCTTGGGCGGAATATCCATATCGGTACAAGCCGAAAACGCACCTGCACAAAGAAGCGATATAAGAATATGTTTTAGTGATTTCATTGTGTTTTTGAATTAGAATTTAACATTCAAGCCTAATGTATAAGTCTTGTTTATAGGATAATAATATCCGAGGTTGCTTACTCCGCCGTCGGTAGGATGGATATAGAATTCGGGGTCAAGATACTTGAGACCGCTGAAAGTAAGCAGGTTATATCCGCTTACATAGAAGCGCACGTTGCTCATGCCGGCTTTCTTAACCCATTTCTGAGGCAGAGTGTAACCGATCTCCATATTCTTCAGGCGAAGGTAACGGGCATTTTCAAGAGCATGATTCGAATTGGTATTGGGTATAGAACCTGTATAACCATATTCACCCGATACCCATTCTGTGGCCGGATCGTAGGGATTAGCCATCGGCTCTTTGGGATGCCAGCGGTCCATGTGGTCCGCGATAGCGTTGGTTGTAGCCCAAAGAGGTTCGAGAAGAAATTCTCGCGGAGTGATGTAACGGTCACCCGAGCCCTGCCACAACATGGTAAGGTCGATGCCTTTCCACTCTCCACTGAGGGTGACACCGAAGTTGAGCAGCGGTATCATGCCGGTATCGGCTATAGGATGTACGTCAAGATCGTTGATCATGCCGTCGCCGTTCCAGTCCTGATATAGATAGTCGCCCATCACACTGCCGCGGCCTACATAAACCTGATTATAGTAAATCTGGTCCCAGCTGGTGATACGTCCGTCGGCGCCATAACCCCACCATATGTTATTATAACGGTCATTGACATTCTGACGCCAGTTCAAGTAAGAGTTACCGGCCTTTGCCTGCTCGTAATACAACGTCTTGCGACGGGTGTATGAGATATTGCCTTTTACAGAGTAAGAGAATTCGCCTATGCGATTGTTATGTCCTATCTCGATCTCAAAACCGGTATCGCGGTCGCTGTTGAGATTTTCACGCGGAAGGCTTGCTCCTACGCTGCCCGGAAGGCTGAGATTGCGTGTGGCATAGAGTCCGTCACGTTTTCTTGTAAACCAGTCGAAAGTAAATGTCAACCGGTTGTTGAATGCGCCCAGATCGACACCTATATCCCATGTTCTCATCGTATACCATGTAATGTCGCGGTTGGCTATACCTTTGGGGCCTGAACCGTTTACATACTCTCCACCGAGTATAGAACCTCCTGAAGGATAGTTATAGCCGGTAAGGAACTCGTAGTTAAGGCCGGAGTCATCGCCGGTCTTACCCCAAGATCCGCGTATCTTGGCGTTTTCGATGATGTTGAGCGGAGAGTTTTTCCAGAAGCTCTCCTGCGAGATACGCCATCCCACCGATGCCGAGGGGAAGAAGCCCCAACGCTTGCTTCCGGAGGGGAAACGCGAAGAACCATCTTCGCGGAAAATAAATTCGGCGAGATACTTGCCTGCATAATTGTAGCTGAAGCGTCCGGCTACCGACTGATAGGCATAGTCATAGAGCGAGCCTGCGCCGGAGCTCTGACCAAACTGCTGAGTCTCGGTAATACCGACAAATACTTCAGGCACGGGAAGCATAAGCTCACGGTTACCCCAGAAGTTATCACCCTCGCGGTGGGTATCCTCAAACAGCACCATAGCCGATACGGAATGGTCGCCGAAGCGGTTGTCATAACCGAGCTGGGCATGCCATTGTACATGCGACTTACCGTAATAATTACGCTGCACCAGATAGTTACCGTCAGTTATACCCTGTGAGAAGTGAGTGGGAGTACCCTGCTCGGTATAAGTGTCAAATGCTTTTTTGAAAAACTTGTTGTCGTTCTGGATATAGTCATAGCTGAAGAATCCTCTGGCATACAATCCTTTTACAAAAGGCACGTCATAACGAAGCGACACGCTTGACTGGAACCAGCGGCTTATCAGCTTCTGCCAGCCGTTTGTATCCTTGTCGATCATGGCAAGCGGATTTATGATACCCGCATTGTCATCTTTTGTGTGATACAGCTTATTCTCCTCGTCGTAATAGAACGGCTGAAGCGGAGTGAACAGCCATGTACTGCGTACTATATCGGTAGTGCCGTAGCTTGACAGACGACGGTCATCAAGATGTCCTGCCAAGTTCACGTCAAGATGGAGTTCGTTGGTAAGCTTGGCCGAGACATTGCTGCGGAGCGTGAACTTCTCATAGTTCACGGGATTATCCTTAAGGAACGACTCCTGATTCTGATAACCGAAGCTCGTATAGAAGCTGATCCTGTCGTTACCGCCGCTTGCACTTACCGTATGCTGGGTCTGCGGAGCGCTGTCGCGAAATACGGCCTTGCGCCAGTTATAGGAAGGTATCTCGCCTAAGCGTGCTTTCTCTATGTCTTCAAGGCTATAGCGCAGAGCAGGATTAGGCTGGTCTACATTGTGCAGATTGAACTTCTCGTTGTAGAGAGTCATCCAGTCGGCTCCATCAACAAGATTCGGGAAGTTAGAGGGCTTCTGCCAGCCGAAGTTGCCTGAATAGCTGATACTGGTCTTACCGCCCTCACCCTTCTTGGTTGTGATAAGTATGACACCGTTACCGCCCTTCACACCGTAGATGGCTGCCGAGGCATCCTTCAGCACCGATATCGACTCGATATCCTCGGGGTCTATGCGCGATATATTGTCACGGGGCACACCGTCGATAACCACCAGAGGAGCACCGAAGCCACGTATATCCATTGACGTATTGAAGGCACCGGGCTCTGACGAGTTCTGACGTATACGCAGACCGGGTATTTTACCGGTGAGCATATTCTGTACGTTTTCATTCTTGGTAGTGAGGACTTCCTTGCCCGAGATTGCCGAGATAGCGCCTGACAGCGACTCCTTCTTCTGAGCGCCGTAACCGACTACCACCACTTCGTCGAGAGCAAGATCTTTTTCATGTAGGATAATGTCGTATACCTTCTTTCCCGGCACAATCTTAACATCGGTATCATCATAACCGATATACGACACTTTAAGCACAGCACCCGACGGCACTGTCAAGGAAAATTTACCGTCTAAGTCGGTTGCCACGCCATTGTGGGTGGAGCTGTCCATTACCGTAGCACCGATAATAGGCTCTCCGTTGGCATCAACTACAGTACCTGTTACGTGAACCGTTCCCGATTGGGCCTGTAGCTGCAGCGATAGCATCGCAAGAATTCCGCATAGACAAACTTTTAAAAGTCTGCTAATGATTTTAGGAGCTTTCATTTCTTTTTAGATTTGGTTTTTAAATTAATCCCGCTCTTCGGTTGCGGGCACCGTTGTTTAAGGCATTGTCTGAACTGATTGGTTAATACTGTTTTTTTCTAATGGTTGATATAATTTAATTGGTTAAACTTTCATTGGGTTGCTCACCGAGCTCAATCTTCAGAGTGCCCCCTTTGGCAACATCGGCAAACGGCAATTGCACGCCGCTCATCTTCTTGTTGTTGAGCGAGATTGACTGAATATAATTATTGTCGGGAGTATTGCCGGTGGTCTTGATAACAAACTCACGGCCTTTGTGATATTTGGGATTAAGTTTGATTGTCACTTTATCAAACAACGGGCTTCCCACCTGAAATGTGGGGTCGGGAGCGGTAAGCCCTTTTGCATCGAAAAGGCCGATTGAAGCCATTACATACCATGCTCCGAGCTGACCCTGATCCTCATCCTGTCCGTAACCGTAGCCGTGTATGCCCTCGGTACCGTAGAATTCGTTGCATATGGTGCGCATCCACTTCTGCGACAGCCACGGCTTGCCTGAGAAGTTGAACAGAGCCGATATATGGAGGTTGGGCTGATTGCCGTGATTGTAGTAGCTCTTAAGTCCGGAGAAAGCATCGATCTCCTTCCCTCCGCCAAATATACTTTCGCGTGAAATTATAAACGTACTGTCGAGCCGTGTATTGAACTCATCACGGCCTACAAGTTCTACCAGACGGTCTATGTGCTGAGGCACATAGTAAGTATACTGTACGGCATTACCCTCCTGAAAGCCCACCCACGGAGCATAAGGGTCGAAGTCAGCAATAAAATTGCCGTCCTCGTCGCGTGGACGCATAAGCTTCGTGCTGTCATCGAAGAGCTTGCGCCATCCTTCCGACAAGCGAGTGAGTAGCTTGTAGTCATCGTCATGTCCGAGCTGACGGGCCATCTGTGCAACTGCATAAGAGCTGAAACAGTATTCAAGCGTATGCGATGCGGAGAAACCCGAACCTCGCGGAGTAGTCTGCATATGAAGTTCGGTGGAGTAAGGAGAGTAACCGCGGGCTACAAACTGGCCTACGTCAAGCTTGCCGGCTCCTGCGGGGCGACCCTCGCTACAGATCTCGTTCTTAAGAGCGGCCTCATAACCGAGCTCAACATCAAAATCGCGTATGCCTACATTATAAGCGGCAGCGATAGCCAAACCGGTAAAATTGGTACCGACTCCCGATACATACTTGCTGCATGCTATACCGTCGCCGAGCCAGCCCGCATCTTTGTAGACAAGAAGCTGACTTGAAATCCAGTCCGAAAAATACTCCGGCCATGCAAGGCTCCACAACTGGGTAAGATTCCAATATCCGCCCCATATGGCATCCGTGTTATAATGGTTATGGACCGGCTTTCCCTCTTTATCAAGAGGTATCATGCCCACAGAACCGTCATTGGTCGGATATGCACCGTTGACATCACTTGCAAGACCGCGGCCAAGCAGTGCATGAAACAGTCCGGTATAGAACTTGACACGGCTCTCTTTCGTACCGCCCTCGACCTTTATGCGTCCGAGCGCATCTTCCCACTCGCGGTGAGCTTTGGCCTTTGCCTTGTCAAATGTCATATCGGATGCTTCCGTGGCAAGATTCAGACGGGCATTTTCAACCGAGGTATATGACAATCCTACCTTAACGCCTACATCTTTACGCGACTGTGTGTCAAAAGTCATGTACAGTCCCGCACCGGGGCCGCCGGCATCACGCTTGTTCGGAAACTTCTTTTCGTTTATGAATGTACCGTAACCGATAGGCTCGGCATCAAGTTCGGCGCTGAAATACATCTTCACGTCGGCACCCTTCTGATATATGTCGACATACACCGGTTCTGTGACCACCCATCCCTCGACACGTCCCTCGGGAGTAAACTCTACATGAGCGTCGCGCACTTTACCGCTTTCACCCATGCGTGTGCCTATATTGAATATCAGGTTGGACGTCTTTCCTGCAGGATAGGTATATCGGTGGAAGCCGACACGGGGAGTTGCTGTGAGCTCGGCCTTAACGCCATAGTCCTTAAGCAGCACGGAGTAATATCCCGGACGTGCGGTCTCATCCTCACGCTCAAAGCGTGAACGATAACCGCTCTCTGGCTTGTCAGTATCGCCGGGCACGGTAATTACCTCCCCTACAGTCGGGGCAAGTACCACGCCGCCCACCTGAAACTCATGGAAGTTGGCAAAGCCTTCTATCGAGTTATGACGGTAGTCATAGCCTACGGCCTGCCAGCCGCCGGGATTGCCGAGATGTCCGTCGGTAGTCGGAGCAAGCTTGGCCATACCGAAGGGCACTGCCGCCGGAGTAAAGAAAAACCAGCGTGAATGGGCCGTACCTATAACCGGATCCACATAGTCGGTCAGCGACTCGCCGGCACAGGCATTGAACAGCACAGAGGCTGATACGAGCAATAACGTGATTGGTTTATTAAGTTTAAACATATGGTATCTTTTTTATTTTACGGTTACTTTCAACATTGCATATTCATAAGGCTTAAGCCAGAATGACTCGTGGTTTATTGACGAGAGCGGTTGCTGTCGCCAGTCGCAACGGTCGACCCGTACTCCTTGCATGGCTCCCCACTCAAATGCCGTACATACAGCCTCCTTGTCCATATTGTGAAGACTAACGATGTAACCTGACTTGTCATTGGTCGGGGTTATACCGGACACGGCTATTTTATGATTGCCCTTCAGACGGAACAGGCCGGCGGCCGGAGTGGATGATTCTGAACGGAACGCCACTAACGGATGCTCCCGTTCTTGACCGCGCTGCTTCAGGCAGAGATCATGGGGATTGCCGGGCTCGAGAGTATAGCGGAATGTAGCCGGTCCGCCCTGCGAAGCCTTGTAATTGGTGCCCCAAGTATTAGTCATGACCCACGAATACACGACAGGCGATATCTGAGCCATACGCCACCATCCGTAGCCGTGGCGCGGGTTAAGACGATAATCCTCGCCGGAGGTGGAGCCGAACTCCACAAAAGGAGCATCGACGGAAGTGAGGCATATGCCATGTTCAAGATCACCTACCGACAGACCGTTCTGAAGCGAGTAATAGTGTTTGTTCACGCCCGAAAGCTGCTCTCGCTCGGGATGCATCTCACTCATAGCCAAATCAATCGCGATATCGGGATGAGGGAAATTGAACGGAAATACAAATCTTACATTTTCCTTTTTCAGTATGTCCTGCTTGTCAAGTGTGTTGACTATATCCACACGCTGCAGTCCGCGATAAAGAGTTATGTCGCGTATGAGTGAATTACATCCGGGAGCATCGGACTCTATGCGCAATGTTGCCGTCACCGGACCGTTATCGATGAGCCGGATGCTTCTTACGGGAGTATCGGTGACCGGGTCAGCGGAACGTGAACCGGAATAATGATAGGTATTCAAACCGTCAGATGAAGCATACTCGAAGGCATCTCCCGACAGTAGCAAAGAGCTTATGGCTCCTGTAGCGGGATTGACTTCCACACGGATAACTCCGTTGTCGAGCATATTGTCTGAAACTGTAAAATAAGACGCGGCGGGTTGCGATTTACGCTTCTTTGCCGGCACTATTTTATATACCGATGACGAAAGCGGGGCCACATTCTCAGCGATAAACGCCCATCGGCCGTCACTAAGATTCTGTACGGGCACCGCAGCTCCTTTCGGGTCAACAAGCTGCATATTGTCAGTATCAAACACTCCGTCGACGGTGACCACATCGGTACGGCTCCATGAAGCGGTGTTTGCCACATGTATGTTTTGACCGTTTTCTGATAAAGGCAACGCTTCTTCATAAAGACGCATCGATTGAAGATACGCACTGTCGGCATACATCTTCTTGCCTGCCCAAAGATCCTTTGTAAACTTTGAGTTAGGTTCCGGACCGCTGCCGGCTGCACCCCATGTATGCTCCGAGAACAATGCCACATTTTTCCATGCCTCGTTGAACCGAGCTTCAGGATGCTCCTCACCGGGGCGATACATGGCCCGCAGTATGCTCGCACGTGCAAGCCGTGCGGAGCTTTCGCGGTTCATGGCCGTCTCGCGGGCCGTAGATGCGGCGCCGTCCTCCCACGTGGGAGTCATATCACCGCCATAAGTCGGAAGCACGTCGCCGTACTTCGCCTCAAAAGCGTCAAAAAATTCACGCGATGTAGATATACAAAAATGAGGGGAATCATATTGTTCGTTCCAAGCCTTTATGACATCGGGCATCAGTTCGTCGGGCGGCCCGTTGTCGCCATGCACCGTATAGCGTAGATAACAAGTGTTGTACGGGAAGCGATCGGTCTCAAGTTCATGAAGATATTGCCATATAGGCTCCACACCACATACAGCAAGCCGTCCGGCCAACCAGCCGTGAAACCATGAATATCCTCTGCCGGCTTCCCACACGAGCACCTTGTCGGCACCCGACTGTGACTGCCAATAGAAAGGACGGTCGCCCCAGTCGATATGCAGAGCCGCAGCACGATCATTGCCTATCTTTCCGTAAAAGGGCACATAGTTAGGCCCGGGCGAATAATATTTCACTCCATTGTTGGCCATAGCCGTAACAAATCCCCATACCTGTCCGGGGACGTCGCTCATCATGGCTGTGGTACACGGCACTCCGGTAAGTTCCTCGATAAGATGTGCATCATCAAAATAGTGCATCAACTCTTCCTGACGGCTTATGCCGGTGAGCTCGCTGCCTATACATGCATCCACACATATGTCGCCATCCTTTATGGCTTTTATAACTCTGTCAGCCTTAGGTGTACCTGCATATTCATCAAGATAGCCCTTTATCGACCATGTAGCCTCGGTATTCCATTTATAACGGGCACCGTCGGGATAATCGCGTGTACGCTCCGCAAGGCTTATGGCACGTTCAAGATTTCGCCATTGGAGCTTCATGACATCGTTCTGACGGTGCGTATAACCTATATCCTGATGAGAATGAGGGAAGAAAGCGACAGTCCATTTACGTGCGGCAGGTACATCCGACACATTACGCACATCGCCCTGAGAGCTTGAAAGCGAGGTTTCAAGCACACTTTTTTCTGTCATATAGCCGGCAGGGAACAGACCGTCATAACGAGTTACACCTTCGGGCGACGGAGCTATATTCACATACCAGTCGTGCTCTCCGAGCTTAAACGACAATTTGCCGCCGGCATATAAAGGCTTGTCAAAGAGCACGTGAAACTCACGCCGCGGTCCATCACCGCTTTTTCTATAACCCTGCGAAAATACCGGAGTAAGACGTTTCACAGGCTCGATACGATCGGCCGACATAAGTTTTTTCGTATAGAAACGTACCTCTGCAAGACCATAATAATCAGGGTTCTGATGCATGTCCTTCATCTCACGCACCACAATCGGATTATTGCGATCATAGTAATTGCCCTCGCCGTCGGCAGCCGCTGTTAAGCACACATAACGGGTGTTGATTGCCGGGAATGAGAGCACATAATCGGCATTTTCAGGATTTTGACCTCTGGATTCCGGTATTATATGATACTCACGATTTCCGTCAGGGAGTAGCTGCCAGTTCTTGCCGTCGGCTGAATATTGGATATATACTTTTTTCAACCCGCGACGTGTATGTTCATTCTGATTATGATTCCACACGCGCAACTGCTCGATCTTCAACGGACGGTCAAATGTACACAAAAACCATACGGCACCCTGACGGGTACCATCGGCATACCTTACCTTGCTTTTCGAAACTTCCGACACCCACATGCCCTCTCCGAGATTGTTGGCCACATGTGCATCACCAAGCATACCCTTACCGTTCACGGCATTTGCAGCCGGTGAACTTCCTATAGCGCTACTAGCTTGTGCAGCGACACGAGAAGAAGGTATCTGTTCATAGACATGCACCTTTTTACCTGCGACCGTCACAGAAGACAGCAGCAACGAGATAATCATCAAACTCTTTAAGGTTATTTTCATCGGCATATTTCTTTAAGTGAAAAATATCATCATTTGCACCATATGTTCATACATATCGACATCGCAAAGGTAAGTATAAAATTCATATTTGCAACATTTTTTCACGAAAAATATCACAACAAAATTCATATTCATCAATAAAGTACTGTATACCAATAAATAACCCGGTCATATTTAAATATCACATCTTTGTACTTACAATACCTCATCAATATATAATTTCAT
>VSOZ01000011.1:0-40865 GCA_009775095.1 Muribaculum sp.
GGTGTCAACGACTCAAAATTTTTCATCTTTCGGCTCTGCAATATCTACGCCTAAACACAGGTTTATTACCATGCGCCCAACTTATGTCAGCCAATTAGTATCGATAGATACAATACAACGACGGGCGCCATATCGGATGATGTGGCGCCCGTTGTATGTACCTGAAGTGGGACTCGAACCCACACAGCCGATAATGGCCAAGGGATTTTAAGTCCCTCGTGTCTACCATTCCACCATTCAGGCAGCTCGGCATGCAGTGATGCTTAGGCACGACAAAGTTAGCAAGTTATTTCGTAATGTGCAAATGTTGACTTGCGGTTTTAGAGTGTATTTTGTGCCCGAAAGTGTCAGAATACTATATTGTAGCCCCCGGAGGAGGAGGGGATGACGCGGTAACGGCGCAGACCGTACTTTTTTTCGTATGCCGGTCCTGACACCGGACTTCCGTTAAATTCGTTTACATCGTACTCCGAACCGCACGACTGACAGTGTGCGCGCAGATTGTCGGGATTGTAGCTGATTCTGATTGTCGGCTTCATCTCAACGGGGCATGCAAGATCGTAGGCAAGCGGTTGATTGTATATGTCCGTTACAAGCAGAACGCCGCCGAAGCCGGTGAATGTGAGCGCCGTATAATGAAAGTCGGCGGGTATGTTCTCGCTTTTGATGAAGTAGCGGTACTGTCCGAGTCCGTGAACGCCGTATGTATTCCAGTATCCGGCATTGTCGAGCGCTATGTTTACTCCCACGGCCGGTACGCGGTCGTCATCGACATGAGAGCATGACGTCAAAAATGTGGCCGGCAGAGCTAAGATTGCAAGGATTTTAACAATGGCTTTCACGGTTCAACAGTCGAGCGAAAGCCTCGTGATAAGTGGCGAAATCAAATCCTGACAGCACCTTCTCGTACAGAGCTTTGATACGGTCATTGCACAGATTGCCTATCGAGCCTTCATGAGTATGGTTGACTTTGTCGGGTGCGGAGAAGCGCCCGTTCTCGATGTCAAGACCCACTTTTTTGTATGCGTCGCGGAATGGCATTCCCTCGCGGGCAAGTCTGTTGACTTCCTCGACCGAAAACATGAGGCGGTAGCGTTCGTCAGACAATATGTCGGTATTTACCTTTATGCTTGACACCATCGCCTCCACCATATTGATTATAGAGATCATCGCGTCAAATGCCGGCAGGAAATTCTCCTTTACAAGCTGGAGGTCGCGGAAGTACCCCGACGGCAGATTGTTGGTGATGAGCGTTATCTCGTAAGGCAGCGCCTGAAGTTTATTGCACTTCGCGCGTGTAAGCTCAAATACATCGGGATTTTTCTTGTGGGGCATTATCGACGAGCCGGTGGTGTATTCGTCAGGCAATTTGATAAAGCCGAAGTTCTGTGAGTTGAACATGCAGGCGTCATAAGCGAGCTTGCCTATTGTAGCCGCTATTCCGGCGAGAGCCTGCGCCACTATGCGCTCGGTCTTGCCGCGCCCCATCTGCGCATACACCACGTTGTAGTCCATGGAGTCAAAGCCGAGCAGGTCGGTAGTCATCGTACGGTTGAGGGGGAAAGACGAACCGTAACCGGCAGCCGACCCGAGCGGGTTGCGATTTGTCACGTCATAGGCGCCGCGAAGCACCGTAAGGTCATCGACAAGCGACTCAGCATAAGCTCCGAACCACAGTCCGAACGACGAAGGCATGGCCACCTGCAGATGAGTGTAGCCCGGCATCAATACATCCTTATATCGGTCACTTTGAGTGATGAGCGTGTCAAAAAGACGGCTCACCGCCTTTACGACGTCCTCTATACGTGAGCGTATGAAGAGTTTGAGGTCTACAAGTACCTGATCGTTGCGTGAGCGTCCGGAGTGGATCTTCTTGCCTACATCACCGAGGCGTCGGGTCAGCATCAGTTCCACTTGGGAATGCACGTCCTCGATGTCATCCTCTATGACAAATTCGCCCCGTTCTATGCCGCGGTATATGTCGCGGAGAGCGTCAAGGAGTGTGCCGAGTTCGTCGGAGGTAAGTAGTCCTATCGACTCGAGCATGGTTATGTGGGCCATGGAGCCGAGCACGTCATAAGGAGCAAGATAGAGGTCCATCTCCCTGTCGCGGCCTACGGTGTAGGACTCCACGTCATGATCGACGGTTACCGATTTTTCCCAAAGTTTTGATGCCATGTCGTCAGTATGCTTATTTTACAAAAGCGAGATTTTTGATCATATCGCCGAATTTCTCGGCAGCTTCCTGAAGCTTAGGGCCTACCATAGGTTTAAGCATGGCCGGCATCTCCACGTCAATCGAGGTAACCACCTGAGTTTTGTCGGCACCTTGCTCTTCAAGGTTTATTGACAGGATGATAGGCACCGGAGCGTTCTGGGCGGTGAGCGCCAGACGCTTGTTCTCTATTCGTTCCGACACGGCAAGTATCATGTCGCCCATAGGAGCGGCACTGATCGTTATTTGGTCATCACCGAATTTTACGTTGCCTATCTTTTTCTTTACGTCATCGGGCAGAGCGTCGATTTTTTCCTGATAGGCGGCTATGTTGCTGATGTGATTGTATACGGTTTCAGCCGGCATGTCAAGTATTGCCGGTTTGCTTGAATAAGTAGTCACGTTATATTATTCTGTTTAAGTGTATGTTTTTGCTGGATTACTCGGCTTTGGATGCGGGCGACCAGTTTGCGGGGTCCTTGCGCCACTCTTTAAGAGTCTCAAGGTCTTCCTGCTTGATGTAGTTGGTCTCGAGCGCGGCTTCCAGCATGGAGTTGTAGTTGCTCAGGGTTATGAGCTTGACCCCGGCTTCGTTGAAGCGCTTTACAGCTACCGGGAAGCCGTAAGTGAATATGGCTGCCATGCCTACAACCTCGCAACCTGCGTTGCGTATGGCTTCTACGGCTTTCAGGCTGCTTCCGCCTGTCGATATGAGGTCTTCGATCACAACCACTTTCTGGCCGGGCTTAAGGTTGCCCTCAATGAGGTTTTCAAGGCCGTGGTCTTTCGGAGTCGATCTTACATAAACGTAGGGCAATGCAAGGGTATCGGCAACCAATGCTCCTTGTGCTATGGCTCCGGTAGCTACACCGGCGATGGCGTCGGGCTGCTCGAAATTCTCCATTATGATGCGGCACAATTCGGTTTTGATAAATGTACGCAATTCCGGATATGAGAGGGTCTTGCGGTTGTCGGTATATATGGGTGAGTTCCAGCCTGAAGCCCAAACAAAAGGAATTTCGGGTTGCAATTTAATCGCACTGATTTTCAATAACTTTTCGGCAACGAGACTTTCTAACTTTTTCATCTTGAATATAATTTGGTTTTTGTCAGGTGCAAAGATAATGTATTTGGAAGCCAAAATCAAATAAAACACGGTAAAAAGTATACTTGTAAAAAGAATAATTGTTACATTTGCGCCACATAAAAAATACAGTGTCAAAATGTCAAATGAAATGCTTTCGTTGAGCGACATATATCGCGCCGCTCACGTGCTTAAAGGTGTAGTGCGGCATACTGAACTCATAGCCGCGCCTAAAATAAATCCGGAGAGTAACGTATATCTGAAGCCGGAGTGTCTTCAACACACGGGTTCGTTCAAGTTGCGCGGCGCTTACTATAAGATATCGCAACTCTCCGATGAGGAAAAGTCTCATGGAGTTATCGCCTGTTCGGCCGGCAATCATGCACAAGGTGTGGCTCTCGGTGCCAAAGCCAACGGTATTAAAGCCATAATATGCCTTCCCGAGGGCGCTCCTATTTCTAAGGTCGAGGCTACCAAAAAGTACGGTGCCGAGGTGTGTCTTGTGCCGGGAGTGTATGATGATGCCTACAAGCGTGCTCTCGAGATGCGTGACGAACACGGCTATACGTTTGTGCATCCGTTCAATGACCCGCTTGTCATAGCCGGACAGGGTACTATAGGTCTTGAGATACTTGACGAGATGCCCGAGGTAGAAGCTGTCATTGTGCCTGTTGGCGGAGGCGGCCTCATATCGGGAGTGGCCTATGCCATAAAGTCGGTGCGTCCCGACGTTAAAGTATACGGTGTTCAGGCTGCCGGAGCCCCGAGCATGGTGCAGTCGCTTAAGCACGGCAAGATAGAGTGTCTGCCGAGCGTGTCCACAGTGGCCGACGGTATCTCGGTGAAAGAACCGGGCGATAACACCTTTGCGCTTTGCAAGGAGTATGTTGATGACATAGTCACAGTGAGCGACGACGAGATATCGGCAGCTATCCTTGCCATGATGGAGCAGGAGAAGCTCGTGGCCGAAGGTGCGGGCGCCGTGGCCGTAGCCGCCGCCATGTTTAACAAGGTTCCGGTCAAGGGCCGCAATACGGTGTGTCTTGTGTCGGGCGGCAATATCGATGTCACCATACTCAGCCGTGTTATAAACCGAGGCCTTATCAAGAGCGGCCGCAACTATGCCGTGACTATCGACCTCTTTGACAAGCCCGGCGTTTTGGCTGATGTCAGCGAGGTCATAGGACGTCTGGGCGGAAATATCATATCGGTGACCCATGAGCGCATAAGTGTGGATACTCCTATCACAAGCTGTTCGCTCCGTCTTGTTATGGAGACCCGAAATCATGAACATATCGACATTATAAAGAAGGGCCTTGCCGAAGCCGGTTATCAGGTTCTTGCTTCATAACAGAATTTAGCCTGAAAACATAAAAAATGCCGAAAAGGGTAGAATCTTATCCTTTTTGGCATTTTTAATATGTGATATTTGTATATCGGGGGCCGCGCTATTAACTTTGTATTAAATTATAATTATCACATAGGTATGAAATTACGATATGCTGTGTCAGGGGTTGCCTTCGGTTTCGTTCTGTCTTTATCAGCCCGGCAATTACCGGCCGATACGCTTTTCCTCTCGCTTGACCAATGCATCACGATAGCTTTAAGTGAAAATCCTACTATAAAAATGGCCGATATGGAGATTGAACGGATGGACTACTCCAAGAAAGAGACTCTCGGCCAGCTGCTTCCGTCGATAAACTTCGGCGGCAACTATAACCGCATGGTAGCCAAACAAGTGGCTTATATGAACATGGATTTCGGCGGTATGGGCGGTGGCGCAGGCTCCGGTGACGCCGAGGGTGGTGGGCAGGAAGGAGATCAGTCAAAAGCCAAATCGTCGGGTGGCCGCAACGGTATAAAAATGGGCCTTGACAACAGCTATCAGGTCGGCTTCAATGCCACACTCCCTCTTATAGCACCTCAGCTTTGGGCCTCGCTTAAGTTGAGCGACAGCCAGATACTCCAGAACATCGAGGACGCCCGGGCTTCGCGCCTGTCGCTTGTCAACCAGATAAAGAGCGCCTACTACTCGCTGTTGCTTGCCGAGGACAGCTATCTGGTGATAAAAGAGAATTACGACAACGCGGTGTTCAATCACGGTGTGTTTGAGAAAAAATTTCAAGTGGGCACGGCATCGGAATATGATGTGCTGCGCTCGTCGGTGCAGGTCAAGAATGTGGAGCCGGAACTGCTTCAAGCCGAGATAGCCATCAAGCAGGCCCGTATGCAGCTTGCCATACTCATGGGCCTCGACACCGCCTATCCGGTAAAGCCTACGGTAAAACTTGCCGACTACGAAAAAGACATGTACAAAAACGCTTTGTCGATCGACAAGACAATAGAAGGCAACAGCGACCTGCGCAAACTATCGCTCCAGACCCGTACTCTCGAGCAGGCTCTTAAAGTGCAGAAAGCCGCATGGTTTCCCTCTCTTGCATTCACTGCCAATTACAACTGGACCTCTTCGTCCAACGGCAACGCGCTTAAGAACTTCCGTTGGAATCCTTATTCCGTTGTGGGGCTTACGCTGTCTATACCTATATTCGAGGGCGGACAGCGCTACAGCCGCATCAAGCAGTCGCGCATACAGGTCGACGAGATGAAGTGGCAGCGCGACAATCTTGAACGGTCGGTGCGTATGCAGGTCGATCTTGCCGTAGACAATATCAACAAAAACGTGAAGCAGATATCGAGCAGCTCCGAGAGTGTGACACAGGCTGTGAAGGCCTATGCCATAATGGAGAAATCGTTTGAAATAGGAGCCGCAAGCTATCTTGACCTTCGCGATGCCGAGCTTGCGCTTACGCAGGCCCGGCTGTCGTACTATCAGTCGATATACAATTATCTCGTGGCCGACAGTGAACTGGAGCTTCTTTTGGGCAATGCCGATCTTGAAAAATATAAACCGGTCGATAACAAATAAAAAACAATCACAAGTATAATGTCAATGAATCGCAACAAATACGCCGCCGCTTTGCTCGGTTTGGCGTTGATTGCCGCAGTGCCTTTTCATTCTTGCAAAGGCGACGGAGAGGGTAAGGCCGCTGTAGCGGAAGTGGACGAACGTCCTAACGTTGAGATACGCAAAGTGCACCGTCAGAGCGTGGATCAGCTTATGTCATACACGGCTACGGTGGAGGCTTTCAAGACCAACAACATAACGACCTCGACACCCAACCGTATCAAGTCGATACTTGTCGATGTAGGCTATAAGGTGGCCAAAGGGCAGAAGCTCGTGGTTCTCGACGATGTAAACATAGATCAGCTTAAAGTGCGCCTTGACAATACCGAGCGCGAGTATAACCGAGCCCTTGAGCTGTTCAACATAGGCGGCGGCACCAAGCAGGCGGTGGACCAGATGAAGACGGAGCTTGACGCCGCGCGGCGCCAGTATGACAACATGGTCGAGAACACCATACTCGTGTCGCCCATAAACGGAGTGGTGACGGCCCGCAATTATGACCCCGGCGACATGACCGGTCAGCAGCCCATCCTTACCATCGAGCAGTTACGTCCGGTCAAGGTTCTTATCAACGTCAGCGAAAATGAGTTTACCAAAGTAAGCAAGGGCATGAAGGTCGATGTATATCTTGATGTGTATGGCGACGAGAAGTTTGTCGGCGAGGTCGACCTTATATATCCGGTTATAGATCCGGCCACACGTACGTTTACCGTCGAGGTTGTGATAGCCAACGGCGACGAGCGTGTGCGTCCCGGCATGTTTGCACGTGTGGTGATGAATTTCGGCACCGAGGAGCGTGTGGTTGTGCCTGACAGAGCCATAGTGAAGCAGACCGGTTCAGGCGAGAAGTTTGTATACATTTACAAGGACGGAAAAGTCGACTTCAGCCGTGTCGAGATAGGACAGCGCCTCGGCGACTCCTACGAATTGCTCTCCGGAGTTGAAAACGGCGATGAAGTTGTCATATCGGGACAGAGCCGCCTTGCTGACGGTATCGAGGTTAATGTCATAGAAAAGTAGTTTTACACAATACAATAAAAAGTACACAGGATGAGCTTATATGCAAGTGCGGTGAAGCGTCCGATCATGACCACGCTCTGTTTTGTGGCCGTGATGATACTCGGTCTCTTCTCGCTCACGACACTGCCTATCGACCTTTACCCCGATGTGGAGACCAACACAATCATGGTCATGACAACTTACTCCGGGGCAAGCGCGCCCGATATAGAGCAGAACGTGACGCGTCCGCTTGAAAACAGTCTTAACGCGGTAAACGATCTTAAACATATCACATCCAAGTCGCGTGAGAACATATCGGTAATAACTCTCGAATTTGAGTACGGCGAGGATATAGACGTGCTTACCAATGACGTGCGCGACAAGCTCGACATGGTGAAGAGCCAGCTGCCCGACGCGGCCGAAAATCCTATAATATTCAAGTTCAGTTCCGACATGATACCGATCGTGCTGCTGTCGGTGCAGGCCAAAGAGAGCATGCCGGGCCTATACAAGATACTTGACGAGAATGTGGCCAACCCTCTTGCCCGAATAAGCGGGGTGGGTTCAGTGTCCATATCGGGTGCTCCCAAACGTGAGATTCACATATACGTCGACCCGCAGCGTCTGGAGGCCTATAACCTTTCGGTGGAGACCATCTCGGCGTTGATTGCCGCGGAAAACCGCAATATCCCCGGTGGAGCATTTGATATAGGCAGCGATACGTATTCGCTCCGTGTTCAGGGTGAGTTCACGTCGACCGACCACCTCAAAGACCTTGTGGTAGGCTCGCAGGGAGGCCGCAATGTGTATCTGCGCGACGTGGCCCGCATCGAGGACACTCTTGAGGAGCGTGCACAGGAGACTTTCAACAACGGCGAGCAGGGTGCCATGATTGTGGTGCAGAAGCAGTCGGGAGCCAATTCGGTGAAGATATCGGAGGAGGTAATGAAGATGTTGCCTTCACTTCAGAAGCGACTCCCTTCCGACGTGAAGCTCGGAGTGATTGTGGATACGTCTGACAATATCCGCAATACTATAGCTTCGCTGGTCGAGACGGTGCTTTACGCACTGTTGTTTGTGATAATTGTGGTGTTTGCGTTCTTGGGACGCTGGCGCGCCACGTTGATTATCACAATCACCATACCTATATCGCTTATCGCGTCGTTCATATATCTTGCCGTCACGGGCAACTCGCTCAATATCGTGTCGCTGTCGGCCCTATCCATATCTATAGGTATGGTGGTCGATGACGCCATAGTTGTACTTGAAAATGTTACTACACACATTGAGCGTGGCTCCGACCCGAAACAGGCCGCCGTACACGGCACCAACGAGGTGGCCGTGTCGGTTATAGCATCGACGCTTACACTTATAGCGGTGTTCTTCCCGCTTACTCTCGTCACCGGCATGACCGGAGTGCTTTTCCGTCAGCTCGGGTGGATGGTGACCATCATGATGATTATATCGACTGTGTGTGCGCTGTCGCTTACTCCGATGCTGTGCTCGCAGTTGCTGCGCAAGGATGTGAAGCATGGACGCATGTACACAGTCCTGTATACTCCTATCCGCAAGGGCCTCGATGCGTTTGACAACGGTTATGCGTGGTTGCTTGGATGGGTAGTCGGCCATAAACTTATCACGGTGATAGTATGTATGGCTACATTCTTCGGGTCACTTGTGCTGATGAAGAGCGTAGGCACCGAGTTTTTCCCCGTTGCCGATGACGCTCGATTGTCGGTTAAACTTGAGCTACCTATCGGTACACGCGTTGAGATTTCCAAGGAGGTCATGGAGCGTCTTTATGCGGAGTGGCGTGAGAAGTATCCCGAGATTAGGGTGATGAACTACACTACGGGTACGGCTTCGAGCGACAATGTGTTTGGTTCGTTGAGCGATAACGGCACCCATATCATCTCGGCCAATGTGCGCCTGCTTGACCCCGGCGACCGCGAAAGAGGTATAGCCGAGATTGCTGCTTCGATGCGTGCCGACCTGAAGCGATATCCCGAGTTTAAAAAAGCTCAGGTTATTGTCGGCGGCGGAATGGGCATGGGAGGTCAGTCGCAGCTTGACTACGAGATATACGGCTATGACTTTACCGAGACCGACTCTGTGGCACAGCGGCTTGTCAAGATACTGTCGGGCATCAAGGGTACGGCCGACATACGTGTGTCGCGAGCCGATTACCAGCCGGAGTATCAGGTCGATTTCGACCGTGAGAAGCTGGCTCTGTACGGCCTTAACCTGCAGACTGCCGCCGGTTATCTGCGCAATCGTATAAACGGTTCTATAGCATCGCTCTATCGCGAGGACGGCGAGGAGTACGACATAAAGGTTATGTATGCGCCCGAGAAGCGTACATCGCTTGAGGATATCGAAAATATACTTATCTATTCGGGAACCGGTAATGCCGTGCGCATAAAGGATGTAGGTACGGTGGTGGAGCGCTTCACTCCCCCTACAATCGAGCGCAAGGACCGTCAGCGTATAATCACGGTAAGCGCCGTAGTGGCGGGAGCGCCTATGAGCGAGATTGTAGAAAAGGCGCAGGTGGAGATCGACAAACTGGACTTGCCTTCAGGCGTCAACATAGGTCTTGCGGGTAGTTACGAGGATCAGCAGGATTCATTCCGTGACCTGTTGTTGCTCGCCGTGTTGATTGTCATACTTGTATATATAGTCATGGCTGCGCAGTTTGAAAGCTATACTTATCCGGGCATCATCATGACGTCACTTCTGTTTGCATTCTCCGGAGTGTTCATAATACTGTGGCTGTCGGGACATACTCTTAATATCATGTCGATGATCGGAGCCATCATGCTTATCGGTATCGTGGTGAAAAACGGTATCGTGCTCATCGACTACATATCGCTCAACCGAGAGCGCGGTATGTCGATAACCAAGGCCGTGATACTCGGCGGCAAGTCGCGTCTGCGTCCGGTGGTCATGACAACTCTGACCACGATACTCGGTATGGTGCCTATGGCCTGCGGTACGGGGCAGGGTGCCGAGATGTGGCGCCCGATGGGTACCGCAGTCATAGGTGGTCTTACGTTCTCCACGATACTTACGCTGTTGTTTGTACCGGTACTTTATTGTATCTTTGCATACAACGGAGTTAAACGCAATCGTCGTAAGTTGCGCAAGACCGTAATCAGTGACAACAAAATAGTGAAATAATAGCTCTTTGCAACAATCACAGACCATATGCAAGCTATACTTATAACATTTGACCAAGCCTACTACGAACGCATCGTCGATATGCTTGAACGCAATAACTGCCGCGGTTTTACCGCTTGGCGCGAGGTTCAGGGGCGCGGCTCGTCGACCGGTGAGCCGCACTACGGTTCCCATGCATGGCCGTCGCTCGCTTCCGCGATTATAACGATGGTGGCCGACGATCGTGTAGGCATTGTACTTGACAAACTGCACGAGATGGATGCGGCTACGCCTCGTCTCGGCCTTCGTGCATTTACATGGAGCATAGAACAGAATATTTAATAACAGTCTTTTAATATGGAATCAAAGAAATTTTTATTACAGGAAAAGGATATCCCTACCGCTTGGTACAATGTGGTGGCCGATATGCCCCGCAAGCCGCGGCCGCTGCTGAACCCCGTCACCAAGCAACCGATGAAGCCGGAGGATCTGTTTCCGCTCTTCTCAGAGGAGGTATCGCGTCAGGAATTTAACGATACCGACCGTTGGATAGAGATACCCGATGAAGTGCGCGAGATGTACCGCATATGGCGTCCGACGCCGCTGGTACGTGCCCGTGGTCTTGAAAAGGCGCTTGATACTCCTGCCCATATATATTTCAAAAACGAGAGTGTGAGCCCGGTAGGGTCGCACAAACTGAATTCTGCCATTCCGCAGGCTTACTATTGCAAAAAGCAGGGTGTGACCAATATCACCACCGAGACCGGTGCCGGACAATGGGGCGCGGCCCTGTCGCTTGCGGCCCGTCACTTCGGTCTTGAACTGGCAGTGTACATGGTCAAGGTGTCGTATCATCAGAAGCCTTATCGTCGCTCCATTATGCAGACTTACGGCGCCGAGGTCATAGCTTCGCCGAGTATGTCGACCAAGGCCGGACGAAAGATTATTACAGAGAATCCGCACTATCAGGGTTCGCTCGGTACGGCTATATCCGAAGCCGTGGAGCTTGCCATGGCTACACCAAATTGTAAGTATACACTCGGTTCGGTACTCAATCATGTGGCGCTGCATCAGACTGTCATAGGACTTGAGGCGGAGAGGCAGATGGAGATGGCCGGCGAATATCCCGATGTTGTGATAGGATGCTTCGGCGGCGGCAGCAACTTCTCGGGAGTCACCTTCCCCTTCCTGCGTCATAACCTCGCAGGCGAGCGGTCAACTCGTTTTATTGCCGCCGAGCCTGCATCGTGTCCTAAACTTACCCGTGGTGTGCTTCAATACGATTTCGGTGACGAGGCCGGATACACTCCGCTGATACCGATGTATACGCTCGGTCATAACTTCGCCCCGGCCAACATACATGCCGGCGGACTGCGTTATCATGGTGCTGGTGCTGTAGTGAGCCAATTGCGCGAGGACGGATTGATCGAGGCGGTGGATATACCCCAATTGGAGACATTTGCCGCAGCCACTCTGTTTGCCCGTTCCGAAGGCATAATACCGGCTCCTGAAAGTTCCCATGCCATAGCTACCGCCATCCGCGAGGCGCAGAAGGCTAAGGAGGAGGGTACGCCTAAGGTTATACTGTTCAACCTCTCGGGTCACGGTCTTATCGACATGGCTTCCTATGACTCATACATAGCCGGCGACCTGCAGAACTACGAGGTAACTGACGAGATGGTGCAGGCCAATGTAGCCTCTCTCGACAAAATCATAAAGTAAAAACTATCCTCTTATCGTATATGGGTTATCGGTTTTCATGCCGGTAACCCTTGTTTTACATATTTTCAGACGATTATAGACAGAGCTTAACCGAAAAATTAATACAATATGAAAAGATTCTTATGTAGTGTGGCTTTAGTCGTGGGATTGATGTCCGTAACGGCCCGGGCCGTTAATGCCGGGCGTGTCCTTATTGATGAGGGCTGGCTCTTCACGATGACGGAGACTCCTGATTTTGCCAAACCGGGTATTGATACATCCGGGTGGTCAAAAATTTCACTTCCGCATGATTGGAGTGTGGGGTTTGATTTTGACATTAATGAGCCTTCCGGCAATGACGGCGGGTATCTCCCCACCGGTAAGGGATGGTATCGCAAAACGGTCAATTTGACATCCGATATGGTTGGCAAGCCTTGTGATCTTTATTTTGAAGGCGCATATATGGACAGTGAGGTGTATGTAAACGGACACAAGGTTGGCGGACATCCTTACGGTTATTCTTCTTTTCGTTGCGATATCGGCCCGTATAATAAAGAGGGTGAAAATATTATTGCTGTAAAGGTTGACAATTCACGACAGAAAAACAGCCGGTGGTATACCGGGTCGGGTATATATCGCCATGTATGGCTGGAACCGCACTCTGACATTTATATAGAGCCGTGGAGCCTTCATGTCACTACGCCTGTAGTGTCTGCCGACAAGGGAATTGCCCGTATCAATTTTACAATTCTTGATACCAAGGCCCGCGATTGTAAGACGGACACGGTTATTCCGATAGAAGTGTCTGTTGATGGTGCAGGAGCCGTTTTATCTGACAAGGTGACAATCCGACCCGGAGAGACAGTGAAATATTGCAGCTATGAGCTTGTTGTAGCCGATCCGAAATTGTGGAGTCCTGCATCGCCTTCGCTTTACAAGGCTAAGGTGGCTTTGACTCTGCCTGACGGTGCCGAAGAGGTGGAGACCGAGACATTTGGATTTCGCACCATAGAGTTTTCAGCTGATCGAGGATGCGTTCTGAATGGTAAGAATACATTGATTTTCGGTTCGTGCGTCCATCATGACAACGGTATACTCGGAGCGGCATCATATGATGATGCTGAAGTTCGTAAAGTAAGGCTCCTGAAGGAGGCCGGATTTAATGCTGTGCGTACATCTCACAATCCTCCGGCTCCGGCATTTCTTGATGCGTGCGACAGCATAGGGCTTATGGTTATAGATGAGGCTTTTGACGGCTGGAAGGCGGCAAAGAATACTCATGACTACAACGAGTTGATTGATGAATGGTGGGACGATGATATATCGGCTCTTGTAAAGCGTGACCGCAATCATCCTTCAGTCATAGCATGGAGCATAGGCAATGAGATAATAGAGCGTAAGTCGCCAGATGCGGTGGACAAGGCGCAGATGTTTGGTGATCTGTGTCGGAATCTTGACGGCACCCGCCCCGTAACTCAGGCTCTTGCCGCTTGGGATCCTGACTGGGAGATCTACGACCCGCTTGCCTCGCGTCATGAAGTGGTAGGATATAATTATATGATTCATAAGGCTGAAAGCGACCATCAGCGTGTCCCTTCAAGAGTTATGTGGCAGACGGAGTCGTATCCGCGCGATGCATTTAAGAATTGGGTTAAGGTACATGATTTACCATATGTGGTCGGCGACTTCGTGTGGACGGGCATCGACTATATCGGTGAGTCGGGCATAGGCAGATACTGGTATGAGGGCGATCCGGAAGGCGAACACTATCACCGTCCGCTTTGGCCGTGGCACAATTCTTATTGCGGAGATATAGATATTATAGGCACGCGCAAGCCCATATCGTATTATCGCGAGATGCTTTTTTCCGATACTCCGAAAATGCATTTGGCGGTCCGTGAACCACAGGATTATAACGGTAGAATCAGAGAGGGGCTTTGGGCGGTTTATCCGACAACGGATTCTTGGAACTGGTCAGGACATGAAGGCAAACCTATAGAGATTGAGGTTATATCAAGTTATCCGGAAGTGGAACTTTATCAGGACGGACGGCTTGTAGGTCGTAAAGTTACTGACCGTAATCATGAGTTTAAGGCTTTGTTTACGGTTAATTATAAGCCCGGCGTGATTACTGCTGTGGCTATTGACGAAAATGGCGATAAGGCTGACGAACAGATGCTCGTGACTGCCGGGAAACCATATGCCATTCGTCTTACAGCTGACAGAACTATGTTGGCTGACTCGCCGCAGTCATTGGCATATGTCACGGCTGAAATTATAGACAAGAAAGGCAATCGTGTGCCTGACGCCAATATACCGCTGTCCTTTAAAGCCGAGGGTGCCGACATTATTGCAACAGGGAGTGGCAATCCTAAAGATCCTAAAGGATACTTTCGTGCTGACAGACTTACTGATGAGGGACGGGCGCTTGCTATAGTAAAAGGCCGTGGAAAGGATTCCGGTAAAGTGAAAATAACTGTGACAGGCAAGGGATTGCGTACGGCGGTCTTATCGCTCTGATATGTTACTATTCGTATTAATGAGGGTTGGTAAGCGGATTTCCCTATACCAATCCTCATTATGTTTAGGTGTATCTCGTATCGGTCAGCTCAAGGTGATCGATTGTGCAGTTACGGGTGTGGAGAGAAAGACGGATGCCGACTCGGCAAACTTTTCCGGATTCTCAGTCGTCAGGTAGGTGCATGTGCCGCCGCGGCTGCATTTGGCAGCCATCTCGGGGTGACGCACAAGGTAGTCGGCAAGACTGTCGGCCACGATTTTGCCTTGCGGCAACACTTTTGTGCCTTGCGGCACATAGCGCTCTATCTTGTCGAGGAGCAGGGGATAGTGGGTACAGCCGAGTATGATGGAGTCGATCGACGGCTCCTGCCGCATGAGCAGTTCTATGTCGCGTTTGACAAAGTAGTCGGCACCGGGTTTATCGGCTTCTCCGTTCTCTACGAGTGGCGCCCACATGGGGCACGCCTGTGAGAATATGTTGAAGTCGGGATACAGTTTTTTTATCTCCATGTCATAGCTTTGGCTGCGCACGGTGCCTGATGTGCCGACGATACCTATGTTGCCGTTGTCGGTTATTTCGCCGATTTTCTCTACCGTGGGGCGGATGACGCCGAGCACTCTTCGGTCCGGGTCTATCATGGGCAGGTCATTTTGTTGTATGGTTCGCAGCGCCTTTGCCGAAGCTGTGTTGCAGGCCAGTATCACAAGATGGCATCCGCGCTCGAAGAGATATCTGACTGCCTGAAGCGTGAAGCGGTATACTATGTCATATGACCTGCCTCCGTAGGGTGCGCGTGCATTGTCACCGAGGTATATGTAGTCGTAGTCAGGCAGCGCTTTCATGATGTCGCGCAGTATGGTCAGGCCTCCGTAGCCGGAGTCGAAAACGCCTATGGGGCCTTTGACGGTAGATTTCTGTGTCATGTGAGCCGGATTTGTGAGCAATATAAAACTATGTTATAACCTATGCTTTGCTTCTGCCCTTATTAGACCAAAAGGCCGCAACCTTGTTAAGAAGCGACCTTTTTCAGTTATGGGTATATTCGTTTTCTTATTGAAGGCCAAGTTTAGCCTTTACTTTGGGAGTTACATCCTGAACATCTGTGCCGGTGTATACGGGAAGGATGTTTTCAAAGATGAATGTCATGCTGGTTTCCTTGCCCACTGTATTGATAGCTTGGCGAACCTTTTCCTGAATGGGGGCCATAAGAGTCTCCTGCTGGCGGGTGAGGTCCTGTGAGGCGGTTGCACGGAACTGCTGCATCTTCTGGTCAAGTTCCTGTATCTCCTGCATGCGACGCTCTTTTATTGATTCGGGGGTGTCAGCGGCGAGAGCTTGGTATTCGCCAAACTTCTTCTCCATCTCTTCCTGCAGTTTCTTGAACTCATCTTCATACTTCTTTGAAGCCTCGTTGATCTTTTCCTGAGCGGCCTTTACTTCGGGCATGGCCTCAATGATAACCTGAGTGTTTACAACTCCGAACTTGGGTGCCTGAGCTACTGCAAGCATGGGAAGCGCTACAAATATAGCGAGCAAAATTTTCTTAATCATATTAAGTAGTGTAATATTAAAATTGTCGGTTTAGGTTAATACTGTGCAAAGATAAGAAACTCTATTCACATATGCTAAAATGAGTTCTCAAAAAAACTAAATAAGCGGTTGTCAGCGTGAATATCCGAGCTTGGCGAGCACTTCATTGCTGACATCGATGCGCGGCGACGCAAATATTATGTTGGCCGATGATGCGCGGTCAAATATACATTGGTAGCCTTTCTCCTCGCTCACTTTCTTTACGGCATTGTAGATTTCGTCCTGTATAGGCTGTATGAGGGCGAGGCGCTTTTTGTTGAGCTCACCTTCCGGACCGAAGTATTTGTAGCGAAGTTCGGAAGCCTCTTTCTCTTTGGCCACTATCTCGGCCTCTTTCTTGGACTTCTGTTCTTCGGTCAGAAACACCATGTCGTTCTGGAAGTTCTTGTATAGGGTCTGGGCTTCGTTGGCCTTTGCCTCGACCTCTTTCTGCCAGCGCTGCGATATCTGGTTGAGCTGCTCGTTGGCTATTTCGTAAGCCGGAATATTGTTGAGGATATATTCCATATCGATAAGCGCAAACTTCTGTGCATAAGCTCCGAAAGTACACGCAACAATGGCGATGATAGCTAAAGTAAGTTTCTTCATGTTAAAAGTCAATTAAACGGTTATGCTAATATGACGCTTGACAGATAATTAAGTTTAGTCTTATTAAGCATTTTTAAAATTCTTGGCCGAGAATGAAGTGGAACTGGCTGCCACCCTTCTTGCCGAAGACCTTGTCGAAACCGTAGGCCCAGTCGATACCCATCATACCAACCATGGGGAGGTAGATGCGCACACCGGCTCCGGCGCTACGCTTGAGGTCAAACGGTGAGAAGCTCTTGACGTCGGTCCATGCGTTACCGGCTTCGACAAATGTCAGACCATAGATGGTGGTCGATGCCGACAGCATGAACGGGAAGTGGAGCTCCATGCCTACACGGGCATAGCCGTAGCCCTCTTTTGTCCACGGGGTGAACTGTCCGTTTTCGTAACCGCGCAAACCGATGGTCTCTGTTGCGTAGGTGTATGAACCCGACATACCGTCACCACCCACGTAGAATGTCTCAAACGGCGATTTGAGCCACTTGTTGTAGCTGCCGAGGAGTCCCATGTCGGCGCGGGTCATCAACACGAGTGTCCATTTGCCGTCGGGATCGGTAAGCGGAGTATATGTACGTGATTTGATACGGAGTTTCCAGTACTCGATCCAGCGATAGAGCTGTTTCTTGGATTCGGTGGTGTTCTCTTTGTACAGTTTCTCCCAGTTTTTCTTGCCGTTGAGCCATGAGGCCGGAGGAGTAAGCTGTAGATTGACTGAGAACATAGAACCCTTACGAGTGTAAAGCGGGTTGTCTATAGAGGTGCGGGCGAGTGTGAGTCCGAGTACTATAGAGTTGGATGTACCGTTGTTCATGTAGTACAGGTAGTCCCAGTTCTTCAGGTAGTACCACTGGTAGCTCAGTTCGGCTTGGAATGTGAAGTAGTCGTCAGGCCAGTTGAGGCGTTTTCCGAAGCCCACGGTGACGCCTATCATCTGAAGCATCTTGTTGGGGTCGTAGGCGTTTTCGTATGAGTTCTGGTAGTAGTCGTTGTAGTTGCTGCCGTATCCGTAACCGTAGCCATAGCCGCCGTACATATACGGGTTGTACCAGTTGTTGTTGTAATATGACGAGTTGATACCTGTCTGACGGGCATAGTAGGCCGACACAGAGAGCGAGTTGGGGCGTTTGCCTCCGAACCACGGGTCGAGGAACGATACCGAGTAGCTCTGGTAGTACTTGGCGTTGGTCTGTGCGCTTATGGTGAATGTCTGTCCTTCGCCTTGCGGTATAAGGCCCTTGTAGGTACCCGGACGGAACAGGTTCTTTATAGAGAAGTTGGTAAACTTAAGCGCGAGTTTTCCGATAAGACCGGTCTGGCCCCAACCGAATGACACCTCCACTTGGTCATTGGCCTTTGACTCGAGGTTAAACACGATGTCCACCGTACCGTTCTCTTCGTTAGGTTCTGGGCGTATGTCCATATTCTCGGGGTCGAAGTGGCCGGTCTGTGCTATTTCACGTGCCGAACGCATAAGGTCGTCTTTGTTGAAGAGCTGACCCGGTTTTACACGGAGCTCGCGGCGTATCACCTTTTCATAAAGACGGTCGTTACCGTTGATGACAACGTTGTTGATTGTAGCCTGCGGTCCTTCAAACATGCGCAGCTCGAGTGCTATGGAGTCGCCGTCGATGTTTTTCTCGATGGGCACGAGCTGATAGAACAGGTAACCGCGGTTCATGTACAGGTTTGCCACCGCGTCGTCATCCTCCAGTATGCGCTTGTTGAGCAACTTCTGGTTATATACGTCGCCGGGACGTATGTCGAGTATCTGGTCGAGAACCTCGGTGGGGAATATGGTGTTGCCCACCCAGTCTATGTCGCTGATGTAATATTTCTTACCCTCTTCGAGGTCGATGTATACGTCTACGGTTTTGTCATCGTATGCCACGACGCTGTCTTTAAGTATCTTGGCGTCGCGGTAACCTTTCTCGTTATACTTCTCGATGATGCGGTCCAAGTCATCTTTGAAGTCGCTCTCGACAAACTTCTTCTGACGGAAAAGGTTGATCAGCTTGCCCTTTTCGTTGGTCTTCTTCATCGTACGCTGGATGGCGTTGTCGCTCATCACCTCGTTGCCGTCGATGTATATTTTATGTACCTTTACCTTGTTGTTTTTGTTGACCTTGATGTTTACTATGTTCTCATTGGGTGCCGACAGGTCTTCCTCCTGTTCGATCTTAACCAATGCGTTGCCGAAGCCTTTCTGTGCGTAGTAATTCTTTATAATCTGCGTGGCGCGGTTTACGATATTGGGCGTTATCTGATTGCCTTTCATCAGCTGTAGACGCTCTTCAAGGTCCTTGCGTTCACCGTTTGAAGGGCCGATATAGTTGATCTTGGAGATACGCGGTTGCGGTTTGAGTGCAAATTCAAGCCAAGCCAAATCGCCGGCCGTCTTTTCCACTTTTATCTGAATCGACGAGAACAGACCCTGACGGGCAAATCGTTTTGCCGCGGCTGTCAGTTCCGGTCCCGGTATCTCGATACGGTCACCTATATTTATACCCGAATATCCGATGATGATGTAATCCTCATAATTGGGCACTCCTGTCACCTTTATGCCGGCAATCTCGTATTTGTTGGGAATGCCGGTGTATATGATGTTGGGGTTATATACCGTATCGACGGGTTCTGTTGACTTGACTTGAGCCGAAATGTTGAGGCCCAAAACTGTCATCAATATGATTAGCAACTTACTACGCATAATCTGAGGTAATGTGATATATATCGTTGTATTTAATTATTCGTTGTTTTCCGCTATCTGCTCGCTTGTTTTGCCAAACCTGCGCTCTCGTGACTGGAAGCCGGCTATTATCTTGCAGAATTCCTCTTTGGTAAGGTCGGGCCAGAAAGTGTGGGTGACCGCTATCTCGGCATAAGCGGCCTGCCATAACAGGAAGTTGCTCATGCGGAAGTCGCCGCCGGTACGTATAATCAGATCGGGATCGGGTATTCCGGCAGTGGCAAGATTGGCGCTCACGGTTTCGGGTGTTATATCGTCGGCCGACATTGTACCGTCGCTTACAGCCTTGGCTATGCGCCTTGCCGCTTCAGTTATTTCCCAGCGCGACGAGTAGCTTATGGCGAGCACGAGGGTCAGTCCGGTGCAGTGCGACGTGTCGTCGATGCATCGGCACAGCCTGTTATAGGCGAAGTCGGGCATGCGCGAGAAGTCACCTATCATACTGAGCCGCACATTGTTTTTTATCAAGTCGGCGGTCTCTCGTTCGATGGCTGCCACAATAAGATGCATGAGCGCGTCGACCTCCTCCTTGGGACGTCCCCAGTTTTCGGTCGAGAATGTGTAAAGCGTGAGATACCCGATGCCGAGTTCCGAAGCTATTTCGGTAATCTTACGCACCGTATTCACGCCCTCCACATGTCCTGCGGAGCGTGCCAGCCCGTGAGATTTGGCCCAGCGTCCGTTGCCGTCCATTATGACGGCTACATGGCGCGGTATGCGATCAGTATCTATATTGTCAGTCAGCGACATAGTCGGTTAATTATCATTTCAGTCCACGTAAAAACAACTTGAGCATCGCTCTCCAAACTCGAAACTGAACGAAAGCATTATCATGGAGTACCAGTCGGTATTCTTTATAAACGAACTTTTTATGCCTTGGAGGTCCTGTAGCTTTTCTCCATCGACATGGTCGCCGAATACTTTGGTCATCGTCCATTCCAGTCCGAGGTTGAGCCGCGGCTGCAACTTGTATTTTACGCCTACGCCCACCGGCAGATTGAATGCGGTGTAAGTGCCTCCGCTTGAAGCTATGGTGACGCCGGCCCCGAGTGTAAGGTAGGGCGTCCACCGGCACAGCTTCTTGTATCGCTCTCCGATGCCGTAATTAAAAAAGTTAAATTCTATACGTCCCCCGAGGTCATAGACTGTCGAGGTGAATTTATATGTCTCCCCTCCGGGAAACACGTCGGTCATGTCGGCACTGTCACCGCTAAGTCCCGCTATCGAGAATACGGCACGCGCCGCCCATCTCGTATCGATCAGGTAGCGCATTGACACATTGCCTGCAAAGCCGGGATGCTTCAGAAAATTGGCTTTATTGGCGTCGCCGAGGTATCCGCTCATTCCGAGCGATGCTCCGACATCCATTTTATAAGCCGCTTCCTGCGCTCCCAATGTCGGGCCGACCAAGCCCGTCATTGCTGAAATCAACGCCGCTGTCGCTATGCGTCTCATTCAAGAGGCTTGAACGTGAGGCGGTTGATGACTCCACGCCACACTTGAGGATTGAGCTGTCCGTTGGGGAGTATTCCGCCATACAGATATATGTAGGGGCAGTCCCATGATGTTACGGGCTTGGTGGCGCGGCCGTAGCCGGGAGTCTCTATCCACCAAGCGGGCAACGGGCGTGCCGCTGTTTCGTTCCAGTCCGATGATGCCGCAAGCGAGCGCGCATGCAGTTCCGATGACCACACTATGGCCTGTGCAAAGGCGGTCTCGGGTATATAGTCGGGTAACGAGAGCAGGTCATCGGCCTCACTCCAGTTGAGTCCTTGGTCGCGTGAGATGAATACGCGGCGTGTGTTGTAACCCTGTTGGTTTACGCCTCCCATTGCAAAGAGCGTGGAGTATTCCGTAACCTTCCATGAGGTTGTCGAGGTACGGAATGTGAAATAGGGGAACAAGGTCATGCCTTGGTAAGCTCCGTTGATAGGTGCTGCGCTTACTTTGGCCCATCGTGTGCCGTCATAACCCCAAGTGGCTCCTGTAAGAGTACCGTTGATTGTCCGGCCGCCGATTGTCAGAGCAAGCGGATTTTCCATCCATTTGTTTTCAAACTCCACAAGAGCGCTTGTGCCGCTTATCGGGCAGTCGGCGCTTACTTCTGTGTCAGTGCCGGTATGAGGATATGTAGTATGGAAGTATCTTGCACCCTCTTTTCTTACTGCAAGAACATGCCCGTCATATACTCCGTAGAGGTGATAAAGTTGTCCGCCTTTGACAGTCCAGCTTATACCGTCCTGCGATGCATGGAGCAGTCCGCTGTTGTCAAGAGCGTAGAACATATCTTCGCCGGCTACCACTGATTTTACATCAAGTGACGAGGGCAAGGACAGCGGTTTTACTTCGCCGTCAGCACCGGGCGTATCCTGTATCCATACTTTGTACCCGTCGGCGGTCTTCATGAACGTATATATGTTTTCTCCCTTTACTACGGTTTTTTGTGCCGTCGGGTTTCCGGGAATGCCTTTCCAAGCTATCTCGTTCCAGTGAAGCGAGTCGGGCTTTACTTTGTGTACGTTTACTTTTATCTGGTAGTTGCCGGTATATTTTTCGTTCAGCGAGGTCACTCGCAGCATGACGTTGGCCGAGAAGTCAATACTGTCGGTCGAGCTGGTCGTGTAGACGATCGTGGTGTCTTTCATGACCTTTGAGCCGTTGATGATAAGCTCTATCTTCGAACTGCCGCTTGTGCCTATATTGGGGACGAGTTTGGTGATTTTGGTGTCCATCGGAAGTGAGTCGGCATTAAAAATAAGACCGCGGTTGAGGTCTATGGTGAAAAATACCGAGTCAAGGTTAGCGAGTAGCTTGCTGTTGGGTTTTATGTTGAATGAGGTTACGGCTGTGCTCGAGTACATTGTCTCGGGTGTGTAGCCGTAGTCATCCTGATAGTTGTTGTCGTTGTCGTTGCATGCGGTCATCGCTGTGGCAAACAGGGCCCCGGCGATTAGATATGATGCTGCAAATCTTTTAATCATACTTTTCAGACATTAATTTTCAAGCTGCAAATTTACTAACAATTTCTATAAGTAAATGCGATAATCGACGTAAAATTACAATTAATCCGTTAAAACCGAAGCGGGGTTATCGACATTTAGCCGCTTATTTAATGTTTTTAGTTGTTTTTAACGACTGTTTGTCCGGATTGTCATAATAATATATGTGGTTGTTGCCGATTGTTAATGATTCTGCAGGACGCATACTTAATCGAGGCGCTTTTACCCCGTCGCCAAGGACTATGGGAGCTACTTCAACCCTTGCCTTGTCCCACATCCCCGAGTCGATAAACGACTGCAGAAGCCTTGTGCCTCCTTCTACAAGTATCGAGGTTACGCCATTGTCGTGCAGTGTTTTGAGATATGACGTTACAGAGCCGTCACTTTCACGGCCAAATACGGTGAAGCTGTCGGTCGGAGGCTTTATGATGCCGCTGCGGTCGGCTGCCACGCGCAGAGGGTCGCGTCCGGGCCACAACCTTGCGGTAAGACTCGGTCGGTCATACAATATGGTGCCGCTTCCTACCATTATAGCGTCGTTGAGTGTGCGCAGACGATGAGAGAGAGCGCCGGTGACCGGTGTCGAGAACTTCGTCGGAGGCTCTTCCGCCGTGCGGTTGCGGTCAATGTATCCGTCGGTGCTTTGTGCCCACTTGAGGGTGACAAGCGGACGTCCGAGAGAGTGACATGTCATAAAGGCCGGATTAAGCTCACGGCATTCCCGCTCGAGCACTCCGGTCACAACCTCTATGCCGGCTTCGCGGAGCATGTTTATGCCGCGTCCGTTGACCTTTTCCGATGGGTCCCGACTGCCTATTACCACTCGTGGTATGCCACTGTCTATGATAAGTTTGGCGCAGGGCGGTGTCTTGCCGTAGTGTGAACACGGTTCGAGTGTGACGTATATTGTTGAGTCTTTAAGTAGAGAACGGTTTTTGACCGACGCCACAGCGTTGACTTCGGCGTGTCCTTCGCCGCAACGCCTATGGTAGCCTTCACCTATGATGATGCCGTCCTGTACTATGACTGCTCCTACCATGGGGTTGGGTGAAGTGTTGCCTCTTCCGTTTTTGGCAAGCTGTATAGCCCTGTACATGAAGCGCTCGTCGATATTCATAGTTCTTTTGTTTTTGATTTTGAAACTATTTGGTTAATTTTGTTGTGTATGACAACCGATATGACGTTAAAAAACAGTTATGATGCCGTAAGCACCGCTCTGACTCCTCATTATGGCGCCGCCGAGGCTGATGCCATGACCCGCGTTATGTTTGAGGAGATTCTGCATCGCTCTGCGGTGGACATCGTGTTACGCAAAGATACGATAATTTCCGGGTTTATGCACGATAAGCTTATGAAAGTAGTGTCGCGTCTTCTTGAAGACGAACCTCTGCAGTATATACTCGGGAAGACCCGTTTTTACGGTAATGAGCTTGTAGTCACGCCGGCGGTACTTATACCGCGACCGGAGACGGAGGAGCTTGTCGATATTATCGTTAAGGACAGTGACGACAGACGTGACCTTGCCGTGCTCGATATATGCACCGGCTCGGGATGTATAGCCGTGTCGCTTGCCCGGGTACTTAAGTTCGCTGATGTGTCGGCTGTCGATCTGTCGTCCGAGGCTATAGCTGTCGCCAAAGAAAATGCCTCCCGGCTGAGGGTGAGCGTCGATTTTAGGGTGGCTGATGCGTTGGCGCTCTCATCGGTCGATGAAGGACTGTATGATATAATTGTCAGTAATCCTCCTTACGTCACGGAGCGTGAGAAGGGCGCCATGGCTCCCAATGTGCTGGAGTACGAGCCTCATATGGCTCTGTTTGTTCCCGATGACGATCCGTTGCGGTTTTACCGGGCGATAGGACGTTATGCTTGCTCCGCCTTGAAGCCTGACGGTATGCTCTATTTCGAAATAAATCCGCTTTTTGTCAATGAATTGAAGAGAATGTTGGGCGACATGGGGCTACGCGATGTGTGTTCGCTGGCCGATATGACCGGCCGACAACGCTTCATAACCGCTAAATCGCCCGAGTCATGAAAAAGATTATAAAACCGGACGATGCCTTGGCTCGTCTTGAGGCCTTGTGTGCCCGCTCGGAGCAATGCTCATCGGAGGTCTTGACAAAGATGATGCGTTGGGGATTGTCGTCCGACGACCGAGAGCGCATACTCCGGCGTCTTGTCGAGAGGCGTTTTGTCGATGATAGCCGTTATGCACGGGCCTATGTCAGGTCTAAGTTTATGTTTAACGGTTGGGGACGTAAGAAGATACTTATGGGGCTGGCCGGTAAGCGTATTGACCCGGAGGAGGCCGGGGATGCTGTCAGCTCGGAGATAGACGAAGATGCATATGCCGAGTCGCTTGTCAGATTATTGCGAGGCCGAGCGCGTGACATGGAGCGGCCGTTGACCTATGAGGATAAGATGAAGCTTGCGCGGTTTGCCGTGCAGCGAGGGTTTGAGTGGGAGCTGGTTAAAAGAGCGCTTGTAAGTATCGCGGAATGAAAAGATTGGGCAAATATCTGATGGGGCTTGTCTATCCTGACCTATGCGAGGTGTGCGGTCGCTCGCTTGTTGACGGCGAGGAGGTGCTGTGTCTGCATTGTCTTGATGCGCTGCCGCGCACCGGAGCGCATAAATCGGATTTTAACCTGATTCACAAACGTCTCGCTTCGACCACGCCGATAGAACGGGCCGCCGCATATTACCATTATTATCGTGAAAGCCCTTATGCCGAAATTATACATCGCGCCAAGTATGGAGGACGTCCGGAATTGATAGAGAAAATGGCTCGACGCTATGCGCGCGAACTTGCCGACGCCGGATTTTTTGACGGTATCGATGCTATAGTTCCCGTTCCGCTTCACTGGCTGAAGTTATGGCGCAGGGGGTATAATCAGAGCCGATATATAGCTGACGGTATACGCAGTGTCGTGCCGCTTCCTGTGGTTGACAATCTTGTTGCTTCGAGAGGTCATTCGTCACAGACTTCATCGGGCGTTTTTGCCCGATGGCTGAATGCCGGAAATGTATACGAAGCGCGGCGTCCGAAAGAACTTGACGGATGTCATCTGCTTGTCGTGGATGATGTTATTACTACCGGCGCCACCCTGCTCGCATGTTGCAACGCCCTGAAGTCGGCGGCGCCGTCTTGCAAGGTTTCGGTCCTCACTCTTGCCGTGGCTCACATGTCGTGACCTACCGGTGTGTCTAAGCCGGCTATTACGAGCTCAATGCCAAGTTCTTCTATGCGCTGTGCTATTTTATCGGGTATGTTGGCGTCTGTTATAATAAGGTCTATCTCCTCCATATTGGAGATTTTGCTGAACCCGCGACGGCGAAATTTTGTGGAGTCGGCGAGTACTATTGTCTTTTGTGCTGTGTGCATCATAACCTTGTTCAGGTCGGCTTCGCGTATGTCGGTTGTCGTTATGCCGAAGTCGAGATCTATGCCGTCAACTCCAAGAAAGAGCTTGCTGCATGAAAATTCCGACAGCGGCGACTCGGCATATTTGCCTACTACCGACAGGCTGCTCATGCGCAATGAACCGCCGAGTTGTACTATGTCGATGGCTTCGTTGCCTGCCAGTATCTCCGATACCTGAAGCGACGCCGATATTACTGTAAGGCGGTTGATAGGGCGTATACATCTTGCAAAGGCCCTTACCGTAGTGCCCGATGCTATTATAATGGAGTCGTCTTTGGTTATGAGTGATGCCGCGCGTTTGCCTATCAGCTTCTTTTCGTCGGGACACAACTTCTCTTTTTCGTTGACCGACCGATTGTTTACATAAGGGTTTATAAGTATAGCTTTGCCGTGACTGCGATAAAGCTTGTTGCCTTTTTCCAGTTCCGTAAGGTCTTTCCGTATTGTGACAGTCGATACGTCAAGCAGTGATGACAGGTCTGATACCTGAATTGACTCGTGTTTCATCAGTGTGTCGATGATGAGTTGGTGTCGTTCTTCTTTGGTCATGAGAAAGTGATAATGAATTGCTGCAAATATATATAACTTTATGTAATTAAACAAATGGCTGTATGGCGTGTTTATATCTAACAATGAATTGCTTTTGCGCTGATTATGCTAAACGAAAGCCTTTTGCTTTCGTTTCGAAAGCAAAAGAGCGCGAAATAATAATTATGAGCTTTTGAAATTGTTTTGTGTGTAGATTTGATAGTTTTCTAAACAATTGATAATCAGTTGCTGTTTGGGAATATTTAAATTTATCATGAAAATTATTGTTAAAAAGTTTTGTTTGTAAACAAAATCTATATACTTTTGTTCGAAAGAAAAATTAATATTCTTCTGAATCTAACTGAAAGTGATGCGCCATGAATATTGAAAACAAACAACATTACGATGTGATCGTAATAGGTGGAGGAGCCACCGGAGCCGGCACAGCCCGTGATTGTTCGATGAGAGGACTGAAGACCTTGCTTGTCGAACGATTCGATTTTACCGCCGGTGCTACAGGACGCAATCATGGATTGTTGCATAGTGGAGCGCGTTATGCCGTGACCGATCAGGAGTCAGCTTCGGAATGCATCAAGGAAAATATGATATTGCGTCGTATAACGCGACATTGCGTGGAAGATACCGGAGGCTTGTTTGTGACGCTTCCCGAGGATGACCTCGCATACCAGAATAATTTTGTGGAGTGCTGCCGTAAGGCAGGCATTGATGCCCAACCGATAAGCCCTGAAGAAGCCATAAGGATAGAACCCGCCGTGAATCATAAGATAATAGGTGCGGTGAAGGTGCCTGACGGTGCTGTTGATCCGTTCCGCCTGACGGTGGCCAATGTGGTCGATGCACGTCGTCACGGAGCGCATGTGCTTACATATCATGAGGTCGTCGGCTTCCTAAAAGACCAGAATCGCGTGACAGGGGTAGAGCTACTTGACACAAAGACCGGAGAGCGTAGTGTCGAATATGCTGATTTGGTCATAAATGCCGGAGGTATCTGGGGCCATCATATCGCCGAGCTTGCGGGTGTGAAGGTCAATATGTTTCCTGCAAAAGGCGCTCTGCTTATATTCGGTCATCGTATCAACAACGTTGTCATCAATCGATGTCGCAAGCCGGCCGACGCCGATATTCTCGTGCCCGGCGATACCATATCGCTGATAGGCACGACTTCAAGCCGCATCCCTTATGATCAGATAGACAATATGGAAGTCACTCCCGAAGAGGTCGATGTACTTATGAGGGAGGGTACAAAGATAGCTCCCTCGCTCGCATATACTCGTATATTGCGTGCCTATGCCGGAGTAAGGCCTCTTGTGGCGGCTGATAATGACCCGTCGGGCCGGAGCATAAGCCGCGGTATCGTATGTCTTGATCATGCCACGCGCGACGGTCTTGAAGGCTTTATTACCATTACCGGAGGTAAGCTGATGACTTATAGACTTATGGCTGAATGGGCCACCGACCTTGCATGCAAGAAGCTTGGAGTCAATGCCAAGTGCCGTACCGCCGAGACTCCGCTTCCCGGCTCGGAACTTGACCGACATGAACCGCAGACCGACATGGAGCGTAAATCGCATGTCATAGCATTGAGTACCGATCAGAAGGCTGCCGAAGGGCGTCACGGTTCTCTCAGCACCGAGATAAAATACAAGTCTGATGAGGATGAGGCGCTTGTGTGCGAGTGCGAGCAGGTGTCGGTGGGCGAGATAAAATATGCCATCGACAGTCTGCACTGCGAGAATCTTATCAACCTGCGTCGTCGTACACGTATGGGCATGGGGACATGTCAAGGCGAGCTTTGCGCCTGCAGGGCCGCCGGTATTCTTGTGAAGTCAAACCGTTGTGTCGACCGCACGTTGCGCGACTTGTCGGCGTTCATCAACGAGCGCTGGAAGGGCATGTATCCTGTTGCGTGGGGTGAGTCGCTCGTCGAGGCGCAGTTCATGTCGTGGCTGTATGAAAGCGTATGCGGACTTGACCGTATCGCGAAGCCTGAAGATAAAATTGATGAAAAATAAAAGGAATCCATGAAATACGATACTATTATAATAGGTGGCGGTATAAGCGGACTGGTAAGCGGTATAAAACTTGCCAAGAACGGTTCTAAAGTGGCTATTGTGTCGGCCGGTCAGAGTGCGCTGCATTTCAGCTCCGGTTCGATGGCCCTTTTCGGTCATGATGCCGGCGGCGATATATTGCGCCCGTTGGAAGCTATAGCCGAACTTCCTGCAACCCACCCGTATTCCAAGATAGGACCGGATGCGATAAAGAGTATGCTCCCCGAAGTAAAGCCCCTTTTTGCCGAAGCGGGCATAACTCTCAACGGTACCGAGGCGAAGAATCATTTCCGTCTTACCCCTGTCGGAGCGTTTAAGCCTGCATGGCTGTCCATGCTTGATTATGCTACGGTCGACTCTCTCGATAATATACCGTGGGGCAAGGTGGTTATTATAAATCTAAAGGGTTATCTTGATTTTTATCCCGATTTTATTGCCCGTGGTCTGAATGCTTGTGGCCTTGACTGTGATATTCGTGAGTTCACTCTTGCGGAGCTTGAGGTATTGCGCAAAAGCTCGACAGAGATGCGTGCTACTAACATCGCACGTGTTATTACCGGCCCTGTGCTTGATGATTTCGCTTGTGAAATAAACCGTATTATCGATGATACGAAAGCAGATACCGTGCTGATGCCGGCTGTGGTCGGCCTGTTTGACGAAGAACCGGTGAAGCGGTTGCGCGAGCTGGTTAAGCGTCCGCTGCGTTATGTGTCGACGATGCCAATGTCACTCGGCGGCATGAGAGCGCAGATGCGGTTGCGCAATCATTTCCAGAAACTCGGCGGTACATATCTTATCGGCGATAGCGTCAGCTATGGCGAGATGGATAATGACCGGTTGAAGAGTGTATATACGGTCAATCTCGGCGACATGCCTCTGGAGGCCGATAATTTTATCCTCGCTACCGGAAGTTTCTTCAGCCACGGACTGGAGGCGACTCCCGATACTATTTATGAGCCTATATTCGGCCTTGATGTGAACGCTTCGCATTCACGACCCGACTGGTATGATACTGACATATACAACGAGCAGAACTACATGAAATTCGGCGTTGTTACCGACGAGGATTTCCATGTGTTCAAGGATCAGCGTCCCATACGCAACTTCCGTGCTATTGGTGCCGTTGTAGGTGCACACGATGCCCTTAAGGAGGAGTCGGGAGCCGGAGTGTCGATACTGTCGGCGCTTAAGGTGGCAAATGATATTATTAACGGAAAATAATGCGGTGACTATGGACTATCAACAAAATACTACAAGCAACAATAACTTCGAGGAGTGCATAAAGTGTACGATCTGTACGGTATATTGTCCTGTCACTGCCGTAAATCCCGACTATCCCGGTCCAAAGCAGGCCGGACCCGACGGTGAGCGTTATCGCCTCAAGAAACCGTTCTTTTACGATGAGGCGCTTAAGTATTGCCTTAACTGCAAACGTTGTGAGGTGGCCTGTCCGTCAAATGTGAAGATCGGCGACATAATTCAGGCTGCGCGTATAAAGTACAGCGCCCATTCTCCGGCTCTGCGCGACCGCATGCTGGCAAGCACCGATTTTGTCGGTACTATGGCTACTCCGTTTGCACCCATTGTGAACGCCACGTTGCGTTTCAAGCCCGTGAAGAAGATTATGGACTGTGTGCTTAAGATTGACGATCACCGTACATTTCCCTCCTATGCCGGACAGGTGTTTACGTCATGGTACCGTAAAAACGCCGCCGCACGGCAGAACGATTATCCCCGTCAGGTGTCATACTTCCACGGATGCTACGTGCAGTACAACTTCCCGCAGCTCGGCAAGGACCTTGTAACGGTCATGAATGCCGTGGGCTACGGCGTGCAGCTCCTTGAAAAGGAAAAATGCTGTGGTGTGGCCAAGATTGCCAACCGTCTTATAAAGGAGGCAAAGCGCGATGCCGACATAAACATGGCGTCGATACGCAAGTCGGTGGTCGACGAAAACCGTCCGGTCATAGCTACAAGTTCGACATGTACGTTTACTATGCGCGACGAGTATCCGCACCTGCTTGATATCGATAATGCCGATGTCCGCGACGAGATCATGCTTGCCACACGATTCCTTTATCGACTTGTCGACGAAGGCAAGGTGAAACTTGCGTTCAAGAGCGATTATAGGAAAAGAGTGGCTTACCACACTCCGTGCCACATGGAGAAACTCGGATGGGCCATTTACTCCGTGTCGTTGCTCAAGATGATACCGGGCCTTGATTTCGTGCATCTTGACTCGCAGTGCTGTGGCATAGCCGGCACGTATGGTTTCAAGAAAGAGAATTACAAATACTCTCAGGCCATAGGACAGCCGCTGTTTGACCAGATAAAGCGTGAACATGTCGATGTGGTGGCCACCGATTGCGAGACCTGCAAGTGGCAGATCGAGATGTCAGCCGATGTGCCGGTAGCCAATCCGATATCGATTATAGCCGAAGCGCTTGACATAGAAAAAACAATAGAACTCAACAAGACGATATAACAAATTATTTACCTTAAACCAATCAATCATCACTATTTCTTGTAATGGCAAAAGACAATATTTACGGCTCTTGGAAGCCGGAGGTGATTAAGCAGTATAAGACGTGGCAGTTCCGTACCATATTGGTGTCGATGATCGGCTACGCTATCTATTATTTCGTTAGAAAAAACTTTTCGTTGGCCATGCCGGGGCTTACGGCTCAGTACGGCATATCCAACACCGACTTCGGTATAGTTATCGGTATCGGTTCGCTTGTATACGGACTTTCACGTTTTATCAACGGATTTGTCGTTGACCGCTACAGCGCGCGTGCAGTGATGGCCATAGGTCTGTTGTTGTGCGCGTTGTCCAACTTCGCCTTTGGTTTCGGCTACAACATCAGTGCTTGGCTGGTGGGTGTCGATCCTACATCGGCTGTGGCTCAGAGCACACCCGACCTTATCAACATGCTTGTGCTTGTCATGGCGGTGACCATAGTGCTCAATCAGATGTTTCAGGGTGTGGGCTATCCTCCGTGTGCACGTCTGTTGCCATGTTGGATACACCCCTCTGAACTGGCTACAAAGATGTCGATATGGAATACTTCGCACTCTATCGGTGCCGCCGCTGCGGTTGTGGCTTGCGGTTATATCATGGGGTCTATGGGCGATGACATGAGTTCCAATCCCGAAATCATCAAGACCATTGCCGCTAACCTCAAGGTCGATGCCTCGACAGCCGACGGCATGAACCAGATACTTCAATATGCCAAGCACTGGGGTGCTTGGAAGTGGTGCTTCTGGCTGCCCGCATGTCTTGCCGTACTCGGTGCCGGATGGCTTTACTTCGGTCTGCGCGATGATCCCCGATCGGTAGGTCTGCCTGAGTTGCCCGGTACGAAGACCGGCAAGAGCGAGGCAAAGGGAGCCAAGACTCCGTCACATTCCGCATTTCTCCGCGCTATGGTATGGACCAACCGCTGGATCTGGACCTTGTGTGTCGCCAATGTGTTTGTATACGTCATGCGCATGGGCATCCTTGACTGGGGGCCAAAATTCCTTACCGAGGCACGTGGCATGACCATAGAGGATGCCGCTTGGTCTGTGGCCGCGTTTGAGATTTTTGCCATTGTAGGTACTATATTTGCCGGTTGGGCTACCGATCATATATTCAAGGGCAAGGCTCACCGCATGTGCTTCTGCTGTATGGTGTCGGCCGCTCTGTTTATGTCGATATTCATTTTCTTCCCGGGTCTTCCCATGCTCGTGTCTATACTTGCTTTGGCGATGGCCGGCTTCTTTATCTACGGTCCGCAGGCGCTCATCGGTATCGCTTCGGCCAACCATGCCACTAAAGAGGCTTCCGCTACAGCCAACGGTCTTGCCGGTATATTCGGTTACGTAGGTTCGTTTCTGTCGGCTATCGGTGTCGGTATCGTTGCCGACCACTACGGATGGAATGTCGTGTTCTACCTTATAATCGGCATAGGTGTGCTTGGAGCTATCACTTTTGTGACCATGTGGGCCGCGCCGCGCGACGGATATGCCCGTTCCCAGAAGTTCTATGCGGAGCAGGATGCAAAGTCTGACAAATAAAAAACGAAGTTGATTATGGATATGATAGACAGTTATATATCTCCCATGTCGGACACCCGGCTTAAAGAGGCGTGTTCGCGCATAAAGCATGTCGCTCTCGACATGGACGGCACCATATATCTTGGCTCGCAGCTGTTTCCGTTTACAATGGATTTTTTGAAGATGCTGCGTGACAACGGCATAGGATATTCATTTCTTACCAATAACCCTACCAAGAGTATCGAGGATTATCTGAAGAAGCTCCGGGGACTCGGCATAGAGGCCTCGCGTGAGGAGATGTACACCACCGCTGTGGCTACAATCGAGTATCTTAAGACCTATATGCCTGAGGCTAAACGCCTGTTTGTGCTCGGTACTCCGAGTATGATAAAAGAGTTTGAACAGGCCGGCTTTGAAATGGCCGATGTTGATGCCGATGACCGGCCCGATGCTCTCGTTGTGGCGTTTGACACTACGTTGGTGTATGACCGCCTTTGTCATGCTTCATGGTGGGCGTCGCAAGGTATTCCCTACATCGCCACCAATCCCGACCGCGTATGTCCTACCGATCAGCCTACTGTATTGGTTGACTGCGGGTCGCTGTGCAAGTGCATTGAGCATGCCACAGGACGTATTCCCGACATAGTTATAGGAAAACCCAATCCCGACATGCTTGCCGGCATACGTCATCGTTACGGACTTGAAGCCGACGAGATAGCCATGTGCGGCGACCGTATATATACCGATGTGGCTATGGCCCGCAATGCCGGTGCTTTGGGTGTGCTCGTACTGTCGGGTGAGACTACACTCGACACTGCCGTAAACTCTGATCCGCAGCCGCCGATCACGGCTGTCAATATCATGGAGTTCGGCAAGTTATTGATCCAATCGCGCAATTGACTATGAATTTTTGTAAATGTGTGGCGGGGGCGCTCACAGTGTTGTTGACGACAGCATTTGTGGCGCCCCTGCGCGCGCAGCACCTCGGTCATAACTATCGCCTTAAAAAGGTGATACCCGTAGAGGGGCGTCAGGGCATTGCTATTGACAGCAATTACTATTATGTGTCCGATACGAAGGTCCTGTACAAATACGACAAGGAGGGGCGTATCGTGGCCCGTAACGACAGGCCGTTTATGCACCCCGAGATAGCCAATCATTTCGGCGATATCGATGTATATGACGGTGAGATATATTGCGGTATAGAGCGCTTTGAGTACGGACGCGGCTACAACATTGCCATATCGGTCTATGATGCCGCCACGCTGCAGTGGAAGCGCGACCTGCCGTGGGCACCCGAGTCGGGACAAGTGGAGGTGTCCGGGCTGGCGGTTGACCGTGACCGTAATCTTGTGTGGATGTCTGACTGGGTCGACAGCCGTTACGTGTATGCCTACGATCTTGCCACGGGACGCTATCACAGCAAGATGCAGTGCCGTCCCGCTCCATATTGGTGTCAGGGCATATTTATTGCCGACGGTAAGATGCTGTTGACCGCCGATGACGGAGAGGCTCAGTACGGCATACCCGACAACATATATGTCGCCGATGTAAGCGATGTACCTTATACCGGATTGGTTGATGGTGAGGAAGTGGTTAAAGAGACTCCCTTCAGCGTCAAGCTCGACAAGGACGGTAAGCCGGTCATACGTCGGGGACGGGTTGCCGGCGGTGCTAAGGCCGGGCGCGTGGAGCTTTTTCGCGAGATGAACGACTTCCGTCGCGCCGGAGAGATAGAAGGACTCTCAATCGACCCCGTGAATGATGACCTCGTGGTGCTGAATAACCGTGGTACCCGTATTGTGCTCGGTATGTCGCAGGGACCGCTAACCGACGAGGGCTACACCGGCGAGGTCCACGAACTCTACATCTACGAAAAAATCGACTGATTTAGGGTCAATCTAAAAAACGGTTGTTAAAAATAGCTGTGTTTGTCGGGCCGCCGTACTACGGCGGTCGGTTGCGACCTATATGGCCATCGGGGTATGCGGGCGCCGTGGTACTGGCATCCCTACCTTCCGACAAAAAATTAACAGGTCAACCGGGTTTTGCATCTGATCCGTAAAAACGGTTGTTATATTGGGCGCATCGGAGATGCGCTATGTGCACAACCCCATGATAAGCGCTTCCGGCGCGGTTCATGGGGTTGTAAGTGTTGCACCCCGGACTTCGCGTCGAGGACGCGATACATGCTCACTGACTGCCATATTGATGTATCTGGTGTCTCCAACGTAAATCTCTTGGTTAGAGATACTTAGTTCGATACAAAGATATGCAAATTTCAATGAATATGGCAAGAAATAATTAGATTTTTTTGTCAAAATATCGTTTTTTTCTACAGTTGTTTAGAAAAACAGTTGTGAGACATCCCTTTATCGCCTGAAAAACAGACGGATGCTTGTTGTCAACATCTCTAACCAAGAGAGTGACAAGAATATCCTTATGGAAGACAAGCAATGGAACAAAGTTATTGTATTGATAATCACGCTACTCCTTTATTCTCAATCGGCAGTCGCGCAGCAAGATACGTTAAGGACGGTGTACTTAAAAACTAATACCGCCGCATGGGCTTTTCTTACTGTTAACGCCTCCGGAGAGATTGATGTGGCTCCACATTGGTCTGCCGACTTGTCTATATCATGGTCGGGCTGGGACTATTTCAGTTCCGGTACTAAATTCCGTACATTCAATGTGCGCCCCGAAATAAGATATTGGTTTGCTGACCGCAACTACGGATGGTTTGCGGGGGCGCATCTCGGAATTGCATACTATAACTTCGCGTTTAACGGCGAAAAGCGTTATCAGGATCATGACGGTAATACACCCGCCTATGGCGGAGGACTGGCAGTAGGCTACCGCAGGCATTTTGGTCACGACAGGCGCTGGTTGATTGAGGTTTCGGCCGGAGCGGGGGTGTATGCCCTTGATTATGATGTATTCAGAAATAAACATAACGGCTTGATTATCGACCGATGTAAGAAAACTTATTTTGGACTTGATAATATCGCCTTGTCTTTTGGCTATACATTTTATATAAAACGATAACCATGATATCATATATACGTCATATATCTTTTCTTATCATATTGTTTGCGGCGGCGGGGTGTGTGCATCAGTTTCCCGAGGAGACTATGATGCGTAAAGTGCATCTGTCGGTCATTCATTCCCGTGAATGGACGCGCCATAATATGGATATACCCTCACGCGCTTTATTGGACGATAACGCATATGTGGTTCGATACATATTCCGTGCTTATCCCGAAGGGATGCTCGAGAATATGGAGCGACCTCATGAGTGGGAGTGCATAGCTTATCGCGATGACCTGTCGCGCCCCGATTTCGATATTGAGCTTGACATGCCTGTCGGTGACTGGGAGTTGCATGTCTGGTCCGATATAGTATCTGATAAGGATCATAGTGAGAGGTATTACTCTGTTTCGGATTTCACCATGATATCTCTGCGTGAGCCTCATGTCGGCTGCGATGACATGCGTGACGCTTTCGCCGGGTCAGTAGATGTTCATCTGTCAGGAGGTACGGAGGAAGTGGATCCGGTGAAGTGACCCCAAAAAGTTGGACACGTTAAACATTATCCAGTTATAGAAAGAGTTCGGTATTGTACCGGGCTCTTTCCTTTTAACCGGGCTTTAATTCTTATATTGTTATAATAATAAATATATTCATCCAAAGCCTTTATAAAGACTTCCGGCGACTCAAATTTTTCGGCATAAAGTAGCTCGGATTTCATTATGCCAAAGAAGTTTTCAGCCATGGCATTGTCAAGACAATTGCCTTTTCGGGACATACTTTGGATAATATGCCGCTCTTCAAGGCGGTTACGATATCCGTAATGCTGATATTGCCATCCCTGATCAGAATGGATTATAAGCCTTTCAAGGTTATCGTATTTTTCAAACGCCTTATCAAGCATATCATATATCTGTTCGAGATTTGGCGATCGGGATATGTTGTAAGATATTATCTCGCCGTTGAACATATCAAGAAGCGGCGACAGATACAGCTTTGTCGAACCTATATTTATCTGTGTCACATCAGTGAACTGCACCCCAAATGTTAGACAAAAAACTTTTGGAGTGCAGTTCAAAAATCTTAATTACGACACAGCCTCATTTTTTATGAATTAGACTAATTCGACCAATTTTGTCAAAAATCACGGTCGGCTATTGACAAGTTGCTTTGTAATCTGTTATCTTTGTAAAATCTGCTGATTATGGAATTACGACGACAACAGGTGACGCGTTATGTGACTCCGCTTCGCGAGGGTGGGTCATTGCCGGCATTGGCTGAGGCCGATGACGGGTTTAAGTATGTGGTGAAGTTTCGCGGGGCCGGACATGGCAAAAAAGCGCTTATCGCCGAGCTGATAGGAGGTGAGGTGGCGAGAGCGCTCGGTTTTCGTGTGCCCGAGCTCGTGTTTATGGATCTTGATGCCGACTTCGGGCGTACCGAGGGCGACGAGGAGGTGCAGGATCTGCTCCGTGCCAGCGAGGGGCTTAACCTCGGACTGCATTTCCTGTCGGGTGCTGTCACTCTTGACCCGTATGTTAATCCTGTCGACGAGAACACGGCATCCAAGATCGTTTGGCTCGATGCATTCCTGACAAATGTCGACCGTACGGTGCGCAATACCAACATGCTCCTGTGGCGCAATGAACTGTGGCTCATAGACCATGGCGCCTCTCTGATGTTTCACCACTCGTGGGGCGATCCGCTAAAGGCCGCGCTGTCGCCGTTTCCTTACATAAAAGACCATGCGTTGCTGCACAAGGCTGTAAATATTGAGAATGCCGACAAGGCATTGCGTCAGAAGATTACGCCGCGTACGCTGGAGAAGATAGTCGACCTTATACCTGACGAATGGCTCGATTGGGAAGGGTCGACGCAGACACCCGACGAGATAAGGAGTGTGTACAAGCTCTTCCTCACCGAACGTCTGAAAAATTCCGCAAACTTTGTAAAACAGATAGCCGATGCTCGAAAAGTACTTGTATGAATATGCCGTGATCCGCTATGTGCCGCGGGTCGAGCGCGAGGAATTTGTCAACGTCGGGCTTGTCATGATGTGCAAGCGCCGTCGTTGGGCCCGTGTGGAGCTTCATGTCGATCCGGCGAAAATAAATCTGTTTGACGGAGTACTTACTGTCGACGAGATAAACCGTCAGTTGTCGGCTTATAAGCTGATAGGGGAGGGGCACCCCGCGGGTGGCCCCTTGTCGGCACTTCCCGTTGAAGAACGCTTCCGTTGGCTCACGGCAGTAAAAAGCTGTTGCCTGACTACTTCACGCCCCCATCCCGGCCATACCGAAGACCTCGACGCCACCTTCACCCGCCTCTTCACCGACCTCGTCCTCTAAGTTACATTTAGGTTAATTGATTTTGTGATTAGGTTTAAATATGATACCTTTATGAGGTAGATTATAAAACCGTGGATTATGCAGAACAGAGCGGGCGGTGACGCATTGTCATATGCCAACCTTGAGAATCGGGTAATACGAGTATTCATATCATCGACCTTTTCCGACATGGGCGCCGAGCGCGACGTCCTTGTCAAGAGCGTATTTCCGCGGTTGGCAGCTGTGGCCGCTCGGCGCGATGTCAGCGTGGTGCCTCTGGACCTGCGTTGGGGCATAACTGACGAGATGGCGCGCTCGGGGCGCGTTATCGACACATGTCTGAACGAAATTGTCCACTCGCGTCCCTTCTTCCTCGGCCTTGTCGGCAACCGCTACGGGAGCTGTCTTGCCGCCGAGGAGGTCGGCAAAAACCGAGAGCTACTCGAACGCTACTCTTGGCTTGAGCGGGATATGCTTGACGGCAAGAGCATTACCGAGATCGAGATACAGTACGGTGTGCTGCGCAACCCCGATAAGATTGATGCGTTTTTCTACATAAGGGAGGGCGGCGACGCTTCGTCGTGCGACAATCCCGAGAAACTCTCGGCGCTCAAACGCAGCATCCGTGACAACGGGCGCTATCCGGTCGACAGCTACGCCTCGGCCGACGAGCTCGGGGCCAAAGTAGAAGCCGCATTCCTGCGGGTCCTTGACTCACACTTCCCCGACGAGCCGCAGACGGAGCTTATGCGTGAGCGCCGCAGCCAGCGGGCCTTTCTGCGCAGCCGTCTGTCGGCCTACATCCGCAATGACGAGGCTCACGCCGCACTTGACCGCTTCATGGCGGGCGATGACCGCAACTTCGTCCTGACGGGCCCGAGCGGCATGGGCAAAAGCGCTCTGCTTGCCAACTGGCTTGAGGAGCACCGCGGCGACGTCGGACGTAAGACGATCTACCACTTTGTGGGCAACGGCGGACTTGAGGGCGACTACCGCTCCATAGCCGCCCGGTTGTGCGACGAGGTCCGCGACCTTTACAACCTGCCGCCACAGTCCGAGTCGCAGACTCCGGGCGACAAAAAGCCCGACGAGGAGCTTAGCCGTCTGTATGCCGAGATTTCCGGCAAGGAGCCGCTGCTCGTTGTTCTCGACGGCATCAACCAGCTCCATGACGAGGACAACGCCAAGCTCTTGCTCTGGCTTGCCGTGCCCGGCCGTAATGTCAAGTACATATTCAGCACCCTCGACGACGACAGGACCATGGAGGTCTTTCGCTCACGCGGTTATGAGGAGTACACCCTGCAGCCGCTGTCGGCGGGTCAACGTACAAAGTTAGTCACCGATTACCTGAGTCTGTACGGCAAGCGGCTGACCGACAGACAGGTGGAGCGCATAATAAGTGACCCGCAGTCGGAGAACACGCTCGTGCTGCGTGTACTTATCGACGAGCTTGTGGGCTTCAGCAGCCATGAACGGCTCGACGAGCGCATAGACTACTATCTGTCGGCCGACAGCATCGACGAGTTTTTTCAACGGGTGCTTCATCGCATCGAGGATTACCTCGGCGAGACTACGGTGCGGCGGCTTCTGTCGCTCATCACATTCTCGCAGGCAGGGCTGTCGGAGAGTGAGCTGATGGCTCTTTCGGGCCTTGACAGCTACCGCTGGGCCCTGTTTCTCGCCCACTTCCGCGGCTACCTCACTGTCAAAGGCGGTCTGTTGACCTTCTCGCACCGCTACATGACCCGGGGCTGCCTGACGAGGTATGCCGCCGACGAGCGCGACACCCGCCTGCTGATTGCCGACCGGTTCGCCGGCCAAGACACCCCGCGTGCATGGAGCGAGCTGGCCTACCAATACTACATGCTCGGTGATTGCCCCAACCTCTACCGCCTTCTCCTCCGCCTCGACGTATTCGACCACCTCTACGAAAAAGACGAGTATCAGTTAGGCAAATACTGGCAACACCTCCTTGATACCGACGAAGAGCGCTTCACCCCCTACGAATACCTCAATGCCCCCGGCCCCACTGACGCCTCCCGCGCCACCACCTTGGATAACCTCTCTTTGTTCTTCTCTGAAATAGTTGTAAGGTTGGAGCTTTCACGGTCTCTTGCCCAAGCATCCTTGTCAATCCGTAAAGAAATATTGGGTGATGAGCATCCGGCCACAGCGTTGTCCTACAACAATATTGGATATGTTTATTCTGCATTGGGCGATAATGACACGGCTCTTGAGTATTTTAACAAAGCACTGGCAATATATCGAAAAATATTGGGCGATGAATATCCGGCCACAGCGATGTCCTACAACAATATTGGTTCAGTATATTCAAAATTGGGCGATTATGACACGGCTATTGAGTATTTTAACAAAGCGTTGACGATACGACAAAAAGTATTGGGCGAGGAACATCCGGCCACAGCTGCGTCCTACAACAATATAGGATATGTTTATTCTGCATTGGGCGATTATAACACGGCTCTTGAGTATTACAACAATGCGCTGACGATAAGACAAAAGGTATTGGGCAATAAACATCCGGCCACAGCACAGTCCTACAACAATATCGGTTCAGTATATTCTGCATTGGGCGATTATGACACGGCTCTTGAGTATTACAACAAAGCGTTGACGATACGACAAAAGGTATTTGGTGATGAACATCCGGACACAGCGATGTCCTACAACAATATCGGTTCAGTATATTTAAAATTGGGCGATTATGACACGGCTCTTGAGTATTTTAACAAAGTGCTGACAATATATCGAAAAATATTGGGTGAGGAACATCCGGACACAGCGACGTCCTACAACAATATCGGAGGAGTATATTCAGAATTGGGCGATAATGACACGGCTCTTAAGTATTACAACAAGGCGTT
>VSOZ01000011.1:40965-94523 GCA_009775095.1 Muribaculum sp.
ATTGGGCGATAATGACACGGCTCTTGAGTATTACAACAAAGCGTTGACAATATATCGAAAAGTCTTTGGTGACGAACATCCTGACACTAATACAATAAAAGATAATTTTAATCAAACGCTGGATAAAGTCAATTCGTCAAAGAAGAATGATGGATTTTTCGGAAAGATAGCCTCGCTATTTAAGCGTAAACATAAAGGATGACTCTATGGTTAAGTCATTGATGTAGTGTCGGAGACACTTAATGTGCAGAACCCCGCGATAAGCCGGCGTAGACGGCGGTTCGTGGGGTGAGCGGAGGCCCACACGGCAAATGCCTGTCGGGGACAGGCGACATACCACACGTGGCCATACGGATACGTTTCACGTCCCCGACGCGAAGTCCCTGTGGGGCATTCCTGTACCCCATGAACCGCGCCCAACGGCGCTAATCATGGGGCTCTACACATATCGTGTCTTCGACACGGCCCTTCCCGGCAACTCCCATATCTAAACATGGATTCTACATTCTCCGTCCTAAAAATCAGCATTTTGCATCTGATTCGTTAAGTCATTGATGTAGTGTCGGAGACACGTAATGTGCGTAACCCCGCGATAAGCCGGCGCAGACGGCGGTTCGTGGGGTGAGCGGAGGGCCCCACGGCAGATGCCTGTCGGGGACAGGCGACATACCACACGGGGCCATACGGATACGTTTCGCGTCCTCGACGCGAAGTCCTTGCTGGGCATTCCTTTACCCCATGAACCGCGCCCGACGGCGCTAATCATGGGGCTCTACACATATCGTGTCTTCGACACGGCCCTTCTCTGCAACTCCCATATCTAAACATGGATTCTACACTCTTTGTCCTAAAAATCAGCATTTTGCATCTGATCTCTCATAGCGGGATTGTGCGGGTTGTGTTAAATTGCTATATTTGTGTTGTAAGTGTTTTAACCATGTCTGTATGTCCATGAAGAAGATAAGTGCTGTGATAGCGTTGGTGTTGGCGTTTATGGCGCCGGCACTGCTTGATGCCCGTGAAGTTGTTGACATGAACCGTGGCTGGCGGTTTTGTTATGGCGACGCCGATACCATGCGGTTGCCCGAAGTCGATGACAGCGGTTGGGCTATAATAAATGTGCCTCATGACTTTCAGATATCGCAGCCGTGGGTGGAGCCGACGGCCGATGAGATGCCCGATCTTGACAATCCGGTGGCCAACGTAAAGAGCCGGTTGAGTGCGCGGGGCTTTAAGGAGCCGGGAGTAGGGTGGTACAGAAAACATCTGACTCCGCTGCCCGAATGGACGGGTCGTCGCGTACTGCTCGACTTCGAGGGGATAATGCTTACGGGCGACATCTATCTTAACGGCGAACGGGTCGGCGGCACAGATTACGGCTATCTCGGCACAGAGATTGACATAACCGACCGACTGAAGCCGGGCGAACCCAATCTTATCGCAGTCAGGGCCGACACAGGGCGTCCTGAAAATTCACGTTGGTATACGGGCGGAGGATTGTATCGCGACGTGAAGATAGTCGTGACCGATGCAGACCGTTATTTTACCCGTCATCCGCTTTACATAACGACTCCGGTCGTGAGCGACTCTATAGCCTCGGTCAAGATAACGGGCGAGATAGCCAATCATCTCCCTGACGGTAAGCCTATGACTGTCAGGACCGATATTGTAAGCCCCGAGGGCGATACGATAAATAGACGCACTGTACGGCTTGCTGTCAACCGGCGTCAGCGCGTCAAGGAGTATCTGCTTGACAGTGTCGCGGTAAAACGACCGTCATTGTGGAGCTGTGAGTCGCCGTCGCTTTACAAAGCTGTGGTGTCGGTATACAATGATGACGGCACTGTGGCCGACAGGGTAGAGGCCACTTTCGGCATACGCTCGATAGAGTACTCCCCCGAGTTCGGGTTCAGGCTCAACGGCCGTAAGGTGCTCCTCAAAGGTATAGCCAATCATCATACTCTCGGCGCGCTTGGCGCGGCTGCCTATGAGCGGGCCATGGAGAAGCGCATCAAATTGTTGAAGGACTTCGGGTTCAACCATATACGTACATCCCACAATCCGTACAGCACCTCGTTTCTTGACTTGTGTGACCGTTACGGCATACTTGTTGTCGATGAACTGTATGACAAGTGGCTTACGCAGTATGCCGGCGGTCGTAAGGAGTGGGTCGAGCAGTGGCCCCACGACGTACCTGAATTTATAAAGCGCGACCGCAATCATCCTTCGGTGATAATGTGGAGTCTCGGCAACGAGTTGCAGACACTGTGGGAGATACCGTATGCCGACTGGGGAGTGACGCCCTACAGGATGCAGCGCGAACTGCTCCGCCGCTATGATGACACACGGCCCGTCACTGTGGCCATGCACCCGCGTGGACGCAATCAGGCCACCGACTCATTGCCGGCGCCGCTTGCATTGGAGACCGACATAGCCGCCTACAATTATCGCTACATGTACTTCCCCGGTGACGGCCGGCGTTTCCCCCGGATGGTTTTCTACCAAAGCGAGGCCAATACCTCCAACATGGGGCCCAATTATTTTGACATGGACCTTGACCGTGTTATCGGGCTTGCCTATTGGGGCATGATAGATTATCTCGGTGAGTCACACGGCTGGCCGGCAAAAGGCTGGAACGAGGGTGTGTTTGACATATCGCTTGAGCCGAAGCCGAACGCCTACTTCCTGCGCAGTTACTTCAAACCCGACGAGCCGTTGGTGCACATCGGCATAATAAATAAGGATTACAGTACCGAATGGAACGGCATCAAAGTCGGCTCAACCCGTATGTCGGAGCTTTGGAATCTGAGTCCCGGCTGCCGGGTGTCGCTCTACACCTACACCAATGCCGATGAGGTGGAGCTGGTGGTAAACGGACAAAGCATGGGTCGGAGGGTAAATAACCGTGCCGACTCCAAGACAAGAAACCGCATATTGTGGGATAGCATACCGTACAGACCGGGCTATGTCGAGGCTGTGGCCTACAACTCCGGTAGCTCCCGCCCTGTGGCGCGTCATCGTATCAGTACCGCCGGTGAGGCCCGTAAGCTCGTCATGGATTTCGATAACCGAGACTGGAAAGCCGACGGTTATGACCTTCAGCATGTACGTGTAGTGGCGGTTGACGGCAAAGGGCGTCGTGTGCATGGTGCCGACGCGCAGGTCGAGTTTACTGTCGAAGGGCCTGCCGAGATTGTCGGGGTCATAAACGGCGACATTACAAGCGGCGAGCCTACCGTGGGCAACCGTCGCCGCCTTTTCAACGGTACGGTTACCGCTATTCTGCGCTCAACCGGTGCTCCCGGCAAAGTCACCGTAACCGCAGCGGCCGCCGGCCTCAAACCCGCTGTCGCCTCAATCTCCGCGATTGAGCGATAGAGGTCAATGTAAAAATCGGTTGTTAAATTGGGCGCTTCGGAGATGCGCTATGTGCAAAACCCCACGATAAGCCGCCGGAGGGAACGAAGTGACCGCAGGTGGCTTATCGTGGGGTGGTCTAAATCTTAATGACAAATGCCTGTCGGGGACAGGCGACATTCCACAAAGGTTCATTCGAATATGTCTCGCGTCTTCGACGCGAAGTCATTAGTGCCGGCCTCCTATACCCCATGAAACGCGTTTTCACGCTAATCATGGGGTTATGCACATTTCGTGCCTCCGGCACGGTCCTAATAACGGATTAAATGCAAATCCTTCGATTTTACATGGGACCATTTTAATCCTTTGGGGCGGTATCGGCCGTTATGTCAGGAGATGAACACCTTTGCTTTCTTGCGCTTGGGACGTCCTTTCTTGTCGCGTTCGGGTTCGCCTATGGAGGGCACGAATTTGTCCTCAGCCGGAGCGGCAGGTTGTACACCCGGTTGTGCGCCCGGTTTTGACGGCTCGATTTTGACCGGATTTGACGGGTCGTAGTCGAAGCGCTTGGCGCCGCCGTTAAGATCGGTCATGTCGACAATAAACGGTATGTAGTCGCTTTCGGCAAGAAATTCGCCGTCCTTGCCCGGATTGGCGAAAACCGATACCTTGACAAATATGCGGTATTTGCGGGGATTCTTCAGGTGCAGCTCCTCGGTGGGTATGAATATGGTGCAATCTTCCACATCCATGTCGTTTTTCTTGGCCTTGAAGTAGGAGTACGACGCTATATAGTTCAGCGAGGGCGACAGACGATAGCGCCCGTTGATGTCGTGGAGGGCCCTTTTGCCGGGTACGGCGTAAAATATGGCCTGACACTGCACACCCTTGTCTTTTACGCCTTTGAGATCGAAATCGGCATGTATCATCACCCCCTTTTCTCCGTCGTGCGGAGCGTTGGTCTCAACCCATATTCTTTTAAATTCAGCCGAAGAGGCGGCGGCTGTAAACACACACAGCAGGGCCATGGCTATGGCCGTTATATAATGTTTCATATTCGTTTTTGAGGTTTTTATTGTATACACTTGCAAAATTACGAAAAAACGCCCGAAGCTCAATAGCTTTTAACTATTATGTTGCGCGCGTCGCAGTATTGCTCAAGCAGCCGTCGGGAGAGGGCTATGGTGTCGTCGACGGGCATCTCTTCGCCGTATATGTTTATGCACATCAGGAGCCGTCGGGTGTCGAGGCCGAGCTTGGTGCACTCGTTGTCGCTCGTGGGTGTGCCTATGCCGCCTGCGGTGTCGCGATACACCGGCATCCGTGCTATGTTGAGCATACCGCGCCCTATGGCATCAAATGGCTCCTCCTCACGTCCGGCACCGAGCGACAGGGTGTCGCCCTCGATTTTATCCGAGTCAAAGCCGCCTATGGAGTAGCCCGAGGTTATCGACACGACATTGATCAGGTCCACGAGGTTGTTGATGAAGTACAGACCCATGTCTTTGACTATGCGCCGGCAGAGCGCCTCACTCGACGGGCGGTAGCGGTTTGGCTCCTTGCCGAGCGCTTTGTAGGCTCTGCGTGTCGCGGCTATGCCGGGTCGTTTGTTTATCTCCTCTATACGATAGGTATCTTTTATTTTTTTACCGAGCAGAAGCAGTTCGTCACGCAACTCGGGCGATGTCTCCGCATTGGTCACATCGGCCTCTATTGTCACTACTTTAAGCCCCGGAGCCGCCTCCTTTATAATATCTTCGATTTTAATCTCCATTTTTCGCCTTGATTATTTTTGCAAAAGTACTCAAAATATTCGTAGGATTCTTCCTGATTTCTGAACCGTAGTAATGTATATGCGTTATATGTTTAAAAATTAAAACTATAATTATGACGCAATATCGATTGAAAAGAGCTTATGAGCCGGCGTCGGATGATGACGGCTTTAGGGTGTATATCGACCGTTTATGGCCAAGGGGGCTTTCGCATGAGACTTTTCATTACGACCTGTGGGACAAGGATATCGCTCCGTCGTCGGAGCTTCGGGAATGGTTTCATGCCGACCCTGAAAACCGTTGGCCGGAATTTGAACGGCGTTACACACGTGAATTGACTGACAATCCGTCGTTTGACGCTCTTCGCCGGCTGTTGGCGCAGAAACCGGTCGTGACGCTCGTTTATTCGTCGCACGACGAACTGCACAACAATGCCGTAGTAGTACATGATTTATTAATTAAATAAAATTCCTGATTATGAAAAAGTACGTATGTGATGTTTGTGACTGGGTATATGACCCTGAAATCGGTGATCCTGAAGGCGGCATAGCTCCCGGAACGGCTTTTGAAGATATACCTGACGATTGGGTATGCCCGATATGCGGTGTAGGTAAGGATCAGTTCAGCCCGGTGGAAGAATGACGTTCTGATTATCGGTTCACTCTGCAAAATACAGACCTCTGTCGATTGTCATTTCGGCAGGGGTCTTCGTTTATGTCTTATTGTCTTGAAAAAAATTCGTAACTTAGCGCTCCGTATAATAAAATATAGACAATGAAGATAGCCATAATTGTGGCAATGACCAAGGAGCTTAATCTGTTGTTGCCTCTTATTGATTCATGTAAGGAAGTTGTATCGGCCAACGGTTTTTCATATTATGAGGGACTGATGGGCGGCAAGGAGGTGGCCGTGATGCAGTGCGGCATAGGTAAGGTGAATGCCGCCGTAGGTGCATTTGCACTGATTGACTCCTTTCATCCCGATATTGTGATTAACTCCGGAGTGGCCGGCGGTACCGGTTCCGACGCCAAGATACTTGATGTTGTAGTAGGTGAGCGGGTGGCTTACCATGACGTGTGGTGCGGTCCGTGCGGAGCGCCGCGCGGATGTGTGCAGGGTTTGCCTCAATACTTCGAGGCTCCCTCGGCAGTGCTTGACTCCCCGGCTTTCAACCGCAAGGGGGTGATGCGCGGGCTGATTGCGAGCGGCGACCAGTTTGTCGATAGCGGCGAGATGTTGTCGGCTATCACGAAGATATACCCTGATGTGATGGCTGTCGACATGGAGTCAGCGGCAATAGCACAGATCTGTTATCTTAGAAAAGTGCCGTTTGTAAGCATACGTGTGATAAGCGACACTCCGGGCGAGGCTGATAACTCTTCGCAATATAATTCATTTTGGGAAGATGCTCCGCGCCATACATTTGAGGTGCTCATGTCCTTACTTGAAACGCTTTGACATCATGGAAAAGATAGCGAGTTTTACCGTCAATCATCTCACGCTGTTGCGCGGCGTGTATGTATCGCGCAAGGATGTTACCCCATCGGGCGATGTCATTACTACTTTTGACGTGCGCATGACCGAGCCCAACCGTCAGCCGCCGTTGAGCGGACGCGCGCTGCATGCCATAGAGCATCTTGCCGCCACATTTCTGCGCAATCATCCCGAGTGGCGCGACAAGGTCGTATACTGGGGTCCTATGGGGTGTCTTACCGGCAACTACCTTCTGCTGAGCGGCGACTACGAGAGCGGCGATGTTGTGCCGCTACTGCGCGAGACCTTCCGGTTTATCGCCGATTTCGACGGCGATGTGCCCGGGGCCACTCCGCGTGACTGCGGCAACTACTCCTACATGAACCTTGATGAAGCACGTGACGCGGCGCGGCGCTACCTGAATGAGGTGCTTGAATGTATAACACCGGAGCAACTTGTGTATCCCCGGTCATAGTACGGCGTAGATGAAGGATCTTAAGGCGATAAAGGGCACATATTATATACACAATCTTATAAGCGAGGGCGAGCATGAGCATCAGGATTTCAAGTTTGCCATAACGGATGCAGCCAAGATTGCCCACTCGATATCGGCTTTTGCCAACAATGACGGCGGCCGCCTTCTTGTGGGCGTGAAGGACAACGGCCGCATAGCCGGTGTGCGCAACGAGGAGGACATTTTTGTCATCGAACAGGCGGCGCAGATGTACTGCCGGCCGCCGCAGGATGTGAAAGTATCGGCTTTTACCGTCGACGGAGGAGCCGTGGTGCTGCGTGTCGAGATAGCCAAAGCGGCGAAGCGTCCCGTGTATTCGCGCGAGACCGACGGTACTATGCGTGCCTACTATCGCGTGAAGGATGAGAATATCGTGGCTCATCCGGTCATGGTGAAGGCGTGGCGTCGTATGGCTGCCGAGGAGGGGCTTGTGCTGTCGCTCTCCGAGGCCGAGGCCGCCCTGCTCAACTACCTTGACGAGTGGACCATGACCACGGTCGAGGACTATATGTGCGGTGCCCACATAAGTCGTGCTGCGGCCGAAGAGATAATAGTCAGGCTGTGTGCAGCCGGGGTTCTGGAGTTCGTATATACGGGCACGGAGTTCAAGATTATGCGCTCCGATAATCAATAATGATTACGTCTGCCCCGCTCCGGTGCGTAAAAATACTTGTTTTTCGGTATGGCGGGACTTTGCCCGATGAAGTAATTTTGCATCCGGATAATTATACGAATTTAATATAAAACCGGCTTGCCCGGAGTAATCTATTTTATTCTTAAAGCTATTGTTTTATACAGTACGCGGCGCCCTCCGTGAGGATAGCGCCGCGTACCCGTTTTACCGCACCGGCCTAATCGCATCTTGTACCGGATACAAAAGAACAGAAGTAAAATAAGGTCAGACGAAGCGTCAGTTGATACGTTAACGTCCTGTCGGAAAGTATGATTGCATCATTCGCTGTAATTGTTTTTTATATCATCGTTGGCGGTTGATATCGAGCCTTCCTTGACATCGGTCTTAAGTTTACCGAACGTAAAACGCACTGTCAGTGAGAATGAGGCGTTGAATGTCCGGTTCCATGACGTCTTGTAATATTCGGGACCGAAAGAACTGTCGGTTCTTTTGTATCGGACGGGAATGAACGATTCCGCATCTAAAATCACCGTCAGACGGCGGTTAAGGAATTGTCTGAACAACCCTATATCGTAACCGAATTCATGCGATCCTTTACCTTGGAGCATTATGGACCGGGTGTTGTAGTATGCTGACAGGTCAAGTGTTATTCCCCATGGAAGTTCCTGTTCTACCCTTGCGTTCATACCGAACTGCCATCCTTGATTCTCAAGGGCCAACAAGCCCGCACGATACTGTATCCAATCAAGCGAGGTATTAAAACGTAAGTAGGTGTTGCGGTGAATCCTGCCTGATGTATATCCTGACAGGCCCGCGCTTCGCCGGTTGGCTATGTTTCCGTATGTCCTGTGCATTACTCCGTCATTGACAAATCCGTACGAGAGTATTATGTCTTTCGTATATGATGTTTTCACAGTCCCTCCGGAATATAGCTTCCATGTCTTGCCGCTGACATCAAATTTGACAGCATTCTCCATCTGCGGCTTAAGATCCGGATTACCGTAACTGATTGTGCCCGGAACTGTCCTGTCCATGTAAGGATCCATTGCGGTTATGTCGGGGACCCTGCTGCTCATATTGTATGACAACTCGAGCAGCATCTTCTTACCCGTCAGGAACGCGGTGGATGCAAACGGAAGCGCAATAAAGCGGCTTCTACCGGTCGTTTCCGGCCGATCGGATGTCTTGATCCTATGTCGGTATGCTTGTGCAACCACTCCTCCGCGCACTTCCCAGCGGTTTGTGAAATAGGCGGCTTTCGGCGTCACGCTCCCCCAATATTCCGTAAGAGAGGTTTTGAACCACTCCGACATCGGAGATTCAGAATCTTTTCCCACTCTATTCATCGTCAGGTCGTTCTCATAACTTTCAGAGCGTGTCCTGAAACGCCCGTACAAATTAATAAGCACGTGGTCGCTTGTGCGCTTTTCCCATTCTGCGGCAAGAGTATTTGTCAGGTAGCGTTTGTTCAACAACAGACGGGAATCCATAAGATTCAGAAAATCTATGTCAGGGCCGATGTCGTTTGCCGTGAGTTCATAGATGTTCATGGCGTCTGACGAGAAAGGACGGCTGTATATCTGATACCCTATGTTAAGATTGCCGGGACGGCGGCGGTCTCCGGTGTTTCGTTCAAATTTTACAGATGCGGTATATTCCGCATCTTTCATACGTGTATCGTTTGAATTCACGTACATTGCGGCAAGTGCTCCGGATTCATTGAATATTCTGTTTGTAGAAAAGGAGCTTTCGTGCGGATCGGTCTTGAACATAGCGGTGCCGGATATGCTTATGAATGAACGGTCGTCTACATCATACGACGCGCTTGACTCGAATGCATGCAGGTCCACCTTGTATCCCTTCGATCGGCCTTCGTTCTCGTAGCGGTATGTATCAGGTGTGCCGAAACGATACTCTTCTGATCCCGATGTGCTGCCGTGGCCCCATTCCCATGTATTGAAATAGCTGCCCTGAACACTGAAGCGTCTTACTTTTGTCAACCCCCAAATTCCGTTGCGCCAATTATGGTCTGTGATCTTTGATGTCGCCTGCGCACGGTATCCTTCGAGTCTTCCTTTAGTCACAATATTCACAACAATCACCTCATTGCCCTCCCCTGTATTGTCGTTGGAGAATTCTATCTGCTTGATCACATCCGCAGGAATTGAAGTGAGCGCTTGGGCGAGATTACCGAGTAGTGGGTCTCTCAATCCATTTATTTTAAAGACAAGAGGTTTGCCGTTCATGGCGTTGACCTCTCCCGTATTTCTTGCATTCAGTATCGGTACCTTTTTAAGTGCGTCTATGGTATTGGCATTTCTTAAAGTGGAATCTTTTGACACATCATATACAAAACGGTTAGGTCCTGTTATCTTGAAAAAGTCCCTGTCTGCAATGACCACAATCTCGTCCAGAGTCCGTGTCAATGACTTGTCCGGTTCGACATGAGTCTGTCCGGCCGAAACTATCCCGCAGCATAGATGAAAGACAATCACCAATGCGATTAGGGTTGGGTTATTGTATGCTAAATTCATGGTAGCAAAATTATAAAATTAACGCACGTGTTTAATTATTCCGGTATCCGTTCTACATATTATGCAAATATAATATTTTTAATAAACATTTTTTTCTAGAGGGATATTTAGTTGTAGTTAACCATTATTTGACGTATCTTAACATATGTTTAATGGAGTGTAAGGGCGGTATATAAAAAAGCGGAGGCGTGTCGATTGACACGCCTCCGTGGTTATGTGGTTGTTAAGCCGTAGGGCTTACTTGTTTTCGAGGGTCTCTACTTCCGGGTCAACACCCCACTGCTGGAGTGCGAGACGGCGGTAATTGTTGTAGCGCCACTGGGCGTTTGACTTGGCGGCTGCGAAGAGCTCGGCTGCCTCTGTCGGGTACTGCTTCATTACTGAAGCGTAGCGTACTTCGCCCTTGAGGAAGTCCTCAAATGCATCCCAGTTGGGCTCCTTGCTGTCGAGAGTGAAGGGGTTCTTGCCTTCAAGCTCGGCTGCGGGGTTGTAGCGCCAGAGCTGCCAGTAACCGCATGCTACGGCGTTGGCCTCTTCCTGCTGTGCCTTGCCCATACCGGCCTTGATACCGTGGTTGATACAGGGTGCGTAAGCGATAATCAGCGAAGGACCGTCATAAGCCTCTGCCTCGCGGATGGCCTTGAGAGTCTGGGCCTGATCGGCGCCCATGGCTACCTGTGCTACATATACATAGCCGTAGGTAGTGGCGATGAGGCCGAGGTCTTTCTTGCGAACGCGCTTACCGGCTGCGGCAAACTTGGCGATTGCGCCGATAGGAGTGGCCTTCGAAGCCTGACCGCCGGTGTTGGAGTATACCTCGGTGTCGAGTACGAGGATGTTGACATCCTTGCCCGATGCGATTACATGGTCAAGACCGCCGAAGCCTATGTCGTAAGATGCACCGTCACCGCCGATGATCCACTGGCTGCGTTTGATGAGATAGTGCTTGAGTTCGAGAACCTTCTTGCAGGCGTCGCAACCGCACTGCTCCATAAGGGGCACGAGGGCGTCGGCTATCTCGCGGCTGCGGTCGGCGTTGTCCTTCTCGTCAAGCCATTGGGTGGCGAGGGCCTTGATTTCGTCGCTGCACTTGGGGCAGTCGAGCAGAGCACGCACGTCGTTGTCAAGACGGGCACGCATCTTCTCGTTGGCGATAGTCATACCGAGGCCGAATTCGCAGAAGTCCTCGAAGAGTGAGTTGGCCCATGCGGGACCGCGTCCGTTCTCGTCCTTGGTGTAGGGAGTCGAGGGCACTGAGCCGGAGTAGATAGAGCTACAGCCGGTAGCGTTGGCCACTACTTCACGGTCGCCGAAGAGCTGGGTGATAAGTTTTACGTAAGGAGTCTCGCCGCAACCCGAGCATGCTCCCGAGAATTCAAAGAGCGGAGTTGCAAACTGCGAGTTCTTGACATTGGCTTTAACGTCAACGAGGTGAGCCTTTGACTTGACTGACTCAACGCAGTAATCCCAGTTCTTCTGGATGTCGAGCTGAGTCTCAAGCGGCTTCATCTCAAGAGCTTTCACGCCCTTCTTGCCGGGACATACATCAACACAGTTGCTGCAGCCGAGACAGTCGAGTACGTCGACAGCCTGCATGAAGCGCATGCCGGTGAATGTCTTGCCGATAGCGGAGATGGTGGCGTCTTCGCCGAAAGGCGCTGCCTGCATCTCCTCGGGAGTGAGGACGAACGGACGTATGGCGGCGTGAGGACAAACGTAAGCACACTTGTTGCACTGTATACAGTTCTCCTCTTTCCATTCGGGAACGAATGCAGCCACACCGCGCTTCTCGTACTTGGCCGTGCCCTGCTGCCATGTGCCGTCGGCTTCGGTAAATGCCGATACGGGGAGCAGGTCGCCGTCCTGAGCGTTGATGGGGCGCACTACCTTGTTGATGAATTCGGGGTCGTTGTTGGCAACCGCAGCGTCATCGGGGAGCTGTGCCCATGCGGGATCTACGGGGAGTACCTTGTACTCGCCTCCGCGGTCAACGGCAGCGTAGTTCTTGTCAACGACGTCCTGACCCTTCTTGCCGTAGCTCTTGACGATGAATTTCTTCATCTGCTCGATGGCGAGGTCGACGGGTATTACTTCGGTGATGCGGAAGAATGCCGACTGGAGAATGGTGTTGGTGCGGTTGCCCAGACCGATCTCCTGAGCTATCTTGGTAGCGTTGATGTAGTATACGGTGATGTTGTGCTCGGCGAAGTAGCGTTTAACCTTGTTGGGGAGGTTCTTGGCAAGCTCGTCGCCCTCCCAGATTGTGTTGAGGAGGAATGTCCCGCCGTCACGCAGACCACGGGTTACGTCATACATGTGCAGATAAGCCTGTACATGGCATGCCACGAAGTTGGGGGTGGTCACCAAGTAAGTTGAGCGGATGGGCTTGTCGCCGAAACGCAGGTGTGAGCAGGTGAAGCCGCCCGACTTCTTGGAGTCGTAGGCGAAGTAAGCCTGACAGTATTTGTTGGTGTTGTCACCGATGATCTTTACGGAGTTCTTGTTGGCTCCTACGGTACCGTCAGCTCCGAGGCCGAAGAACTTGGCTTCGTAAGTGCTCTTGTCGCCGAGGGCTACTTCGGCTTTCATCGGGAGCGACAGGAATGTCACGTCGTCCACGATACCGAGGGTGAAGCCGTTTTTGGGTTCGGGGAGGCTGAGGTTCTCGTATACTGAAAGTATCTGTGCGGGAGTGGTGTCCTTTGAGGCGAGACCGTAACGGCCGCCTACGATAACGGGAGCGTTTTCAACACCCTTGAAGCAGTCTACCACGTCAAGATACAAGGGCTCGCCCTGTGCTCCGGGTTCTTTGGTGCGGTCAAGCACGGCTATGCGCTTTGCAGTCTTGGGCACTGCTGCGAGGAAGTGCTTTGCCGAGAACGGACGATACAGGTGTACCGATACAAGACCCACTTTCTCACCCTGCTCTACGAGGTAGTCGATAGCCTCCTGAGCCGACTGGGTTACAGAACCCATGGCTATGATGACGCGCTCGGCGTCGGGAGCTCCGTAGTAGTTGAACAAGCCGTATTTGCGGCCGGTGATTTCGGAGATCTTGTTCATGTACTCCTCCACGATGGCGGGCACTGCGTCGTAGTACTTGTTGCAGGCTTCGCGATGCTGGAAGAATACGTCGCCGTTTTCAGCCATACCGCGGGCTACGGGGTTGGCGGGGTTAAGTGCGCGTGCGCGGAAATCGGCGATTGCTTCGTGGTCAACCAGCGGAGCAAGGTCGTCGTTGTCGAGCATCTCGATTTTCTGTATCTCGTGCGATGTGCGGAAGCCGTCAAAGAAGTTGACGAAAGGCACACGCGATTTTAACGTGGCAAGGTGTGCTACACCCGATAGGTCCATAACTTCCTGTACGGAACCCTCGGCAAGCATTGCAAATCCGGTCTGACGTACCGACATCACGTCTTGATGGTCACCGAAAATGCTGAGCGCGTGAGAAGCCAATGTACGAGCCGAAACATGGAATACGCAGGGGAGAAGCTCGCCAGCGATCTTGTACATGTTGGGGATCATAAGAAGAAGACCCTGCGATGCCGTGTAAGTTGTAGTGAGAGCACCGGCCTGAAGAGAACCGTGAACGGCACCGGCAGCTCCGCCTTCAGACTGCATCTCCTGAACCAGTACAGTTTCACCGAAGATGTTTTTGCGGCCTGCGGCAGCCCACTCGTCGACATATTCAGCCATTGTCGACGACGGAGTGATGGGGTAGATAGCGGCAACTTCCGAGAACATGTAGCTCACGTGGGCTGCAGCCTGATTACCATCACAGGTCAAGAATTTCTTTTCTTTACTCATAATTGTGTAATCTATTTTATAGGAAAATATAAATTTAATTCAATATATTCAATAATATAAATATTATTACGGCAAAATTACATATTAATCCTTTAATCGCCAAAAAATACGTAATTCCTTTACGTGAAAAGCCGTTAATACTGCATATTTATTGTTATAGCGGCATTGGCTATTAACATGCGTTAAATGACGGTGTAAGTTGCGGCAGAATAGCCGTTTGGCCTCGAAATCAAATGTTAATGCCCGATTGTACATAAAAACGGCGTTTTGTCATATTATCTTTGTGCAAAACACAATATAAACCAACATCACATATTATGAAACGTACACCGAGATTTGACAAGGCATGGAGCGAGTCCATAGCCATGCTTCCCGCAGAGTTACAGCAACCCCTCGTTGACGCGATCAAAGAGTATCAGACCACGGGCGCAGAGCCGACAGACCTGCATCCGATAGCGCAGTGCGTGTTCAACCTGTTGCGACCGACGATAGACCGTCGTGCCAAAGCCGCATCCTACCGGCGCCGTCGCCGCGAGGCAAAGGCCGAGATGCAGAGTGCTCCCGCCACAGTCGAAGCAGGACGCCTTGTCAAGCAGGACCGCAAATACATCCGCCTTCTCGCCAAGCGCTACAACCTCATCCACCGCGACATCAAGGCCGAGATCGACCGAGTGTCCGCCATGTTGACCGCTCAAGGCGTAGACCGCATACCGCTCTTCATTTATAAAGAATACCTCGAACATCACCTCGACGGCTACACCCCGTCGCTCACATAAAACCGGGGGGTGCATAGGAGATACAGAAGTGCAGAAGTTTGCAGAAGAAACAGACGAGATTATTTTAAGGCGGCGTCCGATTTTGGGGTCAATGTAAAAGAACGGTGTTAAAAAGCAACTATGTTTGTAGGGCCGCCAGTAATACGGCGGCCGGCTGCAACCTATATGGCCATCCGGGTACGCGGGCGCCGTACTACTGGCGCCCCTACTTTCCGACTAAATATTAACAGTCTATCCGGGTTTTGCATATGATCCCGATTTTGTCAGTGCGTTGTAGACGCTGTATGTGGAGAGCTCCACGAGAAGTAGTCTTATCTGTGGAATTGAGTTGGCTTGTCACAAGTATATCTCCAAAATTTCTTCGTCTGTTTCTTCTGCGAGCGTTTGTACTTCTGTATCCTTATTCAATTTGCCGCAGGTACAAAAAATTACGCTACGGTCATCTCACGACGTCCGTAGCGCTGTAAACCTTAAAAATCTAATCCTATGAAAAAACGTAACAAAGGTAATGCTTTTGTTGTAATCATGCAAATGGTTAAATTGAAAATTCTCGAAAATTAACCTTAATAATGTTAAAATAGTTTGAATGCGTTTAAATGAGATAAAGCTAAATCCGGCTAAAATGCCTTATTTAAAGCGCATTGCGCCCATTTGGCAGGAGTGAGCGTTGCATTGTTAAAATAAAACATTAACTTTGCGATATGGCACAATTTAGAATAAATTATCTTGGCTGCGGTTCGGCTACACCTACATTGAGGCATCTGCCGAGTTGTCAGGTCGTGGATTTCCGCGACAATCTGTTTATGGTCGACTGCGGTGAGTGCGCACAACTGTCTGTCAGACGACAGCGGCTTAAGTTTACCCGCTTGAGCCACATCTTTATCTCGCATCTTCACGGCGATCACTGTCTCGGACTTCCGGGTCTGATATCGACACTGGCGCTTACCGGCAAGGATGGAGGGGAGATTGTCATACATACATTCAAGGAGGGCAAGGAGATATTTCAGCGCATGCTCGGTTTTTTCTGTAAGGAGATGCCGTTTGACATAAGGTATGACATAATGGATCCCAAATCTACCACCGTATTGCTTGACAACGATGCTCTTACGGTGACCTCTTTTCCGCTTTATCACCGAATACCGTGCTGCGGATTTCTGTTTGCTGAAAAGCCCAAACCGCGACATCTGCGTGGCGACATGGTGCGTTTCCACAACGTGCCTATAAAAGAGTATCGTGCGATTAAGGAGGGGCACCCTTATGTGACTCCCGACGGTCGCACTATAGCCAATGAACTGCTTACCACTCCGGCCGATCCGTCGGTCAGCTACGCTTACTGTTCTGACACGGTTTTTGACGAACGGGTGGCAAAGTCGGTGGAGGGGGTGCATACACTCTATCATGAGGCTACATACACTGAGGAATATGCCGACAAGGCTCATAGCCGAGGTCACTCCACAGCCGCCGAGGCGGCACGTATAGCCCGGCTCGCGGGTGCCCGGCAGCTTGTGCTCGGACACTTCTCGAAACGCTATGATGACGAGACGCGGCATCTTGAGGAGGCGCGAGCCATATTTCCCGATACAATTATCGCCTCTGAAGGCATGAAACTTGATCTGTTATGAACTCCGGATCCGTTATGAATTATAGTGAAGATGACCGCCGGTTTATGGAGCTTGCCCTTATAGAGGCGCGTATGGCATTTGATATGGATGAGGTGCCTGTAGGTGCGGTGGTGGTAAACAAGGGGCGTGTCATAGGACGGGGACATAATCTTACAGAGACGCTTAATGACGTGACCGCCCACGCCGAGATGCAGGCTATAACCGCCGCCGCCAATACACTCGGGGGCAAGTATCTGCCTGACAGCACACTGTACGTGACGGTAGAGCCGTGTGTCATGTGTGCCGGAGCCATCGGATGGAGCCAGATAAGGCGCATTGTGGTAGGGGCGTCTGATCCTAAACGAGGTTATTCTACGATTGTATCGCGTCCCCCGTTTCATCCAAAGGCGGTGGTTGTGACAGGGGTGCTGGCCGATGAATGTGCATCGCTGATGCGCGATTTTTTTGCCCGCAAGCGTTAAAAACAGAATGAAAATACACCGGATTTTATAATTTTGCATAAGGAAAGTTACAATCATTTTTTCTGATGACAGATATTGAAAAATTACCATATGACGAGAGCGGGCGTGCTTTGTCGGCGGCTCTCGCCGAACGTATTGTAGTGCTCGACGGTGCTATGGGCACCATGATACAGCGTCAGGGCCTTTCGGAAGAGGATTTTCGCGGTGAGCGTTTTGCATCGTGGGAGTGCCGGCTGAAAGGGTGCAACGACCTGCTGGCACTTACGCGTCCCGAACTGATTGAGTCGATACACAGGGAGTATCTTGACGCCGGGGCAAGGATTATAGAGACCGATTCGTTCAACGCCAATGCCGTGTCGCTTGCCGATTACGGATTGTCGGATTATGCCGGTGAGATTAACCTCCGTGCGGCGGAGGTGGCACGCCGGGTCGCCGACGGTTGGATGTCGGATAACGGCGGAGAGCGGTGTTGGGTGGCCGGTAGTGTCGGGCCTACGAGCAAGTCGCTTACCATGTCGCAGGGCCTTGATGAAGATAGCCGCGGGGCGGTTACGTGGGATTATCTTGCCGACGCTTACTTCGTGCAGTGCAGGACTCTCATAGAGGGCGGTGTGGATCTGCTGCTTATGGAGACTTCATATGACGGCCTTAATGCCAAAGCCGCGCTGTGGAGCGCCCGACGGGCCATGGAGGCTACGGGTCGACGTGTGCCGGTCATAGTGTCGATGACCCTTACGGAGTCGGGTCGCACTCTTGCCGGTCAGACTCCGGAAGCCTTTGTCGTGACCGTATCGCACGCTGGGCCGCTTGCCGTGGGGCTGAACTGCAGTTTTGGCGCCGACAGCATGGGTCGGTACGTTGAGGCTCTCGCGCCTGTGCCTTATGCTGTGATAGTGTATCCAAATGCGGGATTGCCCAACGAAATGGGTGAGTATGACCAGACTCCCGCCGATATGGCGAAGATGATAGAGCCTATGCTGGCAGGCGGGCTCGTAAATATAGTCGGTGGATGTTGCGGCACCACTCCGGCCCACATAGCGGCGATTGCCGAAGCCGCATCGCGCCACAAACCGCGTGCCATACCGGCCCGGGAGAATGAGATGACGCTTGCCGGACTTGAGGCTCTGACGGTGACTCCGTCGCGCAACTTTGTAAATGTGGGCGAGCGGTGCAATGTGGCCGGTAGCCGCAAGTTTCTGCGATTGATAAAAGAAAACAATATAGATGAGGCGGTTGATATAGCCCGTCGTCAGGTGGATGACGGCGCCGGCATAGTTGACGTGAACATGGACGATGCCATGCTTGACGCACCGCGGGAGATGTTCCGCTTTATAAGCCGGCTCGGGGTTGAACCCGATGTGGCCAAAGTGCCGTTGATGATAGACTCTTCGGACTGGAACACAATAACGGCGGCGCTGAAGTGTGTTCAAGGACGCCCGATAGTAAACTCCATAAGCCTTAAAGAGGGTGAGGCCGCATTTCTGAAGAAAGCGCGTCATATAAAAGAGATGGGCGCCGCTGTAGTTGTTATGACCTTTGACGAGGCCGGGCAGGCCGATACGTTTCAACGGCGGGTGGAGGTATGTGGCCGTGCATACCGATTGCTTACGGAGGTTGTGGGCATCAGCGGATGTGATATCGTGTTTGACCCCAATGTGCTCGCGGTAGCTACAGGTATAGAGGCCCACAACTCCTATGCCGCCGATTTTCTCGACAGTGTGGCGTGGATAAAAATCCATCTTCCCGGGGCCAAAGTGAGCGGCGGTGTCAGCAATCTGTCGTTTTCGTTCCGCGGCAACAACTATGTGCGTGAGGCCATGCACTCGCTGTTTCTCTATCACGCCATAGGGCGCGGTATGGACATGGCTATTGTGAACCCCGCCGCTATCATGAATGTCGAGGATATAGAACCCTCTTTACGTAAGGCTATCGACGATGTGCTGCTGAACACTGATGCCGGAGCCACCGATCGACTCATTACCGAGGCCGAAAAACTGAAAGGCGAAAAGGCTCCCGTCAACAAGGGTGTGACTGCCGCTGACGAAAATATGGATGCCGCCGCGAGGATAGAGCGGATGCTTGTAGCCGGTGTTTATGAAGGTATGGAGAGTAGTCTTGAGGAAGCCATGAAAGAGTGTGGCTCGGCAGTCGGTGTTATCGACGGCCCGCTTATGGCCGGTATGAACAGGGTAGGCGAGTTGTTTGGCAAAGGCAAACTGTTTCTGCCTCAGGTTGTAAAGAGCGCACGCACGATGAAGCAGGCCGTGACATGGCTTACTCCCTATATAGAGGAGGAGAAGAGCCGGTCGGGGGCGTCATCGTCGGGGCGTATGGTCATAGCCACCGTGAAGGGCGACGTACACGACATAGGCAAGAATATAGTGAGTGTGATAATGAACTGCAACGGTGTCGACATGATCGATATGGGCGTCATGGTGCCCGGTGAAGATATTGTGGCGCGTGCCGTAGAGGAGAATGCTGACTTCGTGGGGCTTAGCGGGCTTATCACTCCGTCACTTGACGAGATGTGTCATGTGGCCCGGCTTATGGAGGCGCGCGGTCTCAGGATACCGTTGCTCATAGGGGGCGCCACCGCTTCGGCCCTTCATACGGCGGTCAAGATAGCTCCGTGCTATAGCGGTCCGGTGATATACACACGTGATGCCGCCATGATGCCGTCGGTGACCCAGCGTCTTCTCAATCCGCTGACCCGCGACGCCATGATAGATGAAGTCCGTGCCGAGCAGTCACGGCTGCGTGAAGAGTACGGAGTACGTGAACCGCTGTTGTCGCTTGACGAAGCGCGTCGTCATAGGCCTGAATTGGATTATCATTGCTACCGCCCCGCTATGCCGGGCGTTCATGAACTGTCATTCGGTATTGACGAGGTGCGACGCTTCATAAACTGGAGGCCGTTTCTTGCGGCATGGAAGCTCGATGCGTCCTATGCGTCGATCATGGATATAGAGGGATGCGATCATTGCCGCGCGCAGTGGCTTGCGTCGGTACCAACCGATAAGGTAAACAAGGCTGCGGAGGCCATGCAGTTGCTTAAAGAGGCAGGGCGTATGCTTGATGAGCTGGCTCGTGACAACATGAAGTTGTCGGCCAAAGTGGTGCTGTTGCCGGCCGGTTCTTATGACGATACTATAGTGGTGGACTGCGATAGCTCGAGAATTGAGCTGCCGGTTTTGCGTCAGCAGCGTCCGGATGGAGGCGGTGAGTGCGTAGCATTGTCAGATTACATATGCCCCATAGGTGATGACGGGGCGCTGAAAGACTTCGCTGGAGTCTTTGCAGTTACCTCCGGACCGTTGCCTGCAGAGCGTATAAAACGCTACCGTGAGGCAGGCGACGACTATAAGGCAATACTTATGCAGACTGTGGCTGACCGTCTTGTAGAGGCCGCTACGGAGCTTATGCACCTTGTCGTGCGAAGAAAACTTTGGGGATATGCAGTCGACGAGGAAGATAATGCCGGCAATAGGCTTCGTCAGTATTATAAAGGTATCCGTCCGGCCATAGGCTATCCGTCATTGCCCGACCAGTCGCTGATATTTGTGACCGACCGCATAATGGATTATGCCGGTATGGGTATAACCGTGACTGAAAACGGAGCCATGTCGCCTGCCGCTTCCACGACGGGGCTTATTCTGTCGCACCCCGACAGCCGTTATTTTATAGTAGGTGATATCGATCCGCGACAGCGCGACGACTATAGGAGACGTCGCGGTATGTCGGAGGATGACTTGGCGAAATTTCTTCCGCGTGGATGAGTGTCTCAGGGCTGAGGCAGCCTTGTGGCTTCCAGTATGGGCAGATTTGTTTCCGTGGGCACGTAGATGACTGTCTTGTTGTTGAGGTCGCTCTGCTGTCGTACCCATAGATACTGTATGTAAGTGGGCGTAAGGCTTCCGTTCTCGATGCGGATGGCCTCGGCTGCGCCGCGTGCACGCTCGATTTCGGCCTGAGCGTTGAGTTTCTCGGCTTCGAGATTGGCTTTGGCCTCTTCAATTTTGATTTTACGGTTTTGTTCGGCTTTGGCAAATTCGGCACGTCCCGACATCTCCTGCTGCCATACGTTGTAGTAGGGTATGGCTATGAATGCGCCGAGAAGAAGCACTATGCCTGCCAGCACGCAGAGTGCCGTGGTGAGATAAATTTTTGAATTGGGTTTCATTGTGTTGTGATATTGGTTTATTGTGATTGTTAATCTGTTGTATTTTTACGAATACGTTTGTAGGCATTGGCCATGCGTGTATGATAACGTCGCTTTCTATAGGATGGTCCGTTGTATCGTCGGGCGAAGCCGGCCCAATCTTTTTTGCGGAGAAAGCGGTTCATGCCGCCGTTTATCACGAAACTGACAAACAAGTCGAGCTGGTCTTGCTCCGACCGTGACATGCGCATGACAAAGTCTTCGCGCGACGAAGCACCGCACTTCTTCCAGTTGAAGCCTCCTATCTGAAACATGCCCCAGAAAGTGCCCTCTATAGCGGCTGTCGAGTCGATTGACATGGCTCCCGCCAACCGTGCGTGCTGCGCTGCCTGACGAGAACCGTAGCGGCGTATGTCGGGGCGGGCAAATACTTCTCGGTGGCTTCGTGTATACTTTGAAAGTTTTATTCCCCTCTTTGCCGCGGCTCTCCTGAACATGGTGAGATCAAAGTTTATAAGCGGCATGCCGGATGCGTGAAAACCGTTATGTTTACGTCCCGCTTCAATCTCCACTACTGCCTTTATGACGGCAGTCTCCACGCCGAGCCTTTCTGCGGCTTTACGGTAGTCCTCTTCCGAGAGGGGCACAATGGAGTCGGCGGTCTGCTCGGTCGCTGCTTTACAGTCGGTGACAAGCAAACTGTCGGGCATGCCTGTCACTGCCGAGGTGTCGGGTCCGGCTTGTAGCGATAATGCCGATATGGCGGCGAGACAGACTATGAAGCTGGGCATGGGCCTATATATCCGTATAAAAAACGCCACAGCATGCGGATATGCAATAACCGGAGCTGTGGCGCTGTGTTATAACTCGTTATTTGCCGAGTTCGGCTACCTTTTTGAGGATAAGGGTTAGCTGATTCCAGAATTTTTCAACTGCGGGTATGTGCATTTTCTCCGACGGAGAGTGTACGCCTCGCAGGGTGGGACCGAACGATACCATGTCGAGGTGCGGATACTTGGTGAGGAAAAGACCGCATTCAAGACCTGCGTGAATGGCCTTTATGGCGGGCTTGACACCGTAGAGTTCCTCATAAGCGTCGCTTGCTATCTTCATGATGGTCGAGTTCATGTTGGGTGCCCATCCGGGATATCCGTCACCGTGGGTGACTTTCGCTCCGGCAAGAAGGAATACGGCCTCTACCTGACGGGCTATATCCCATTTGCGCGACTCTACCGAGCTGCGCTGGCTTGTGGTGATAAGGATGGTGGAGTCAGGCTGCATTTTGACGGCGGCAAGATTGGTTGAGGTCTCTACAAGTCCTTCGAGTTCATGACTCATCGATATGACACCGTGGGGGCATGCGTAGAGTGCCCGGATAAGATTGAGGCTCGTGGTGCTGTCGATGGCGTACTGGGGTTTGTCGACACTCTCGATGGTAATCTTCATATTGGGGTCGGTGACCTTGTACTCGTTTTCAACGGCAGCCACAAATTCGTTGAATGCCACGATGACTTTCTCCTTTTTGGAAGAGGGTACGCCGAATACGGCATGTGCGGCGCGCGGGATCGCGTTGCGCAGGTTGCCACCGCTTATCTCGGCGAGGGTCACGGTCTCGTCACATGTAAGTCTGAACAGGAAGCGGGCGAGGAGTTTGTTGGAGTTGGCGCGTCCTTCATGTATGTCGCCGCCGGAGTGTCCTCCGCTGAGGTTTGACAGGTCGATGTGGAACCAGTGATTGTCAGCGGGAGCCATTTCGCGCTTGTACTCGAACGTTACCGTTGTGTCGACACCGCCGGCGCATCCGATAAATACCTCGCCGTCATCCTCCGAGTCGAGGTTTAGCAGGATTGTGCCGTTCATCATGTCGGCGCCGAGATTGTTGGCTCCGGTCATGCCGGTCTCTTCATCGACTGTAAATAGAGCCTCCACCGGACCGTGTTCAAGCGAGTCGTCGGCCATTACGGCGAGCGAAGCGGCCATGCCTATACCGTTGTCGGCGCCGAGAGTCGTACCGTCGGCATGTACCCAGTCGCCGTCTATGATAGTGGTGATGGGGTTGTTTTCGAAGTCGAAGTTCTTATCGTTGGATTCACACACCATGTCCATGTGTCCCTGCAGGATCACTGTGGGCGCGTTTTCATATCCCGGGGTGGCGGCCTTGCTCATGACTACGTTGCCTACGGCATCGGTCTTTACGGCGATATTATGCTTGCTTGCGAAATCGAGCAGGTATTCGCGTATCTTTTCCTCCTTTTTCGAGGGACGGGGAACTTTGGTTATCTGGTCGAATATCGACCAGATGAGAGTCGGTTTCAGATCCTTGATTGTCATAATTAAAAAATGTACTTATTGTGTAAGATGATGTTTTAAATCTCGGTCGGAATGTGTATAAAATTGTTAAATAATTCACATTTCGCACCCTAAGTTACAAAATAAAATTTAGATATTACCAAAATTTATTTTCCTTTCTTATATTTGCACCGTAAAAACGTAAAGGCATAGTGAAACTCGTAGTCCTGTCAATAATATTGCTTGCTCTTGCAATGGTGCTTTTGGGAGTAAAAGTATTTTTTGTTAAAGGCGGACGGTTTCCGTCAGGGCACGCTCATGACATACCGGCTTTACGTGACAAAAAGGAACAATAAACTAAAAATTACATTAACATATTACAATGAAGAAACTCGCACTTTGTGCCAAGTCACTTATGCTCATGTTGGCTGTAGTAGCAATGTCCTGCTCCAACAACGCCCCCGCCGACAAACAGAACGCAACCTCGGCATCTTCTGAAAAAACAGGTTCTTTAAACATACGTTATATTGATGCCGACTCTATCGCGGCTCACTATAATCTTGCAAAGGACTTCAGCGAAGCTCAATTGCGCTCGATAAGCAAGATAGACAACGCCCAGCGTACACGCGGAGCCGAGTTGCAGAAGCTTGCCAACTCCATCCAGCAGAAAGTGAACAGCAACGGCTACCTCTCGCAGGCAAGCTATGAGGAAGACATGAAAAACCTTAACAAGAAGCAGGCCGATGCCGAAAACTACCTTGCCAGCCTTCAGCGTGAGGCCCAGCAGGAGATGCTTCAGCAGCAGATGCAGCTCAGCGACTCTATCGCGGCATTTATAAAGGACTATAACGCCAAGATGCACTACGACATGATACTATACAAGGCTGCCGGAGTGTATTTCAACCCCGAGCTTGACATCACTGACGAAGTCATCAAGGGTCTTAACGCACGCTACAACAAGGTAAGCGAAAAATAATAATCGCTTGATGCCGTACAATACAAGGACACACCCCTGCCGGTGTGTCCTTGCGTGCATTTACGGGTAAACTTAACGCCCTCTCGCGGCGTTTAAATAAAAAACGAGATAAAAGGGCGGGTTAATGCCGCTTTTTGACTATTTTCGCGTAACGATTTATTTATTGAGAAGATAATGGAGACTATAAAGGTGAAAATTATAAATAAGTCGGGCAACGAGTTGCCCGCTTACGAGACCCCCTCGTCGGCGGGTATGGATGTCAGGGCATTTCTTAAAGAGCCTGTGACTTTGAAGCCGCTTCAACGCGCACTTATACCGACAGGGCTTTGCATACAATTGCCCCACGGTTATGAGTGCCAGATACGTCCCCGTTCGGGACTGGCTCTGAAGCACGGCATCTCGCTCGTCAATACACCCGGCACTGTCGACGCCGACTATCGCGGCGAGATAGGCGTGATAGTGATAAATCTAAGCGACGAGCCTTTTGTAATCAATAACGGTGAACGCATATGTCAGATGGTCATAAAGGAGTATACCCGTGTCGACTGGGTGCCCGTAGAGCGTCTTGACGAAACAAAGCGTGGTGACGGAGGTTTCGGACACACCGGTGTTAATTGACTTTATACTCTTGCCATATGACTTCAGGACTGCGAAACATACTTATATTGCCGGCTGCGGTGATGATGCTCTTTTCGGTGCTTTCGGGCACGGCGAAAAATGTGTCGTTCACTCCCGAGGCCGACGAGTTGAAGGCCGACTATCTGTTTATGGAGGCTTTGCGCCATCACGAGAAGGATGCCGACGACGCTTACTATGACTTGCTTCGCAGAGCTTACGAACTCGACCCGTCGAATACGGACGTGGCATTTTATCTCGGGTATTACAGCGTTATGATAGCCCGTGAGGACTCGGTGACGTTTCAGCGCGGTTATGACATGATGAAAAGCCATTTTGACAGTAAACCCGAGGATTTCTACTGTAATTTCGTTTATGGCTCGATCAATGACCAGCTCGGACGCCGCGACGAGGCCCTTAGGGTCTGGTCGGTGATGGACAGTGTGTTTCCGACTAAGCCCGACGTGGCTTATAAACTTGCGGAAGCGCTAGTGGCCTCGCAGGACTCGTCAAATGTGGCCAAGTCGATCGACGTGTACCGGCGCATTGAGAAGGCGCAGGGTAAAAACATACCTATATCGACAAGAAAGATCAGAGCTTACTTTGTGTCGCAGGATACGGTATCGATATTCAATGAGGTTAAGGAGCTTCTGGCATCTTCACCGCGCAGTTCGGAAAACAATGTATTTGCCGGTGACATATATGCCATGTTTTCAGAGCGTGACTCGGCGCTGAAATATTACAATCGTGCGTGTGAGATTGATCCGACTTCGGGACTTGCCTACTACTCGCGTGCCAATTTCTACAAGTCAATCGACGACAGCGTCAGCTATGACCGTGAGGTGTTTCAGGCGCTGAAGCAGGAGAGCCTCGAACTTGACACAAAGCTTGAGTTGCTTACAAGCTATATACGCGCTCTGTATGAGGACCCGACACAACAGCCGCGCATTCAGGAGCTCTTTGCCACTCTTCTTGAGCAACATCCCCATGAGGTGGCCATCCACGACCTTTACTGCTCTTATCTGATAGCTATAGAGGATTACGAGCAGGCAGCCGAGCAGATGGGCTATGCCGTGGATATCGACCCTGCATCGGAGGAACGTTGGCGTACGCTTATGAGTCTGGATATACAGAATAATGATTTTCAGAAAGCTGTCAAAGAAGGTGAGCGTGCCGTACACTATCATCCGCAGAGCCCGCTTATAAATCTTGTGCTCGGATCGGCCTACACCCAGCTTAAAGAGTATGACAAAGGTCTGGCGGCTTTAAACCGGTCGCTGGAGTATACCGACTCGGCCGACTATGAATCTGTATCGCAGGTGTTGTCATCGATCGGCGACGCATATTATGCCAAAGGCGATGCCGACTCCGCCTTTGTCTACTATGACAAAGCCATTGCTACCAATCCTTCCAATTTGTTGGCTCTGAACAATTGCGCCTACTACCTTGCCGAAGCCGGGAAGGACCTTGATAAAGCCGAGCGCATGAGTGCCGTGACCATAAAGGAGGACCCTGAAAACGCCACGTCGCTTGATACTTATGCGTGGATAATGTTTAAGAAAAACAACTATGTCGAGGCAATGGTGTATATAGACAAGGCTATCGAAAATTCATCGGAGCCGTCGGAAGAGCTGTTTCATCACGCCGGCGACATATATTTTATGAACAAGGAGTATGACGAGGCTATAGATTTCTGGAAAAAGGCTCTTGCTCTTGATCCTGATAACGAGCTTCTGAAAAAGAAAGTGAAGCATAAGGCATATTTCTACGAATAACCGACTGTCAGTTAACGGACTTATCAATGAAAAGATCATCACATTTAATACTAATAGCTATATTGTTGACTGCGGTTGCGGCCGGATGCCGTTCTTCGCGTGAAGCGACGCGAACAGAAGCGCCGTCAGTACTCCCCGAGAGCGCCTCATTGCGTCAGCATTACGAAAACCTGGTTAAGTCATACGGAGAGTGGACCGATGTTAATGTGCCGGTGAGTATTGCCATATCGTCGCCGCAGAATGTATCGGTGTCGGGGCGTGTAAGTATGGTGCGCGGCAAGTTGATCGATATAAGTATGCGCATGTTCGGCTTCGAGGTCGGGCGCATATACATAACTCCCGACTCGATGTATATGAAGATGAAGCCCGGCAAGACATATATGGCCGAGCCGTATTCAATTGTATCCTCTCATGTGCCTCTGTCGATAGAGAATGTTCAGGACATGCTTATAGGGCGTATGTTTATGCTTGGCGACAATAAACCGGGCGGAGCCGGCTACGGCAGTTTTGATGTGGAGTCATCGGGCGGAAAGTCTGATGAATGGCTTGCCATACCGAAAAAACAACCTTCGAAGGCTCATTACGGTTTTGCCGTAGGGTATGATGACATAGTCAGGACGCTGATGATAGCCGTGACCGGCACTGACGTTGTGTGCACGGCCAAATACGGCGATTGCGGATATTGGGCTACGGTTGGAGAACTCGCTTCGTCGGTTGACGTCAACGTCACCGGAAAGAATCGGGTGCAGGTGTCGCTGCAGTGGAAGTGGGCGAGTGCCAAGTGGAACGAGGGTGTTGACACCCGATGGACCGAGCCGTCGGGGTATCGGCGCGTGAAAGTGGCCGATATGTTGAAAAAGGGTATTTCGGAGTAAGTGGAAAAAGGTATGTTGAGGCATTTGTTGATAATCATGCTGGCATTGCTGCTCGCGAGCGGCGACGCTTCGGCTGCGCGTAAAAAACAGCGCAATCTGAGCAGTGTGAAAAAGGAGCAGAAAGCTACGCAGAGAGCCATAAAACTCACTGCCGAGCAGATAGAAGCCAATGCTAAAAAGACGGGCCGAACACTTAGCGCCCTTAATGCCCTCAATGCCGAGATAACACAACAAAACAAGTCTATAACCGCGATAGCCGGACAGATTGATTCTATAGATGCTTCCATAGCGGTGATAAGTGACTCGATAAGAATACTTGACGAGCGTCTTGAAGCGATGCGCGCAAGCTATGCCAACTCTATAAAGAGCATGCACAGAGCCAACAACGGTTCTATGTCGGCGTTGGCTTTTATTTTTGCGTCTGACTCGTTTACCCAAGCCTACAGGCGAGTAAGGTATTTGCGTGAATTTGCCGCATGGAAAGACAAGAAAAGTGCTGATATAAAGGCGGCGCAGGCTCAGCTTGACGGACAGCGCAAGCACTACGCCGCGCTGCAGGCCGACAAAAGCGCGGCTATGGCCAAGATGACGTCGACCAAAGCTGACCTTGAGAAGAAACAGAAAGAGACGTCGGTCCTTGTGGCTCAGCTTAAAAAGGAGGGCGCAAGCCTAAAGAAGGTACTGAAGCAAAAGGAGGCGCAGGCGCGGGCGCTTGATGCCGAGCTTGACAGGCTTATCGCCGAGGAGCAGCGGCGTCAGGAGGAGCAACGTCGTAAAGCCGAGGAAGAGCGCCGCAAGCAGCAGGAGAAGCAGCTCGCTCAGGGAAAGGCCAAGGGTGAAAAGGCTAAAGAGGCTGAAGCAAAAAGCAATACATCCAAGCCTGCACCGAAACCCAAAGCTTCGGCGGCCAATTATGCCACGGCCGAGGCTGACCGTAAGCTGACCGGCAGTTTCGAGAGCAACAAAGGCCGGCTGCTCTTCCCGGTAAGCGGGAAGTACAAGATAGTACGTCCGTTTGGCCGACACAAGCATCCCGACCTGCCTCATGTCGTGACCGACAACAGCGGCATAGACATAGAAGTACCGCCGGGAGGCAATGCAAGGGCTGTGTTCGGCGGCACTGTATCGGCTATATTCCGTCAGCCCGGTTTCAACACCATAGTCATGGTGCGTCACGGAAGTTACCTTACTATTTATGCCAATCTTACCGATATACTTGTCAAGAAAGGCGATGTACTTAAACAGGGCCAAACTCTCGGGCGCATATACTCCGACCCTGACGACGACAATCGGTCGATACTGCACTTCGAGCTGCGAAAGGAGACGCAGAAGCTCAATCCCTCGGCTTGGGTAAGATGATGAGACTGTCGTTTAGGACTGTCGCACGGCACTCCCTGTCGAAGCGGGTACTGTCGACAATCGGTATATTCGGCGGTACACAGGCTGTGACGATATTATGTTCATTGATCAGAGTAAAGCTTGTAGCGTTGTGGATAGGCGCGGCAGGCGTGGGGCTGTTCGGCCTTTATAATACTACGGTAGAGCTTATAGCTTCGGTCACTCAATTTAACATGCGTAGCGCCGCCGTGCGCGACATAGCCTCGGCCCGACAGTCGACCCGTGCGCGTATACTTGCTGTCGTGCGTCGCTGGTCTTGGTTTTTGGGGCTTGCCGGAGCGTTGCTTACGCTGTTGTCGGCGCCGCTTCTCAGTAGCTTGACATTTGGCGATGATACTCATTCGGGCGGTTTTATGTGGTTGTCGGTAGTGCTGCTGATATCTTCGCTTACAGGCGGTGAACTGGCTGTTATGCAGGGGTGTGGTATGCTGCGGCGTCTTGCACGGGCTTCGCTGTGGGGAGCCGTGGGAGGACTGATGTTGTCGGTGCCGTTGTTCTATTTCCTCGGAATCGACTCGATAGTGCCGTCAATTGCCGTATATGCCCTTTCTACACTCGTAGCTGCATTAATCCTGCGTGAGCATCCTGAAAAAGTACGTATATCATGTCGTGATACTGCCATGGCGGGTGCCGCTTTTATGAAGCTCGGGGTCTGGATGACAGTGTCGTCATTTGCGGCTGTACTCGCTCAATATGCCATAGTCACTTATATAAATACAAGCGCCGGCATGGCCGAAACGGGATATTTTCAGGCGGGATATGCGTTGGTCAACCGTTATGTGGCTGTCCTTTTTGCAGCTATCGGCATGGAGTTTTATCCGCGCATAGCTTCGGCGGTAGGGTCGCGCAGGGTTACGTCGGTTTATGTCAGCCATGAGATTGCTGTTATTTCATGTTTGCTTATACCGGCCGTCGTTTTGTTTGTCGTTTTCCGCCATTTTATAGTATGGCTGCTTTATACTCCCGATTTTTATTGTATAGAGACTTATATTTCTTGGGCTGTGGCGGGAATGTCGTTTCGGGCTGTCAGCTGGTGTATGGCTTACGTTATCGTGGCGCGTGGCGACGGTGCAGTGTATCTGTTGACCGAGATTACGAGTGCTGCAGTTTATTTTATTGCGAGTGTGCTTTTGTATAACCGCTATGGCCTTGACGGAGCTGGCTATGCCTACATCATATGGTATGCGATATATCTGTGTATTGTAGGTGCGGTGTATTTCGGCCGTTACAGGTTGAGGCTGTCGCCTCGTGCCGTATGGTTTATGGCCTTCTCATCGATAGCGGGAATACTGTCGGTTATAATAGCGGGTAAATAAAAAAGGACCGCGCGTCGCGCAGTCCTTTCGTATTGAATTGTCATTTTATGGCAAATATCAGTCTTCGTTGCGGTCATCACGACGGCGGTCGTCACGGCGGGGGCCACGACGGTCATCACGGCGGTCATCGCGACGACGGTCATCACGACGACGATCGTCACGACGCGGTCCGCGGTCGCCTCGGGGAGCACGCTGGGGCTCAACATATCCTTCGGGTTTCTCCATCAAGGCGCGCATAGACAAGCGGTATTTGCCGGTCTTTTTGTCGATCTCAATGAGCTTGACCTGTACAGTGTCGCCCTCCTTGAGGCCTGAAGCCTCCATATTTTCAAGGCGATCCCAGCTGATTTCGGAGATATGCAGAAGACCGTCTCGATTGGGCATGAACTCTACAAACGCACCGAAATCGAGGATCGAACGTACTGTGCCGGTGTATACTTTGCCCTCTTCGGGTAGTTCCACGATGGCGTTGATAAGTTCGAGAGCCTTGTCCATGGCTTCGCGGTTGTTGGCTGCCACTTCGATGTAGCCGGCATTGTCGATTTCGTCGATCGATACGGTAGCGCCGCTGGCTTCCTGAATACCCTGAATGATTTTTCCGCCCGGGCCGATAACGGCGCCGATGAGGTCTTTGGGTATTGTCATGGTGACTATGCGCGGTACGTGAGGCTTGTAGTCTTCGCGCGGTTCCGCGATAGCTTCCTGAATCTTGTCAAGTATGTGCATGCGACCGTCGCGGGCCTGAAGAAGGGCCTTTTCAAGCACTTCGTAGGAGAGTCCGTCGACCTTGATATCCATCTGAGTGGCTGTGATACCGTCGCGTGTACCGGTAACCTTGAAGTCCATGTCGCCGAGGTGGTCCTCGTCACCGAGTATGTCGGAGAGGACTGCGTATTTCGATCCGTCGGTGTCGGTAATCAGGCCCATCGCTATACCGCTGACGGGCTTTTTCATCTTAACACCGGCGTCAAGAAGAGCCAGTGTGCCGGCACATACAGTGGCCATCGACGAGGAGCCGTTGGACTCAAGTATGTCGCTCACAATGCGGCAAACGTAGGGGAAGTTGTCGGGGAGCATGCTCTTGAGGGCGCGGTGGGCAAGATTGCCGTGTCCTACCTCGCGGCGACCCACACCGCGCTGCGGTTTGGCTTCACCGGTTGAGAAGGGCGGGAAGTTATAGTGGAGGAGGAAGCGTTCGCGGCCTTGATTAAGCACATCGTCAAGTATTTTTTCGTCGAGCTTTGTGCCGAGAGTGACAGTGGCGAGGGCTTGTGTCTCACCGCGGGTGAATATAGCTGATCCGTGAGGGCCGGGAACGTAGTCGGTCTCGATCCAGATGGGGCGTATGTCGGTTGTCTTGCGGCCGTCGAGGCGTACACCTTCGTCGAGTATGCAACGTCGTACGGCTTCGCGCTCCACGTCATGATAGTAGCGCTTTACGAGGGGAGCTTTTTCTTCGCGCTCCTCTTCGGGGATAGACTCGATGTACTCGTCGCATATGGCGTCAAACGAGTCCTGACGCCAGTGCTTGTCGGCACAGCCGGCTTTGGCTATGGCATAAGCTTTGTCGTAGCACTTGTCGTGCACGTCCTTGCGCAGGTCTTCGTCGTTTACTTCATGGCAATATTCACGTTTTACGGTAGTGCCGGCTTCTTCGGCCAGTTCCATCTGGGCCTTGCACTGAATCTTGATAGCTTCGTGGGCGGCTTTGAGCGCGGCGAGAAGGTCGGCTTCCGATACTTCTTTCATTTCGCCTTCGACCATCATGATGTTGTCATATGTGGCGCCGACCATAAGCTCCATATCGGCTTTTTCGAGCTGTGCAAATGTGGGGTTGATGACGAACTGTCCGTCAATGCGGGCCACACGTACCTCGGAGATGGGGCCGTTGAATGGAATGTCGCTGACGGCGAGAGCTGCTGAGGCAGCCAGACCGGCAAGTGCATCGGGCATGTCTTCGCCGTCGGCCGAGAACATGATTATGTTCACAAATGTGTCGGCGTGATAATTGTCGGGGAAAAGAGGACGGAGTACACGATCAACGAGTCGTGCGGTAAGGATTTCGTAATCCGATGCACGGCCTTCGCGTTTCAGGAATCCGCCGGGGAAACGTCCGTTGGACGAAAATTTCTCTTTGTATTCAACTTGCAGGGGCATGAAGTCAACCCCTTCTCCGGCTTCCTTAGCCGAAACAACAGTTGCGAGGAGCATCGTATTGCCCATGCGCAACTCTACCGCTCCATCGGCTTGCTTGGCCAGCTTACCTGTCTCAAGGGTGATGGTGCGTCCGTCACCGAGCTCGATGGTTTTCTTAATAGGTTTTGCCATAAAATAGTTAGTCAGTGTTCTTATACTAAAAAATCGTACAAAGATAGTCAATAAAAGTCAAGCGGCCAATTAAAATGTTACAATTATTTGAAATCCTTGTGACTTACACATGTCGCCGAGCGTATAATACACAGGACCGCCCTGTGAGGGACGGTCCTGAACGTATTATTAGTCACCCGTATATTTTATATGGTTACCGGTTCTATACGGAAGCCGTAACTGTAAGTCGTATCGGGAGTTATCATATATTGTTTTCTCGGTCCCGGGCCGCAACTGCCGTTGCCGAGTCCTTGTAGTGCGCAGTCAAGATTGAGCACCGTCTCACATCGACGTATGTCGGAAATATTATGGCCATATTTGACGTCCCAAAGGTCGCGGTCAGTGTAGTGTAGGGCAGAGAATCCGAGTGTGCTGTCGGACATGACTTTAATACCTCGGCCGGAGTCGTCGGTCAGTGTGAGCCAACGTGTATCCTGACGTGCGCCCATACTTTGTGCTCTTACGTAGTGCTCGGCCAGAGAGTCGACAGGTGCGCTGTATAGCCCTACGTATGCCGCGTTTTTGCGGTCGGGATAGTTTTCGATCGGGCCTCGCCCAAACCAAGTAAGCTTGTTGAAGCTCGGATTGACAAACATCTGCAGTCCGAGACGTGGCAGCGTAATCTCGGCAGTGGTATTGAAGCGTGCGTTTACATCGACCGTACCGTCGCCGTAAACGGTGTAGGTCAAGGTGTGTGCGACAGGGGCATTGCGTCCGATACGGGCCTCGAGTGAAGCAACTATCGTGGCCGAACGTCGGTCGTCGGATAAAGTCCATTTGAAGTCTTTAAGTTCTATGGAAGTGTCTTCCCAGCCTCGCGGTGAGTTGTTGGTGGTGTGATACCAGTTGAACCACGGCCCGTTTCGGTGGTGCAGATGCTCGACGCCGTTTTTTACCAGACCTTTCATTTGGCCTGTGCTCATATCAAAAGTCACTTCCATATCCTTGTTGCGAAGACGCAATATGCGGTTTTCTTCAATGAAGTAAGAGAGCAGAGGGGTAGTGCCGGTTTTCTCCTCGAGTTTTCTTTCAGGATGGCGCGCCGTATCATTCAGCGGGAATTGGGCCGAAGCTACGCTATGGCCTTTGTCCGCCCAGTTGCAGTCCTTTTTAAGTCGCGCCTCAAAGTATATGTGCCATTCGGCCGAAGTGCTGTCGGACATCAGCTTTTCTACGGGCACATGTATTGTGCGTCGTTCGCCGGGCGGACAGTCAGGCATGCCGAATAGTTCTTCTTTAACTTTTAGGCCATCTTTCTCCAACGAATAATACAGGTCGAAGTCGGTAAGATTGAGCGCGTTGTATCGGTTGTGCACTTCTACACTGTTGAGGTCATTCATTTTGAACGACAGGTATTGGTATACTTTTTTTACTTCGTGCAATTTCGGCGTGACACGACGGTCAGCGGTTATTATGCCGTTGCAGCAGAAGTCGTTGTCGTTTGGCGAGTCGCCGAAACTACCTCCGAAATACAGTTTTGAATCGGGTTCTCCCGGTTTGCAGATAGCCTGATCGACCCAGTCCCAGATACATCCTCCTATCATGCGGTCGGAATTGTATTCGATATAATCCCCGTATTCATCAAGATTGCCGATGGCGTTGCCCATGGCATGTGCATATTCACACAGGAAGAATGGTTTGTTGCGTCTCTGCCTGTCAATGTCGGTCATATACTCTATCGAGGGGTACATGCGTGAATCGATGTCGGCGCAGTCGTTCATGCCCTCGTAGTGCACGGGGCGTGTAGTGTCGATAGCTTTAACGGCATCGCGTTCGGCTACGGCGTTGCATCCGCCACCCGATTCGTTGCCGAGGCTCCAGAAGATGACACATGCATGATTTTTGTCGCGTTGTACCATGCGCACGGCTCTGTCGACAAAAGCCCCTTCCCAAGATGGACGGTCAGTGAGTGACATATTGCCGTGACACTCCTGATCGGCTTCGTCCATTACGTAGATGCCGTAATAGTCACACAGGTCGTACATACGGGTGTCTTTGGGATAATGACTCGTACGCATGGTGTTGAGATTGAATCGTTTGAACATGAGTACGTCTTTCTCCATAGTTTCAACGGGAACGGCTTTTCCCAGACGTGGGTGTATGTCATGATGGTTGGCTCCTTTGAACATTGTAAGGCTTCCGTTGACATACACTTTGTCGTTGCGAATCTCTATATTGCGGAAACCGAATTTTTGAGTCGTGGCCTCAAGCAGTTGTCCGTCGGCGGCGAGTAGCTCTATATTGACAGTATAAAGATGGGGAGTCTCCGCACACCATAGTTTCGGATCACGTATGGAGCCTGACAGATTGAGGTCGTTTGTACCGGGTGAAATATCTGTTACGGGAGATGTGAATCGTTTAAGAGTGTGTCCGTCGGGGTCTATAATCTCGACGCGCAACGACGCTTTGCCGGCTTTTTTGCCGTAATTGCGGACTTTGCCGGCGACATTCAGTGTAGCCTTGTCGTAACGTGGACTGAGTGATGACGTCAGGTGCAGGTCGGCTATCATGGTCTTGGGTGATGCGGTCAAGTATACGTCTCTGAATATGCCGCTTAGTCTGAACATATCCTGATCTTCAAGATAGCTACCGTCGGACCATCGGTATACTTCTACGGCAAGCAGGTTTTCTTTGCCGGGCTTTATGTATGGCGTTATGTCAAAGCGTGCGTCGTTATTGGCTCCTTGGCTATAACCGACCTTTTTACCGTTGACCCATACGTACATGGCGCTGTATACACCGCCGAATGTGATGAATATCTGCTTGTCGTTCCAGTCGCGTGGAAGTGTGAAACGCGTCAAGTATGACCCTACGGCATTAGGCTCTTTTTCCACGGTGTAGCCCCGCTGGCTCTGGATAAAGGGCGGATTGTTGCGGAAAGGGTAGGTGATGTTGGTGTAGATGGGGGTGCCGTAGCCGAGCATTTCCCAGTTTGAAGGCACGGGTATCTCGTCCCAATCGGAGGCGTTGAAATCAGTGCGATAGAACTTGGCGGGACGTTCCGACGGTTGCTTTACCCAATTGAATTTCCAATTGCCGTTTAGAAGCATATAACGGCTTGAGTGTGTCCTCAACCATGGGGTGTGGTAGGTGGGATCGGATTTCATTTCGCTTACAGAGGCAAAAGGGATGAATGTAGCCTTACCCGGTTCTTTGTTTATTCCGAATATCCGTTCGTTTTCCCAGTCATAATTACTTTCGGTCTTTAACGGCTCTACCTTTAACTCTATATCTGATTTTATGATGGTCCAGTCGCGCTCCGTATTGCCGGCATCAGATGAAAACTTCAAAAGAGGTTCACCTACCGGAGCCGATGCCGGATAGCCGAGTTCACATCCGTTGACTACTGATGAGAAGCGCAGAGTGCCGTCAGACCCCAATGTCACTCTCCATTGCTGATTGGCGTTTCCAAGATCGCTGCTCCATTGGATAACCTTTTGGTTCTCGTTGCCCGGACCACCGTTGTCAACAGCCATCTGCGATACGGGACTTACTATACAGTAAATGTTGTCGCTGCCCGGCACCGGTATAAGCTGCCATACTTGTGACTCTTTATCTTTCACAGGCTTGTCCATGAACAATTTTGAGCCGGAGTCCATGCTGCCTTTGTTATCGATTACCAGTCCGTTGGCGCACTTCAGCTCGTAAAACGCCGACGGATCAATCGGCATGTCGGTGCTGCCAAGAGCGGTTACGCTCATCAGCCCCATGCCTATTGCAGTTAAATATTTTATCATTGTTAAGATATTATTTAAGAATTTCAGACTGTCGGTATACACCGAATGTATGCAAGGCGGGACACGCCCCTCCATCCTCGATACTGAGGCGTACGTAGCGAGCTGTTACCGGATCAAAACGCTCAATCCACTTATGGCCGATGCTCTGTTTGTCGGTGGCTTCCTGTATTTTTGTCCACTTTTTGCCGTCGGCAGACCATTCGACACTCCAGCGGTTGGTGCGTTGGCCGAGTTCAATGACTTCCTGAAGCATAAGGCAGTCAAAAGTCTGGGCTTTGGGCAGAGTGAATGTCACGGTGGATTTTACTTGTCCGTCACGGCCTGCGTAATATGTGTCTGGGTTTCCGTCAATAAGGTTTTTGGCACTAAATCGGGCTCCTCGTTCATTTGTGGCTGTTACCTTGCTGCCCGCGAGAAGGTTGTCGGCGAATGTCGCCTTTATACCACGGTTTAGATTGGCGGCATTTAATGAATCGACAGAGTGTATAAGACCGCGCCGGTCGGGCGGAAAGTTAAGCAGGAGGACACTGTTGCGTCCTACCGAGGTGCAGTAGATGTCCCACAGCTCCTTGACGCTCTTCACTCGTGAGTCCTCTTCGGGGTGATAAAACCAGCTCGGGCGAATTGATACATCCGTTTCGGCCGGTATATATGCATCTCCGTCGTAGCTTCCTTCATTCAGTCCTTTATAGTATGCGGCTTCGTCGCGTATGCATATGGAGTCGGTGGTGGCCCAGCAAGGATCGCCGACATGACCGGCCTCATTGCCCATCCATCTGACGTCAGCAAACGGATATGAATTTTTTGTTCCGAAAATAACACAATCGGGCTGATTTTCCCGTACGATGTCATACCAGTATGCGTATAGTGGAGTGGTCAGTTCGTCGGCTCCGGCGCCGTCCCACCATGTTTCCCATATTTTGCCGTATTCGGTCATCAGTTCTCGCAATTGCGATGCGTAGTAGTGCTTGTACTTCTCGGTAGAGTAGTCGGGGTGCAGATGTTCATGGCGGTCATGCGGTCCGAGATATATGCCCGCCTTTATATCGTACTCTTCACATGCATCGACAAATTCTCTTACCACGTCGCCTTTTCCTTCTTTCCATGCCGAATTCTTTACTCCGTAGTCGGTATAACGGCTTGGCCAAAGACAGAAGCCGTCGGCATGTTTTGCCGTGAGTATAGCTGCGGGTATACCGGCTGACCGAAGAGTTTCCATCCATTGTTCGCAGTCAAGCCGGGTAGGATTGAAAATAGCGGCCGGGGCGCGTCCGTCGCCTTCGTTGACAAAGTTCTCAAATGTATTTATTCCGAAATGAAAGAAAGCTATCATCTCGCGGTCATACCATTCTCTCTGGCGTTCTCCCGGTATAAGTCCGTATGGAGTCGGAGCACTCTGTGCTACGGCAGTCGCGACGGTCATGGCGCATCCGAGCAATATGGACAATTTTTTAGTTGTCATAATGATTGTATTAAAGATTTTCAGTAAGTAAAATAAATGGAGTTTATATTGACTCCGTAATGTTTTTTAGAACCGTGTGCAAATATAGGCTTTTAATATTACCGTAGCGGTTAATCAAACACCGGATTCAGGGTTAACCGCCATATGAAATTCATTAATCACAGTGTCTTTAGATGTCTGTGTCAGTAGTACATACAATAGGGCGGCGGTGTATTGTAAAAAAATCGGGGTTAACAAAGTTGAGCAAAGATTAATCGTGAAATTAACCCAAAAGCAGTACGCCTGCTTAACATGCCTTAACTAAGTTTGCGATGTTTTTAGAACCCGTCCGATGCGTTTCGATTGACGTAGGCGGATTAGCCGAGGGGAAACGTAACGTCCCTCGTAATTAAAACTTACATTTTAACCATAACATCACATGAAAAAGAAAAAATCGGCATTCACAGTTGCAAAATTAGCATTGCCTATCGCTATGCTGGCAGGTACGAGCCTGTGTGCAAATGCTGTTCCTGTTCAAGGTGAGCTGACTGCGGCAGTAAGCGCTTCGCAGCAGACCGGCTCGTTTCTTATAAAGGGAACGGTAAATGATGAAAACGGAGATCCGTTGACCGGAGTCACTGTAAGGTTATCGGGTACAAACGAGGCCACAATAACCGACCTTGACGGGAACTTCTCTATAAGAGGATCCAAGGGCTCAAAGCTGTCGTTCAGTTATATCGGATTTAAGACACAGGAGGTGGAGGTTAATTCCTCCGGATCTATGACCATAACAATGCGGGAGAACTCGGAAGTGCTTGACGAAGTCATTGTAGTTGGCTATGGTACACAGAAGAAAATATCATCCACTGCTTCCGTGTCAAGTATGAAAGCAAGCGAAATAGCGCAGAAGCCTGTCATTGATGCGTCCAACAGCCTTGCTGGTCGCGTGGCGGGTGTCATAGCCAAACAGGGTTCAGGCGAGCCGGGCTGTGACGGAGCGTCACTACGCATACGCGGAGTCGCAACACTCGGTAATCAGAGTCCGCTCGTAATTGTCGACGGAGTACCTCGTGACTTTACGAAGATAGACCCGAACATGATTGAGGATATAACATTGCTCAAGGATGCGGCCGCTGTGGCACCTTACGGTATGGCCGGAGCAAACGGCGTCGTGCTGGTGACTACCAAGAAGGGTAAGACCGGGGCTCCCGTGTTCTCTTACAGCGGATATGTAGGTTTTCAGAATCCTACACGCATCACCGACCAAGTGAACTCATATGAATATGCGTTGATGAAAAACGAAGCGGCCATGAATGCCGGTTATCCTAATTTCTACGCTTATTCAGAGTATGACGTCGAGATGTTTCGTAAAACATGTGAGGGCGCGGCCGATGCCGATCCTGACCGCTATCCCAACAGCAACGGTCTGCGCGATCTTATACAGCGCAATTCGGTTATAACCAATCATAACGTTCAGCTTTCGGGAGGCAGCGACAGATTTCAATACTACGTATCGGTCGGATATGCCTATCAGCAGGGTATGTGGAGCACCACCAACTATCAGCGCTTCAACGTGCAGGCCAACTTGGGCATAGACGCCACTTCCACCACCCGGGTAAACATAAGCCTCGGCGGATGGCATGAGGACAAGCACTATCCCGGCGCTACGGCAGGCGACATAATGTATCAGGCATATCGTACCCCGCCCGTATCGGCTATCCGTTATTCCAACGGTCTGTGGGGACAATATGTGGGTAAGTCGCTCTACGGTCTTACCTATCGGAGCGGTTACAGCAAGCAGCCGGCCGACCAGCTTAATACCACAATTTCGGTAATACAGCAGTTGCCGTTTGTAAAAGGTTTGAGTCTGCAGGCCGTTTTGAATTATGATCCGTACCGTACACGCGAAAAGAGCTGGCATACTCCCATACCGGTGTATACGCTTGATGCATCATACACACCTTATCGCTGGACTGAAGGATTCCAAGGACCGGAGAAGCCTAATCTTGAAGAGAGATATCAGGAGAGAACTACCTTTACCTATCAGGGTATGATCAACTTCAACCGTGATTTCGGCAAACATAATGTCACTGCTCTCGCCGTAATCGAAGCCCGTGAGCACAATGTGTGGAATATGGGTGCCAAACGTAACAATTACGGTATAAACATTGACGAGATCAATGCCGGTAGCTCTAATCCCGCCGATATAAGCAACAGCGGCACATCATGGAAGGAGCGTCAGCTCGGGTATGTGTTCCGTGTGGGGTACAATTACGACAACCGCTATATGACGGAGGTCTCGGGCCGTTATGACGGACATTATTATTTCGCTCCCGGCAAACGTTTCGGTTTCTTCCCCGCTGTGTCGTTGGGTTGGAATATCGGACGGGAAAAGTTTTTGCGCGGTAATGTATGGCTGACCAAACTGAAGCTACGCGCTTCTTACGGACAATCGGGAAACTTGGCCGGAAGTTCATACCAGTACATGAGCGACTATGGATTCGGTACAGCCGGAAACTTCGGTGGAGTTCCTGTCATGGGTATGTGGGAAAATATACAAGGCAACCCGCTTATCACATGGGAAAAAGCCAACAAGTTTGATGTCGGAGTGGAGTTTGCCGTACTCAACAACATGCTTTCACTTGAAGCCGACTATTTCTATGAGAAACGCTCCAATATGCTTATGGCTCCCAATGCTCTTGTACCGGCCGAATACGGTATACCGCTTTCGCAGGTCAATGCCGGCCGAATGCATAATCAGGGTGTTGACATTACTCTTGACTTCAACAAGCGCCTGAACAGGGATTGGGAAATCGGTGCACGCGGTACGTTTACTTTTGCCCGAAATATACTTGACGAGGTGTTTGAGACAGATGCCACATACAACAATCCCAACCGTCGTCGCACGGGACGCCCTGACGGTACTATGTTCGGCTACCATGCTCTGGGTTACTTCACATATGATGACTTCAATCCCGACGGATCTCTCAAAGATGGCATTCCAGTACAGCCGTGGGGACAGGTATATCCCGGCGACTTGCGTTATGCCGACCTTTCGGGTCCTGACGGTGTGCCCGACGGTAAAATAGACGAGAACGACTATACTGTTATCGGACGGTCAAACTGGAATCCTGAAATCATGTTTGGTTTCGCCCCAAGTGTCAAGTGGAAGAATTTTGATTTTGACGCTCTATTCCAAGGAGCTACGCATACCAACATATCTTTGGGCGAAACCCTCGTGATGCCTTTCTTCGACTCCGGTTCGGCAACCAAGCTGCAGTTCTCTGACCATTGGACTCCCACCAATCAAAACGCCCGTTATCCGCGCCTTACCAGCGAGGTTACCGTAAATAACCATCGTCAGCCTTCAGACTGGTGGGTACGTGATGCAACCTACATACGTCTTAAGAGCATGCAGTTGGGCTACACATTGCCCCGCAAGGTCCTTGACACACTCGGTATTTCGACACTTCGTGTCTACGCATCGGCTCAGAATCTGTGGACATGGACTCCGTTTATGAAAGAGATCGTGGACCCCGAGGCCGGTTCCGCCAACGGCAAGTATTATATGCAGCAGGCCGTATATGCTTTTGGTCTGAACGTAACATTCTAATAAAAAAAGAAAAACTACATTATGAAATTCTCAACATATATTATAAAGGCCTTGATGGCCGTAGCTCTTGTCGCAATGACCACTTCGTGTGAAGACTGGCTTGACCTTGAGCCCAAAGACCGTTTCGGCGACACCACAGTGTGGGGTTCGGAAGATAATGCCGATATGTTTCTTTTCGACATATACAACCAGTTTCCTCATCTTAACAACGAGACCCAGTGCCTCGACCAGTACTCCGACAACTCTTATGTAGGAGCCGAATGGATGAATGCACGTACTACTATATATACCGCCGCATTGTCACCTACAAGCTGGCTCGCCGGCCCGTGGGACATGTGGAAGTGGGGCCGCGAGGGAAACAGCGACGCCAAAGGCCAGTATGAGCGCATACGTTCCTGCAATCTGTTTATAGAAAAGGTTAAAGAGTCAGATTTTTCGGAAGACTATAAGACCGAACGTCTTGCCGAGGCCCGATTCCTCCGTGCATGGTTTTATCACTATCTGTGGATGGCCTACGGTGGTGTGCCTATAATCACAAAACCGCTTGACAACAATACTGACGGTGACATTTTCTATCCGAGAAGTACCGCACGCGAGACCTTCGAGTTTATAACTACCGAGCTTGGTGAGATAAAGGATGATCTGCCGGTGACACGCCCGGCTGCCGAAGGTGGACGAGCCACCCGTGGAGCGGCTCTTACGCTCAAAGGTTGGGTTGAACTCTTCCATGCCAGCGAATTGCGTAATCCCGATAATGAGCGTGCCCGCTGGGAGACTGCCGCCGCTACACTTTACGAGGTGATAAAGCTCGGCATATATCACCTTCAGCCCACGATACTTGAGCTTTGGACTGAGGCTACCAACGGTAACCCCGAAGTTATATATGACTTCCAGATGTCAAAGCAGAACGGTGGACGCCGCGAAGGACTTTTCGGACCTGTGTTTGTCAAGGGTGTTCAGGCAAGCTGGGGTAATATGCAGCCCACACAGGAACTTGTAGACGATTATTGTATGAAAAACGGTCTGCCAATAACTGATCCGGCGTCAGGCTACGATCCGCAGAAACCTTACGAAAATCGAGAGGCCCGCTTCTACCAGAGCATACTTTATGATGGCTCAATGTGGCAGGGCGAGGAGATTATAACCCGAGTAGGTGTGGGCAGCCCCAACGAGATAGACACTTCATCGTCAAGTGACGTGACCAATACCGGCTATTATACCCGCAAGACTATCGACGAAAGTGTCAACGGAGCCGACAACCTCCAGATGAGCAACGGTATGGCCAATTACATATTTTTCCGTTATGCCGATGTGCTTCTCATGTATGCCGAGGCCATGCTTGAGTGCGGCGACAAGGATACTGCCATTGAATATCTTGACAAGGTGCGCACCAGAGGCAACAATATGCCCTCGATATCGGCTACTTATCGTAATGGAGTTACTGTAACCCAACTTCGCGACATACTGCGTCGTGACCGACGCGTGGAACTGGCGTTTGAGGACAAACGCTACTGGGATATAATCCGCTGGAAGATATGTGACGGACCTGACGGAGTGATGAACAAGCCTGTAGGAGGTATGAAAATCGAGGATACCAACGGCGACGGAGTATGGGAATACAACTATCATGAAGTGTGTCAGCGTACATTCCTTCCCCGTATGTATTACCAGCCGATACCGCAGTATGTGCTCGACAAAAACGCCAAAATACGCGAGCAGAATGGCGGCGAGGACGGTTGGGTAAACGGACAGAACCCCGGTTATTGATGACGACATGTTTAATCCATAATACAGAATTTCATGAAAATTAAAAAAATAGCATATATAACGGGCATTTTGGCTATGACGGCCATATTTGGCTCGTGCGGAGACAGCGACTCGCAGTGCGTCTATATTCCAGAGGCAAGGTCGCTCCGTATTGTAAACTTTGACTTGGAGGATGAACTCGTAGAGGTATTTCATGTTGCATATTCCGCAAGCGACTATGTGACTACTTCAGGATACGATGTGGCAAATGAGGTTAATATATCATTGAATGTCGATGCTGCGAAGGTGGAGGAGTATAATACTGCCTGCGGCACGACTTACGAGTTGCTGCCCGAGGATTGCTATACTCTGACTACCGAGGCGGTAATTCCCGCAGGGCAGACTATGTCGGATGACTTGGAACTTAGAGTAAACGCGAAAGGCAAGATACTCCCGTTTGATTCGTATCTTCTGCCGATTACCATTACTAAAGTGGCCGGAGCGCAGGCCGATGTCACCCAACAGACCGTATATTATCTGCTCAGTGGTGCGGAAGATGCTTGGAATATGCCTCTCGCCGACCGCAGCAAGTGGAGTGTTGTTGAAGTATCGTCAGAGGAAACGAGCGGCGAAGGTTCAGATAACGGTCATGCCATCCACGCTTTCGACGGGCTTAAAAATACATTCTGGCACACTCAGTGGAAGGGTGGCGAGCCCCAGCCCCCGCATCATATTGTTGTTGATATGGGTGAAGAGGTGAAGATGCTCGGTTTCCAGTATGTGTCACGTGATCATGGCGAAGGCTGGCCGCAGGAGATAACCATGGAGACCAGTCTTGACGGTGAAAAGTGGGAGGCTGCAGGTACATACAGTGATCTGCCGGCAGGAGCCAAAGAGGAGTTCCGCTCTTACTTTCCCGGTTTCAAAAAAGCCCGTTATTTCCGTCTGACAATTACGGCTGTGTATAACGGCAAGTGGTCTACTCATATAGCTGAAATAAACGCTATCTCAATAATCAAATAATATGATTTAAAGATATGATTAAGAAATTTTTGATTTGTGCCGCCCTGACACTGCCGGTATTGGCGTGTCAGGAAGACCCCACGGAGGGTGTGACGCTTCCTAAATATCCTACCGAAGAGGACCCCGGTAATGAAACACCCGAGCCCGAACCCGGTGACGGACTGATTGATCCGTCAGAGGCTCTGCCTCGCGGTTATGCCCATCTGAAGGGCCGTGAACTTACATCGTTGAATGTTATACAGGCCAACAGTCTGAATGATAGAGAAAAAGTTACTGCCGCCACTCTTGCCGGACTTGCGGCCCGTGTAACCGGTGATCAAGTTTATATAAACGAAGGCGGTCCGTCGTCGGTGTGGTTGAAGCAGATGCAGAATGTTTACGGTATAAAGGTCAACAACCACAATAACCTCCAGTCGCTTGTCAGCCATTATGTTGATGCGGGTGTAATAAAAGGCTACATAGTGTATCGTCCTTTTTCCGACGGCCAATCGCAGTCGGTTAATGTCGCTACATCGCTCTGCGGTTTGCTTCGCGGGATAGCTGTTGCCGAGACCATGGTTGACGCTATAAAAGCCATGGGCGTCACCGAGGAGCTCGCCAATGTCTGCGACAAGGATGAAAAATGGCTTTATGAAGAGTATAAAGATCAATTTGATAAAACGCTCGCCGCCGATCTTAAACCCGAAATAAATCATCATCTGCGCGATTATATAACCATGACAAATGCTTTCGCGTTTTATGACTATGAAGCGCGCAATGACTGGAGCTGGCGTACTTCTATACTCAGTGATCTCGAGCAGGGTGCGTTCTGTTTCGGATACTATGATGCCGACGAGTGGGGCATGGTCAACAATGCTTCGTCACTCGGTGTAACGATGCTGCCGACCGATCAGGCTGCCAATCTTGCCGCGCTTAGCTCGATTCATGATACCAAGGGGCTTAAACAACGTCCTGCCGCTGATGACGTGACAACGGAAGAGAATGTACATTATGTGACATTCCTTGTCAGCGACGGTGATAATATAGCATTCAATCTTTGGGGTATGCAAGGTTATTTTGATGATGACAACCATGGCAAATTCCCCATCGGTTTTACAATATCACCGTCACTCTACGATTTGGCTCCGGCGGCTATGAACTGGTACTTCAGCAACAGTCTTGAGGGTGACTATTTTGTCGCGGGACCAAGCGGTACAGGATACATCTTCCCGAGCAAAATGCCCGATGACAAACTTGATGCTTATCTCGATCAACTCGACGGCTATGCGGAAAAGACCGGATTGACCATATGCAACATACTTGACAAATATATAATGATCAAACCGAATATATACAATAAATATCTGGCCAAGCCCAATATCGATGCTATCTTTTATACCGGATACGGAGAAAAAGGTTCAGGACGTATAAAGTTTTCGGACAACGGCAAGCCTGTAATCGAACAGCGCAGTGTATTGTGGCAGGGGATAGACGGTGGTACAAACCGTGGCGAGGAGAGCAATGTCATTGCCGAAATCAACAGTCGCCCGGCCGATCCTCATTCAGCCGGAGGCTACACGTTTGTATTCGTTCATTGCTGGACTAAAACTCAATCAAGCATAAAGGCCGTGGTTGACGGTTTGAACCCGAATGTCAGGGTCGTGGCACCCGACGTATTTGTACGTCTTGTCAAGCAGAACCTCGGTCCACAGTAAAGCACAGTTTCAAGTTTAAGAACCAATAGGTTAATTTAGGTAAAAAAGACGGCGTTCATGTTGTGAAACTATGGACGCCGTCATCTTTTTCTTTCTATTGTCAGTCGATAATCTGGGCGAATGTAAGACCGTACTTTTCACCCATAGTTTTATTATATTCCTTGGCAAAGAGCCGGTATACCGACAATGCTTTTTCCTTACGATTTTTACGTATATTTACTTTTACAATATACTTCATTGCCAGTTCCGACAGCGGATCCACAACGGCAAGAGCGTTGCATGCCAGCAATGTAGCTGAATTTTCACCTCGCATATAGCTTTGTTCTATTCGGTCAGAGAGTATATCTACCGTGAACCGTTCTACCTGCTCTCGGTAATAATCGAATAGCTGCTGTTCGAGTCCGGACAAAAATTTTCCGCGAGCAATGATGTCGATAATATCAGGCAATATGTTTTCGCCTTCCTCCAATATTGAGAAGCCGTCAGACAGACGATATAGAGTCACGTAGTCGCAATAGAAAACGTCGGTCACTTCAACTTTGAAATACCCCTTTCGATATACGAGTTCGACCCCGTCAAACTCCTGAAGTACCTTGCGGAGTTTGTTCAGTGTCACATTCTTTAGATTTTTTATCTTGTCTTCGGGTTTGTCGGGCCAGAATATGTAGCTGAGATCGGTTGACATCACGCCTTCTTTGTGCATGCTGTTAAGTAGTATGTATACGAATATCTGGCGAATTTTTGATGAGAACATATATGATATATCCCGACCGTTTCTGTCAAAAGCAGTGAAAAGACCAAAGAGTTGCAGCGAGTTGCGACGTACCGGTATAATGACCGGTTCATCAATTTCGTCATCCGTCACGTCGTTGTTGAAATCATCGACGGAATTTGCCTGTTGCATGTTGTGCTCTTCTTCGAGAGAGTATGCGGTAGAGTGACTTGTGTCGGTTATAGAGGTTGCGGAAAATTTAGTATGTCGGCGAACCATTCTTCGCCGGAGCAACCATATGCCGCCGGCAACCGGTACAAGTGCCGGTATGGCTATAAGAAGCCATAGCTTGTCGGTCGATGAACTTTTTGTGTCATAACGTTGTACCGCGGCAAGGCTTACGGGAGGTGCTTCAAGTGAATAGATATTTATTGTGTTTTCGCAGCCTTCATTAGGTACCTTCACAATGGAGTACTCTTGAACGACGCAATAAAATTTATCCAGCGACGGGTTGTAGTACAGGGCTGCATTGGTGGCAATTTCTTCAGACACGATTGGTATTGAATCGGCCAGCTCCTCACAACTTCCGTCGGCAATCGACATTTTGTATAGCCTTAGCGCACTGTGAGGCCGGTATTCAGGGTACGACATTACATACATATAGTCGTCATCGGGGCTTACGATAAGACGCCGTGTGGGCACACGTTTTACTTCCGGAGCCGATTGTTCCCATAATTTTTGTACGGTCCTTGTCTGCAAGTCCACTTTGTACAAGTCGTAATAATATACAACACCGACATCCTGATTGCCTGACGAATTGCCTTTGCCGCCGTATATGTAAAGACTTTTGCCGTCGTGTGAAACGCCCATTGCCGTAAAGAAACGCGGTGGAATCAAGTCGCCTGATAACTTCAGGGTGTCCCAGCGTGAAGTCTTTATGTCATATTCTATCAGGTCATTGTGATATCTGCGGTTGCCATAACCTCCGAACATAAGTATTTTGTCTTTGCCGGCGAGGTAGGCCGCGCCGTGATGGTGCATCTGAAGGTTGGCGTGATCTTTGTCGATGAGGCGGCACTGTCGTTCTTCGACTCCTATTTCGCCGACAATCGTATGGTCGGAGTTTAGCTCATAGGCATATATTGTATTGCTACGAGGATTGAAAAAGCCCATGCCGAGGCGGGTATACCATCCTTCGTCGGCTGTGTAAGGCTGTTTTGTGACGGTTTTTTCGCGAAGATCGTAATTTGTAAGTGAGTCACGTGAATATATAAGGAAACGGTCACGTCCGTCAGCAAATATACACCCGGCCGGGGTGGAAAATGATGCTGTGAAAATGTGGTCCCAGTAGTAGGACCGGTTTATCAGCCATATGGGATTGGTGACTTCTCCCATTATGCGTCCGTCGGCCGTATGTACATCGTTACCGCTGCTTTCATCAAGCGGGAATTCATAGTTATGACCGTTAAGGCTGATATTCAGTGAGCTTATTGAGAATGATGCCGTCTCAATAATGTGGTCACACATCCCGAAATAGAACCGAGGTGTAAATTTCTTGCCTTTCAGCCCTATGTCGCTAATAGACATAACCTTGTCACCTATTGTTATGGATGCGCTGTCGGCCGTAACATATAGTTTCAATAAAACGGGCAACTTATGAGGTACGGGTCCAATAGGAAAGTCTGATGAGGTAAGCATCTGCTTGCCGTCTTGTGAAAACGATACAAAGCCCGTGTCTTCCTTGAATGAATATGTAAGATTGAATGCCTCGGGCCCTGCAGCGTTTTTCAAAAACATTATATAGCCGATACTCTCGGGATTATGTGTCGTATAATTGAACTCAATTGTTAACGAGTCGACGGGGCCCGGCTCATTTCCGCATGTGAAAAGACGTAATGACGAGCGTTCTGAAAACCTTCGTTCATTTCCCGGAAAGACAAGACCTCCCGATCGGCATATACCTTCAAATGAAAGGATTGATATGGCAAGTGCGACAATTGCAACAATTATCTTTTTCATGGCTGTCAAAAGCTACGATAGACAAAAATTGTTATGGATGCTGAAAGAGGACGACGATGTAGTGTCGGCATAATGATTTCCGGATGCAAAGTCCGAGATGCCAAGACATACTATATTATGCACATTGAAAATTTCCACGGTTTAAAAGATTAAATTATAGCAATGGTATGGTAATGATTATAAAATACAAAGATAATATAAAATTTTAAATGTAGTCTATTCAATGTGTGTTAAAGGTCAGCTATGTTATCAATGTTTATTCTTTGGGGTCGCGATTGTTGTTTTCGTGCACTTGCTCTTTTCGGAAATCCGACCACCTCCGGTTGAAATTGCGGTGTGACTTGAAGTAAGTTATGCCGGTTAACTGTTTTAATAAGGAGAAAGCTCGCTGTCCTAAGTTCTGCCGATGCACTCCGCGTCCTGCCAATCGGTGGTCGGGCGTAAAATTCAATCTTACATTATCGTGTTGTATGGTGTTGACCCGCGCTATTAGCTCTTGAATCGGGCCTTGCAATTCCGGGGCTTCCGCCGGTTCTATTATTTCAATATCGGATGTGTCAAGATTCAGCCTTTCCCATCTTTTGGCATCTTTTACCGTGATGTATTCTTTGTCGAGTATATATACTTCGGCATATGTGCTTACGAAAAAAGGCTCGTTTACATGATTGAACATAAACATCTCGTGGCCTCGGCCGTTTGACTCGATATTGAACGAGTAGCCGGTCATATCCATAGGCGAAATCGAGTCTCCGACGACATTGCCGTAGTTAAAACGGATTCTGAAATGTTCAAAATCAAGGCGGTTTCGGAAGAAAATCGAAAGATTGGGCACCCATTTTCTGCTTGTCGTGTCGGCCAAGACATTGACATCGACAGTCACTTTGTCGTTGTTTCGTAACCATACTTCCGTAGGGCTGTATTTGCCGCGAAGAGTGTCAGTGCCGTAATCAACCGATCGCAGGTGCGCAGGTATTTTGGGCGACGTCACAACACCTATCCAGTCTGACCAAGAGAAGTGGTGGCTGCATTTGTCACTGACGCTGTCGGTGCCTTTTGCATCGGTGAAGCGGTAGTATGATTTGCTTTTCAGTGTTCTCGGACCGTACCATCCCTTGAATTTCATCTTTTTATCGGGAGTCAGCATATAATCGGCCATCTTTTCCCGGAAGAGGAAAACTGTGTCGGAGTATGTGGTCAGAGTGGAGTATTCACGTATGTATGCCAGCATATGCAGGACTTTATGCTGACGCGACCGGACTATAACTTCGGGCAGTTCGGTAAAAACCTCATTAAGAAATATAGTATCATCGGGCGCGGTGTATATCGTCTTCTCTTCGTACCCCAAGTACCGGACAGTGATAGGTAAATCCATATCGGATATGTAGGGCATTTTGCCTTTTGAGTTGCAGATGCCTATGACATTTCCCTGCCGGTCAAATATCGTGGCATTAGGCAGTGGCTTTCGTGTTTCGCAGTCTGCTACAACCGCATTATGTGCGAGGCCTGTCATATTTAATACTGACAGGATAAGCATCGAAATCATAACAGCAAGTCGCATATGTGACATATTATATTGGTCTTGGCGTGAGTCAATCACAAAAGTATTGAAAAAATCAATAGTGTGTTTGATAACAAATATAAAAACTATATAATTGTTATTTACCGGTCCCGAAGCGTGATGTGTCGATGTTGTTATTATTGGGCTTGAAGCCGCCCCGATAAAAAAGGATACAACATTTATCTGTGGCAACACGTTAGACTATCAAATAAAATTTGTAACTTTGCCACACAACAGGGACGATAAAATGAACAAGATTATTTCACGGAACCTGAAGAAACTCAGAGAAGCGGCAAGATATACGCAGGATGAGGTCGCCAAGGTTCTCGGTATTACGCGATCCGCATACAGCAATTATGAATCCGGAGATCGGGAGGTGCCATACGATATCATCGAAAAAGCAAGTGACTTTTTCGGGTGCGATATGATTGTCCTGTTTGAAGATAGTAAGAATGTCGATGCTCTTATTCTCGCATCAGCTTTCCGCGTCGATGGACTTGAAGGGAACGATAGTTCGGAAGTCATGCGTTTCAAGGATATAGTTAAGTCATATCTTAAAATGGAGGCAATAGAGGCTCAATGAAAGTATCTTTGATAAATCTGATTGACAGCAAGGTGTCAAGATTCCGCCAAAGCATAGGATTGAGCGATTCCGAGGCTGTCAATCTAAAAAGCCTTCTGCTAAAGCTTAATGTTCTTACGGTGTATAGGCCACTTTCCGAATCATTCTTTGGCATGAGCCTCAAAAGCGGGGAGAGACGTTTTATGCTGATTAACTCAAATGGCCCACGTTCCCGACAGCATTTTACAATAGCCCATGAACTTTACCATCTTTTCATAGAGGAAAATCCTGTTCCACACAAATGCAGTGAAGATGGTAAGAAAGATGCATCCGAGCAATGCGCGGATGCTTTCGCATTAAATTTTCTGATGCCAGCCAATGGTGTAAAGCAACTGATTCCGGAAAATGAACTTATCTCAGGGGTTGTGAGCTTGGGGACAGTAATCCGCATCGAACATTATTTCTCTGTATCACGTGCCGCTACTCTAAACCGTCTTTCGGATCTAAAACTGATAGACAGGCCCACAAAGGAAAAGTTGGCTTCGTTCCCTGTGGTGCGGTCTGCCCGTGAATATGGATACGACACATCTCTTTATGAGCCGGGTAATGAAAATCTTGTCATAGGAGATTTCGGAGCAAAAGCCCGCAAATTGTTTGATGAGGAAAAAATATCTGAAGGACACTATCTTGAACTTCTCCATAAAATCGGTGTAGATGGCAGCGAAAACTAAAATAGTGCTTGACGCTGACATCATCATACATTTCATCAAGGGTGGACAATTCGTCCTTTTGCGTGGCAAGGGAGAAAGTGCATGTATGGTTTATTGCCGCGATAATTATGATGTGCTTATCAGCATTATGTACACACCAGCCAAATGTAATCGCTACCATTGGCAATGCAAATGTCATATACCCCTTGTTATGAATTTATAAACTGTACTCACGGACTTGAACAAATGGCCGGGGAACGGAGAAAATAACTGAAAACCCGAATAATGAAAAGATTAATATATGTATTAATAACCATCATTGTATTTGGCATTGTTTCATGCTCGAAGTCTATGTCACAATACGATGCAGAGATTGACCGGGCCGAAAAGATTATGAGCACCAATGCCGACAGTGCATTGTCTATCGTGGATGCAATAGATCCATCCGAGCTTAAAATCGATTCCTTGCGTGCGAAATATCACTTCATCAGAGGATACTCACATATGAGCCGCAACCGCTCCTTGATCGGGGATTCACTTATTAGATACGCACATGATTATTATCGAGGCAAAGATATAGTAAGGGATATTAGAAGCGGTATAGTTTTTGCTTGGTATAAGTTTTGGGTCGGCGATACTCATGGAGCCTTGCTCATGCTTGATTCTCTTGCCGGATTGCCAAATGTGCCTGATTCGATAATGGTTCAGACACTAAGGACCCGAGTATTGCTCGGCGTTTCCGAATATCAGGGCCCACAACTCATACCTTTTGCTAAAAAGCTTCATAAACTTGAGGCGGATTCAATGAGAAAGATAGAGGCCAAATATATGCTTTTAACAGCATACGAATATGCCGGTGAAACTGATTCAGCCCTCTATCTTGTGGATGAGCTCATAGACTATGCCCGCAATAAAAACTGGGGCGACAAGTATTTTATGTTTGAACTTGAACGGGCACAGTTGCTGACTGAGATTGGACGAAGCACCGAAAGTGACAGTCTTGTCAATGAGATATTCCAGAAGGCGGGGCCTGATAACGGAGCGGCAGACTATCTTCATTTTCAGTATGCTATCAATGCATTGAACACAGGCGACACCAGACAGGCTTCACGACACCTTGCTTTGGCAGATAGTTTCGCTGTCAAATTAAGAGGTGAAGATGACACTTACTTCCGAAGCTATAGCAACCTGCTTCATGCCATTATTGACTTCAAGAATGCCGGACGCATCAAGCTAACGCACATAAACGGGCTTAACAATCGCCAAGGCGAACGCTTAAACCGCATGAAAGCCTCACAATGGGAATCCGAGCGCGGTGCGTTGAATCAGCAGAACCGTGCGCTGGTTCTGAAAGCTGAAAGCGAACACAAGACTGTCATAATTCTCATAATAAGCCTTGTGACGCTTCTGGTTCTTGCCGGTGCCTCATGGATTATTATAATTCGTCGACAACGTGAGCACGAAAACGAAGACCGCATTGAAGCATTGCAGAAAATGGTTGATGATTATAAATCCGCATCGGCGACAAAAGGATCGGAAATTGGTGATTTTTCGACACTACGCAGTGTCATGCTCAAGCAGCTCGGCATTATCAAAATGGTTGCGGAAGCCCCGACTGAGCAGAATCGTGAAATGTTGCGAAAAATCTCTTCTATCGACGGAGAGATAAAAGAAGGACTTGTCGACTGGGGAAATCTCTTCAGCATGATTGACAACTTATATTCCGGATTCTACAAAAAACTACACGATCAGTACGGCGATATTCTAAATCTTAAAGAGGAACAAATAATCGTGCTTATGGTAGCCGGTTTTTCAACGAAGGAAATAAGTGTGATAACTGGACAGACCACATCCACCATCTATGTCAGAAAATCCTCAATAAGGAAGAAACTCGGAGTGCCGGAGAAAGAAGATATAGTTAGATTCCTGCTAAATTAGCTAAATTACGGGTCAGCGGATTTTCCCGGTTGGCGAATGCCCTTTTCAACCATATTGTGTAGCCAGTCTGAACATGAAGAATCGC
>VSOZ01000012.1 GCA_009775095.1 Muribaculum sp.
GCATACAATATGTGAGCACCTACGACAACTCCGACTCGTTTCAGGGATGGGTAGACATATACCGCTCCGTGCGTTCGACCTACAAGACCACCCGCCTGTCGGCTGACTACTCGCTGCTGCGCAACCGCGACACTGAATACGCTTGGCGCATGGATGCCGGAGTGGACTATGTGAAGCAGGATGACAAATACATTCTGCCGGCATCATCAATGGATTCCGAGAATCTGTATATGCATCTCACCGCACGTTACAACGCCAAGCTCGGCAATCAGCTGCGTCGCCGCTTGCTCGTGAGCCTCAACGGCGGATACAACAACAATCTGTCGGGCGAGTATGTATACGGAGGAGCAAATCCCGAATACCCCACCGTCACCGACCTTACGGAGATGGACGAGGCCTATCTGACCACCGACTATTACCGTCTCGGGGCATCGGCCGAGTATTCGCAGCAATTCAGCAGCACCCAGAAGATGAATTTCTTTGCCCGCGCTTCGTTCAACTACACAAAGGCATCGGGCGACCTCTTCAATCACCGTAACAACGTGCTCTTCTCTATCGGAGTAAATTTCTAACCACATAAACACAAATTACCGTTAATGAACTTACGATTATTAATCGGTGGTGTGGCTTTAAGCGGTCTGTGTCTGGGTGTTCAGGCACAGACCGTTGTCAAGCCGGCCGCCAAAATCACCAACACGTCATTTGCAGTAATAACCGACACCCCTACATGGCAGGCGTGTGCCGGTGAACTGCAAAGCTATGCCGACGTACTTGCCGGCGAACAACTTCCTACCTTCATCGTACACCATGACTGGAAATCACCTGAAGAAGTAAAGAAAGTAATAAAAAATCTATACAAGAAGCATAATCTCGAAGGGGTTGTATTTGTGGGCGACATACCGGTGCCCATGATACGCAAGGCACAGCACATGACCTCGGCGTTCAAAATGGATGAAGAGAAATATCCGTTTATCGACTCGTCGGTTCCCTCCGACCGCTTCTATGACGACTTCGACCTGAAATTTGACTTTCTGAAACGTGACCCGGAAAAACCGGCATTCTTCTATTACGAACTCGCAGCCGACTCTCCGCAACAGATAAAATGCGAGATCTACTCCGCACGAGTAAAACCGATCGAAAACGGAGAGGCCCCGCATGAACAGGTCAAACGATTTTTCAACAAAGCGGTAAAAGAGCATAAGTCAGGCAACAAACTCGATCAATTCTTCTCCTACACCGGCGAAGGCTCCTACTCCAATTCACTTACGGCTTGGACACAGGAGGCTCTCACCATACGCCAACAGATGCCCGGTACGTTTGACTCACCGGCCGCTCCCGGCCGCGCACGCTTCATGCGCTACAACTTCAGCGAATATCCGAAAGAGGATGTCATGAGCATGCTTCGCCGCGATGACCTCGACCTGTCGATATTCCACGAACACGGCATGCCCGAGCGACAGTATCTGTCAGGGACTCCCGAAGTCGAGTATGCCGATGACGCGATAGATCTTATAAAGGAATATCTCCGTGAAACGGCACGGCGCTGCAAAGGCGACTCCGCCAAGCTCGCCGCTTTCAGCCGTAAGTACACCGACATGGGACTTGACTCCGCTTGGTGGGCCGGATACGACAAGCCCGAGACGATCAAAGCCGACTCGCTGAGCGACCTGCGCCGCGGCCTCGTGCTGACCGACGTAACCGAGACGGCCCCCAACAGCCGCATGGTCATATTTGACGCATGCTACAACGGTGACTTCCGCGAGCCCGACAACATAGCCGCACGCTACATATTCTCCGACGGCAAGTGCGTAGCCACATTCGCCAACAGCGTCAATGTACTTCAGGACAAACAGGCCAACGAGCTGCTCGGACTGCTCTGGCTCGGCGGTCGCGTAGGCCGGTGGGCACAGGAGACAAACATACTCGAGAGCCACATAATAGGCGACCCCACATTCCGCTTCGCACCATCGTCCGATGACATCGACATAACCGAAATACTAAGCCGACCCTATAACGAGAAGGCCGAACTCGAACTGCTCAAAGCCACCCACCCTGACGTACGCAGTCTGGCACTGCACCGTCTGTGGCGCCACGGCTACAAAGGTCTGTCACCCATACTTCTTGACGTATACCGCACTTCACCTGCGGCGATGGAACGCTACACCGCCATGAGCCTGCTTGAAAAACTCGGCGACGCAAACTTCGACCAAGTGCTTGCCGAAGCCATCAACGACTCCAACGAGTTCATACGACGCAAAGCCGCCAACTGGATGGGCCGTGTTGGTCATGACGAGTATGTACCCGTGCTTGTCGATGCATACTTTGCCGACAATCAGTCGGCCCGCGTGGCGTTCAATATAGAGATGATACTGCGCGGCTTCAGCGCCGAGGCCGTCGACAAAGCCCTTGCCGGAAAGTCGGGAGAACTTGCCGCCAAACTGCGCAAAGCCTATGCCTACCGCGCCGAGAGCGACTCAACCGTGCTTGACAAAAACGCGAGCAAGACATGGCGCATAGCATTCACCAACAGTCTGCGCAACAACAACATCCATGCCTCGCTGCCCGAGTACATAGCACTGATGGAAAACCCGGCCGAGGACGAGGATGTACGCATAGCCATGATAAAGGCCCTCGCATGGTATGACAAGTCATACCGCCGCAACGAAATAATGGCGGCCTGCGACCGCCTGCGTAAATCGTCAGGCTCTTCAAAGGCTATAAAAGAGGAGGCACGACGCACTTATTTCCGACTTAAATAAAACCGCATTACCGATATGAAACTTATATATACACTGCTGTTAGGATGCGCCGCATTGGGCGCCATGGCCGCTCCCGTGGTGGAGAAGCCGACCCGACAGGACATACCCGTGTCGTTTGCCATAATAACCGACAACGCCACCTACCAAGCCACACGTCCCGCGATGCTGCGCTACCGCGATGCCGTACAGAACGACGGACTCGCCACCTACATAGTGCGCGATGACTGGAAGTCGCCGCAGGAGGTCCGAGACGCCATAAAGAAAGTATACAATGAAGCCCCCGGCCTTGAAGGCATAGTGCTTGTGGGCGATGTGCCGGTAGCTATGGTAAGAAACGCCCAGCACATGACTACGGCATTCAAGATGAACGAAGAGAAGTTTCCGTTCATTGAATCATCGGTACCCTCCGACAGGTTCTATGACTGTCTTGACATGAATTTCCGTTTCCTCAAACAGGACGAGGAGCAGCCCCACCTGTTCTACTACGAACTGACCGAGGACTCTCCACAGCGGTTGAACCCGACATTCTACTCGGCACGCATACGCTATCCGAAGCTGCGCGGCGGTGACAAATACCAAGCCGTGGCTCGGTTTCTTGACAAAGCCGCCAAAGCCAAAAGCGCTATGAAAGATGACAGGCTCGACCGCGTGGTGTCGTTCAACGGCCACGGCTACAACTCCGACTGCCTCATAGCATGGATGGACGAGGAGAAAGCCTACCGTGAGAACTTCCCTCTCGCATTCAACTCCGCTACCGACTTCAAGCACTGGAACTTCAGAATGATGCACCCCATGAAATACAAACTCTTTGACGAGTTGCAGCGTCCCGATGTGGATCTGTTCATGTTTCATGAACACGGAGCACCAACAACCCAGTACATAAACGGCAGCAAGCCGGCCATGTCAGACAACGACCGCTACGAGCTGCTCAAAAACTCGATATATTCGCGAGTGCGCCGCGCCATAAAGAAGGGCAATCCGGAGAACGAGGTCATCGAGGCCTTTGCCAAGGAATATGCACTGAACGATGACTTTTTTAAGGACCTGAATGATCCGGAATACTGGCACCGCGACTCTATCGAAAGCAGCGAGATCAATATTGAGGCCGAAGACTTCCACAACCGCACTACGTGGCCAAAGGTAGTTATGTTTGACGCATGCTACAACGGCTCCTTCCATGAGGATGACTATATAGCAGGCGAATATCTGTTCAATGACGGAGGCACACTCGCGGCACAAGGCAATACACGCAACGTACTGCAAGACCGCTGGACCATTGAAATGATAGGTCTGCTGTCACACGGCATGCGTGTAGGCCAATACAACCGTCTTGTAGCCACACTTGAAGGTCATCTGATGGGCGACCCCACCCTACGCTTCGCCCCGGTAGAAGCCAACACCCTGTCGGCCGACGCGACACTGCACAAGACCGACACCGCTTATTGGAAAGCTCTGCTCGACTCGCCTTACGCCGACGTGCAGTCACTCGCTCTGCGCATGCTTGCCGACGCCGACAAAGACCGGACCATGTCACCCATGCTTCTGGACGTATACCGTACATCGCCGTTCAACACTGTACGCATGGAAGCGATAAAACTGCTTAGCCGCTACAACAATGCCGACTTCACGGAGGCGGTTAAGCTCGGAGTCAACGACCCCTATGAGCTGGTGGCCCGTCTATGTGCCGACTATGCCGGCAATATCGGCGACAAGTCGCTCCTGCCCGCACTCATATTCCTTTACATCGACGGGAACGAACGTGCACGCGCCGCATACAATGCCAGCAACTCTCTGTCGCTTTTCACTCTTGATGATGTCATAGCGGCGGTCAACGACTACTATGCGTCATCAAACCGCTACAATGCCGTGGCTGAAAAGGAGCGTGTCATAAAAGGACTGAAAAGGACCCACGAGAACTTTGTAAAACGCACTAACGACGAGATAGCCGACACGACATTGAGCGATGACAAACGTATGTCATCAATACGCTTTGTGCGCAACAATCCCTATCATCCTCATCTCGACCTGTATCTGAACATTATCGAAGATCCGGCAAACTCCGATGCAGTGCGCGTGACTATGGCCGAGGCACTCGGATGGTTTAACCACTCCATACGCCGACAGGAAATCATAGACTTCTGCAATCGCATGCTAAAACGCGATGACCTGCCGGCCGCCCTGAGTGCCGAGCTATTGCAGACCCTCAACCGCCTGCAAAGCTGACATCCTCCTACTCTACAATACAACGGAGCTGTACCGACAAGGCGCAGCTCCGTTTTTTATCATATGCAATAAAAGCACTAATTAACGGCCGTGGCGTGAGATCCAGCGGGCGAAACGCTCAAGGCCATCGGCGAGAGTCCTGCGCGGGCAAGCGAAGTTTATTCGGATAAATCCCTCTCCGGCAGCTCCGTAATGCGTGCCGCCGTTTATCCACAGATGCTCCCGCTCCATCAGGCTATCTTCCATGAAAGCAGACGACAGGCCAAGTGCACGGCAGTCTATCCATGCAAGATAAGTGCCTTCAAGCCGCGTGACCGTAAGTTCGGAGAAACGGGCTTCTATGTACTCTTTCAAATAAATATAGTTAGCGTACAGATACTCTACCAATTGCCGGAGCCACTCCTCGCCATTATTGTAGGCAGCAATGAGAGCGACAACGCCGAACGGATTGACGTCGCACACCTCATTGATGTTTATGGCTTTGTCTATCAGCGCACGACGCCCTGCATCGGAGACGATGATGTTGGCGATCTGCAACCCGGCAATATTGAACGCTTTGCTCGGCGACACACAAGTCACCGAATTGTCACGATACTCCGGACCCAAAGATGCAAAGGGTATATAACGATGACCCGGGAACACGAGTTCGCAATGTATCTCGTCGGCCACGACAACAACCCCGTGACGACGGCATATGTCGCCGAGGCGGCGCAATTCGTCGGCGCTCCATACCCTGCCTCCGGGATTATGGGGGTTGCACAACAGAAACAGCTTTACTGCCGGGTCGGCCGCTTTGCGTTCAAAGTCATCGAAGTCTACGGTGTAACGTCCGTCATGATACAGCAGCGCGCTCTCGACTGCACGGCAATCATTGTTTCTTATCGACGAGAAGAAGCAATTGTATACAGGAGTCAGAAGAAGTACACCGTCATCAGGCGAAGCCAGAGCCTTTATTATGGCAGACACCGCCGGCACCACACCTGACGTGTAGATAAACCATTCACGCTTCAGCTCCAGTCCATGACGACGGCCAAACCAGTCCATGACAGCCGCGTAGTACTCGTCGGGTACTTTTGTGTAGCCAAACACTCCATGCTCCACACGCCGCCGCAATGCATCGATGACCGCCGGAGCCGTACGGAAGTCCATGTCGGCCACCCACATAGGCAGCATATCACGGTCGTAAGAGCTGTCCCACTTGTAGGAGCCGGAACCGCGCCGGTCCACTATCTCATCAAAATCATAGCGCATGGTCACTTCCTTGTATTGATGACACAATCGGCCGGCGCCTTGACATTTTCATCTATTATAATTTCGCCTATACTATCGGCGACGATGCGTCCGGAAGTCGGGTTTTTCACACTCGTCACATGACCGGAAATCTGTGCATCGACAGTACTGCACTCGAAACAGAGGTCGGCATCGACACCCATCGTGCAGTTCTCCATGACAAGCCCCTCAGCATAGCAAAGGGCCTGAGTACCGGATATGCGACAGTTGACAAGACGCAGATTGCGTGAGTGCCAGCCGAGGTACTCGCCGTTTATCTCCGAGTCGTATACCGTGACACTTTCCGTGCCCCAAAAGGCATCTTTTGAATTTATGACCGCATTGCGTAGGGTGACATTGCGGCAATACTGGAAAGAGTAATTGCCGTTTTGTGTATAGCGGTCTATATCTATGTTCTCGCTGTGCATAAACAGGTAATCGGCGTGGTCTACATGTACGTCGCGCAACTTCACGTTGCGGCAGTGCCACAATGTCTCCTGTGCATCGGGAATAGTGACTCTTTCAAGGCTTATGTCGTCCATCTCGCGAAACATTTTGGGCGCTTCGACAAGAGTGTCGCTCATGACGAGATGACGCGAGTACCATAAAGCGGCGCGTGCGCCTGAAGTAAACAGACAGTTTTTTATAACAAAACCGTCAACAAGCCAGAACGGATATTTACCTTCAAACCTACAGTTGACAGCCGTGATGTCGCTGCATTCCTTGATAGCCGACTCGCCGGCATGTATAGTGACATTCTCAAGCACCAGCCCGTGTGATGCAAACAACGGACGCTCACCCCCAAACTCTTTATCCTTTATAAATTCCATAATCATTTAGTATTGTATATTCTTTTGTACGATGCAAAATTACGGGTTCCGGCTCAATATGGTGTTACCATTTTTACTCAAACATATACCATTTTTGCAGAATGATGCCGGGTCATAGCCGCCGCATCCAGTGTCCGTAGCGTAAACGCACGAGGAATATGGCACCTCGGAAACACAATTCGATACACATAGCCAGCCACACTCCCTGAAGTCCCATGACCGGAGCCAATATAGCAGCAAGGGTTATACGTACAATCCACATGCTGCCGAGATTCATAATACTCGGTACAAGGGTATCGCCCGCCCCGACAAAAACCCCGTAAGCCACGATCGACGCCGCAAACATAGGCTCGGCAAAAGCTTCTATCCTCAAAGCCGCGGCGCCAAGCTCCCTTATCGGCTCCACGCCGGTCATTATACCCATTATGGCCGGAGCTGCTATATACATGACTACACCCATGACGGTCATTACCGCCATGCCGAGCCACACCGATATCCAAGCGAAACCGCGCGTGAGCTCACGACGTCCGGCCCCGAGGCTCTGCCCCACGAGTGTGGTAGCCGCGTCGGCTATACCGTAACCCGGCATGTAGCACAGGCTTTCGGCTGTTATGGCAAATGCATTGGCGGCGATGGCAAATGTGCCGAGCGGCGCCACGATGACCGTAAGAAATATCTGTGCACCGCAGAGCACGGCATGTTCCGTACCCATCGGCAGCGATATGCGCGCTGCTTTCCGCAGGCAGTCGCGCTTGGGCAGGAAACCGCCGCGAAGCCCGATTATGGCAAGGTCCTTGGAGCGTGCACAGGCATACCACATCATAAGCACCGCCGTCACGGTCTCGGCAAGTACCGTGCCGAGAGCAGCTCCGAGCACACCGAGGCCCGCGCCCGGCATAAGCATACTTACTCCGAAGAGGTCTATGTCGCGTGCCGGAAATATCAAGAAAAAATTAAACACTACATCCATCATGCACATAAGCATGTTGAGCAGACTCGGCACATGCATGTTGCCGCTGCACCGGAGCATGGCTCCTCCGAGAAAATTGAGCTGAAGCGCAGGCAGAAACAGTGCGAAAACAAAAAAGTAAAGGCTTGCGTCATGACATATGGCCTCCTCGCCGCCGAGCCAATGCGGCAGTCCGCCGCTTATGGCGCAACCTATAGCGGCCAACAACAGGCTGAACACCACCGTAGCCGTAATCGACTGACGGAATATAGATCGTGCACGCGACAACTCACCGGCGCCTATGGCATGGGCTACCTGAACGGAAAATCCGGTGGCAAGCGCCGTAAGCATACCCCAGAACAGCCATGTCGTGGTCGACACGATACCGATCGAGGCTGAGGCCTCGGCGCCGAGATGGCCCACCATCGAAGCGTCAATAAACTGCATGACGATTGACGACAGTTGCGCAACAATAGCCGGAGCACTCAATTTTACGGTCAGCAATAGTTTACGGCGGCCGTCAAGCTCACCGCCCGACCTTATAAGCCCTAAAAGTTCTGTGCCTTGAGCAAGTTTCATAGGTTAAACCTCCGCGACGTCATCAGAGCAGCCCATTGCCCGCCTTGATAATGTCGATCATGATAGGCTTCAATCCGCCCACAAAACACTCGACAGCTATCACCATAAGTATCAGGCCCATAAGACGCATCATGACATTATTACCCGTCTCGCCGAGTATAGGTACAAGCCGCGTCGACGCACGCAGTATGAGATAAGTCAGCAGATATATTATGGCTATGCTGCCTATAAGAGTGGCTTTCATCTCCCACGTAGCCGCATTCTCCATGAGCATTATACCGTTGGCTATGGCTCCCGGGCCGCAAAGCATCGGGATAGACAGCGGTGTTATGGATATATCGTTGGCATACACCTTTACCTCGTCGTCCTTCAGTTTGGTGTGGGAATATTTGGCCTGAAGCATGTCGAAGCCGATCTTCATGATGATAAAGCCGGCGGCTATGCGGAATCCGTTGGTCGATATGCCGAAGAGGCTGAACAGCACCTGACCGCACACGGTAAAACTGATAAGAATGACAAACGACACTATTGTGGCGCGCTTGACTATACGCGCACGCTGAGCATTATCAATGCCCTTCGTCATCGAAAGAAACACCGGCATGGTGCCGAGCGGATTGGTCAATGTAAAGAACGAAGTCAGGCAAATAAATGCAAACGGAAGTAAACTGTCCATATAATGATTGGATTATGGTCGCCACAAAGTTACTACTTATTTTTCACAATACTGCTTACATTATTAAATAGAATCAATAATCGGGATCATATGCAAAACCCGATTCATGAATTAATATCACGCCGGTAGGAGCACCGGTATTACGGCGCCCGAATACCCGGATGGCCGGGTGCCAAAGCAACCGCATATCCGGATGGCTATACAGACCGAAACCGGGCGCCATGGTACTGGCGCCCCTACAAGCGCACTGACAGTCAACATATTAGCACCATACCGTATAACATTTTATACTCCTTTATATAACATCGCTCATAAAACACTAATATTCAGCAACTTAAAGCCGACGATTTTTTTGTTCAAAATTTAGAAATCACCATCGTTGTATTGCACTGTATTTCAGCATATTACAAAGAGGCTTGTTCACTTTTGAATCGGGCGGATTTTCGTCATATTTCTTGCACGGTCCATAACTTTGCCTATGTCCGACGGGGTCATTTTCGACACTTCGCGGACTATTAAATACATTAATTAATTTACATCATGCATCACTTAAAAAAGCTATGGCCTGTATTGGCCCTGTCGATCATGCTGCTCACGGCATGCGACACCGAGGAGCGGCCGCCCGAGGCGGTAGACGAACATCTGCCTCCTGACATCGAGGCGGCACGCGAGTATTTCAACGAGTATGCCTCGCAAGAGGTCGAATATGAACTGATAGGCATGCACCCGGGAGCCATTGCCGCCGACTGGACCGACGTCACCACCGTGGTGCGCGATGACATGACCGTCTACAACGTCGGGCTATTTACCGAAGCCCGCTATTCAGGCTCGTTCTACATCGACCCGGAAGTATGCGAGGAGTCATACTCGACAGCCATTTACCAACGGCTGATTGTGTGCCGCTACCCGGCAGGACACTACGCATGCTTCCTCGCGTCAATAATCCCGGCAGCCGACTGCGCCACCATGAACCGCGAAAAAATCAGCGACATGTTCATCTGTGGCGACAACGGTGAGCGAGGCTTCTCCGGCTTCGTCATCTACTCTACCGTAACCACCAACTACACCGTCATGTTTGAACAGTATCGCGACGGCAAGGGGATACACCATCTGTCAGTGTACGAGCCTTATGAAGATTACGGCGCACTTCTCGACGAAATGAGACGTCTGATCGGAGCAAAAAACATTTCACGTCAACTCGTTGCCACTTCCCGGAGTGGCGGCGAGTTCGGCTCCGGCATCACCCTGCCCAATGTCGACGTATACGGTGACGGTGGTGGAGGTAGCGGTGGTGGCTCCAACCCCGGCGGTGGAGTTCCGACGCTACCTCCTCCATATCAGCCTCCCGGCCCGTCATATCCCGGCGGCAACAACACCCCACCCGTATTCCCTCCCGGATACGATCGTCCCGGCAACGGAAATATCGGCAATGGCGGCAATAACGATAACAATTCCGAAATAAAGCCTACCGAATATAAACAAAAAGACAGTGACAAACTTGTTCCCGTCAAGAAAAAAATCAAGTACCCAAAGCAAAGCGGAGAAACATGTGTTACCACCATACTACGGTATGTTGCACAAGCATATTTTAAACAAAATATTGGCGAAGATTTTTTTGATAAAGAATACTTTAATCGCTATAAACTTGTCACTTATTTCGAGGGTGTCATACCAGCATTAGTACGCCCTTTAGCTAATAGTTATTTTAAAACAAATGAATACCCCAAAAGTATTCCAGATGCAATTGATGCGGGACATACCGTAATGACTAATATAATTATCACAGGAAATACATGGCACAATATCTTAATTATTGGGTATACGTCTTCAGGCAATTATATTTATATAAATCCCGCAGATGCAAAAGCTTATGTAGCTCCTCCTAAATTCTTTCCTAAAAGCTATACTTTTGAAATTATAAAATGGTACGATTAATTATGAAACAGATTACAACATTTATTATATCCTTAATATTTAGTTTTTACACCTCGGCTTCAGGCCAAACGACTAAAACGTTCAATCTATCTGATTTCTGTGACAAAGAATGGGCGATTGAATTTGCACCCGATACTGACCCTATGCCGGCAAAACAAGGTTGGCGGTTATCCAATGACGGAGATGCAATATCATTCATGTACTGCAAAGACGGGAAAATAGAAGCTACAGTACAATTTTACCTGTCAGACACGCCGGTAACAAATTTTGATTACAACAAAGTCGGCAAAACTCCAAAGGGCAAATACATTGTTACCATAAATAAGGCTAATTACGTTAACAACTTGGAGATTATGACAATCTCAAGCCACAGAATGGTACTCAAAAATATAGCCCAAAATTACATTTTAAATCTGACGTCTAACTGATATTACTACCGACAATGAAATATCATATTATCATAACAATAGCACTGGCTATTATCATCAGCAGTATTAGTATTTCTGCACAGACAACGATGGACAAACTAATCGGAAAAGACTGGGAATTACAGTTCAGTAGCGGAAATCATCCGTCAGAAGGCTTTCATTTCACTGAAACCGAATCATTATATTTCACATACTATTATGGCCGGAGAGAGACAACTACACCATATTATCTATCAGATACTATTGATAAAGTTTTTGACAATTCAAAGATAGGAAAAGCGAAAAACGGTCAGTACATAATAGCAAATCCACGATTTAGACCAACGCCAAATGACCCATGGAAAAGGCTTACCGCTGTATTTAAAATAATAGTTCTAAATGACACTGTACTTCAAATTGTTGATATAAACAATCCCAGATATCCCAAAACGCTAAAAATACGTCAGGAAAGATGAAAACCATATATTGTTTCATCAGCATCAACTAATAGTATAATGCCCCAATTTACAGTCGATTATGAAACGGTCTGCAATACTCATAATTTTATTTATTATTTGCGTGTTTGCCACAAACACAAGTCAAGCATCCAGAGTTTTCAATCTCACTGATTTTTGTGACAAAGAATGGTATGTTGACATTCCAAAAGATGAGAATGACGACGAAGAATTAATAAAACAAGGATGGAGTTTTTCCAAGAACGGAGAAGTTACATCTTTTATGTTTTGCAATGATGGAAAGCATGTAGGCGTCGTAAAATTCTATTTATCAGACACTCCCGCGACAGTCTTTGATCATAATATGATCAGTAAGGCGACACGAGGCAGATATATCGTAACTCTAAATAAAGCGAATTACATTTGTAACTTTGAGATTATTGATATAACATTCACTCGCATGATTGTCAGAAATATGATATACGGCTTCATTCTAAACTTCACCACAGATTAAGAGTGATAACCTTTTCTTATATGTGGTAATTGACGCGAATTATTGCGGAACTACTGTTTTTTAACACGGCGATGCAATAATAGGGCATTATATTGGTAGATTATGCGGTCCGGATATTGTAACTTTGCCGTATGAACATACATATCGCAAAGTTATCGACTCTGTTTCTGTTATTGTTATGCAGGTGTACGTACCATGACGGCCGGCAAGCCACACTTGACAAAGCGGAGCTACTGATGGCCGACAATCCGCAAGCGGCCCTTGCACTGCTTGACAGCATAGACTCCCGCAGCCTGACCTCTGACGGAGACCGTGCCGCTTATGCGCTCCTGTACTCACGTGCACTTGACAAGAACTATATCGACGTGACCGATGACTCGCTGATCAACGTGGCGGTCGAATATTATGCCGACCGAGATGATGACCTGTATAAAGAGATGGCGTACTACTATCTCGCTTGCGTCAAATGCAACTCACGCGACTACGCGGCAAGCATGAAAGCGGCGTTGGAGGCGTTGCGTATAGCACAAAAACTAAGCAACGACAAGGAGACCGCACGGGCATATGAACTTATGGCCGACCTGCACAATGCCACATACAACTCAAGCCGTTCGCTCGAATACCGGCATCTCGCCCGAGAATATTACCGGAGGGCAATGCTACCGCGCGAGACGATGTATTCGGAGCTTGATCTGGCGATAGCATACTACAACGACCGACAGTACACACAAAGCATAACGCTTCTTGACAGTCTTCTTAATCTGCCTACAGCCGACTCGCTGCTACAGGCACACTGCCTTAGCGCCAGCATAAGGCCTCTGCTCTACACAGGCGATTATGAACAGGCTGCCCAAACAGCCGACAGACTTAAAGGCTACGACAACATCTACACCCTTACAGGTCAGGATTATGCCAATATCGCGGAGATATGTCTTCATTCAGGCGATCTTGACAAAGCGCGATATTATATAGAACGTGGATCCGTGCTTGCTCCCGACGCCATACAGGTAGAGATGGCACGATATCGTCTGCATATAAAAAACGGCCAATACGATAGTCTGATTGCCGACTACCGCCGTATGGCCTATCGTCAAGACCGAATACTTTCAGAAGCGCTCAGACAGCCGGTGACCGGCGCCGAACTTGAATATGCCGACACAGTTACCGCCGAGGCAAACGACAACTCATCACGGGCAAAACGCACGGGCATCATCATAGTATGTGCGCTGCTTGCAATGACTGCGGGCATAATAATCGTGTCGCGCATACAACTGTCGATTAAAAACGCGGAAATAAACCGACATATAGCCGATATAAGGGAAATAAGCCGACAACTCAACGAAACCCAAACCGAGGCCACACGTCTGCATCAACGCATCGAGTCGCTATTTCACAAACGTTTCGAGACTCTTGACCGACTCTGCGACGAATATTACGAAGCCCTTACATCGCCTTCGCCTCAACTGAAAAAGTCGGTCTACAACAATATAGTCAAGATGCTTACCGAACTGCGCCGTCCGTCGGAGCTGTCAAAATTGAAGACAATTGTAAACGAACATATGAACGGCATCATAATCCGCCTTGAGTCACAGCTGCCGGAGCTTGACGCAGGCGACGTAGCATTTCTTACGTACCTGTATGCGGGCTTCTCGGCCAAAGCAGTTTGCCTGTTTACCAATATGTCAAAAGGCAATTTTTACGTCAGACGGCGCAGACTGCGCTCTCAAATTGAGCACAGCCGCGCCGCCGACCGCGACATGTTTCTTTACCGGTTATAAATCTACCTGTCGTTTCACTTATTTGTCAACGATAACGGGCCAGCCGTCCGCCCAGCGCAATTCGCGCAGAAACAGCTTGGAGGCGCCTTTGCGGCTCTTGTCGTAGGCATGAGCGGCAAAGTACCACTTGCCGTTGAACTCGTAGACGCTGCAGTGCCCTACTCCGCTGTAGCGGTCGCTCTCGCCCACAAGAAGCGTACTGCCGGTAGCGGCCATGTCCTTACCCTCCTTATCGAGATACGGACCCTCGATTTTTTTACTGCGGCCAACGACAGTCTTGTAGTTGCTGCTCAATCCCTTGCAACAGAAGTCATGACTGGCAAAAAGATAGTAATACCCGTCATGATAAGTGATAAACGGCGCTTCGATGGCATTGTTGTTGGCCGTAGGCTGCAGATGCGCCACAGAAGCGGGATTGCGACGCCGTGCTATTGTCTTCGGTTCGCCCACCGGGGTCTTCATGTCCTTTTTCAACTTCACGAGCTGTATACCGTCCCAGAAAGAGCCGAACGTAAGCCACGGATTGCCCTTCTTGTCAATGATGACGTTGGGGTCGATAGCATTCCAGTCATTCACTCCCGGCTGCGACATGATGACCATACCGAGATCCTCCCACTTGTAGTCAGGCGACTCCGGATTAAGCGTTTTATTGACAGCCACCCCTATAGCCGATATGTTTTGGTAAAATGTAGAACAACTATAGTACAGATACCACTTGTCGCCAACTTTAATAACGTCGGGAGCCCATGTATGGCCGTTATAGGCAGGTACCGGCTCTTTGGGCCAAGTCGGTATCGGGTCAAGCGGAGCCTTCTCCGGCTTCCATTCAATCATATCGGATGACGACATCATGCCTATGCCGAAGCCCGTAGTAAACATATAATACCGGCCGTCCTCATAGGCCATGACAGGGTCATGAACATCGGGATTTTTCGAGTCAAACACATAGCGCATACGTTCACGGGGCTTTGCAAGCGCACGTGTAAGGAAGTCGGCTATGCCGCGACAAGCCTGTTCGTGATGCTCGTATGAAGGGAATCCGTGAGTACCGCCTTCCACGACCAAAGTCTCGCAATCGGCATAGCGTGATTTAGCCTTATACATTGTGCCGCCCGCTGCAATCATGTCTCTGTCACCATACACGATAAACACCTTTCCTTTGAATGCGCCGATAGTGTCGAGCATGTCGAGGCCGTTTATCTTCTCGTAATACACGCGGCCGAGTTTCATGCCCATGACATCCTGCGGACGTCCGCCGTCGGCATCAAACTTCTCGAGCATCATCGGAGCCGTAGCGGGAATGGTAAGCGCCGGATAAACCAGCACCAAAGCCTTGAACAAATCGGGATTGGCGGCCGTGGTAAGTCCTGCCACAAGTCCGCCCTGACTGCATCCGAGCAGAGCCATGCGGGTAGAATCGACAAAATCCCATGTCTTGACCTGACGGGTTATGTCCTCCACATTTTCTTTCTCCGTGAACACGGTCATCTCGGTAGTTTTGCCCTCGCTACGGCTGTTATTGCCCCCTCCGCAGAAGTCAAATATGTAGCTTGCCACACCACGCATGGCGAGAGTCTCGGCATAAGCCTGCGGCTCGTGGTGGGTGCCGTTGTAGCCATGCGCCATTATAACAATCGGCTTCTTAGCTTCCTCGGTATTCGGTATATAAGCCTTACCCCATATATTCTTGCCGTCGCGGCTTTTACAACTGATCTCCTTTACTGTAAACGGCTCGTTGCTGTCGGGGAAATTCTTAGCTTTCATCGTATAATCGGGGAAGTCGTTGAGACGATTGCGCAAAAATACGTCTATCTCCTGACGCTTGTCCTTGAACTGCCAGCCGAGCCATGATCTGAGCATGCGCGAGAATGAGCCTCCGTAAGGTTCATGGAAAGTGCCGCCATGTCCTGCGCGGAGATGATTGGCAAAAGCCACAGGCACATTATCGATGCGTTCATAATCGGCCAACGCATTGCGGTAGGCAATGTCGCTTTCGCCACCGATAAGGTACAGGATGGGGCAATGAAGATCCTTAAGCGACTCACGGCTTGCTCCGGCCATTTCAATGTCACCCATACCTGAATTAAGCATAATACAACTTTTCACACGGCTATCACCGCAGTTGGCCAACACTTGAGCACCGCCGCAACTCTGTCCACCAAGTGCGATAAACTCCATATCTATATTACCATAATACAGGCTTTTTTTGTCAGCGTTTTGCATTTCGGCCCAATCGATGGCATGCAGCATGTCTTCATTGGGCGACTTATGCAATTGCCTGTCATTTATGCTATCCTGCATCTCGCCGAGGGCTATCACAAGATAGCCGTAAGAAGCGAGGTCATTCAATAATTTCTCGTGGGGCAGAGACGTATCATTGCATCCCCCGTTGGCAAATACCAAAAGTGGCAGAGGCCCCTCATGGATTACCGCAGCCGCGATATCGCACGGACGATATACTACAAAACCGGGCAACGATGCCTCGGAAACAGCCTCCGCCTTATACGGACCGCTGCCTCCGCCATCAATTAACTTTCTTGACGGTGCCGCCGACGCAGTTAATACGATCAGCATCAACACAATAGTCATCAAAAATCTGTTCATAATGATTGGATTATAAAAAGTGGCCGACATAGACTTAAGATCCGGTCAGCCACTCTTAATTTTATTTAATTATTTTTTCTTAAGATATGACTTGTTGTCAAAAATCATAGTTGGCTCAGTTTCGGAATTGAAAGGCTCCCATTTCGGTAAACCCTTGCAGTTAGGGCTTCCAGTCTTAATAAATGCAATCCATGCATCGCTCATCTTGTCGGCAAGTTCGTAAGCGTCTTTAGTTGCTCCGGTCATTTCGGGCTGTAGTTCAATGTTGTTGAACATAAACGGCAACTCCATACCGTGACAAGCCCCAAGAGTATTACCGACAGGTTTCCAGTTGAACATATACAGATATGCGTCGGCGGCTCCCTGCGCGGCTTTATTACGGGCTTGATTTATGGCTCCGTCCCTGAACATGGTATCTTCCTTCCCTCCGACAAAGTCAAATTCGTTAAAGTTCCAGCCAATCATCATGGGTACGTCACGGCTCACTTCAGGAGCGGTATTTTCGAATCCCGGAGCCACAACATATTTACCGTCAAGCACCGGTCCCATCATTCCCATGACCGGGCGCTTGCCTTGAGCGGCAAGAGTCATGTTGACCGTACGCATACTCTTGTTTACAGCACTGACAAGTTCATCGTAGGGCACCGCATTAAGTCCGTCCACATCATCTTGTTTAAGTCCAAGTTCATTAAGCAAAGCCTGTGCATAGAGCTTGCCATTTTCATTTACGTTCTGACGGGCAAACGACCCACTCTGCACTATCGCGCGGTGAAACAGTCCTTTAGCCGAAGGCATCATCATAACAGTTGACACTTTGCCGCCGCCACCAGACTGACCGCCGATAGTAACACAATCGGGATCGCCACCAAACCCGGCGATATTGTCATGTATCCACTCAAGCGACTTTACAAGATCCTGCATACCGAGATTGGCCGACTCGGCATAGCGACCGCCAAGTCCCGACATGTCGAAGAAACCCGGCACATTAAGACGGTGATTCACGGTCACAACCACAATATCGCCCTTATCAGCCAAAGCACGACCTTCATAACAAGGCAAGTCATGGCCTGATCCGGTAGCAAAACCACCGCCGTGAAACCAGACGAATACCGGACGCTTCTTGCCGTCATCAAGACCTTTTGTCCATACATTCAATACAAGACAGCGGTTCTCGTCCATAGGTTCGAGATTAAATTGGAAACCGAAGTCATTGTCACTCTGCAGATTGCCTCGAAAAGCCAACGACTGTCCCTGTGGCGCTTTTGGGCCATATACACGACACTTCACCACGCCGTCAAACGCATCGGGCTTTGCAGGAGGCATAAAACGCTCGGCTTTTGCATAAGGTATGCCTTTAAATGTATACACATCGCCGTCGCGATAGCCTTGAACCTTTCCGTAAACCGTATTGGCTACGGTAGTTTCATCCGATACTACAGGACCGACAGTGCGGGCTGACACATAAGCCGGTACTACGGCAATCAAAGCTGCCGTCAAACCACAGATAAGTTTATTTTTCATGATTGAATAAGTTTATTTTGTACTTTTGATACGCAATATTGTAAATGAATTGGGTTTGAAAGTATAGCGGAACTTCTTGCCGAATTTCCTGTACTCGGTCACTTGAGGAACTATCTTTTGAGGATTGTCCATAGAATTTTCATCCGACTTGCTTTCTGATGACAGAGTGATAACTTTACCCACCCGCTCAACTGACGATGCATTGAGAGTTATCTCGGGAGTATAATTTTTATCGGTCGAATTAACCACCTTTATAATTGTCTCACCGGTATTGTCATCATAACCGGCTGCCGAATAATGGCCTGACGGGGCTGCGGCAATCTGCTCAAAGACCTTGTCGCCGTCTATGTAAGCTTTCACTGAATTGTCGCCCGACAACTCTACCCGCACCTTGTACCACTTGTCTTTCTCCAGAGGCAGACTGTTACCGCCGGGATTTCGGTCTATGTTAGCCTCCCCGTTGGTGGCACGGTTCATGGTGACAATCTTACGGTCACCGTTTATCTGCGGTATATTAAGCATAAAGTAGTCCTTGAGAGCCGGTTCGGCACCAAATACAAGCGCCGGAGCCACAAGTAGCTTTCTCGGGGTACGATCAGTACTGAAATGAGGAGCCGGAACCTCAGCCTCGACAAGTCGTGCGTCAAACTCTACCGAACCGCCGTTAAGTTGCACGCCATCAATCATATTCATTACCACAGAGCCACCCCAACGGCCTGTACCTTTACGTTCAACTTTCTTTAATTCTACAGGTTGCACGCCCGATACCAGAACCTTGCCTGAAGTATCTTTCACTACGATATTGCGCACAGTCGACTGAAGGTCGCGTCCTGCCAGTCCGATATTTCCGGCTGTAAGATTGCGCACCGGCTCGTCGGCAGAAACCTCCACATTATATGTGGGTCGATTCTGAGCATACATCTGCTGTACATAATATGACGCACGGCCCATCGTCTTCTCATTATTTATCCATATGAGATTGGTAGGCCAGTCACGCCGGTTGTTGTTTTCAAACAAAGGTGCGTAAGAAGCCATTTTTACAAGGTCGGAGTTACGCTCTACTCCTGTGAGGAAAGCGGCTTCTGAAAGCGCCGCATTCATATTTGCTTCGGTAATTACGGCATACTCACCGATGTATATATCATATTTGCCCCGATCCATGTTGTCAAAGAGATGGTCGTTCTCATAGAAGAACCCCGAATTAACATACCAATGCGGATCAATCATATCGGCTTTTTCGAGTTTGTCACGGCTCGGCGACAGCTGCAAAGTCGATATAAACGTGATGTCGTGATACTTCTCTTTAAGTATGCGATAAAAGTAATTGTAACGTTGAGCATAGTGATCACCGACCTGTTCGTTTCCAAGCTCTACATATTTGAGGTTGAACGGATCGGGATGTCCGGCAGCAGCACGTTTGGCTCCCCACGGATTGCTTACGGGAGCTGTAGCATAGTCAATGGCATCTATGATGTCCTGCAGGAACGGCTCGTAATCTTCGGTCCAATCACCGTTGCGCACAGAACAAGACAAGCCTACATTTGCGACAAACATACCCGCCGCACCTATATCCTCGCAGAATTGCAGAAATTCATGGTAGCCGAATCCCCAAGTGCAATGATAGTTCCACAATATCCATTCGCTGTGACGCTTCATGGGGTCGCCAAGCGTTTCTTTCCATTTGGCACGATTCTCGAGGGTGGCGCCTTCGGCTATACATCCGCCCGGCCATCGCACAAAACCCGGCTTAAGGTCGGCAATCATCTGTGCCACGTCGGGACGAAGACCGTTTTTACGACCTTTGAATGTATTCTGCGGGAAAAGTGACACATAGTCTACATAAACCTTGCCCGGCTTGTCAAACACAAGACGGAGTGTAGCCTTATAATCGGTTGCTTCGGGAGTAAGTTCAGCTGTAAACTCCTTCCAGTCCGACGATTTATTTACTTCAAATGTTTTCTGTGCCAGTTCCTTACCATCCTGCGACATAATCTTGGCCGTTACCTTTCCGGTATAGTCGACGGGATTAAGATAAAACCGCAGGTCATACTTATCCTTTCCGATTATACGCATGCCCCAATATCCGGCATTTTCAAGCACTACACCGGGAGCTTTCATCTCAAGTCGCAATGCATTGGGTGTAGCGGGATCAAGCCGGTTTTCAGAAGTCACATCGTAATCGGCATTACCTGTCACACTCCATCCATCCATTTTAAGCGAATCGAGATCCCATTTTACGCGCCAGTCGCGGTATCCGCCGTGCTCATAATTAAGACTATGGGGGGCAACCGCATATCCGTCTACATAAGTCATGCCGGAAGGTAGAACATGCTCCTCAAAATTACGGTTCCTTACCAGCTCGGCATACAGGCCACCGTCACCGGCATGATTAATCTCCTCAAAAAACACTCCATAAAGGCTCTCAGGCACCATGTGGCCTTTGCTATTAAGGTCGACATTGAGTTGCTGAGCGCCAACTCCGGAACAAACTGACAAAGCCGCAGTCAGAATGATTGGTTTAAATTTACTCATCTCTACTGGTATTTATTGTTTCAGGTTAAAAATGTATACGCTAAATTATATCCTTTTTTCAATTATTTTATATGCTATTTGTGCAATTATAGCGGCTAAATGTATTATTTTTGCATCATTAATCTTTTCTCTATCACATGAAAGTGTCAACTTTTCATTTATTACTCCTGATAGCGTTATTTTTCCCCCTTACTAAAGTATCGGGTAAAGAACCGCCACATGTAAAGCTGCTCGGAATATGGGCCTATGGTGAGAACGTCACTGACTCACTTAAGCTGAATCACAAACAAAACAATCTGCGTTTTTTCTGTGGAACGGAAGAGAATATTCCGTTTGACTCTTTATCTTACCGGTTCAAACTCAATGGCTTTGACAAAGATTGGACAACCCCTTTCAGAGAAGGTTGGAATTTCTATACCGATCTTACTCCCGGAGAATACGAGTTTGTCGCACAAAGCCGATACATAGGTGAACAATGGGGGCCCCCGATAAGCTATAGATTTACGATACTCACTCCATGGTGGCGCACATGGTGGGCCTATGGTCTTTATATAATCGCCGCATCGTTTACCGCTATATACATTATATATATATCACGGCTGAAAATAAGGCTGCATAACCAACTCACGATCGAACGTGAGAACCAGCGCTTCAGAACCGAACTCATCATGCATGCCGGACGCGAGTTTCGCACACCACTGACCATAATACGTTCAACCATTGAGAAACTCAAAGGGACAAGCGACGAACATCTTACCCGTACCGACCTGCAACATCTGCGCAACAGCAGCCGCATGCTCATGCAGATGGTCGAGCAACTTGTTGAATTTCGTGAAATAGGGCGAGGTCTCCCTTATTGCAATAAAGACGACATAATAGAAATGGCCGATATACCGATCAATAAAGACACCACTATTATTGTAGCCACATCCAACAGCCATCTTGCCGACGTAATAAGACGCGACCTGATGCAATTTATGAGAGCGATTGTCGTGACCGATGGAAAATCGGTTTTGACGTCAGTGGAGATCTATCATCCGGATGCGATAATACTGGATACTGACATCAGTACCGAAACATATAACCTGCTTCATGAGCTTAAACGGAGAGCAGATTCATCAACAATACCCGTAATACTCATATCAGACTTCGACAACAAGCGCAGCCTATTGCGAGCCATCCGGTCTGAAGCTGATGACTATCTGCAAAAACCGTTTAACTGCGAAGTACTCACGGCGTTGGTCATGAAAAAGATAAAACTTAGGCGAGAAGCGGCATCCGGAGCCAAAGAGACACAGAAAACACGACCGACACCTTTTTTTGAAAAACGTACTGACAAATTATTCCTCGAAAAACTTGACAAAACCATAGAGGCAAATATCGCCAACCCAGATTTTGACATAAACTCTTTGGCAGACATGCTCAGTATCAGCCGAGGACAGCTATATAATAAGATCAAATCGCTGCGCGGTTTAACCCCGATAGAGTATCTGCGTGATATGCGCCTGACAAAAGCGGCCGCATTACTAAGGGAAAACCGTATATCGGTAAAAGAGACAAGAAGCAGTATAGGTATGCCGGACGCAACCAACTTCAATCGCCGTTTCAAAGAAAAATACGGAGTTTGTCCCACCGAATATCGATGAAAAGACACTCCTCATGTCCACCAATTTTTTGGTTTGTAAATAAGAACGGTCAAAATCTTTCCAAGAAACTCTTGCAATAAACGCACCAATACATTACATTTGTAATTGTAGACCAATCAATAATTAAAATGCGACATAACCTTATCACACCGGCCATAATCAAATTTACTTTGATAGCAAGCATATTGGTATGTTCTCCCACAGTACAGGCACAAACGACTGATATCACTACCGTTGGCCAACCTGTCGACAGTGTCGTAATGACACCGTTTAAAAAGCCGTTCTTTTTAGATATAACCATAGGTCCGTCAATAAAAACAGGAAGCGACGAGCATATAGAGTGGTTTGGTAAAAGGCAGCCAGTGTCCTACGAATGGACATGCCGCATAGGTAAATTTTTTACCCGTCATTGGGGAGGTTATTTTGACTCAGACTTACACTTTTCACATTTCCGACGTCCGTGGTTTGATAATTATCCCGCATTGGATTTCTCTCCGGGAACCCAATGCGGATTGGGCTACATATTAAAAATAACTTTAGGCATCGGCATAACATACCGTTTCGAGCACAATCGCTGGCAATATTTCATGCGAGGAGGCGTGGGCATTCAAGGTTATGGCAGTGAAACTTGGGACGGCTACCTAAAACAAGATGATCAAAATGGCGAAAACCGATATGAGTCACAACTCAAGATTGACCGCAAGATTGGAGCCAAATATGCCAATACAGGCATAACATTAGGATACCGTGTGACAAAATCTGTCAGCTGGATATTTGACATAAATTACCGTTACCCGCTGTCATGCAGTAAAGTGACACTAACCAATCAGGAAGGAGAAATTACGCACCTAAAATCAAAAGCGTGGGCCAATGACATAACACTGTCTGTTGGCATCCGCATACAAGCCGATTAGACGATAAACCGGGGCCAAAGCCCCGATATTGGGACTAAGCGAACCTTCCGCTTTAGCTTTGTTCAAAAAAATATTTTGAATTTTATACCAAATAGCCGTTATATGGAATATTTTTTGTAACTTTGTGGGCAATTTTTCCGCACAGGCTTTGAAGAAGTAGCGGTCCGAGTCGCTCGCCTGACGGAGTTAACAAGTAACATTATTATATAAAATGTACGCTATTGTAGAAATCCAAGGACAGCAGTTCAAGGCAGAAGCCGGCAAGTTCTTGTATGTTCACTTTCTCGGCGAGGACAAAAAAGCGGGCGACGCAGTAGAATTTGACCGCGTGCTCCTCCTTGATGCCGACGGTAACGTTAAAGTTGGCGCTCCTACCGTTGAAGGAGCAAAAGTAGTATGCGAAGTGGCCGAGCCGCTCGTAAAAGGTGACAAAGTTATCGTCTTCAAGAAGAAAAGACGTAAAGGCTATCGCCGTAAAAACGGCCATCGCCAGTGCTTCACCAAGATAGTGATTAAAGATTTGGTAGCTTAACCCCATTAAAATCTTAAAGAAATGGCACATAAGAAAGGTGTAGGTAGTTCGAAGAACGGACGTGAGTCGGAAAGCAAACGACTCGGAGTTAAGATTTTTGGTGGCCAGCACGCTAAGGCAGGCAACATCATCAAGCGCCAGCGCGGTACAGTGCACCATCCGGGTGAAAACGTAGGCATGGGCAAGGATCATACCATCTACGCTCTTGTTGACGGTGTAGTGCTCTTTACCGAGGGTAAAGGCGGTCGCCAATACATCAACGTCACTCCCGACGCAAAGGCTTAAAGCCCACGCGCTCAACAAAGACAAAAAAAGCTGTGTCCCTAACCGGATGCAGCTTTTTTATGTTTAAACACAACGTATGTGGGGGGACACCTTACCGACATGTCTCGCGCCTCCGACGCATCCACATCGGGCCCGAATTAGTAGGGACGCCAGTATCACGGCGTCCAACCACGCCCCGGATGGCCATACAGGTTATGGCCACTATGACCGCATGTTCAAATACCGGATGGGAAGTCCACGGCAATCACATACCCGGATGACCATGCGGGCATGCGGACGCCGTGGTACTGGCGTCCCTACCAAAATTGGCGTCGTTTAACAACCTCGTTTTTACATTGACCCATTCACCCTGTGCCCCCATCCATTCTCCCTGCGAGCCTGCAAAGGCTCATGCTGTTTGTTAGCCGGGCACGGAGTGTCCGGTTCCCAAGCCAATACAAAGCTTCGAGTCTGACAAGACTCGCGCTTATTCCAGACCGGCTGTCTGATTATAACAAGAACCTTTACAGGTTCTTCGATCCGGAGCACAACTATGACCGGAGACTGCGTCGGCCTTCGGCCCCATTGTCTCCGGCTTACGCCAAGCAAAAGCCCTCGCGGGCTCGAAGACCGATCCCCTGCCGGTATGTTTCGCAGGCGCGTCGGCGTATACTTTGCGGGGATATCTCGCGAACCTCGTAGACAGATACTTTGCGGGTGTGTCTCGCGTCCCCGACGCGATGTCATTGACTGACGGTCAACCTACCCCACGAACCGCGCTATGCGCTTATCGTGGGGCCACACACATTATGCATCTCCGATGCATCCGACCGCCCAAGCCACGAGTCCGATACACATCCAGACACCGTTTACACACAATACATCACATCAATTTAAATACACTGACCGGTAGGGGCGCCAGTACCACGGCGCCTGCATAGCCGGAGGGCCATACCGACGGGGCGAGATGAAGCCATACGGGTCGTAGCCGGACGCCGTGGTACTGGCGTCCCTACCAACATTGGTGGCGTTTAACAACCTCATTTTTACATTGACCCATTCACCCTGTGCCCCCATCCATTCTCCCTGCGAGCCTGCAAAGGCTCATGCTGTTTGTTAGCCGGGCACGGAGTGTCCGGTTCCCAAGCCAATACAAAGCTTCGAGTCTGACAAGACTCGCGCTTATTCCAGACCGGCTGTCTGATTATAACAAGAACCTTTACAGGTTCTTCGATCCGGAGCACAACTATGACCGGAGACTGCGTCGGCCTTCGGCCCCATTGTCTCCGGCTTACGCCAAGCAAAAGCCCTCGCGGGCTCGAAGACCGATCCCCTGCCGGTATGTTTCGCAGGCTCGCAGGGGATAGCCTGTGGTGATGTTTCGCGTCCACGACGCGATGTCATTGACAGGCGGTCAACCTACCCACGAACCGCGCTAACGCGCTTATCGTGGGGTTACACACATCATGCGTCTCCTATTATATTTGCAAGCTCAAAGAAAAGGTTAACTTTGCAGCGCTAATTATTAAAATATTTAACAACTAAAAAAATAAAGAACCTCCTAATGTCGCGTTAGCCTAATGCGTCTCAAAGTCATAAAGACAAAGCGTCGTTACAGGCACGACATTATTATCAGGACTAAAGCCAGAGAGTAAATAAAGACATTGGCCTTTTGAATTTATTATTATAGTATCGGTCGTCCTGACGCGGAGATTATCTTATAAAAATAATATTATCATGCGAATTTACGGAATTGATTTGGCTTCTGAAAAATTTGATGTGAGTTATTTGGACTCCGAAGGAAAAATCAGAAGTATCGTGGTGCGGAATACCAGACCTCAGATTGAAAAGTTTCTTGACAAGTTGCCGCAGGACAGCCGTCTGGTTGCCGAACACACCGGTGTTTACGGAGACCTGCTGCTGAAACTGGCAGACATAAGGGATATTCCTGTCAGCTATGTCCCGGGGTACGAGATCAAACACAGCATGGGGCTGACAAGAGGTAAAAGCGATCCAGCTGACGCTGCACGTATACGCCAGTACGGTGAGCGACATGCCGACAAGCTCGAAGATACCCATTTCCCCTCTGATACCATATATGAACTCAAGGAGCTTTATGCCACAAGGCGCCTGCTTGTCGGGCAACGCAAACAGCTCCAAATAATGCTTAAAGGCGATGCGCATCGTCCTGAAAAAAACGTTACGGCACAGAATATTAAGTTGAAGATGGTAGAAGAATTAAACATTCAGATTGCTTTCATTGAGGATAAGATGGTGGAGCTGATTGGCAATGACGATGACCTGTCGAAAAACTCGGCTATCGCACAAAGTCTACCCGGTATAGGGCCTGTCACCGCAACCTTACTGATAATCAAAACGGAGAATTTCAAACGTGTCAGCACCGCTAAAAAATGTGCCACGCTTGACGGAATCTCGCCGTTTCCAAATTCCACCGGAAAGTCCGACAAAGGCGCACATGTATCTCACTTGGGAGATAAACAGCTAAAGTCTCTGTTGTTCATGTGCGCGCGTTCAGCTGTGGTACATTTTGAGAAGATGCGTGTCTATAAAATGAAAAAATACGACGTGGAACACAAGCACATCTTCGTTGTATTGAATAACGTTGCAAATCGACTGCTTAAGATCCTTTATACCCTTATAAAGAAAGGCGAAATGTACGATCCCATGTATATTCCTCAGGACCCGAGATTAAAAATGCGAATTAATAGTTGTTAACACAATATTGCTCCGAATTTTCTTTGCATAAGTCAGAGTAAACGACGCACCATCCCCCATCTTGCCGCATATAGGGGACGTTTCCGCTCAATCTTGCCACGTGTCGAAGTCCCTCATATCGTGTGTCGAAGACACTACATGTGCGTAACCCCACGATGAGCCGGCGGAGGACACAAGGTGGCCGCAGACGGCGGTTCGTGGGGTTACGACCTGCCTCCCACCCTCGCGTATCGGAGATACGAGACATACACGCCCGATTGTCCGAATAGCCTTGCGAACGAACTGACAAGGCCGTTCGTAACACAACTTTGCATAAGCAAAACGCCAACCGGTCAAATTAATTTGTCGTCTATCAGACTTCTGATATTTTTACAAAATTATCCCTTCGTAAATACAAGGAATTACAACATCTCCATTCTTATTAATTACGCCCCATTTGCCCGAAGAATCTTGAACACAAGCTAAACCCTCGCAGAAATCTCCCGCATAATCATAAACGCATGGAATAACAACTTTGCCTGTTTCATCTATATAGCCCCATGTGCCGGAGGTATCTTGAACACAAGCCAAACCCTCGCTGAAATCTCTCGCATTCTTATAAATACATGGAACTACAACTTTACCCGTTTTGTCGATATACCCCCATTTGCCGAATGAGTCTTTGACTCGCGCCAAGCCATCGTGAAAATTCCATGCATCCTCATAAATGCACGGAATGACGACCTTACCCGTTTTATCTATATAGCCACTTTTACAAGAGTAATCTTCAACACAAGCCAAATCCTCACTGAAATCACTCGCATAATTGTAACTGCACGGAACTACAACTTCCCCTGTTTTATCTATATAGCCTCTTTTGCCGGAGGTATCTTCAACACAAGCTAAACCCTCGCGGAAACCTCTCGCATCATTGTAAATGCACGGAATGACAACTTCCCCTGTTTTATCTATATAGCCCCATTTGTCAGACCCATCGTCAATAGATATCAAGCCATCGCCTATAGCCCCCACATTCCAATAACAGCACGAAATAATAACTTTGCCAGTTTTATCTATAAGGCCATATAAGCCATCCATAACACAAGCCAAACCATCGCTGAAATCATATGCATCTTCGTAAATGCAAGAGATCACAATTTTACCCGTTTTATCTATATAACCCCATTTGCCGGATGCATCTTCGACACCAGCCAAGCCCTCTCTGAAAGGACCGGCATCGTCATAAATGAACGGGATTACGACGTTTCCGGAGGTGTCCACAAAGCCCCATTTGCCCGAAGCATCTTTGACCGCTATCAGGCGGAGCGATTCCAGCCGCTTCTCCTCGACGCGCGATTTCAGGTTTACTTCGATGAAGTCGCTGTAGTCGTTGTCGGGGACATTGTACTTGAGTGTGTCTTTTATTTCGGGGTACTCTTTGCTGACAAATTCGAGCAGGTGGTTGCCCTTGACAAGGTGGACAAAGGTCTCGGTATCGACGTGGGCGACAGCCAGTCGCTTGCGGAAGCGGAGCACGTCGCAGTCGGCATCGGAGAGGATGGCTATCTCCGCTCCGACCTCCTGCTTTGAGGTCGACTCACGAGGCGCAATTATCGGCGCTATGCGGTCATTGACAAGCATTTCGACCGAGGCGTTGAGCAGAGTCTCACTGTCGATTTTCGTAAATTGATGCTGGCCGAGAGCCTCACGCACCTGCTCCGGCACAGTGGGCGGAAAATCCTTGAAGAGTCCGTCGAAATTGACCGGGATGATGTGGCGCTCATGCTCTATGGCATGGATTATCTCCTGACGCACCCAATCGTTTTCATTCTTACAGCGGTCGAGCGAACCGGGCGATAGGATGAAAATAAACACAGGGGCCGACTCGATAGCGCTCTTGATGCGGTTGTCGAATCGGCCGTCCTTAAGTTCATCGTAGTCAAGAAACACACGGTCGCGGTAACCGCGCTTTTCAAGTTCGGCCTTAAGAATTCGGGCATATTGTGCACCGCCCACGCGGCGATAGCTGATGAAAATATCGTAATCCATTCTTTACGTGATCTAATCGGTTTATGGCGCTGATACGAGCTATTGCAAATTTAGCAAAACGCCGGAAATAAATCAATTATTACACCGCAAAGCCGACGCGCCGGTATTCGCGTAGGTATGTAGGCTGCGGAGCACAGGCAGGTATATCGGCCGGCAATATAGTCATCAGCTGCTCCCTGTCGGGATTCGACAGCTGTGACACACGCGAAGCCATAGCAGGTATGATCGACGACGTAATGAGATTTATGACGTGGCGTGCATTGCCGAATTCGTCATCCCTACGGGCATAATCTTCCGCAAGACGCGTGCTAAGCCGACTGCGGGCCTGCTCGCCAAGCATGAAGTGGTTGCGCCGCAGATAACCCTCGGCAATCTCCATAAGTTCACGTTCATTAAAATCCTCGAAGGTAAAGATATTGCTTTGCGGTATGCGCGAACGCAATCCGGGATTGATGTCAAAAAGCTGCTGCATCGGCTCCGTATAGCCTGCCAGAATAAGCATCCAGTCGCGTTTTGACTCGTCGGCAAGAGCCGTCATAAGGGTTTCGATGACGAAACGTCCGGGATCTTTCGGGTCATCAGGCTGACACAGCTGATATGCCTCGTCAATAAACAGGATTCCGCCCTCCGCCTCTTCAAGAGCAGCCAAAGTATTCTCGGACTCTGAATTATAATATTTACCGACAAGGGTAGCACGCTCACGCACCACGACATGGCCTTTTGAGAGTACTCCAAGCTCCCGAAGCTTGCTACCGAGTATTTTGGCTACGGTTGTCTTTCCGGTTCCCGGCGACCCCAAAAACATGGAGTGAAGAGGAAGTGAAAGGCTTGAGAAGCCGGCATCCTCACGCATACGGTTGAAACGCATAAGGGCCGTATATTGGGATACTCGCTGCTTGATCGACGTGAGTCCGACGAGATTATCAAGGCCGAAAGCTTCATCAACATGCTCGCATGGCTCATCATTGGGCTTCTTGTCATACAACGCTTTATGCTTTTCCACCATCTCTCGAAACACAACAGGATAAGCCGAGCCCTCGGCGCCTGTCCGCTGCGTCAGCTCCTCGTCTTTCCACGGTATTTCCACAACAGGGCCTTCGTTGGAGAAGAGAAAAGAAGCAAATACATAGCCCATGCAACGGAGTTCCACACGATAAACGCCCTTGACCTCCGGCTCAATCGAAAACAATCGTCTTACAACAAGGGCCTCTTCGTCATCAAACTCGGAATACCGCTCTACAGGCACCAAAAGATGCCGCTCGCTTGTGCCGTCGGGACGCACAAGACCTATCTCTACTTCGGGAAGTTTCGCTATCGTATCGGGAAGTTTTTTATCCAGCAAAAACTCGACATACAGTTCGTTGTCCAGCCGCGCTCCGGGCGAAGCCACTCTTTCGCTGGGCCGGTCAAGAATCACACCACCCTCAATCGGAAAATACCACTTGGTCGGCAGACGAAGTTCTTTCAGAGAGAAAAAGCGTATTTCGCGCGACTTAAGCTCCGTACCGCAAGCCTCCACCGTGATCCGGCAAAGGTGATACGGGTCTATGTCACCTGACGGTACATATATGTCAAGGCGCTCATCGCGAATAAACTCATCGCGCGACATTGAAAAATTTGTAATCGAACGCGCACCCACCACACGATCGTCGTCGCTGACATCACGAAGAGTCACCGAAAGCACCGATATTTTTATGCCTTTGGGAGTGGTCTTGAGGGCTTGTTCATTGATCAGCGACATGTAGACCGCGACATGGGTCTGATGAGGGAAGAGGAGAAAATGGTTTCGGTTGTCAAACAGTTCGGCACCGGGGAATTCTGTAGCTATTTTGCTGGTTGAGTCGTAGGGACGCACTTTGAGGTCACCTACAGATATTCGTTTTTGTATATTCATAATCGTTTCTTTTTAGGTTAATAAATCACGGCTATGGCACCGAAGCGCCACAGCCCGTTAAAAAATCACACCGGCATCCAGTCCGTGACGCCTCCGCCGCGGGGCATGAATTCCGGTCCACAATGTCAATGTACTCCCTTCGGGCTGACAGAATAGTTGCGATCATGTGCAGACACAGCAAGCCCTGTCGGTCCTTGTCTCGGTGTTCGAATCTGTTGAAGGGAGTCGTCAACGCAACGCCCTACCCGGATCTGCCTCAGGCGGCAAAACCGGCACCATCAGATGTTTACGGTAGTTACGTGTCATTGTGTTGACTTTGTGATTTAGTTAATCTAAAAAGAATTAAGACCGCCATTCCAAACCATAGGATGGCAATCATGCGGCAAATTTAATCAACGCTACGCAATTTTCCAAATTTTATTTTTAAGTACATAAAAAGTCTCCAAATAGAATCCCGGTGCGGGCATCTCTATTTGGAGATAAAAAATAATATGTTCAGACGTTATCAGAATTGCAGATTCTTATTCCGAGGCTTTGGCGTTCCAGACAGTAAGAACACACAGAACAGACAAGACAGCCGACCCGATCCAGAACCATGTCACGACCGAGAAGTCATATACCGCAAGTCCGTCGACAACCGACTTGCCGTTGCCGATAGTAAGTCCGCTGACAAAGTCCTGAAGAGCGGCTCCGATATAAGAGGCGATACCCACCACACCAAGAGCGGCACCGGAGGCCTTCTTTGATGCAATATCGACAGCCATCAAACCGCCAAGGAAGCATATGAGAGCGCCAATGGCGAGTCCGAAAATGACCATACTGGCAGCATCAAGCCAGAAGTTATCGGACGGTCCGAGCAAAAACAGACATAGACCCAATATATTCATAAGTCCGAAAATCAGCGCCGGCATATTGCGCCGTCCACCGAAAAAGCGGTCGGAAATCCAACCGGAGAGTACAGTGCCGACAATGCCGCATACCGAGCTTATCGAAATTACGGAGCTGGCTTCAAGATTGGTATAGCCCTTTTCGGCTTCAAGGAAGAAGATGCCCCAACTGTTGACAGCGTAGCGTGATATATACATAAACGCACTGCCGAGTGCAAGCATCCATATGGCAGGATTGCGAAGCACCTGCTTCTGATATTCGGCAACAGAAGTTTTATCAGACCCCTCTTCTTTCTTTTCTGACACTTCACCGCTATACACATCGACAGGCGGCAAGCCGCACGACTGCGGAGTGTCGCGCATAAACACGGCGACAATAACAAAACCGAGAAGTCCGAGTAATCCGGCACCGCGAAAGCCCCACTGCCAACCGAAAGAGGCTACTATAACGGCTGTAGCTATAAAGGTGATAGCCTCACCTATATTATGGCTTGACGACCAGAAACCGTAAAACGAACCTCGGTCCTTGTTACTGTACCAACGAGAGAGGGCAACCACACACGGAGCGGCCCCCATAGACTGCATCCAGCCGTTTATAGCCCAAAGCACCATAAACACGCCGAATGAAGCCACAAAACCAAGAGCAAGATTTATCAGCGCAGACACCAAAAGTCCCGCGGCGAGGAAACGCCTCACATTGCTGCGGTCAGCGAGAAAACCGTTGGTAAACTTACCTATGGCATAGGTCACAAACAATCCCGAACCAATTATTCCAAGTTCGGTCTCCGAAAGCACACCGGCATCGACAATAGGCTTTTTTATGACATTAAGGCTCAGACGACATACATAGAACAGACCGTAACCGAGCGTGGCGGAAAGAAATACCTGCCAGCGCAGACGACTGTAACGCTTGCGCGTGGCCTCGGGCGACAATACCTCGCCCGAAGGACGCGACATAGCGAAGAAACTTAGCAAACTACTCATAACACAAGCATATTAATCATGAAGTCCGCGCTGACGCAGATATTTAAGCAGATGTTCGGCACGGTCGGTCTGTATGATGGTAGCGCCGAGAGTGTCAATAAGGTATCCGAACGAGGCATCGGTGTCTGACAAAGAAAGGTCATCGTCATGTCCGCCGCAAAGAGTATCCCAAAGAGTATTGTACCATATAAGCGCTTTGCCGTCAAGCGACTCACGGAGTTGCACAGGCATACTGTTGGAGTCATCGGCATACACCAGCTCATAAGCTACGGGACGCAATCGCTCCATAAAGCCGGTCATAAGTTCACCGGCAGCCGGTTTGTCGAGATTCACCACAGGCATGTAGATAACCTCATCAAGATAAGGCCCGTAGAGAGCAAAAACATCATCGGCAGGCTTAGCCCCCTTCATAATCACCTGACGGGCCGTGCCGGTCTTTTCAAGCACAGACATCAGCAGGTCAAAATAGCGGTCGGCTTTGTCAAGATTGACAAGCACCTTGCCTTTGGCCTCAAGAAGAGCCTCCTCAAGCGTGGGCACTCCGTGCATTGTCTTTATGCCGCAACCGTTTTTCAGTTTTAGAGTCTTTATCGAGTCAACGGTCCACTCCTTTACAAGCCCTTTGCCTGTTGTGGTTCGTTCAAGGCGGCCGTCATGCATGACTATGAGCACGCTGTCTTTAGTCAGCTGCAGGTCAAGTTCCACCACATCGACACCCACGTCAATTGAATGACGTATGGCGGCAAGCGAGTTTTCAGGAGCATATCTCCAGTCGCCGCGGTGAGCCACAACCATGACCGACGATTTGTCGCCCGACATGAGCTTCTCGCGCAGAGCCTCGGCCCTGTTGCCTGACGATAAGGCATGCATCGGCAATATCGCGGCAAGCAATAGTATGATCAACAAAATTTTTTTCATATTCACTGTTTATCTTAAAAATCTGAATAAAATCATAATTCTAATAATACCATCTAATCATGCAGACCTCGCCCGCGCAAATATTTAAGCAGATGTTCGGCACGATCGGTCTGTATTATCGTAGCTCCGAGAGTGTCAATCAGATAGCCATACGATGCATCGGCATCAACCAATGACAATTCATCATCATGACCTCCACACTGAGTATCCCAAAGCGTGTTGTACCATATCAGCGCATTGCCGTCCAGTTTGTTTTTCAGTTCCAAAGCATAGCCTACGGCATCATCGGTCGAGTATGACAGTTCGTAAACCGACGACTTAAGTTCATTAAAAAATCCGTCCATGAGCTCACGCGCGTCCGGCCTGTCAAGCTTCAGCTTGGGCATATAAATAACTTTGTCAAGATACGCGCCATACAGACTCTGAACTTCAGTCGCAGGCTTGGGACTTTTCATAATCACCTGACGGACCGTGCCGGTCTTTTCAAGCACAGGTATCAGCAGGTCAAAATAGCGGTCGGCTTTATCAAGATTGACAAGCACCTTGCCTTTGGCTTCAAAAAGAGCCTCCTCAAGCGTGGGCACACCGTGCATAGTCTTTATGCCGCAACCGTTTTTCAACTTTAGAGTTTTTATCGAGTCAACGGTCCACTCCTTTACAAGCCCCTTGCCTGTCGTGGTACGTTCAAGACGACCGTCATGCATGACTATGAGCACACTGTCTTTGGTCAATTGCAGGTCAAGTTCCACCACATCGACACCCACGTCAATTGAATGACGTATGGCGGCAAGCGAGTTTTCAGGGGCATACCTCCAGTCGCCGCGGTGGGCCACAACCATGACCGACGACTTGTCGCCCGACAAGAGTTTCTCCCGCAGAACCTCGGCCCTGTTACCGGGCGACACGGCATGCATCGACAATATCGCAGCAAACAGCAGTATTGTCAACGAAAACTTTTTCATCGTAACCGTTATCGCAAGTTACCGTTGCTCCAAATCATGCGTTCACCCCAGAAAGGCATATATGTGTTATCGCAGTCGAGCTTTGAGGCCCGTTCCAATCCGAGAGCAAGCGACCAACGCGATGAAGCCACATCTTTATGAGTCAGTTCAAGTATATGTGACAACAACACATAATCAGGCTTGAACACGGCACCGATGACGTTGTTTTCGGTAAGCGCATTGGGAGCATATCGCGGTATATATATGTCTATATCCGCATCCTTTACCGTAGCGAATTTATCTGTGCCGAAGTTTGAGTCGCCCGAGTGCATTATAACACAGTTGCCGGCATCGGCGCCACAATCGACTTTATATACCGTAACGGGCACATTCGTATCGCTGTTGTTATGGTCGGTTATAAAACTGTGTATGCTGAACGGCCCTATGTTATAATCCTTGTTTTCGTCAGTTATATACTGCGGGTCACACCCCTCGATATCAAAATTGGCGAGTACGGGCTTGCCGAGTTTAGCCATAGCCTGTGCAAGCGGCAACGACTTATGATCGTTATGCACATGAGTTATGGCATAGAAGTCAATATACGGAGCAAGTTCCTCGGCACGACGGTGAAATATGTCGACGGCAAATGTACCGGTAGCCGTTTTCACTACATAGCCCATATTGTAAAGTTGGTAAACATGGACCTCGCCCGCTGCCGGAGTATCCTTGGATATGCCGTCGAGCACCCGGTCCATAGCCTTGTTGTAGTTATATATGACGGGAATGGTCTTCTCCATCGCCGTAGCAAGTGGAGCATCGCCTTCAAGATAAGCCTTGAAAATAACGTCGGTACATTCGTCGGCCTGTTTTTGAAGCGTATTGAATATATCGATACGTTGCGACAGATCGGATGATGCTGCAGAAGTTTCCCACAGGCGTGTCAGAGCATCATTTTCAGCCGAAGGTAATACCGAGCCTTCGGGACGCCAATCATTTTTATCATCGTCGCATGCCGACATGCCGACAGCACCAATAAACACAAGCACCGCAGCCGCGGGCTTTGACAGTGTAGTCAAAGCCCTGTTGGCGGCGCCGCATAAAGCGGTAGAAATTGAACCTAAAATATGCATGAAGAATGAGTTTTTAATGTTTTTGAATACTGTTATCGCAATGAGTTTGTACCACAATGATTCCCGCCGCGTACCGGCCACCCTCCTGATGCAAGAGGCACCTTTATGTCGAAAGTGGCTACAGAACCGTTAAGGCCGTAATAGATGCGGCAATCAGGGCCAATCGATACAGGCGACATTGTCTGGTTACCTATGTTAAGTACTACCTCATCATTACCGCTACAGTCAAATGCAAGCAGATTGAACGGAGAAGCGTACTGCGATATATAAGCCTTATTATCGGCTCCGAGAGCGAAGCCCGAATAAATATAATTTTTCTGAACGGTGTAGTGCCACTTGACATTGCCGTTACGGTCAACCGCATACAGTCCTCCGGACTTCTCACAGAAATATACCGTGCCGTCGGCATCCACTACCGGATGATAGCAGTCATTTGTCGCCGAAGGACTCGTCCACAACGTACGGCCCGTATTCATATCGACAGCCGCCACGCCGCCTTTGCTCTTTAATGTAGCATATACTATGCCGTCATGCAGGGCGAGAGAGCCTCCTCGTTCGGTAACCTTGTGTCCGGTGTCGCACGCCCATCGCAGTGAACCCGATGCCGTGTATGACCACAATCCGGCCGAAGTGCCCATGTACACATTGCCGTCGGCATCGACAGCCACACCTCCGGCGTTGCCGCTCTGTACGGCATCCCACTTCTTAGCTCCGTTGTCGGCATCAAGAGCCGTAAGTTTACCGCCGTCAACAAGTACATATACAACACCGTCAGATGTAACGGCGGGAGCGGCTTTGACAGCCTTGCCGAGCGTGGTCTTCCATTTCTCCACTCCATTGGACGTAATGGCATAGAATGTACCGGCACCGTCCTCGGTACCGAAATATATCTTACCGTCAGCACCTACAGCGGGGCCTGCTCCATATGTGGCGGCCGCTGTTGCAAACTGCCATTTAACGGTACCGGCCACGGCATCTACCGCAAACAGCGTCTTGGTGCTCTGAGAAACGGTATAGAACGTCTGTCCGTCGCCGGCAAACACTATGTTGCTCGACTTCTGATAGCCTGTTCCCGCAACCTGAGTCCACGCAAACGGCAGGACATTGATTGTTATCGAAGCTGACTCTGTCACGAGGTTGTCGTACACAACATGTACTGTCACCGTATTTTCTCCGGCAAGAGCAAAGTAGCAATCAGCCGAGGGCTCGGACGATATATCGGTGCCATTGACACTCCATTTAACCGACGCCACTTCACCCGAGATGAAATAAGCCGGATTATACTCGAGCTTGCACAACTCATACTGGTGAGGAGTTTCGGGAAGAGCCGATATGGGACTGATCTGTCCGGGAACAGCCGTAGCCGATACGGCGGGGGAATTGCCGTGTCCATATACGCAGGTCAGTGTAAATGTATATTCCTTACCGTTTTCAAGCCCGTTAACAAGATATGACGCGGCATCGGGTTCGGGATTACCTGTCGATACGACCGTTCCGTCATCGGATGTAACCGAAAGGCTGTAAGTGTATGACAGTTCTGTAACCGGAGCTACCCATGATATAAATGCGCGTCCGTCACCGGCCATAGCCTTGAAGTCGGTTACCGGAAGACGTGTCGACTTGGGGGTGCAGGAAGCCGTAATTTTACGGGCAAGTCCGCTCTCATAGCGTGCCTGTACGGCAAATGTATAAGCGCAATCGTTGACAAGCGGAGCTATCACTGCCATTGACTCTTTGCCGTCGACAAAAACTTCACCGCCTTCACCCGCCTGCGAGGTGGTCCATGTTATATAGTAGTCAACGGGCATCGGTTTACCCTCCTGCGGCTTCCATTGCAATGTTACCGACTCGTCGCCCGACAAAGCCGTCACTTCATCGACTTCATATCGGTCAAACGAAGCTCTGTAATCGTTTTCATCGTCACAACCGGTCAAAACAAAGACGGCTATGGCTGCCAATAATGTATGTTTAAATAATCTTTTCATAATCGATATAGATATTTTTCGGATTAATAACCGGGATTCTGCCATAGAATGGTCTTGTCGTTAATACGCTCGATTTCAGTCGAAGGTATGGGATAAAGCATCTGATAATCCAATATGGTAAGACCTTCATTTGCCGCAGCTTCCATAGCTCCGCCCAAACGCACCGAGTCAAACCAACGATGTCCCTCGTAAGGAAACTCTTTCTGACGCTCAAGCATGACAGCCTTGCGGAAAGCATCGCGATCGGGCAGGTCGGCTATGTCTATGGGAGCCAGACCGGCACGCGTATGCACTGCATTGAGAGCATTGAGCGCCGGCGAGTCCTGACGGTTGCTGTAGCCTACCTCGTTAAGAGCCTCGGCGTACATGAGCATGACATCGGCATATCTGAGGATTACGTTGTCGGCGCCATACTGGCGTGTAGTAGCGTCGCGGGTGTCATAGAACTTACGCATCAGATGAGTGTTGACGTCGGGCACTTTGACATACTCAAGCAACTGCGAGCGACGGTCGGCGGGAGTATAAAGCTCGTTGAGAGTACGTGTACGGTTATTGTCATCTGTAAGGTTGGTGAGTGCATACCAAGCGCCGTGTCCCTCACCCACTACGGTCTTGTTGTAGCGAACGGCAAATATAATCTCGGAATTCATCTTGTTTTCCACGTCAAATACATCAAGTACATCTGGCAGAAGTGAATAAGATCCTATCATGCCCTCAAGCAGTGAAGCCGCTTTGTCGGGATGACCAAACGTAAGATACACTTTGGCAAGGAGCGCCTTGGCGGCTCCGCTTGTAGCACGTCCTATATCGGACTTGGGATATGATGCGGGGAGCATGTTGTCGTTGACTATCATCTCAAGATCGCCGGCTATGTAACCGTACATCTCGTCAACCGAAGGACGAGCAAGTTTTAATGCTTCGTCAACCGACACGACCTTACGGGCCACCGGCACTGTTCCCCAAGCACGATACATGTTAAAGTAAGTCAGAGCACGTATGAACATGGCTTCGGCCTTGAACTGATTGCGCTTGACAGCGTCGAATTGCGCGTCATCTATACGGTCGAGCACCATATTGCAGCGGTATACACCGTTATTGAAGTTGGCCCAGAGGTCATCAAGTATGCCGTTGGCCGGAGTCTCCTTGAACTTGTCAATGTCATAACGGTCCTGTGTGCCCGCCGTAGGAGCGTTGAGAGTAAGGTTGTCACTGCGGTACTCGCACATCTCGATGTAAAAATTCATTTGAGTCTGCAATTTGGCATAACAACCGTTTACAGCGATCTCGAAGTCGCTTTCGGTCTTGTATATCTTGTCTACCGTCACCTGATCGTCGGGCTGCAGATCAAAAAAGCTGTCGCTGCATGATGTCAGCACCAATAATGAGGCTGCGGTAATTGCCGTCAATAGTTTTTTCATTTTTGTGATTTTATAAAATTAGAAAGTGGTTAAGTTAAGGCCTATCATAAACGTACGGGCCAAGGGATATGTACCGTAGTCCTCGCCGGGAGTAAGCGCGTTGCTGTTGCGCAGACTCACTTCGGGATTGTAACCCGAATAATCGGTCCAAGTATACAGATTGTTGGCCGAGAAGTAGATGCGGCACTTCTCGATGTAGAGTTTCTTTGTCCAATGAGAAGGCAGCGTATAGCCCACGGTTATATTCTGCAGGCGCAGATATGAGCCGTCCTCAAGATGCCATGTCGACGTACGGGCGTTGTAGCCAGTCTGCTTGCGGTTGGCGCGGTTTGTAAGTCCGTCGCCTATGTTTGTCGGGCTTTGCCAGCGGTTAAGGCTCGCTACGGTGCCGTTTACATTACCCTCCATATTATCGAGATAACGGCGATTGAGGTTCAGAATCTCATTGCCGTACACACCTTGGAAGGCTATGGCAAAGTCAAGACCCTTGTAGGCGAGAGTACCGTTGAAGCCGTAAGTGAAGTCGGGCATATAGTTACCTACTATGGTACGGTCCTTGTTGACATCGAGTACTCCGTCACCGTCCACGTCGACAAAACGGAAGTCACCGGGACGAGCGTTGTTAAAGTGAGGATAAGACTTCAGATCCTCCTCATTACGGAATATTCCGTCCTGTACGAGCAGATAATATGAACCTATAGGCTTACCCACCTGCGTGATGTAATAAGCGTGTTCAACGCTACCCGACGATATTATCGGAGCATTCTGCTGGCCGAGAGCCTTTACTTCGTTGGTATTCTTTGACCAAGTGGCATTGAACGAGTAGCTCAATCCGTTTTTGTAGGAGTGTGACGAACCTAATGAAAGCTCCCAACCGCGGTTGTTGACCTGACCTATGTTCATCAGCGTCGTGCTGTAGCCGGTAGGACGCGGAACGGGCACATTGAGGAGCATGTCGTAAGTATCGGCATAATAGTATTCAGCCGTAAGTTTCAGATATCCGTTAAGCGCAAGAAGGTCAAGACCGGCATTGATCATAGAAGTCTTTTCCCAAGTCAGGTCGGGATTGTCGATACCGGTAGGTTTGTAACCGCTGTTCAACGAGCCGCTGCCCGAACCGAATATATAATCATCCTGATCCATCGTGGACAGATGGCGGTAATTGCCGATCTGGAAGTTACCGGTCTTGCCGTAGCTGAAGCGCAACTTACCGTCATCCAACCAGTTCATAGCACTGATATTACGGAAGAAATCCTCACCGGTAAAACGCCATGCGGCCGATGCCGAAGGGAAGTAGCCCCAACGATTGTTTTTACCGAAGCGTGAAGAGCCGTCGGCACGTATAGCGGCCGAAAGCATATAGATGCCGCGGTAGCTGTACTGCGCACGTGCGAGATATGATGCGAGCGACCACTCTGTTGTCTGTGAATTTCCGTCAGAAACAGTTCCACCGGTTATAGTCTGTATATAATCGTTAGGATAGTCGGTGGCCTTTACATAAACACCTTTGTAAGTCTCTTTCTGGGCCGACTGTACAACTACGGCGCTGACAGTATGGTCGCCGAAATCGGCATTATAGTTAAGCTGATTTTCAAGGAGCCAGTTATAGTAGCTGCCGTTGGAAGCCTCCCCTACAGGATTGGACTGTTTGTCATAATAGTCCTTGCCGAGCAGAGGAAGTGAACCGGAGCGATACTTTTCGTTATTGGCCCCGTAGTAGTTTCCGCCAAACGATGTCTGAAACGAAAAGCCACGACCGAAATCAAAGCCGACAAAAGCACGTCCCGTGAAAGCGAAACGAGTGACATCGTCTTTCTGCAACGTAGCGAGAGCCACAGGGTTGAGCACTTCATTGTGCTGATAGTCATTGCCTATACGCCAATATCCGTTGCCCTGATAATTGAACGAACCGTCGGCATTGTACACGGGCCATATCGGGCATGAAGCGAGAGCCGACTGTACTACACCGCCGCTACCGTAAGAGCCTGATGCGTTAACTCGCTTTGATTTTGAATATGACGGCGACATATTGACTCCATAACGGAAACGCTGGTACTTACCGTCAAGATTCATACGTAGCGAGTACTTCTCAAAGTCGGAGTTTATGATTATACCCTCTTTGCTCAAATAATTACCTGAGAAGAAATAATTTACAGTCTCGGTCTTGCCCGATACGGTGACGTTATGGCTCGTAGAGAAACCGGTGCGGAATATTTCGTCCTGCCAATCGGTATCGGTAAGATTGGGTTCACCGGTAAGATAAGGCAACAGCTCAATAGGATAATTGCTGAACGACTCTGGACGGCTGCCGTTAGGGTCGGTACCGCCGGGATGAAGATCCCAGTAAGCATTGTCATGCGCCTCTTTTGACAACTGCGCATACTGATAGGCATTCATCATGTCAATCTTCTTTGACACCTTATCCCATGCGGCATATCCGTCATAGGTGACCTTCACGCGCTCTGAGGCTCCCTTCTTTGTGGTTATGATGATGACACCGTTGGAGCCGCGCGAACCATAGATAGCCGCAGCCGAAGCATCCTTGAGCACTTCGAGCGACTCTATGTCATTAGGATTGATATTTCCGAGACCGTTGTCCATCGGCACACCGTCAACGATGTAAAGGGGGTCATTGCCGGCAGTGGCCGAACTCACACCACGTACGCGTACCATAATATTGTTGCCTTCGGGATCGCCCGAGGTCTGCATTACCTGTACACCCGGCATTTTACCGGCCATCGACTGACGGAAATCGGAGTTAGGCAGATTGGCTATGTCCTCCGACTTTATCTGTGATATAGCCGTCGACACATCTCGTTTTTTAACTGTACCGTAGCCGATAACCACTACCTCATCGAGCACCTCGGCATTTTCGGAAAGTGTAAAATCGTACACGTCTTTAGCGCCTACCGTAAAAGCGATCGGCTGGTAACCGATATACGATACATTTACTGTAGCCCCTTCCGGCACTTTATCAATAGTAAAGTTACCGTCAAAGTCAGTCGATACGCCGTTAGAGGTACCGTCGACAATAACCGACGCTCCTATAACCGGCTCACCTTCGGGATCAATTATAGTCCCCGAAATCTTTTTTGTCTTTGCATTTGCCGGCACGGTAGCCCGTGAAGCGTCGCCAGAAGCCTTGACTATGGCTATGGACTTGTCGGAAACGAGGTCATAGGTAAGACCGCTCCCTTTAAGAGCCATATCGAGAGCCTTGGTTACAGGAATATTCTCACATGACAAGGTTATGCCGACCTTATCGGCGACAGACGAGTCTTTGTAAGAAAAACGATAGGTGGTTTGGTGCTCTATGGCACTCAGCACTTGTGTTAGCGTCGCGTCCTTAAAATTGAGCGTAACATGCTGGATGTCGTTTGCCATGGCATTGATACATCCGGTTATTACGACCAAAAGGGTGAGGACACATTTACGCAATCTACTCTTTTGAATCATGGATTAAGTTTTGGATGGTTTAATAATTACTATAATCTACCACGGTAGACAAGAATACTCAAACCGAGGTACCATCCTCAATCCATGTTTTAAAACATATTAACCTATTAATTTAAGATTTCACCAAACAAGAAGATAATATGACACCCTATATATATATTGGTATATCAAAACCATATACCCGTGAAAGTACAGCATAAGCCTCATCAAGATCATCGGAAGGAAGAGTACCGGTAAACGTATCGTTCAAAGCACTTTTTACTGCTGAAGATACGGTAATGCCGTAAGCATCCTCAATACGCGACACAAGCTCTTCGGGAGTGGCGTTGACAAAAATAAGCTCATGGCGCAACCATGCGGAGCGGGCGGCTATGTCATCAGCCTTCGTAACGCTTATATCGCCGGTCGAACGATCGACAAGAGCCACATGCCCTGGAGTAAGCGATACGGCATCGGATGTTTTATCAGATTTCAGCTCTACACTTCCGTTATCGAGAGCCACCTCGGTAAAATCATCATCGGGGCGTGCCAACAGATTGAATGAAGTACCCTTTACCACTATCTCAAGCCCCTGAACCGTTATATGAAACGGATGATCCGCATCTTTACTTACATTAAAATATGCCTCACCGGTAAATCTCACCTTTCTTTTGCCGTCGACATAATCGGCATAATATCCTATATTACTGTCTGAGTTAAGAGAAACCTCACTTCCGTCGGGCAACATAACTTTAGCACGTTCGCCTTTGGCGGTAATCACATGGCTCTGTCGCGGATCGGTCCCCGAATAATTGCCGTTTAAATATAGATATACTGTAGCAACGACAAACAGAGGCAATAATATTGTAGCGGCAAGAGATACGACTTTTATCCACGCCGAACGACGCGGCTTACGGCTCTCCTCGATTCTTCGGTCTATGTCAGCTTTCATTCGCATCAAGGATTCGTCCATGTCGCACGACCGGGCATCCAGAAATTCGTCCCAGTCTTTTAACATCGCATCGCCGATCTCTTCGTCAGATAACGTATTAACCTGTTCACGAAGTTTCTTTAATTCTTCGGGAGTAAGATTGTCATTTATATATTTCCTATTTAAATCATCCATTGTAAACTGTGAAAAGGTTGGCTATATTATATTGACAATATATACGCGAAAAAGTACCGACAACAGCAACGGAATTGCGACAAAAATGTCATTATGCCGCTTGCTCAATTCGTCTTTAAGACGTTTCATGCCCTCCGTTACCGCATTTTTAACCGTCTGCAGGCTAAGGCCCGTTTTCTGGGCTATCTCCTTGTGCGAAAGTCCGTCAATACGCGAAAGCCTCAGCACGCGGCTCTGTGTTTCGGGCAAAGAGTCCATTACGTCGTAAACCGATTTTTCAAATTCGTCATATTCTATGGAAGGAGTGCCGTCAACACTGACCGAATAAGCCTCAGCCGAAACAAAGTCTTCGTATATAGGAGAATTCAGCCTTGATTTATAGGCATTCACAAGACGATTGCGGGCAATAGTGAACAGCAAAGCTCTCAGTGAATCACTTTTTATAGATTCACGACTGTTCCATAACGCTACAAATGTATCCTGAACTATCTCCTCGGCATCCTCACGCGACTTGACATATCGCATGCAAAATCCAAGCAGCTTGGATGCATAAAGTTGATATATCGTGTCAAAAGCACGCATATCACCTTGTTTTAAATGCGTTATGAGGGTTTGTTCCATTTGCCGAATGTTATTGTCTCCGCAAATTTAAACATAAATTTCGTAATTACACCTGCAGCAATCACATAATTGCATTTCACGCAATTCAAGAATGACCGGGGGTACGGGAGCGAAGTTGCCAGAATGCGACAGCTGCAGCAGCAGCCACGTTGAGGGAGTCTACATTGTGCGCCATAGGTATACGCACCACGTAGTCGGTCGAGGCTATGGTGTGCTCCGACAGGCCGTCGCCCTCAGTGCCCATGACTATGGCAAGCCTAGGTTCGGCCGTCAGCACAGGATCGTCAAGCGATATTGAATCTTCGGTAAGGGCCATGGCAGCAGTACGGAAGCCAAGACCGCCAAGTTGCGCTACAGGCCGGTCAAGCCATGCCCACGGCACAAGAAACACCGACCCCATAGACACTCTGACAGCTCTACGGTTGAGCGGATCGCATGATGACGGCGTGAGAAGCACTCCGTCAATACCGAGCGCGGCAGCCGAACGAAATATAGCGCCGATGTTGGTGGTATCGACAACACCGTCAATCACAACAATGCGCCGCGCTCCGCTGCACACTTCGTCAACCGACGGCAGCGCCGGACGACGCATAGCGCACAGCACACCGCGGGTAAGAGTATAGCCCGTCAATGTCGCAAGTAGCTGCCTGTCGCCCGTATAGACCGGAATGTCGCCGCAACGCTCGATAATCGAGGCCGCGTCGCCGGTAATGTGGCGTCGCTCGCACAACAACGACACCGGAGTATAGCCGGCATTAAGCGCCACATCGATGACTTTGGGGCTTTCAGCGATAAACAGCCCCTGCTCGGGATGAAGACGATTGCGCAGCTGCGCCTCTGTAAGAGTGGCATAAACCTCTACTCCGCTACAGGACAATGAAGATATTTCGATAACGGGCATATATGTTGTATTACGAGTTGACTCCGCAAAGATAGCTAAATTATGCCGTATACACATACAATCGATACGGGGCTTGGTATATACGGTCTAATTTCGTAAATTTGTCATTATACATTTAACTATCACATATTATAATGGACTTGCATAATAAAACATTGAGAAGAGCGACACTTGCCATAGTGCTGCTCAGTGCGTCAACCGCACCCATGATAACACAAGCGGCCAACCCTATATTACCTATGTGGGAATATATTCCCGACGGGGAGCCTTATGTATTTGAAGATCCTGATAATCCCGGTAAATTCAGAGTGTATTTATACGGATCGCATGACAATCTCGTATCAGAATATTGCGGTCGTGATCAAGTAGTATGGTCGGCACCGGTAGAAGACCTGAATAACTGGCGTTGCGACGGCATAATATTTGAATCACGCAGAGACGCAGACGGCAAACTACTATACGCCAACGGACAGGGCGACGTATTGTATGCCCCCGACGTTACAGTAAAGACCGATGCATCAGGGGAAAAGACCTACTATCTATATCCCAACAATCAAGCCGGAGGACGCAATGGATTGATCGCCAAGTCATCGCGCCCCGACGGGCCGTTTGAGGTGTGCAATTGGAGCAAGGATGACCCTACAAAAACCGACGGAGATTTACGTTTTGATCCGGCAGTATTTATTGATGATGACGGCAAAGTGTACGGCTATTGGGGCTTTGAAGAGTCATGGGGTGCTGAACTTGACCCCAATAATATGGCTACGGTAAAACCGGGCACAAAAGCAGTCAAAAATATGATACCGGGCAAATATCAAGACAAGGTATTTCGTTTCTTCGAGGCCTCATCAATACGCAAAATCAAGGACAAATATGTCTTTGTATACAGCCGTTGGACCAATGAGGGCGAATTCGGTCTACCGCAGTCCAACTATACACTTGCCTACGCATACTCCGACAATCCGCTCGGCCCTTTCACCTACGGCGGCACAATCATAGACGGACGCGGACGCCTTACTACTCCCGACGGAAAGACCATAGCCACAGCCACACCGGGAGGTAACACTCACGGCAGCATAGTGGAAATAAACGGACAGTGGTATGTGTTCTATCATCGCCAGACAGGCACAAATGAATTTTCACGTCAGGCCATGGTGGCCCCCATAGAAGTAAAAGTGACCGAAGGGCCGGGCGGAAAAGTGGAAATATCGGAAGGCGAATATACGTCGGAAGGCTTCGAACTCAACGGGCTTAACCCTCTTGAACGCCACTCGGCAGGTATAGCGTGCTACTACACCGGTCCGGAACCTGCCCACGCATCGTTTCCCAACTTCCTGTTCACAGGCTCGTATGTAGATGCACTGCGTCCTAAAATTGAGAGTTATGACAAGCCCTACGACCTGCGTATCAACCATGCCCCCGTGGTAAACAACACCGCCGGCTCTACGGTAGGCTACAAATACTTCAATTTTGACGCTCTGTCAGGCGACAATAATGCCAACCTGCTTGTAAACCTTGTACCCGGAGGCATCGACTCTACTGTAAAAATCATGATAGACGATCCTGTAAAAGGCAAGGAAATAGGCCGACTTGACATATCCGGCGCACTCGCACAAGAACCGGTAGAATTAAGCATTCCGGTGAAGATCGGCAAAAATATCAAGGGCAAGCACGCCTTGTTCTTTGTGTTTGACTCTCCGACAAAAGGCAAGTCGACATGCACCCTCAACAATTTTGTATTTTCAAAATAAACAGTGATTATAAAAATAAAGAGGATGACCCGGCCGGGTCATCCTCTTTATTTTTATCTGTAGCTGAAGATCAGAACGGCTCCTCCTCTTCAACAAGAGGGTCGACAGCCACATCATGCTTCTCGGCATAGGTCTCCTTGATAAAGAACACACAGCATGCGCCCACTAACAGGAGCACACCGGCAAGCACTATCATGTTGAGCTGCGAGTGTCCGCCAAGCAATCCGAACACAATACCGCCGAGAGCGGCAGCCACAATCTGTGGTATGGTTATGGTGCCGTTGAACAGGCCGAGATATGCACCCATGTGCTTTCCGCTTATGGAGTTGGTAAGTATGGTGAAAGGCATTGCCAACATAGCAGCCCATGCGGTACCGACCAAGAAATAGCTTATGAAAAGCAACCACTTGTCATGGAAGAACATAGTTGATATAAATCCGATGCCGCCGATAACGAGACTCAGACAATAAGCCATACGACGATTCTTGAAGTTAGGCAATATGGCAGCCCACACAACCGAACCGATGGCCTGAACGGCAAAAAGTATACCGTTCCAGTTGGCGGCCTCCTGATAGTTGGCGGTCTGCGTACCCTGCGATGCATCCCAGCCGTAAGCCTGCTCAGCTACACCGCCCGTATTGTAAGTCCACATATACATGAACGCGGCCCAACAGAAAAACTGCACCAGTCCTACAGTCCAGAATACTTTCGGGGCCTTTATCAACAAGTGCACGAAATCGCTCTTTTCATTGTCGCCGGATTGAGTTATGCCATGATATTCGGCATACTCCTTCGGAGGCATCTCCTTGACCTTGCAGAACGTATATATGACACAGGCAATGAGAATGGCGGCACCACCGTAAAAAGAGAATGTTACGGAATCGGGCACTTTATTGCCCTCGGCTACATTGCTGATGCCTATCCACGCCAAGACAAACGGGAAAATAAACCCGACAACCGAACCGGCGTTGCACAAGAAACTCTGTATGGAGTATGCAAGACCCTTCTGACGCTCGTTTACCATGTCGCCGACAAGCATCTTGAACGGCTGCATCGATATGTTGATCGACAAGTCAAGAAACATAAGCGCAAACGCGCCGAATATAAGCGCGGCACCTACAGCAAGATGGAAACTTCCAGCATTAGGCAAGAGTGCCATGACGATGACTGCCAATATCGATCCGAACAGAAGATAAGGCAAGCGACGGCCGAAACGATTCCATGTACGGTCGCTGAGTGTCCCTACTATCGGTTGAATGACAAGCCCCGCGAGCGGCGGCAGAATCCCAAAATAGCTGAGTTCGTGAGGATCTGCACCGAGAGTGGCAAAAATACGCGAAATGTTGGCGCTCTGTAGCGCATAGGCTATCTGAACACCGAAAAATCCGAAACTCAAGTTCCATAGCTTCCAGAAACTCAAGTCAGGCTTAACTTTTGCTTTCATGAGTAGACAAAGTGGTTTTAGTTGACAATATCTTTAGAATTATAACGACAAATATAACACTTTTTTGTTTATTGCCGTAATTTTCTAATTCAAAATCTCTTATATTACCCCTTTTTGCCATTAAAAACGACCGATTCGCAAGGTTTATGAAGAAATTTGTGAGTTACTCAGCTCATCCTAATATAAAATCTCCCAAGTTTTATGTACTTTTGCAGTACGAATTAATAAATCAGAAACAATATATATTATGGCACTTCAATGCGGCATAGTAGGCTTGCCCAATGTCGGCAAGTCGACACTATTCAACTGTCTCTCCAATGCAAAGGCTCAATCGGCCAACTTCCCGTTCTGCACAATTGAGCCGAATGTCGGCGTCATAACGGTGCCCGATGACAGATTGACAAAACTGGTTGAGATGTGTCAGCCCAAAAGTGTGGTACCCGCTACGGTAGAGATCGTAGACATAGCCGGCCTTGTAAAAGGCGCAAGCAAAGGAGAAGGACTCGGCAACAAATTTCTCGCCAACATACGCGAGACAGATGCCATAATACACGTGCTGCGCTGTTTTGACGACGACAACATAACGCATGTAGACGGGAGCGTGGATCCTGTGCGTGACAAAGAGATAATAGACTACGAACTGCAGCTCAAGGATCTTGAGACCGTGGAGGCACGTATAGCCAAAACACAGAAACAGGCACAGACCGGCGGCGATAAGACGGCCAAAATGCAATACGAAGTACTGTGCCGCTTCAAAGAAGCTCTCGATCAAGGCAAGCCCGCGCGCTCGGTAACATTTGACGGAGTGGACGAACAGCGCTTTGCCCGTGAACTGTTTTTGCTCACCAACAAACCTGTGCTCTACGTATGCAACGTAGACGATGCGTCGGCCGCAACAGGCAACAGCTATGTGGAAGCGGTAAAAGAGGCTATAAAAGATGAAAACGCGCAACTACTTATAGTAGCCGCGCAGACAGAAGCCGACATAGCAGAACTCGACACATGGGAAGAGCGTCAGGAATTTCTAAATGAAATAGGGCTTGAAGAGTCGGGTGTGAGCCGACTTATACGCTCTGCGTATGCGTTGCTAAATCTACAGACATATTTTACGGCAGGTCCTGACGAAGTAAGAGCATGGACATTCATGCGCGGCTCCAAAGCACCGCAATGTGCCAGCATCATACACACCGACTTTGAAAAAGGCTTCATACGCGCCGAAGTCATCAAATATGACGACTACGTGACACTCGGCGGAGAGAACGGAGTCAAAGAAGCCGGCAAGCTCGGTATCGAAGGCAAAGAATATGTTGTCCAAGACGGCGACATAATGCACTTCCGATTCAACGTGTAAACTTTTTCGTAAAAGTCCGCGTTATTTAAATGAATGTTTCAACGATTTTAGATATGAGCGGGAAATTGCAGATAATTATTGCAATACTTGTCATTTATCCTCTGGGGGTGGCAGCTCAGGGGATAGATGAGGTTATTGCTGCCTTAAAGTCGGCCGATTGTTATGAAGCGACAGTCGACTATCAGGTACTTATGTCGCTTCAAGACGATGTAGCTTATAAAATCCGGTTAAATTCAATGCAGGCGGAAGGTGACACACTCGCTCCCTGCGATTATCTTATAGACTGGACTCTGGAGACTCCGTCAGGAAGCACAACAGGCTTCTCGGCCTACTTCGACGGTAATGCCTACAACTTTCGCGGCGACCGGCTGCTTGAATATCATTACGCATGGGACTCTATACCGTTCAAACCGAGAGGAATGTCAGTGGCAGCACTTCCCGGAGTACAGCGACAGGCCCAATTCACCGGACTTCTTCCGCAGTTTATAGCCGAAGAGCTGTCCACTATAGCCAACGGCGAAGATTACCGCTACATATGCCACTCCGACACAACGGTCAACGACTCCCGATGTGTGGTGATCGACGGCGAAATGGTCATGAGCGGAGTCACATACAAAGAGTTCATGTATGCATTTGACCACGCTACAATGATGCCGGTCTACATAGAACTGGAAAACAATCCCGGCGCACTTGCCGAACAAACCATAACAGCCGCTTACAGCAAGACCGTCAAGAACTGTCAGGCAATAGAGGAAGACATACTTAAAAACGCTTACCCTGAAATTTTCGAAAAATATAGGGAAAGCAACTATGCGATAGAGAACCTGCCCGGACAGCGTCTGCCCGGTTTTGCTTTGCCTACCACAACCCGCGAGCGATACTCAAGGCGTCTCGGCGACCCGTTTCGCTGCCCCACCCTGCTCGTACTTATTGACCCGAAGTCATCTTTTGCAGAAGCCACGGTAAGAGACATCCGTTCGGCCGTTGACGCGCTTCCATACAATGCCGACGTCATATGGGCATTTGTAAGCAATAATACAGACGAGATTGAAAGTGTCATACCCTCGGTGCGTCCGGGTGAACACTTACTGACAAGTGCCAAATCACTTGCCCGTGACTGTGGAGCCGCCGCATTTCCGGTAACCGTTATCACACGCGCCGACGGCATTGTGGCCGACGTGGTGATCGGATACAACAATGACCTAACTCCGGTTGTTATACAAAAAGCGGCATTGGCCGTAAAATAAAAAAAACAGTATAACAAAAACTTTATGTAATTATGGAAACCGTATATTTCACCGGAAACGAGTGTCACACATCAGGCAATCTTCCCGACGTAGGCACAAAAGCTCCCGACTTTAATCTTGTTGATGCCGATCTTAAAGAACTCAGCCTCGAGTCGTTTCCCGGCAAAAAGATAGTACTCAATATATTTCCAAGCCTTGATACGGCTGTATGCGCCATGAGCGTAAGAAAATTCAACGAGAAGGCAGCCGACAAAAAAGATGCCGTAGTACTATGTGTGTCGATGGACCTGCCGTTTGCAGCCAAGCGCTTCTGCACTGTTGAGAATATAGCCAACGTATATCCAGCATCGGCATTCCGTTCACCTGCGTTTGTCAAAGATTATGGCATAGAACTCGTTGACGGACCCCTGAAGGGACTGCTCGCACGTGCGGTCATAATCATAGATGAGAACCGCAATGTCATATATCGCGAACTGGTCGACGAGATAACTCACGAACCCGATTATGAGGCAGCGTTGAAAATGCTATAACGGCATATTAACGTTTTGTGTCTAAAAACTCATTGTAGAGGCGGATATAGTCCGCCTCTTCGTATATATCGGAAGCAAGCACCATACACAAGGCATCGGGCGAAAAGTTATCAATAGAATGCCATATGCCTGCTACAACCAAAAGCCCTTCGGACGGCTTGCTCATATGATAAGTATGCTTATTACGCCCGTCATCCACGGTTATGTCAAAACTACCGCGTAACGGTACTATTATCTGGTCAAGACTTTTGTGGGAATGATGTCCACGCGACACCCCGGCCGGCACATCATAAATAAAATATACACGTTTAATAACAAAACCCTCTATCGAGCCGTTTTCAATAACCGCAAGAGTGCCGGTCGAAGAATCGCCATGAGTATCAAGCGTTATAAGGCGGCAGCCGGCGATTGAGTCATCTTCCATATCAGCATACATAGGCATTGATTATTTCAGATATATCACGGGCATCATCCAAAGAGGTGCATGCAGGATTGACCGGCAGACTCACCACCTCGCGGGCAAGAGCCTCGGCAATCGGAAACCGACCTAATCCGGCAGCCCTGTAACAAGACTGCATGTGAGGAGGCACGGGATAATGCACATCGGTCTCCACCCCATTCCGCGACATATAGTTACGGAAATGCTCTCGGTTATCAACTCGAACGACATATTGGTGCCACACATGCCCGGCTGCACCATAATCGGGAAGAATGACATGCTTGTTCACAATTTCTCCACCGTATACAGAGGCAATAGCCCTGCGTCCATTATTCAATTCATCTATGTCCTGAAGTTTTATTCTAAGCATAGCGGCCTGTATCGGGTCAAGACGGCTGTTGTAGCCACAATAAACTTTATCGTGACGGTCGTTACCGCCATAATTGCCCAAAGCTCTTACCATATCGGCCAACTTAGCATCATCGGTAGTCACTGCACCGGCATTGCCGAGCGCACCGAGATTTTTAGTAGGATAGAAACTGAACGCCGCCGCGTCGCCGAGATGTCCCGTACGCTCCGCCCCGACAAATGCGCCTATGGCCTGAGCATTGTCTTCGATGACTTTCAATCCGTGATGCTCCGCAATATCACGTATATCCTCCATAGCACAAGGACGGCCGTAAAGATGGACCGGTATAACAGCGCGAGTGCGTGGAGTGACCGCATCGGCAATTTTATTCACATCGATATTGTAAGTAGCCACGTCGGGATCCACCGGCACCGACACCAGCCCGGCATGTGTCACGGCAAGAAATGTTGCTATATAAGTATTGGCAGGCACAATAACCTCGTCACCGGGCGACATGACCCCGAGAGCGATGTAAGACAACAGTATGAGACGTAATGCATCAAGCCCGTTGCCCGTGCCTACCGCATATCGGCAACCGCAAAAAGCGGCAAGCTCATCCTCAAACGCCTCGACCTCACGACCGCCTATATAGCGGCCTCCGGCTATGACACGCAAACATGCGTCCTGCAGTCGGGCGGCATATGGAACATTGACCCGCCCAAGGTCAAGAAAAGTATATTTACGACCGCTTTTACTGCAATCCATTTTCAGCAAGTTGCATGAGATAGGCTCCGTAAGCGTTATTGGCCATAGGAGCGGCAAGAGCAGTCAGTTGCGAAGCGGTTATGTAGCCCTTTCTGAAAGCGATTTCTTCAAGTGCGGCAACCTGAAAACCCTGACGCTTCTCTACCGACTCCACGAAAGCCGACGCTTCCTGAAGCGAGTCGACAGTACCGGTATCGAGCCAAGCGAATCCCCGTCCGAGCAACTTAACGGCCAACGATTTGCGTTCAAGATACTCAAGATTGACAGAAGTTATCTCCAATTCACCGCGAGCCGACGGCTTCACTCCTTTAGCCACCTGCACTACATCGTTGGGATAAAAATATAATCCTACGACCGCGTAATCAGACACGGGAAACTCCGGTTTTTCCTGAATATCCACCGCATTGCCATCGTTGTCAAAAGCCACGACCCCGTAACGCTGCGGATCTTTAACTTTGTAAGCGAAAATAACGCTCTTTTTCTGTTCTGCCGTAATGCGTGCGGCATCAAGCAACATACCTGTGAAGCCTTGCCCGTAAAATATATTGTCGCCGAGTACAAGACATACGTCATCATCACCGATAAACCGCTCTCCTATTATAAATGCCTGAGCAAGGCCTTCAGGTCGGGGTTGCTCGGCATAACTGAACTTCAGCCCCAAAGCCGCACCGTCGCCGAGCAACCGCTTGAATCCGGGAAGGTCATCGGGAGTCGAAATAATCAGTATATCACGTATTCCGGCAAGCATCAATACCGATACCGGATAATATATCATCGGCTTGTCGTAGACAGGCAGGAGCTGCTTCGATACTCCTTTTGTAATCGGGTACAGACGCGTACCGCTTCCGCCGGCAAGAACTATTCCTTTCATTTTCGTGCTTATTCTAATTGTCGTGCAATTTACTAATTTTTTATCAAACCGACATTATACACAGCTCCGAAATGAAAGCAGCCGAAAGCAGGATTTGTACAGATTGATTAAAAACAATATCTTTGCACACAACGTTATCTGGAAAATGAATATCTTTTTAAATATAATCTGGATTGTATTCGGCGGCTTCGCAATAGCCATCGAATATATTATGTCAAGTGTAGCGATGATGTGCACCATCATCGGCATACCTTTCGGACTGCAAACACTTAAACTTGCGGCTGTAGCGCTCGTGCCATTCGGCAGCAAAGTGCTTCCGTCGCCGACATCCAACGGATGCCTGAATGCCATCATGAATGTGATATGGTGGTTTGTGGGCGGTATACCCATAGCGCTGACCCACTTGGGTTTCGGTCTGCTTTTCTGTATAACTATAATAGGTATACCGTTCGGAGTGCAGCACTTCAAACTTGCCCGTCTCGCATTCAATCCGTTCGGCAAGACAGTATAAATGCACCGTATAGCCTAAACCGCCGAGTAGCGCAACTGATTAAGAGCCCGGAGCACATTACATAAAATACGGCTCCAATAAACCTCAAAGTCTTCTTTTACAGCGATCAGGCCAAGAATGACAAGCTCTTCAGGCACATCCTTCACCGTTTCAAGGAAGTTGTAGAAGACCTGAAATATATCGGCGAGACCTTCTGAAATCGATGCGGCAATAGGAGTGTCGGAATACTTCATATCTTCTTCAAACACTTCAAGATATGTATCATCGGGCCCAAGCAGATTTTCCACACCGCGACGTATGGAGTCATAATAGTCTTCCTCGAGTTTTCCGTCTATATAAGCGTCTTCGAGCACGTTGTCTATCTTAAGGTCAGAGGCTGAAATATATATGCGCGGCAACAACCTCAGCATCGAAGCGACAAAATCGTCACGTTCTGCCTCACGCGTACGTTCAAGAGCCTGACAATATTCATTGCACAACGCTATAAAGGCAAGAGCGTTGTTATTTATCGATTTCCGGTCCATCGTTGTTTATGTACAGTTTTTTGTTTATGATATACTCATATACCTGCGAAGGCAAGAAAAAGTTCATGTCCTTTCCCTCCAATATACCTTTCCGGACAAATGAAGACGACAGCTCGATAACAGGAGCCTCGATCATTCTTACACGAGGATCTTCGATTTCACCGAGCTCATAACCGGGGCGCGGATAAATCATAAGGCCGAATTCATCAAGTATAGCCTCACTCTCCCTCCATCCACTGAATCCGGCCCAGTTATCGCTACCAATAATCAATCGGAAAATTTTATCGGGATAACGGGCGGCAAGAGTGCGCAAAGTAGTTATTGTATAGGACGGCCGCGGGAGCGACAGCTCAATGTCGCAACTACAGATAGCCGACGACAGACCGCATGCCATTTCAAGCATGGCAATTCTATGGCTGTCAGGGGCCAAAATCCAGTCGGACTTAAACGGGCTGCGTGGCGACAATACAAGCCAAACTCTGTCGACCGGGCCGTATTGCGCTATATAAGATGCAAGCATAAGATGGCCCGAATGAACCGGATTGAACGACCCGCTCAATACTCCTACTACCTCTTTCACTTGGCCAAGAAATCGGTTATGACTTTATGTACTTGCGATACAGCCTCGGCAAGATCGTCATTTACAACAGTGACATCATAGTCCGGAGCAAAAGTCAGTTCATAAGCGGCTTTACCCACACGCTCCTCAATGACTTCCGGAGCGTCGGTGGCACGCTTCTCAAGTCTTGCCCGCAACTCATCTATCGACGGTGGCATTATAAATACGGCCAATGCTCTATCGCCATATATACGCTTTACGTTCATAGCGCCCTTGACATCGATATCAAGCACTACATTATGGCCGCTTTCAATGACACGGTCTATCTCGCTACGCAATGTACCGTAAAAACGGCCTTGATATACCTCCTCGTATTCAACGAAATCGCCTGTGTCTATTTTGCGTCGGAATTCTTCTTCGGTAAGGAAATAATAGTGCACACCATGCTCCTCACCCTCTCGTGGAGAGCGGCTCGTAGCCGATACTGAAAAGCGCATGTCTATATCTCCTTTTTCAAAGAGCGCATTTATAATAGTCGACTTACCGCAACCCGACGGAGCCGATACAATAATAATCTTACCCGCCATATAACGAATTACATTACATTAAGTACCTGTTCCTTAATCTGCTCCAGCTCGTCTTTCATCTTGACGACTATCTTCTGCATCTCAGCATGGTTTGACTTGGAGCCCAACGTATTGATTTCACGACCCATCTCCTGACTTATAAAGCCTAACTTCTTGCCTTGTCCGGAACCGCTTTCCATAGTCTCCATGAAATAGTTGAGATGTTGTGCAAGACGCTGCTTCTCCTCGTTCACATCCAGCTTCTCGATATAGAAAATCATCTCCTGCTCAAGTCTATTTTTGTCAAAAGCCACGCCATCGAGTTTGGACAAGTTATCCATGATACGGGCACGGATTTTGCTCACACGCTCCTTTTCAAACGGCTCGACCGCAGTAAGAAGCTCCCTTATATTCTCAATCTTTTTTGTAAAGAACTCGTAAAGTTTACGGCCCTCTTTCTCACGAAATTGCATGAGCGACTCTATGGCCTCACTTACAGCATTGGAGAGCACATTGGCATCCTCTTCCGAAATAGCCGCCGGAAGTTCACTCTTTACTGTCTCGGGAAATCTGAGCAACACGCTGTACCAGTCATCAGGCCAAGCAATGCCAAGCTGACGGGCCATCTCCTCTACCTGAGCCTTATATGAAGCCATAAGGGGGACATTGAGCGACACCGTAGGCTCCGCTCCTATCGACTCGGCATAAATCTGAAAGTCGACCTTGCCACGTTCGAGACGCGCCGCTATCATATTGCGGAACGTCAATTCTTTTTCACGGAATGCCGCAGGCACACGCGATGTTATATCAAGTTGCTTACTGTTGAGCGATTTTATCTCGACTGTTATTTTTTTATTGGGGATAGCGGCAACCGATTTGCCAAACCCTGTCATGGAAAGTATCATGGGCTGTTATTTTCTCACAAAATTAAAAAAAACTCCCGACATTAACGGAATTAAATCGTAACTTTGTAATAAATTATTCAACGATAAAGTAAATGGCGGCAATTTTAAATATCGAAACATCTACCGACGTATGCTCCGTAGCGTTAACTTACGACGGCCAAGTCGTAACGCAACGGGAGGATTATCGCGGACACAACCACGCCACACTGTTAAGCGGTTACATAAAGGACTGCATGGAAGAGGCCAAGAACAAAAACCTCAAGCTTGACGCCATAGCCGTAAGCATAGGGCCTGGTAGCTATACGGGACTGCGCATAGGGCTTTCGGAGGCTAAAGGACTCGCCTACGCTCTCGACGTGCCTCTGATAGGTGTCGACACTCTGGCAATAATGACCGTGACGGTGATGTTCAGCGATTTTTTTGACAGCGACGTCATGTTTGCGCCGATGCTTGATGCACGACGTATGGAAGTTTATACCGCCGTATACAATTACGCGTTGGAAACTCTGCTTGCTCCCACTCCGCTGATTCTTGACGAGAACAGCTACAGCGAGTATCTTGACCGCGGGCACGTAATATTTTTCGGTAACGGTAGCGACAAAGCAAGACCTCTTCTCGAGAAGCACAAAAACGCCAACTTCATAACGGAGATACATCCGCTGGCAGCCAATATGACGGCTCTTTCGGAACGCGCGTACAGAAATCGGGACTTTCTTGATCTCGCCTACTCGACCCCACATTATCTGAAAGAGTTTCAGGCCACCAAACCCAAATCGATTTTCTAACCGGTCATATCACCCAAACCGACCAATCATCATTATAGCCAATGAAAATAACCGACCTCATAGCGGCTCACGGCCGCACCGGATTTTCATTTGAAGTGCTGCCCCCGCTCAAAGGGCGCGGTATAGCACAGTTGTTCCGCAACATAGATTCGCTTAAGGAATTCAATCCGTTGTATATCAACATAACCACTCACCGCAGCGAGATGGTATACAAAAACACGCCCGACGGGCTTTATCAGAAAGTAAGCGAACGAAGTCGTCCCGGCACTGTGGCGGTTGCTGCCGCCATACAGCAAAAGTACGGTATACCGGCCGTGCCTCATATAATATGCAGCGGCTTCTCCAAAATAGAGACAGAATATGCCCTCATAGACCTCAACTTTCTCGGCATAACCAACCTGCTCATTTTGCGTGGCGACAAAGCCAAACATGACAACCGGTTCATACCAAACGACAACGGATATGCCCATGCCTCGGAGTTACAGATGCAGGTCAACGAGTTTAACAAAGGCTACTTCATCGACGGCACAAAAATGGATATCGTCACCGGAGAACAGTTTTCATACGGAGTGGCCGGCTATCCTGAGAAGCATGAGGAGGCGCCCAATCCCGACATAGACCTGCAGTATCTCAAACATAAAGTTGATAACGGAGCCGAATATATCGTGACTCAGATGTTTTTTGACAACGAGAAATACTACAACTTTGTCGACCGATGCCGGAATGCAGGCATAACGGTTCCGGTTATTCCGGGCCTGAAGCCGATCACGACAAAAAATCAGCTGACGCTTCTTCCAAAAGTCTTCCATGTAGACCTGCCTATGGAGCTAGCCAAAGAGCTTATCGCCTGTGAAAACGACGCGCAGGCAAAGGAGATCGGTATCGAATGGTGCAAAGGACAGGCCGCTGACCTCATTGCCCACAATGTGCCGAGCATACATTTCTATTCATTAAATGCCACCAAAAGCGTAGAGGCCGTAGCTCGCGCCGTTTATTGAATCAAACATTTTCGCCATGAAATTCAGCGACATACCATCACATCAGAGTGCCAAAGAGCGTCTGCGGGCAATGATTGACAATGACCGTATACCCCACGCCATACTACTTGAGGGTCCGGCCGGAATAGGTAAATTCGCCCTTGCTCGGGCTGCGGCCCAATACATCCACTGCGAAAACCGTACCGACGGTGACAGCTGCGGTGTGTGTCCGTCATGTCTGCAACATCAATCGTTCAATCATATCGACACACATTTCGTATTTCCGATCGTAAAGAAAAAGAGCGGACAGACTACTCTATGCGATGACTATATTGACGAGTGGCGCGATTACCTGTCGCAAAATCCGTACATGGACTTTCAGAACTGGATGACAGCATTAGGCTCGCCCTCCACTCAACCGGTCATATATGTGGACGAGAGCGACGCTCTTATACGCAAACTAAGCTACACATCGCATGCGGCGCGCTACAAAGTAGCACTTATTTGGCTTCCGGAACGGCTTCATGAAAGTGCAGCAAATAAACTACTGAAACAGATTGAAGAACCGTATTCCGATACAGTATTTATACTTGTCAGCAACGATGCAAAAAAGATATTGCCTACCATATACTCACGCACACAACGCATAGAGTTGAAGCGTCTCGCCGATGATGTAATAGCCGACAACCTTATAAAAAACTTCTCTGTAGACCCGGCCGACGCCATGGCTTTGGCACACCTTGCCGAAGGCAATATGATAAAAGCGCACAACAGCCTGAACCTAAGTCGCGAAAATCATCTATTTCTCGACTTGTTCATGAACCTTATGCGTCAGGCTTACCAACGCCATGTAAAAGAATTAAAGGAGTGGTCAGCCGAAGTGTCCGCACTGGGACGTGAACAAGAGTTGCGCTTCATTGAATACTGCCAGCGGCTTATCCGTGAAAATTTCATATACAACATCAATCGACCCGAACTGAACTATCTGAACAGAGAGGAAGCGGCTTTCAGCTCAAAATTCGCCCGTTTCATAAACGAGCGCAACGTCCAGAGCATAATGGCTGAGCTTGACAATGTATATACCGACATAGCCGGAAACGGCAACGGCAAAATAGTACTGTTTGATTTGGCGGTAAAAATGATAATGTTGCTAAAGACATGAAGCCCTTTCTGCAAAGTATAGCCGAAGTATACCACGCGCGGGAGAAAGACAAGTTGATTGACTACTGCTTCGTATTTCCAAATAAACGTAGCGGAACGTTCTTTCGTCAGTATCTGTCGCAATGCGCGCCTTCGGAAACTCCGTTTTTCGAACCTGAGGTAATAACTATTAGCGAGTTTATATCGTCATTTTCCGACTATGTGGAAGCATCGCGTTACGACCTGCTGTTCACCCTCTTTACCGAGTATGCGAAGTTGTCGAAAGAGACCGAGGACTTCGACAAATTTGTATTCTGGGGCGACATGCTTGTCAATGATTTCAACGATGTAGACCGTTATCTTGCCGATGCGCACCAACTGTTCAAAAACGTAAAGAATGTTCGTGAGATAGCCACCGACTTCCTCACAGAAGAGCAGAAAGAGGTCATAACACGGTATTGGGATGTCGACTTACAATCCTATAGCCCCGAGCAGTTCTGGACACATCTTACCAAAGAAGGAGAGCCACGCGTAAACAGAGACTCATTCGTGCAACTGTGGGAGATACTTGATCCGCTATACCATGCGGTAAAAAAGAGCCTTGCATCAAGAGGGCTATGTTACTCCGGCATGCAGTACCGAGAGGTTGCCGAGAAGCTAAGCGGCATGACCGCCGACGACCTGCCGTATTCACGCATAATATTTGTAGGTTTCAATGTGCTTTCCACATCGGAAATACATATTTTCAGCCGGTTGCGCGATATCGGCAGAGCCGATTTTTACTGGGATTACAATCTGCCCAAAGAGATAAAGGAAAATTGCTCGGCCACTCACTTCATACGCAAATATGTAAAGGCATTTCCCTCACTATACGATTTATCGGACGATTCCGGCACATTGCCCGACATAGAGATTGTAAGCGTGCCGTCCAACGTAGGACAGGTAAAACTCGCAGGCGACATAATCAGGCAAATGGCTGCCGACGGTTCAATAGCCGACGCGGACAACGCTGTCGACACAGCGATAGTGCTGCCTTCCGAAGAGCTGTTTGTCGACCTGCTGCATTCAGTGCCGCCTGAAATATCGACAGTAAACATAACCATGGGCTATCCGCTACGTCATACATCGGTGGCGGTATTTATGCGCAACATAATGTCAATGCATCTTCGTGCAAAAAAAGTGCGCGGCCTGTGGCACTTCTTCTATGAGGATGTAAAAGACGTGATCACGCACAGCCTGATTGTATCATTTGCCGGCAAATCGTGCGAGGCACTGAAAAAGGATATCGAAACCCGACGCATGTTTCTTATACCGTCAGAATACGTATCCGAGAACTATCCAGACCTGAAAACCATATTTTTCCCGGTAGAAGACCTGATGTCGGGCAATAACGTATTTAAATATGTATCGGATCTTACCAAATATATTTTATCGGAACTGGATAAAGCGCCGAAAGACAACAACACCGCACTTGAAATCGGTTTTGTGACGCGTTACCGTCAGTCGGTTGAGCAACTCCAACGAGCTACGGAAAAGTACGGCATAACCATGCGCGACAATACCTTCTTTCACCTCATCGAACGTACCGTCAATACGGAGACGGTCAATTTCGTAGGCGAACCGTTGTCAGGACTCCAGATCATGGGCGTACTCGAAACCCGTGCTCTTGATTTCAAAAACATCATACTCCTGTCAATGAACGAGCGCATATTTCCACGCAAGCACTACAGTCGCTCATTCATCCCCAATGTATTGCGTCAATGCTACGGGTTGTCAACCATGGAATTTCAGGAATGTATATACGCCTACTATTTCTACAGACTTATATCACGGGCTTCAAATGTAAAGCTACTGTATGACGGGCGAACATCGGGGCTTAAAGGGGGAGAGATGTCACGCTACCTTTATCAGTTGCTGTACATGTTCCCGTCAGACAATCTAAAGAAGTTCAACGCATGCTTCAACGTACCGGCCACACATGTCGGCGAGCCATTTTCCGTGGCAAAAAATGGCCGGATAATGTCGCGCATAAACTGCTTTCTGTCGACGGCCGAAAACAAGCGCTACCTTTCGGCATCGGCCATAAACACATATCTGCAATGTCCGCTAAAATTTTACTTCGGATACGTGGAAAATGTGCGGGCCGAAGATGAGATGAAAGATTATGTCGACGAAAGCAGTTTCGGTCGCATAGTCCACGAGGTGCTTGAATTTTCCTACAAGCGCATGCGCGGTTCGGCTGCCAAAGTCGAAATAACAGCCGACGTCATCGAGCGATTGAAAAGCGAGACCGTAAAACTTGACAGCATAATAACCTCATCAATAAACAAACTCTACAACAATCTGCCGTCGCAAACCGGAGACAACGAGGCATATGAAAACCTTACTCCGCTCACAGGAGAAACAAAGATACTCGGCGAGCTGATCAGGGAATTTGTAATAACATTGTTTGACCGGGAAAAAGCATTTGTGCCGTTTTACTTCGTCGAAGGCGAGCGTGAGGTGTTCACTGACCTTCCGCTTGACTGTACACGAAGCTATAACATAAGGGGAAGCATAGACCGCATTGACGAAATGACCGACGGCCGCGTAAGAATTGTTGATTACAAAACCGGTAACGACGAAATAAAAGTTATAGATCTTAACGACCTCACCGAAAGTACGACGACAAAATCGCACAATAAGGGAGTGCTACAGCTTTTCCTATACTGCAACATGCACGCCCGCGACCGTCACTTTACTGGCGCTATATGGCCCATGCTGTATGCGATGAAGAAATTATTCACCGACGGTCTGCAGCCCGTAAAGATAGAAGGCGAGCCGCTGTATGACTACACAATACACAACGACGCCGTAATGGAAGCGCTCAACAGCAAATTGCGCAGTCTGTTTGACCAAAAGACGCCTTTTGTACCGACTCCGTCAGACAAACACTGCCATTACTGCGACTTTAAAGCCATGTGCGGCATGGCGCCGTCATAAATGCACCGATATGGCCGGAATTTACATACACATACCGTTCTGCCACTCAAAGTGCGCTTACTGCGACTTCTACTCCACACCAAGACAAGAAGCCATGTCGGCCTACGTGCCCGCACTGCTTAAAGAATGGGAAGCCCGACATTACGAACTGACAGAGCCGATAACAACCGTATACATAGGCGGAGGTACACCGTCACTGCTTTCCCCTGCTATGCTGTCGGCCATAACATCGGTTTTCGCCATACCCGGCGTTGAAGAGTTTACCATCGAAGCCAATCCGGAGGACATCAACGAACAATGGGCCAAGCACATAACCGGATCCGGCATAAACCGAGTGAGTTTAGGCATACAATCGCTCGTTGACAAAGAACTTTCCACCGTGGGCCGGCGACATACGGCGGCGGAGGCTATAGAGGCTATCAACATCCTACGCGATGCAGGAATTACAGAGATAAGCGGTGACCTTATATACGGACTGCCTGAACAAACAGTCAATACATGGCGATACTCGCTCGACACACTGGTCGCGCTCGGACTGCCTCATATATCGGCCTACTCTCTGTCATACGAAGAGGGCACCCGGCTGTATGCGCGGTTACTTGCAGGAAAACTCCGTGAAACCGATGAAGAGACAGTGGCCGAGATGTATGACTACATGACCTCAACACTGCGCGACGCAGGATACGAGCACTACGAAATATCCAATTTTGCCAAACCGGGACACAGAGCCCGTCACAACAGCTCATACTGGCACTTTGTCCCCTACCTCGGTCTCGGGCCGGCGGCCCACAGCTTTGACGGAAAAATAAGACGAGTCAACAAAGCAGATCTTCGCGGCTACATAACGGCAATAAACCATGGTGAAAAGTTTTATGACGAGGAAGACGAATCACCCACCGACCTATTCAACGACTACATAATAACTGGCTTACGGACAATGGAAGGGATTGACTTGGCCGACATGGAGTCGGTGTTCGGCCGCATGAATACGGATAAATTCACAAACAGGTGCGGTCCTTATATAAAGGCGGGAAAATTACAACGGACCGACGGACGCATTCATTTTAATGAAGCGTCATGGCTCATCTCAGACGGGGTACTCCGCGAGCTTATCGACTGACGTCAGTCATGATGATAGGGTTCACCACGTAGTATTGTCATGGCTCGATAAAGTTGTTCGGTAAAGAACAACCGTATCATCTCGTGAGAGAATGTCATTTTTGATAACGACAATAAACCGTCGGCCCGGTCATAGACAGGCTTTGAGAAGCCATACGGGCCGCCTACAATAAACAGCAGTCGCTTTGGCACCACCGTCATCATGCGGTCCATATAACCGGCAAACTCACGCGACGTCATCTCACGACCCTTCTCGTCAAGAAGCATGACCCTGTCGCCCGGCTTCACATAGTCAAGAAACTGCGCTCCCTCAAGCTCTTTCTGGCGCTCCTCGGTCATGGCTTTTGTCGACTTTACGTCAGGCAGACAAGTTATGTCAAACGGCACATAATGTCCGAGACGTTTCACATAATTGTCTATACCCTCCTGAAGATATCGCGACGTCGTACGTCCTATCACCACCAGCTCAACTTTCATAACTCCGGTTACAATTAATTATTACATTTATTTGTCCGACAATACTGTCTTCGTTTCTTAACAAAATTACAAATTTTTCATGACAACGGAAATCCAAACAAATTAACGTTAAGTTAAAATCGTACATTATTGGCTAATTTCCAACGATTCTTCAATGTTAATCGTTTTTATATTATAAATAATTGTTATATTTGCATATATGAAGTTGATTGAACTAAATCTGCAACGCATTATTGACCTTTGCCGGAAGCACAAGGTTAAGACTTTGGCTGTCTTTGGTTCTATCCTCACTGACAGATTCAACGATCAAAGCGACGTGGACTTACTTGTGGACTTCGAGCCTATAGATCACGATACATTTGATTATGTAACAAACTACTTCGATTTTCGTGACGCATTAGAAAATCTTTTCGATAGAAAGGTAGATTTGATTGAGGAAGGTGGCCTGCGGAATAAATACTTTATAGCCAATGTCAACCGCACAAAACGAATGATTTATGGTTAATGAAGAAGTTCTGACATATCTTCAAGATGTTTTAGATGCAATCAACGATATGCAAAGTTGCTTTGTTGACTTTCCAAACAGATACGATTTATTTGAAAAAGACATAAAGCTCAAATGCGTTGTAGAACGCAAAACTGAAATAATGGGCGAAGCAATAAACCGAATAAGGAAAGTTGATCCCACTTTAGAGATTCCAAATGCAAGAGCCATAATTGACACTCGCAATCGTATTATACACGCTTATGACAATGTGCAACCTACCTTTTTATGGAGTCTGGTACGCCATATACCCGAACTAAAAAAGACGTGGAACGCATCATTGCCGAATATGAGATATCGCCTGAGACGGACAATATTGATTAGTTCATTTCAATAATCTTCTCGGTCCATTATTTGTACCTTTGATTTCACTTTTGCTCGGCAAAAGCCAAGTAAATTTGGTATTGCTCTCGACTTATTCGTATCTTTGCAGCGGTAACAATAACAAATTCAGGATATGAAGACAAGAGATGAACTGATAGATGACCTGCTAACTCTGGCATTTGCCGAAGATGTGGGCGACGGCGACCATACCACACTGAGTACAATCCCGGCCGATGAGGTAGGCAAACAACAGCTTATTGTCAAGGAAGAGGGCATACTCGCCGGAGTGGAGATAGCACGGAAAGTATTTGAAAAGTTTGACCCGTCGCTAAAAATGACAGTCTTTATCAACGACGGTGCACATGTAAAGCCGGGCGACGTAGCGTTTGTGGTCGAAGGACCAGTTCGCTCATTGCTGCAGACCGAGCGTATCATGCTCAATATCATGCAGCGCATGAGCGGCATAGCCACTACAACCGCACGCTATCAGGACAAGCTCAAAGGGCTTAAGACCAAAGTGCTCGACACCCGCAAGACCACTCCCGGCATGAGAATGCTCGAAAAAGAGGCCGTCAAGATAGGCGGAGGCAGCAATCACCGTATAGGACTATTTGACATGATTCTCATCAAAGATAACCATGTGGACTTCGCTGGAGGTATAAAAGAAGCCGTCGAGGCAGCCAAGAAGTATCTCAAAGACACAGGTCGTGACCTCAAAATCGAAGTTGAAGTACGCAATACCGACGAAATAAAACAGGCTCTTGAAGCCGATGTTGACAGAATAATGCTCGACAATTTCACGCCGGAACGTACGCGCGAAGCCGTAAAACTGATTGACGGACGCACAGAAGTGGAGTCATCGGGAGGCATTACATTTGACACTCTGCGCGACTATGCGGAGTGCGGAGTGGATTTCATCTCTGTAGGAGCACTCACCCACTCCGTCAAAGGTCTTGACATGAGTTTCAAGGCCTGCTAATCGCGAGTCACAGAAAGCATATCATCCACACTGAAGCCTGCAAACCCGTCAATGAGTTTGTGGGCTTTTCCTTTAAGACGCTCTTCGGGGAGTGTAGTGGTAAGCCCAATGACAACCGCACCGGATGCCACACCCGCCTCAATACCCGACAAAGAGTCTTCAAACACATAACAATCCGACGGAGAACAGCCTATACGCTCCGCAGCCAACAGATAGCCCTGAGGGTCAGGTTTTGAACGTGTAACGTCAGCGCCGGTAATTATAGCATCGAAATAATCGGCAAAACCCGGGTGACGTGCATACAGACGCTGCATCTTGTTGTCACTGCTGCTTGTCACGACGGCAAGCGGTATATGCGCGGCACGCAACTCGTCAAGAAACTCTACAACACCGTCACATATAGGATACTCCATATTGGCCTCAAATTCATTTATACGGCGAAGTACATCGGCCGACATTTCAGGCGCGGGGAAATATTTAGACAATATCTGTTCGATAGTAGTACCTTTTATGGCCAATGAGAATTTTTCTTCTTTTATATCGTACAGCTGCGCCAGATTGTCATAAAACTCGCTATACAGACGCTCACTGTCAATCAATACTCCATCCAAGTCAAACAAGACACCAATATTGTTCATATTAAAAACTTAAAAATTTATGCAAAAATAACTATTCCCTGTTTCATTATTGTTTTTATAGACGTTAATTTTGTAAAATAAATCGTATAATATGGCAACAGCAGACAGTCCGCTTTCATTAGGCTCAAAATCAATAGGAAAACTACTCGTTCAATATTCGGTACCGGCTATAATAGCAAGCGTGGCTACTTCACTATACAATATTGTCGACAGTATATTCATAGGCCGTGGTGTCGGTCCGATGGCTATAGCCGGACTTGCTATCACGTTTCCGCTAATGAATCTTGTGGTGGCATTCTGTACGCTCATTGCTGTAGGTGGCGCCACTATCAGCTCAATATTCATCGGCCAGAAAAACGAGTCACGGGCAACTGACGTCGTGAACAACGTCATGATACTCTGCCTCATACACTCGATTGTATTCGGAGGCATAACCCTTATATTTCTTGACGAGATATTATATTTCTTCGGAGCTACGCCCGAGACCATAAGCTATGCCCGCGAGTTTATGAGAATAATACTCTACGGCACACCGATATCATACGTATTCATAGGCCTTAACAACCTTATGAGAGCTACCGGCTACCCAAAAAAAGCCATGATATCGGCATTGCTGTCGGTGCTTGTCAACGTCATCCTCGCACCTATATTTATATTCTCATTTGAATGGGGCATAGCCGGCGCGGCATTTGCCACTATATGCGGACAGTTTGCCGCCTTTGTATGGGTACTCTACCACTTCATGTCAAAGAAAAGTTTCATACATTTCCAGCTGTCCAACCGATGGTTCACACCTTCGATTATAAAACGCATATACTCCATAGGATTATCACCGTTTCTGATGAATGTATGCGCATGTGTGGTCGTGATATTCATCAACAAAGCGCTACTTGACTATGCGGGCACAGCAGGCAATCTCGCAGTGGGAGCTTACGGCATAATAAACCGCACCACAATGTTTTTTGTAATGATCGTGTTTGGCGTCACACAAGGCATGCAACCGATACTCGGCTTCAACTACGGAGCCAATAAATGGGACCGCGTCAAGCGCACATTATCTATAGGCATATGGCTCGGTGTAGCCATAACAACAGTAGGTTTCGCCGTCACAGAACTGTTTCCCGACACTATAAGCGCCTTGTTTACCCGCGACGAAACCCTCATAGCCATAGCACGCGACGGCTTCCGCATATATTTTATTGTATATCCCGTAGTAGGATGCCAGATTGTAATACAAAATTTCTTCCAATCTATAGGCAAACCGAAACTTTCGATATTTCTGTCTCTTACACGTCAACTGCTGTTTCTTATACCGTTTCTTATCATACTTCCACGATATTTTGGCACTGACGGAGTGTGGGCGAGCATGTGCGGCTCCGACCTACTTGCGGCCATAGTGGCTGTAGCCACGGTACTGGTCATGATAAGACGTCTTAACAAACGATTTGCCACACTCACACCTATCAATCAGAATTAATATGCAACAAGACATAAACCTACGGGTCGACCCGAAAACTGCATCAAACCTCAAGCTACTCTCCAACAATGGGATCAAAGCATCAGGTATAAAACCGGAAAGAATAAAAGCTACACGCATAATAAAACGTTCAATCGACGCACGCCAGCGCAACGTCATGGTAAATATAACACTGCGACTGTATGTTGACGAAACGCTACCGGCAAACATTTATCCGTCAATCGATTATGCTCCGGTAAAGTCATCGCGACAAGCCATAGTTGTAGGTGCCGGCCCGGCAGGACTGTTTGCAGCTCTGCGCCTTATCGAGCAAGGTATAAAACCGATAGTCATCGAACGAGGAAAAGATGTGGATTCACGACGTAAGGACATGGCCGCAATAGCCCGTGAAAACATTGTAGACCCGGACTCCAACTATTGTTTCGGCGAAGGAGGTGCAGGCGCATACTCCGACGGCAAACTCTATACCCGCAGCAAAAAACGCGGCTCCGTGGAGAAAATACTGTCTATCCTTCACCAACATGGAGCCGATGAAAGCATAATGGTGGATGCACATCCCCATATAGGCACCGACAAATTGCCGGAGGTCATAAAAGCGATAAGAAACACTATTATACAAGCCGGCGGAGAAGTGCATTTCAACCAACGGGTATGCGACATCACAATCAGCGACGACACAGTGACAGGAGTCAAGACCGCGACCGGTGAAGAGTACCGTGGTCCGGTAATACTTGCGACAGGCCACTCCGCCCGCGACGTATACAAAATGTTGGCAGACCGAGGCATCGACATGGAGGCAAAGGGCCTTGCAATTGGCGTAAGGCTTGAGCATCCTCAAGAGCTTATAGACCGCATCCAGTACCACTCCCCCGAGGGGCGCGGCAAATATCTGCCTGCTGCCGAATACTCCATGCTCACACGCGTCGACGGACGAGGGGTATACTCGTTCTGCATGTGTCCGGGAGGCTTCATAATACCGGCAGCGAGCGGGCCGGGGCAACTTGTGGTCAACGGCATGTCGCCCTCATCGCGCGGCACGCGTTGGGCCAATTCGGGTATGGTCGTGGAGATACTACCCGAGGACGTCGACGACAAACAAGAGGCCGGACCGCTTAAAATGATGTATTATCAGGAGGATATAGAAGCCTGCTTTTACAAAGACGCCGACATGACCCACAACGCGCCGGCACAACGCATGCTCGACTTCACCAAAGGCAAACAGTCATCGACACTGCCCCCGACGTCGTATGCTCCGGGCATACACAGCGCCCGGATAGACAGGCTTTTGCCTCCGGTTATAGCAGATCGTCTGCGCAAGGGCTTCATTGAATTTGGCAGGAAATCACACGGCTTTCTCACCAACGATGCTGTACTTATAGGATGCGAAACACGTACTTCGGCCCCGGTAAGAGTCATACGCGACAATGCCACACTCCAGCATATCAGAATAAAAGGGCTCTTCCCTTGCGGAGAGGGAGCCGGATATGCCGGAGGCATAGTGTCGGCGGCAATCGACGGCGAACGTTGTGCCGATGCCTTGGCCTCATATATGGATACTCCGCACACTGACAATTAATCTTATTAAATAATATTTTTCTTATATATAGGTATATATCCGTGGATTTTCACTAATTTTGTACTCTGAATTGCATAATAAAGAATAATAGCATGTCGGAAATTAAGAAGATTAAGACCGCGTTAGTATCGGTGTACCACAAAGATGGTCTCGAAGAGATACTTGCAATGTTAAATAAAGACGGAGTAAAATTTTTATCCACTGGTGGAACTCAGTCTTTTATCGAGAGCTTGGGTTACAAATGCGAGCTTGTTGAAGACCTTACAGGATATCCGTCGATACTTGGCGGAAGAGTGAAAACTTTGCATCCTAAAGTATTCGGCGGCATACTCAACCGCCGTGACAATGAAAATGACCGCGAACAGATAAAACAATATGACATACCCGAAATAGACTTGGTCATCGTGGACCTCTACCCGTTTGTAGACACGGTGGCTTCGGGAGCATCGCACGAAGACATTATCGAGAAGATTGATATAGGCGGCATATCGCTTATACGTGCTGCCGCCAAGAACTACAATGACGTAATCATAGTGGCGTCCAAAGGACAATATAAGGCTCTTGCCGACATGCTCCGTGAAAAGGGTGCTCAATCATCGCTCGATGACCGTCGTTGGTTTGCCAAAGAAGCGTTTGCTGTAAGTTCGGGTTATGACAGCTCAATATTCAACTATTTTGATCTTCAGGACGGTCCGTCGGCCCTGCGCGTGGCAATCGACGGAGCGAAAACCATGAGATATGGCGAAAACCCCCACCAGAAAGGTTATTTCTTCGGCGATTTCGAAAAATTGTTCTCACAGCTTCACGGCAAGGAGATCTCATACAACAATCTGCTTGACATCGATGCTGCGGTAAACCTTATATCGGAATTTACCGATCCTACGTTTGCCATTCTCAAGCACAACAACGCCTGCGGACTCGCTACCCGTACTACGATAAGCGAAGCTTGGAGCGCCGCTCTTGCCGGCGATCCCGTGTCGGCTTTCGGAGGTGTGCTGATCACCAACGGTACTGTCGACGGCCCCGCAGCCGAGGAGATCAACAAGATATTCTTTGAGGTTATAATAGCTCCTCAATACACCGACGAAGCCCTTGAGATACTCAAACAGAAAAAGAACCGTATAATTCTCGTACAAAAAGCCCCCGTGACAGAAAAGATGCAGTTCCGCTCATGTCTTAACGGCGCACTCGGACAAGAACGTGATCTTAAAGTCGAGACTAACGATGACCTCAAGCAGGCTACGGTGACTCCCGTGACTCCCGAACAGGTGAAAGACCTGCTTTTCGCCAACAAGATCGTAAAGAACTCCAAGAGCAACGCTATCGTTCTTGCCAAAGGGCTCCAACTCTACGCAAGCGGAGTAGGACAGACCTCGCGTGTCGACGCCCTCAAACAGGCAATAGCTAAGGCCAAGTCATTCGGCTTCGATCTAAACGGCGCTGTAATGGCATCGGATGCATTCTTCCCCTTCGCCGACTGTGTAGAGATAGCACACGAAGCAGGCATAAACGCGGTTATACAACCCGGAGGCTCCATACGCGATAACGACACCGTCGAATATTGCAACAATAATGGTATAGCCATGGTCATAACCGGCATACGCCACTTCAAGCATTAATACAACACTCTCCAAATACGACTAATAAACTTAAATGGGACTTTTCTCTTTCACAAAAGAAATAGCCATCGATCTCGGTACGGCCAATACCATTATCATTCATAATGATAAGATCGTGATTGATGAGCCATCGATAGTGGCCCTCGACACCAAGACCGGCAAACTAATAGCCGTAGGTACGGAGGCCCAGCAGATGCAGGGCAAAGAGCCGGAAGGCATACGTACCGTAAGACCCCTGCGCAAAGGAGTCATAGCCGACTTCAACGCGGCCGAGCTAATGATACGCGGCCTCGTAAAAAAAGTAAGCACCAAGAGCAATTGGTTCTCACCATCACTCCGCATGGTGGTGGGCATACCCTCGGGCTCGACCGAAGTGGAGATACGTGCCGTACGCGACTCGTCGGAACATGCCGGCGGACGCGATGTTTACATGATCTATGAGCCAATGGCGGCAGCCCTCGGTATCGGCCTTGACGTGCAGGCTCCGGAAGGCAACATGATTGTCGACATAGGCGGCGGAAGTTCGGAGATAGCCGTGATATCGCTCGGCGGCATCGTCAGCAACAAGAGCATACAGATAGCCGGCGACGACCTGACCGACGACATACAGGAACATATGCGCCGCGCCCACAACATAAAAGTAGGCGAACGCACTGCTGAGCTTATAAAAATGAACGTAGGTTCCGCTCTGACCGAGCTTGAAAATCCGCCGGAAGACTATATTGTACACGGTCCCAACCAGATGACGGCCCTGCCGATGGAAGTGCCGGTAACCTATCAGGAGATATCGCACTGCATAGAAAAGTCAATATCCAAGATCGAGGCAGCAGTACTCAGCGCGCTCGAACAGACACCGCCCGAGCTATACGCCGACATCGTACGCAACGGTATTTGGCTTGCCGGAGGCGGCGCCTTGCTAAGAGGCCTCGACAAGCGTCTTGTAGATAAAATAGGTATACCGTTCCACATAGCGGAGGATCCGCTGCTCGCAGTGGCACGCGGAACAGGAGTAGCACTGAAGAACATCAACAAGTTCAAGTTCCTCATCCGATAACCGCGTGCGGCAAGGTCACCGATTATTGTTAAAAGGAGTGCCGCTGTAAAGCGACACTCCTTAACGGCTAATTTAATGTATAGGGCAATTTACTTAAATGCATAATCTTCTTGACTTTTTCATAAAGTACAGCAAGTGGTTTGTTTTCATAATATATGTGGTCATAAGCTGCATATTGCTTGTCAATAACAATCCCTATCAACATTATATATATCTTACCTCGGCCAACAAGGTAAGCTCGCTCGTGTTTAAAGCATCCAATTCGGTAACCTCCTATTTCTATCTTCATGACATCAACGAAGATCTGCAACGGCGCAATGCAAGCCTCGAACAAGAGGTGATAAACCTGCGCCATCAGATAAAAGCCTACCGTGAAGAGATACAAGCCGACTCCTTGCGCATGGACTCCACACTCATGCCGTTTGACTATATTTTAGCCGGAGTGATAAGCAATAGCGTGTCAAGAGCCCACAACTACATAACCATTGAAAAAGGAGCACTCGACTCAATAAAACCCGAAATGGGAGTTGTAGATCAGAATGGAGTGGTGGGCATTGTAAACGTCGTCGGTGATCACTCGGCAAGAGTAATATCGCTGTTGAATCCGAAGATGAGACTGTCGTGCAAAGTAAAAGGACGCGAATATTTCGGATCATTGGTGTGGGACGGCAAGAGCCCGCACGAGGCATTGCTCGAAGAAATGCCGCGACATGAAAGGTTCAAGAAAGGCGACACAATTGTAACCAGCGGATATTCAGCGGTTTTCCCACCGGATATACCTGTAGGCACCATAATTTCGCACGAGAAGGAGCATGACGATAACTTCTATGCGCTGCGTATAAAACTGTTTACCGATTTTACCACATTAAGCACGGTAAGGGTCATACGTAATTCTATGATCGACGAGCTCAATATGATAAAAGAGGGCGAGGAAAACGACTGACAAACTGAAACAAACCTGCATGACGAAGACAATAATTCAATTTGCCATATTGACGGTGGTCCTGATACTTGCACAGGCAATGGTGTTCAACAACATATGTCTGTTCAACGTCGCGGTGCCATTCGTTTTCATCTACGTCTTGGTAAGGCTTCCGCTCAATCTCTCGACAAATTGGGTACTGACAATAGGTTTCATGACAGGTCTGTCGGTTGACATATTTGCCAATACACAGGGAATGAATGCCCTTGCCTGCACTATACTCGCCATGTCGCGACGCAACGTACTTCATCTATACTTTCCTCGCGAAGACGAACTTACCGATCCCGAACCGTCGACCAAGTCGCTGGGATTTGATGTGTATATGAAGTATCTGTTTACGCTTGTATTGCTATATTGTACTGTGATATTTCTTATCGAAGCATGTTCGTTTTTCGACCCGTTAAGACTGGGACTACGCATTGTATGTAGCTCGGTGCTGTCATTTCTGCTGCTTCTGGGCCTTGACAGCGTGTTGTCAAGACACGATTGAAAACCACACACCATGAGAAAAGATTACCGACTCGAGAAAAGGAAATACATAATCGGCGGCTTCATAATAGTCATAGTAGCCATATACATAATAAGGCTGTTCAACCTTCAGGTTATGGAAAACGACTACAAGCAGTTTGCCGACTCCAACGCGTTTATGCGCAAGACGCTTTATCCGTCGCGAGGCATGATGCACGACCGCAACGACAAACTCGTTGTGTACAATCAGCCGGCCTACGACGTGATGATGATACCCAAGAACGTACAGGAGTTTGACACTCTCGATTTTTGTTCAGCGCTTAATATCACCAAGGAGCAATTTGTGAAACGTGTGCGCGACATGAAGGACAAACGCCTTAACCCCGGATACTCGTCATATACTCCGCAACGGCTCATAACCCATATATCGGCACAAGACTACGGACGACTGCAGGAAAAGTTGTATCGCTTCCCGGGCTTTTTTATACAGCAACGCATACTACGTCAATATATGTACTCTACGGCGGCCAATGTACTCGGCAATATACGAGAGGTGTCGCAGCGCGACGTAGAGCGCGACCCCTACTACTCTGCCGGCGACTACTGCGGCGACCTCGGAGTGGAAAAAAGTTACGAAGAGTATTTGCGCGGAGAAAAAGGTGTCGAAATACTTATACGCGATGCTTACGGACGCATACAAGGCAAGTATGAAGACGGAGCACACGACATAGCGCCGGTGTCGGGACGCGATATAAAGCTGAGTCTCGATATCGACCTGCAGATGTATGGTGAAAAGCTGATGCAGAACAAGATCGGGGCCATCGTAGCCATAGAGCCTGCCACCGGCGAGATACTCGCCATGGTGAGCAGTCCGACTTATGACCCGAAGCTCCTCGTTGGCAGAGAGAGAGGTAAAAACTACAATGACCTCGTCAACGACTTCTATAAGCCGCTGTTTGACAGGGCGCTGATGGGCGCGTATCCTCCGGGATCTACCTTCAAGCCTTCGCAGGGTCTTATACTGCGACAGGAAGATATCATAACACTTACAACCGCTTTTCCATGTTATCACGGCTTCATTAACGGCGGTCTTAAGGTGGGATGTCACGGCCACGGCTCACCTATAGCACTCAAACCGGCGCTACAGACATCGTGCAACGCATTTTTCTGCTGGGGTCTGAAAGCCATGCTTGACGGCAAGCGGGCAAAATACGGCTCTGCGGCCGAGGCCTTCGAAGTATGGAAGAAACACCTCGTTTCGCTCGGCTACGGCTATAAACTCGGCGTCGACCTACCCGGCGAAAGCCGCGGCTTTATACCTAACGCGAAGTTTTACAATAAGATATACGGTGAAAATCGATGGAGCGCCAATACCATAATATCGATAGCCATAGGTCAGGGTGAGATATTAGCCACACCGTTACAGATAGCCAACCTGTGTGCCACCATAGCCAACCGCGGCTGGTTTATTACGCCCCATGTGGTAAAAGAGATACAAGACACGGTACTTCCGGCAGAGCTACGCGACAAGCGTTATCCGACGATCGACCGCCAGCACTTCGAGGATGTAGCCGAGGGTATGCGCATGGCCGTAACGGGCGGTACATGCCGGCTCGCCAACCTTAAAGATATTGAAGTGTGCGGCAAGACAGGTACAGCACAGAACCCTCACGGCAAAGACCACTCCGCGTTTATCGGCTTCGCTCCGTATCATGACCCGAAGATAGCCATATGCGTATATGTAGAGAATGCCGGCTTCGGTGCCACCTACGGTGTGCCTATCGGTTCGTTGATGATAGAGAAATATCTGACCGACACCATAGCACCCGAGCGGCAGTATCTCGAAGACAGAATGTTTGAAGCTAACACAATCATAAGCAGTGGAGTCAAGAAACACTAATCCATCGGTATTCCGTTACCTCGACTGGCCTACGGTCATCATATATTTTTTGCTCATCATAGGCGGCATAATCTCCATCTATGCCGCAAGTTACGACTTTGACAACGCCTCGATATTCTCATTTGACGAGTTTTCAGGCAAGCAGTTGCGCTGGGTAGGGCTTGCGGTATTGGCAGGACTTGTCATACTGTTAATCGACTTCCGCATTTATGAGGCCTATGCCTACCCTATATACGGAGTGTTAATCATACTGCTGATAGTGACGATATTCATAGCCCCTGACATAAAAGGCTCCCGGTCATGGCTCGTAGTAGGCCCGATGAGCCTGCAACCGGCTGAATTTGCCAAATTTGCTACGTCATTGGCTTTGGCCAAGCTGTTCTCGTCATACAACTTCTCGCTCAACGCCTCACCGGTCAACTATGTAAAGGCATTGCTCATAATTTTTCTACCTGTCGGACTTATACTCGCACAGAAAGAAACCGGGTCAGCATTGGCTTACATGGCACTGTTTTTTGTCCTGTACCGCGAGGGGATGAGCGGGCTTGTACTCACCGCCGCCCTATGTGCCGTCGTGTTTTTTGTCACGACCGTAAAATATACCGAGACTATAATCATGGGGATCCCGTCGGGCGAAGTAGCCGTATTCATCATGATCGAGCTAATCATGGTAGCCATGCTTGCCGTGTACTGCCGCCTGATAGCCGGTGCCCGCAACGTGCTGCTGTGGTTTCTTGTAACCGGTATCGGAGCATGGATAGCCGGACTTTGCGGAGTCGAGCTATCGGGCATGGTATTTTTTCTGACAGTCATAGGCGTCGCTTCGCTCTACTGCCTGATACTCATGTTCAAGGCTCCGGCCCGTCATCTGCTTATCACAATAGGTGCGGCTCTGTGCTCGATAGCGTTTCTCTTCTCAGTCAACAAAGTATTTAATGAAGTCCTGCAACCCCATCAGCAACAGCGCATAAAAGTGTCGCTCGGCATTGTCGAGGACCTGCGCGGAGCCGGCTATAATGTAAACCAATCCAAGATAGCCATCGGCTCGGGAGGCATGGCCGGAAAAGGATTTCTCAACGGCACCCAGACCAAGCTCAAGTACGTGCCCGAGCAGCACACTGACTTCATATTCTGCACAATAGGCGAAGAAGAAGGCTTCATAGGTACAACCGCCGTACTCGCCCTCTTCCTCATACTCATACTGCGCGTAATAGCCATAGCCGAACGCCAGCCAACCACTTTCGGACGCGTCTACGCCTACTGCGTAGCCTCCTTCCTCATCTTCCACTTAGCCATCAACGTAGGCATGGTCATCGGGCTATGTCCCGTAATCGGCATACCCCTACCCTTCTTCAGCTACGGCGGCTCCTCGCTATGGGGCTTCACCTTCCTCCTCTTCATCATGCTCCGCATCGACGCCTCGCGCCGCGAACACCTCAGCTACTAACCGCCGCCACCAAACAGTAAGGGGACGCCGGCACCCCGACATCCCCATGTTTACGTAAGCGCAAGCTCTCCGCCTAACCTTCAGTCACGCCGAAATATGTCACGCGTATATACCTTGTCGGCAACATCATCGAGGATCGGGTCATAACGGTTGGCGATAATAGCATGACTGCGCCTTTTGAACTCATCCAGATTGTTTACTACCGTGCTTCCGAAGAATGTCGTGCCGTCATCCAGAGTAGGTTCATATATTATGACCTCGGCACCTTTAGCCTTTATACGCTTCATTACCCCCTGTATAGATGACTGACGGAAGTTGTCGGAATTAGACTTCATCGTAAGGCGATAAACACCTATCACACACTTATGTTCGGCGGCCTTACCGTAAGTATTTACAGCAGTGTAATCATAATAACCGGCTTTGCGCAACACCTGATCGGCAATAAAGTCCTTACGGGTACGGTTGCTCTCAACAATTGCCGACATCATATTTTGTGGAACATCAGCATAGTTGGCAAGCAACTGCTTGGTATCCTTCGGCAAGCAGTAACCTCCGTAGCCGAATGACGGATTGTTATAATGTGTACCTATACGCGGATCAAGGCCGATGCCATTGATTATAGATTGTGTGTCAAGCCCCTTGATCTCGGCATAAGTGTCAAGCTCATTAAAATAGCTCACACGAAGAGCAAGATATGTGTTGGCAAAGAGTTTCACCGCTTCTGCCTCCTTCATACCCATGAACAACGTTGGGATATCAGCTTTTAGAGCGCCTTGCTGCAACAGAGAGGCAAAAGTGCGGGCCTCGTTTTCTAAAAATGCGAGATCGGCAATACCGCTGATTGCCTCATTTTCAGCCCTAAACTCGGGCGAGGCAATCAGCTTGGGATATCCGACAATTATACGACTTGGATACAGGTTGTCATACAACGCCTTACTTTCTCGCAAGAATTCGGGCGAAAAAAGCAGGTTCAACTTCGTGACACCGGCTTGCGCATAACGCAAATATAGGCTTCGACAGTACCCTGCCGGAATAGTCGATTTTATCACCATCACAGCATCGGGGTTAACGCTCAACACGAGGTCAATGACATCCTCAATACAGTGAGTGTCAAAATAATTTTTTATCGGGTCATAATTGGTCGGCGCCGCAATCACAACAAAATCGGCTTTACTGTATGCCTCCGCTCCGTCAAGAGTGGCGGTAAGATCAAGCGGTTTCTCCGCAAGATACTTTTCTATATACTCATCCTGTATAGGTGATATGCGCCTGTTTATTTTGTCGACTTTCTCGGGAACTACGTCAACTGCCGTCACGCTGTTGTGCTGCGCCAGCAGTGTAGCTATCGACATGCCAACATAACCTGTCCCCGCAACCGCTATGTTATATTTTTTCATAATGTACTATCTTCGATATTTAAAATATGATATGAATGCCCAACATATAATATTATATAAACTCGGAACCAGTCCGATTTTTTCAACTTTGTAAAGTACATTCCATTGTGGTTTTATAACTTTGGTCTTATTTCCGGTAACAGATGTCTTTCGCATGCGATAATCGACTAAAATATCAGAATTTCCATAGCCGTATTCAATATTCTTAAACATCTTAAGCCAATACACATAATCATCTCTCATGCTCCCGAGCTCCTCATTGAAAAATATCTTCTCCGTTTTTTGTGTATCATAAATAGCCGTTGACGGGAATATCGGACAAGTTTTCAAGAGAGATTTATAACTTACTTTTTCGGGAACAATAAATGGTCTAAGCAACTCCTCTTTGGTATTTTCATCAATTCTTCGATAAGAAGAGAATACCAACGGAGCATCCTTATCAGCCATGAAACTCATTTGCTTCTCAAGAAAATCAGTATGCCATATATCATCGGAATCAAGGAATGCTATGTAACGTCCTTTTGCCTCATGCAGAGCTATATTTCGAGCGCCTGACGAACCGCGGTTTTCTTTGGCGGCAATCAACTTTATGCGGCCATCATCCTTGCTGTATTTTTCCACCTCCGCTATGCCTGCACCATTATCAGGCGAACAGTCATCCACAATTATCATTTCCCAATTGTCATAACTCTGCGATAATACACTTCTGATTGTTTCTCCGACAAATGCAGCACCTTTATACATCGGAGTAATTATTGACACTAATTCTTTTTCCATTTACGCACCATTAAATTGATTGCATTTTGTAATATTAAATGGGGACTTCCGGCCATCGGATTTTCAAATATTCACCGATCAGTTTTGAACTGAATGTACCGGGATAAGTACCCATCTCGGTTTTTGTTGTAAGTTTAAAGCAATAATTTTCAGAACATTTTTTATTATATATCCGAGAGTCGAATTTTCCATTACGATTAATTATGAACCATTGTATATCGGGATTATTATCAGGACAATCGTTAATCGTATCTCTTATAAAGGAATAATGCAAATAGCAATACTGAATCAACCTATCGGTGAAAAAATAATCAATCAAATGATCATTATTTTCCCAATAATAAATCATCATACTATACACTATTTTAAATAATGAAGTATCGGTTCCTCCAATAAGTCCGACATGCCACTTACCAATATGTCTCGGATGGCAGCTATAAAATCCCAGATTACCATACTCCTTTGGCATTGGTTTTACCATGATTATATTTGCATCTAACCATATGCCACCATACTTAGAAATAAGTCCAAACCTTATTATATCTGTCAAATGCTGAATGACTACCCCCCCCCGTTTAGACTTATTAACAATTACGGCTGGTAATTCAATCCATTCTTGTAAATTATTTTTATCTATTAAACGAACATCATAATTATCACAATTACGTATAATCGACCGGATAGTTTTCTTGATTAGGTCAGGAGCATCTTTTAATCCCTGCCACCAACATACCCAAATTATGGGCACTTCATTTTTTACACAATAAGATTCCTCATTAACAGTGATATAAGGAGCAATTTTTCTATCAATATAGTTTAAGATATTATCTGTGTGCCATCTCTCAAATATAATAGCACCCTTCTCAAACTTAATATATTTAAAACATCGGGAAATAACTCCGATAAAAAAATGAGATAATCCTAATATTTTGATACTTGGTACAGACCGCTTAAAATAATAATTTAAGCGCGAAAATAAAGAGCCAGTCATAGCCGAAATATATATATTGATTTATACCTTTGTGCTTGTATGATTAAATAATCTGGCCTTCGGTCATAAAGTCTCAGCCGTAGTATTTAGTCTATATAGATAGATTAGATTTCCGATAATAAAAGGAAGTATCGCTTGCGAAAAGGGCATATTATTGAGCATCATACTTATTAAGACAATACCGCACAATACACCGTTAAATCCCAATAATGACAATTTTCTCAAACATTTATACAATACAATAAAAAAAGGGATTGCAAATATTCCAAGTTCAAATAAAATTCCTCCGATTGCCGAATTAATGCGGAATTCCTCTTTGTAAGAATAAGGTAAAAGTATATTCCAATTCGGTTCTTGACTTAATGGGACAAGATATTCATTAAAAGACGCTAACCCATGAGGGAATCCCAAATTGTCAAAAAAACCTTTCACAGGGAAAAATGAATGCATGAATCTAAGATTAACACTGCGATCCATTAAAAGAAAATTTTCAGGATTGTTGTATAATACATCCAAAACCGAACTTAATCGAGAATTTTGACAATCTATATAAAACTTGATGGCATAATTTGCCACAACCAACCCCACAACAATAGATGATGCAACCAAAATTCTATTTCGACTCTTGAATATCAGATATATACCATATACACCCAATGATAAACCCAAAAACAATATACATGTTGTTGATTTAGAAAAAATCAATTGTAAAAAAATAAGAACAGACAATAACCTGTATCTTTTTAATCCTCTAAAATTCAGATAATTTATAATAAACAGGAATATACATATCATACCGTAATAAGTCGGCTCGGCAGCCAGAGACGACACACCCCGACCATGAGACATTGATCCTTCATCGCCTCGCAATGTCAATAATCCACCAAATGATGGAGAAATAAAAAATTGTATGGCACCAACGATAAACCATATATATACGCTATAACAAAATAATTTATATGGGATCCCATCTAATCTGACAAGGGAAAGATATGTGGCATAAGATATTAGAAAAAGGCTGATATAATTAGCTAAAGACCGAAGTCCTATCAGGCTGAAATTTGACAATATAAATATACATATTGCAAAAACAAGAACAAAAAGGATAAAAGCTATTTCCTTTGGCACATTCCTTTTTCCCAACACAAAAATAATTGGGACCGATAGCAACATAGCATTAGGTTGTGCATCTAAATGTAACGGTATAATTCTTAAATAAGGGAATAAGCAAAAAGCAACAAATATACAGCAAATTCTACTCATAGTCTTATGGGAATGCATGATCATCTATCAAAGAGAAGAGTAAATCAACTAAATAATACCTCGGACTACATTTCATCCATTTAACCGGGTATACTTAAACACAGTCTCTGTTTTATGAAATAGATAATATTTAATAGAAGAAATACAACCTATAACACAAGACAGCAATGAGATCCCATGCTTTTTATAAATATGCATAAGACATCTAAATTTACCTACTCTTAAATTCAATAATGCTATTAACAACGGATTAAATGTTATCGGGTCGACGAATTTTATACCTTTTTTATTAAGAAAAATCTCTTTGTCGGCAAAAACAGCCGCCCTTATAGAAAGATGTGCCCAATTAACAGCTTTTGACACAGATGTGCAACGATCGATAACAGTATAAATCGGTTCAGGATAATACTCAATGTCCTTAGCATAAAACCCTACCAGATAAGAGAATTTTGTATCGTTATGAATTGGTGTTTCATCAAATTTGATACAATTATCCACAATAATGGATCTTTTTATTATTTTGCACCACGGCTCTCCGAAGTTATATTTAAACAAATCCAATGCCTTATCGGGGTCATGCGACAGTATTTTAAAAAATTTATTAAGATGTTCCGTTCTTTTAGAGAGTTTATTCGTATCTTCATATTTCGCGACAGCATTACAGAATACTATGTCCGGTATATTCTTATTCCTATCATTTCTGTCTATAAAGATCTCGAACTCCGGTAAAAAATAATCATCACTGTCAGCAAATATTATGTAGTCTCCCGTTGCATGAGCCAACCCAACATTTCGAGCTTTTCCACCTCCCCCATTGGTTTCGGTTGAGTAAAACTCGACATATCCAAACTCATCGATAACTTTCTTATATTCGTTTAAACACGAACTACAATCATCGACGACGATAATCTGTATATTATTCCTTTTCGGAATAGACAATAAGAGCCTGCGTAATTTATCAGGGAGATTATAATGAGGTATTACTATGGTATATTTAATCATCAATCTTAAAATGATTGTTTATTAATCGCAAGAAGATTTTGGATATTCAATTTTGGGATTAAACACCAACCCTTTACAAAATCCGATGAAAGAATATTTTAATTTAAAAAAATCGCATCTTAATAAGAGTTTCAGCATAGTTAGGATATTGCATGATAGATACTTATAAAATCCTCTTACGCCAAAATATCCTTGTTTAGAGATAAACATATGATTACGCACAAAAAAACGCCACATCTTTATTCTATTTCTTTCATTAATCGACCAAATTGAAAGATGTCCTCCATAACGCAAATGCCTGATACGGCTGGCACCAACCTGATAACACGTTAAATGAGCGGAAAGCCTCATTGTATATTCGGTATCGTCACCCCAAATAAAAAATTCCTTATAAGGCAGTCCGAAATTCCTAATATTTCCAGTTGGAATCAATACCGAAACAAAAGTTGCTGATTGTACAAGCATTAAACCATAATTAAGCCGCTTATTCCATGAACAATAACCTGTAATATTGGGTCTAAAATCTATAGCAGGCATATTGACACTTATACCATCCGAATTTTCGACTTTACTACAAAGAAAGCCGATATGTTCTCCTGCGTCTTCTAGCTTCTTATAAGCAAAAATCATTTTTGACAGAGTATCTGGATATGCAATAATATCATCATCCATTACCCAAGCTAAATTATAGTTATATTCTGCAATGTATTTAAGAGCTGTATAAAATCCACCGGCCCCACCTACATTATTTTGATTTATTACAATTATATCTTTTTGTAAGTTAAGGAATTCAGACGTTTCATCAGTAGAACCATTATTAACCACCAGTATATCACACTTATATTCTTGATTTCTTAACGATTCTATTGCATTTTTCAATAATTCTACCCGATTATATGTGACTATTGCTGCGCAAACTTTTATGTTATGGACTTCTTTAATATCCATTATTTCGTTTTTATATTCGACAAATTTATACCATCATTTTTAAGCCCAACAACAACTGCATCTGAATATGCAATACATTCTTTCGCCAATTTTGGATGCTGCATTTTATAAGATAGCATATGCAATATAGACTCTAAAGTTGATCTTATTTTATCCTTAGGTTTTCCTGCCACCATACAATTAATATATTTAGGCACAAAACCTTTGTATGTAAGATAAAAACCCAATAAAGGTTCAGCAATATATCCTATGTTGCGTTTATGTCTCGAATAAGAATTTGGTTTAAGTTTTTTTCCTAATTCATTTAGAAAAGAGAATAAGAAATTACAATAATTCTCAAAATCACGCCATTTCATAATAAACATATTGTATGGAGTATACTTATTTGAGTTATAGAAATATCTTAATACCGCATCCTTTGAATTCGGCAAAAATTCCAATAATGAATCTATCGTAATATATGCTTCTTCATAGGTCAATAAATTTGTCAGATTTTGAAGATTAGTACAACAATTAACATGTCTTTTCGCCACAATAATTCTATTGTTCTCTATATTCTTTATTATTTCATTTTCTTGTATATCGAAGTAGCGTCGATAATGGCAAAGTCCTATATAATCGACGTCTTTGAGGTTTTTCCATGCCCAATAGAGGGCGGTAAGTTCACAGTAAGAGCCGTTTTTCTCAGAGATGTTATCACCGGTATTGTCACACTGGAAGCCGAGGTCGAGCTCCGGATGGAGTGCTTTGCCAACCTGAATAGGCATGTAGATGTCATCCTGACGTATGTTTGGATCGGCTTTGTGACAAGCGACAAGTATCTTTATCCGTGGCTGTTTCTTCTCTTCCATAATTCTATCTGAAAAAGGTTAGGACTTGGGCTATTATGGGGGCCATGTCGTAGTAGCGGTATTCAGCAAGGCGTCCGCCGAAGATTATGCGGGATTCCTGCGAGGCAAGAGCGCGATATTGCTCGTAGACGGCTTGGTTGCGCGCATCGTTGACGGGATAGAACGGCTCCATGCCATCGTGCCATTCGGTGGAGTATTCGCGCGAAATGACCGTGCGTGGATTGTCGTAGACGGCCGCACCGAATGTCTCGAAGTGCTTGTGCTCGATGATGCGCGTATAGGGCACATCGGCCGATGTATAGTTGACCACGGCATTGCCTTGATGATTGGCTTCGTCAAGCGTCTCAGTCTCGAAGCGCACGGTACGGTATTCGAGCTTACCGAAACGATAGCCGTAAAACTCGTCAATCTTGCCTGTGAACACAATCTTGTCGGCCATCGACTCCCAATGCTCGCGGTCAGCGAAAAAGTCGGTGTCAAGCATTACGTCTATACCGTCAAGAAGGCCGTCAATGAGCTTGTTGTAACCGCCTACGGGTATGCCCTGATACGAGTCGTTGAAGTAGTTGTTGTCAAAGGTCAGGCGCACCGGCAGGCGACGGATTATGAATGCAGGCAACTCGGTGCACGGGCGTCCCCACTGCTTCTCGGTATAGCCCTTTATAAGTTGCTCGTAAATGTCGCGTCCGATAAGTGTAAGCGCCTGCTCTTCAAGGTTGCGCGGCTCGCTAACGCCCTCGGCGCGCATCTTGTCGACCGCCTCGCGGCGCTGCTCGTCGAGTCTGGCCTGAGCCTCGGCGGGAGTCTTGACACCCCACATCTGATAAAACGTATTCATATTGAACGGCAAGTTGTAGAGCCGTCCGTCAGGAGCCTGCGCAACCGGGCAATTAGTGTATCGGTTGAACGGCACGATGGAGTTGACAAAATCCCACACCTCACGGTCGGAAGTATGGAAAATATGGGCTCCGTACTTATGCACATTGATAACCTCAATCTCCTCGCAATATATATTGCCTCCGGCATGAGGCCGCTTGTCAATCACAAGACACCGCTTGCCCCGCTTCCGGGCAAGATACGCAAACGTGGCACCGTACAACCCGGCACCCACTATCAGATAATCATAATTTCGAGCGTTCATTTATATCTTAATTTTCTATTTCAATCTTTTCTTTTCGACTATTCACATAAATTTCGGAAATTGTTTTTACAGAGACGACAGGTATACGAAACCGTCCAATTCTATTTTTTACCCGTTGCCATTTTGAAGCCGAGATAGAATCGTAAGGGATACCACGAGACGCAATTTCGTTTCTATTTTCATTGACCCATTTTACAATTTCATCCATTTGTTCTAAGATATGACCCATCTTTTTATCGCCTTCCCACTCACACCTCATATGTGAGGCATATGCATCTAAAATATCGAGTTTATCAAGTTCTTCCCGCTGCGTATAAAATGCGAAATGGGCACATAAGCAATCTCCATTTACGCCACACCCACGTCCAAGTTCCGTCGGTTTGATGACAGACATATACTCCTCATCATCACCGGGTATTTTACCCCCCCCGTATATTTCTGTAAATCAGAACCGTACCAAATTATAGAATTAATACTGAAGCGCGTCAATCCCCAAGTGTTTATTCCGGAATGCAGCTGTTCATATGATTTAGTTTCCAATTTTGACAAAAACCATTTATGAAGCTGCGCGGCAAATTTCCCATCACGAATCAAGGTGTCGACTTTAGGTTTAAAATAGGCGTTAAATTTAAGTTTATCTTTAGCTTGAAGTATGTAGGTCGAAAGCATATTGTTTATTACCAGCGGAGATACAATCCAAAATTCAGGATGCTCAATTCTGAACCGCACCATTTTCTCAAAGAATCCGGGTTCCAACCATAATAAGTCATCATCCAACTTTATATAAATCGAATCTTCATCACATGCTTTTGAATAAAAGGCATTAATTGAAGCAATACCATTTACAATTCCATCCGGTTGATATATTAGATTTATTTTTGGAAAAAATTCAGCACATTTTTCCATAAATGCTATATCTTCTTTATTTGTGGTGTTTACCCATAAGTCATAACGGTCAACCAAATCATCCGCCACTACCTGAGGAATAAGCCACCTCATATACCTTCTACGTCCGGCTGCAGTATTTGCAATAATCTTAAAATTTTTATACATATTTCCGTTTCAATTATAGATTTTCTAATAAATATCAGACTTGTAAAATTTCAACTTCAATATTGTTATTATAAAGTTCAATATACAATTTATTTAAGCACTTAATATCAGCGGCATAGCTATTAAACGGCAAGTTTAAATCTAAATATTTCTTTTTAGCAAGATCATGACATTTAAGCAATTGCAAGCGTCTGACGCCAAGTTCCCGAATAGAATCAATAAATTCATGAGCAACATTCTCCATTCCATTGACAAATACTACCCGGAATCTTACTGTTTTAGTTCTAATGATTTTTAGCTGCTCTTTTATTTTATCAAGATACGCCATATTCCCAAGAAGCATCTGCGGTTGTAATTTCAGGTCAACGATATACTCGTCAATGTATGGGTCTAACAAAATCAAATTATTATCCGGGGCATAAAGTGACGTCTCAAATATAATGTTAACTCTCTTTTCCTTGAGCTTGATCAATAACTCATGAAGGCCTTTCGCCTGAAGAAGCGGCTCACCGCCGGAGAATGTAACGCCCCCTCCTGATTCGCAAAAAAGAGAGAAGTCCTTCGACAACAAATCATAAAGGGCATCGGTATTATAATGAATATAAGTCGGTTTTACCAATTCAAAAGGACAATCAAAATGCGATCGGCCTCCTGACATAAATATACAATCGCTACATATATGCTCAAATTTAATCCGGTTTTTAAGACATTTTTCTTTCTCTAACAAATAATCTTTATGGTACACTGTTTCCGGATTACAACACCACGGACAAGACAAATTGCATCCAGAAAGAAATACGGTTGTCCTAACGCCGCTACCATCATATACAGCACCACGTTGAATCGCCGCTACCTTAAGAGGCTTCATAAATAGATGCTCGATTTATAATATTATCCTTATACTCGTCAGGCAGATCATTAAAGTATGCACTAAATCCCCATACGCGAACAATCAGATTAGGATACTTTTCCGGATGAAGTTTTGCATCTATCAAGGTATTCTTGTCAAGAACATTCAATTGAAGCTCATATACCCCGTTTTTAATAGCGTTACGCAATATTGAAGTCAGCTTTTCGGGGAATTTAAGATAGGAAGTCGGGACAATAAAATCCACTACATTTCCATTAAGACGATTGCCACCATAATCAAGTGAGGAGGCAAAATCCATCACTTCCGAAAGGTCAATATCAGATGATGTTGGTGATATGTGTACTGCCAAAGGCTCACCACTACGTCGGCCATCGGGAGAAGCTAATGAAGAAATACCCGTAGAGATATAATTTGGAGAACTGAAACCAATCTTAACTTTCTGTCCATTAACTCTCACCGTCGAAATTATATCATTGACAAAAGCCATGACTTCATTAGTTACAGATATTACCGCATCATCATTTTTCCCAAATTTAGAAGAACCTGACAGTAGTATTTCTCTAACATCATCAAAACCCACATAATCATGCTTAATAGCCGACTTAAGTTGATTGATATCTATTATTGCTTTTCCAAATACCTTCAATTTCAGGTTTAACAACGCGTTTACTAAATTAGGAAGTCCTATGGCTTGCATCCCATGATAGCTATATATAGTACCGCCATCAGAGAAATCACGACCTCGAGCAATACATTCATCAAAAAATATTGAAAACACAGGAGAGCAGTCAAATTTTATATCTTTAGCGATGCGACGTATCTCCTCTGCAATTTTCTGCTTATATTCAGCAAATAGTTCATCAAAATTATCGGGACAGTCATCGGATATAATTATCTGAGATAACGGGTCAACCAAATTAATACTTGGCAAAGGATTATTCTGATCAAACGATTTTCCGATAATCAATGGTTCCCAACACGCAGATGTTCCCACATTCCATACATCACCAGATGAATATCCGAATTGCATCAAACCATTCATTATTACAGTTTCATTCATAATCAATGGAGAACCATTACCGGTAGCCACACTTTTTATCGCTTTCTCCCAAATTATATCAGGGGTATCGCTATTAGCTCTTAATATCAGTTTAGGATCAGGAAAATGATTTTCCGCAAAAATTTCAAGGAATATTTCTGTCAGTTGATTAGCGATATTCTTACCATTCTTATCTATACCGCCTAACAGTATATACTGTCCTGTATCACCTATAAGAGAACAACTTTTAGCAGACGTCTGATACCCAAGAGTCAAACAGAAATTTTTCAGCAGATCCTTAGCTCCGTCACGAGTCAAGATACCGGCCTCAATATCCGAATCATAAAAGGGTTCAAGTATTAAATCCAATCGTCCGAGTCCGATATGGTAATGTCCTGCTTGCCAAAAAAGACCGTCAAAAAACAATATTTTTTGTAAAGCTTCGTCTAATGTCGAAGGACTGCTATTCAACATTTTCTTGCAACAATCTAATGCCCATTTTTCTCGTGTTGAAGTAACGGGCATTGAATTTATTCGATCGGCAAGTATAGTAAATGCGTCCAAAATTAACAGTTCACACTCTCGAAACTCCAGATTAGTACACTTAGCCAATTCCGACCTGACATCATCTATTTTAAATCTCAACACTTTATCGAAATCGGCAGTTATACTCGCCAAAAGGGAAGTTTCTATATCAATTGCACGAATAATCGATGGGTCAAAAGTGTATATATAGGAATATGGCATACTCCATTTTAAAATCTGCGACATAATTTTAAATTGATGTGCAAATTCTTGAGTTGCACTCATATTGCGGTAAGGACCTATTATATCCTTCCTTTTTAATATCGCATGAATCCGTGAATAGCCACGGTTATATCTTCGCAAACGTCCTATATTTTTACGCCAAGTCCTTAGTGACTGCAAATCACGTTTTGGAAGAGATTTTTTAATTATAAATTTTATTATTTTCTTAATCATTTACGTATTCTTGATTTAATTAAAGAGAGTATCAATGGTACCGAACCATGTTTTAATAAAATTTCTAACAGAATGTAAAATATCCCGGAAATGATTGTCGCAATGATTAAATATTTCCATCCATCAACGAAATTGTGCAACAAACAGCATACCGGATAAAATATTATACATCCAATTATTGATTTAAAAATATCACCACGTATGCCCTTTATCCGAACTGGAGTATATCTTATAACAAAATATGCTGTGACACCAAGTATTACAAATTCAGCGGTAACAGAAGATATAGAAGCACCGATGGCACCATATTCGTGTATTAACATTAAATTCATAAAAAAATTAAGAACAGCACCAATAATCACAGCCCAAAGAAATGGCTTATCCCGTCCCATTCCTATCAAAACCTGTACACCAGTGAGATTATTAAAGCCCACGGCAATGATAATACCAGACATAATCGCCATTGGTATAATTGTACCTCCATATTGTTCCCCAAAAAACAATATTGTAAACTCCGATGAAAGACAAATAATCCCCACTGTCATAGGGATAGCCAAAAACGATATAATTGAGAATGACTTACGTATTAGTAAATTTATCTCTTCCGTCTTTTCATTTTTTGTCAAATCTGATATTCGCGGAATAGCCACCGCTGAAAGACTTGTAACTAGTACAAGTAATGTCCGCGATATATATGAGGCATTTGTATAATACCCTACTTGATTATAATCACTCATAAAACCGAGCATTATCGTATCTAAAACAATATAAATCGAGATTGCGATTGAAGAAGAAAAGAGGATCAACAATGGTTTTAAATGACGATATGTGTTCTTAATAGATATTTTTACCCTTATACCATACCGATATAATGCAATATAATTCCAAACATTTCCTATGACAGTTCCTAAAGCAGATATACCTACATATAAAGGCAGATCCTCTTTAGTTTTTACAAAGATAAAAATGCACCCAATTGAAATTATCCTGACAATCAACGAACGAACAGTAATAAAGTCAAAACGCTCAATGCCTTGAAAAAACCAATCAATTTGAAATGGGGCCAAATACAATACCGTTCCCGCAATAAAAAAGATGATATAATTCTCTGCCAATTTAGGAATCAAGAATATTGAACCTATGTAAAATAATGAAACAATTGCAGTACAAATAAATGATATAGACATCAGTTGCGAAACTAATTTCTCAACTTCCTCTTTTGAACTTTTAGATTTTGCAACTTCTCTTATTCCATAAGTAGGAATGCCCAATAACGCAACCAGAACAAAATAATTAACATAGGTATGGGAAAAGCCAAACAGCCCAATACCATCAGGCTCAAGTACGCGTGATACGTATGGAGCCGTTATCAAGGGAAAAATAACTCTTGAAACATTCAAGAGTATATTATATCCAAAATTTTTTGCAATAGAGGCCATTAAACGAGGTCAGGGAGATAGAGGCGAAGGCGGCGGAGGGTGGCGGAACGGCGCTGTGACTCGGCGGGGGTGCAGTCGGTCCAGCAGCGGAGGGCCGGGTCGTAGTACGGAGTCCAGCGTCTGATGATGGAGGCGACTTCAGCGCGTATTGCCGGCAACTCTCCGGGCAGCAGGCAGGGCATCATAGTTGTGAGGTGAAATATGTAGTCGTGGGGGGTGAGCGCAGGGCGTCGACGATAGCTGTCTACGATGCGTGCGGTGGCTTCCATGTAGAAGTACACCTGATTGTCGTCGCCTTGGCTCTCGATGTCGCGGCCATAGATATTGTCGTAGAGGGCGTGAAGAAGCGGCGATGCGTGCTGAATGTCGGATGTGGCATTGATGCGACGCGCGAGTTCTCGGTAAAGGCAGTCGACAACACTCATGACCGACGAAGTGTCGCCCCTTTCTTCGTCAAGCAGCAGATAAATGGCGTTGGCATCGCTGACCAACGAGCACAGTGCATCATCACTCATGGAGGCGTCAACGGGCGTTGATAACAACTCGTCGAGCGACACTGACGGCGATGACGTAACGATATTATCTATCGGTGTATCAATAATGCGGGACACTATTCTGGTAACTTTTCGAGCAGGTCAGGGTGTATGAATGGAAGCGCTATGGCGCATATGCCCTCAATCTCTACCACCACATGCTTGTCGCGGCGTATGCGGCGTGCGTAGCCCATGTAGCCTTCAAAGGGACCGGACTTTATGCGAACGCGGTCGCCGGCGCGAAAATCGTCCTTGCGATACACCTCGCAGCGGGTGGTGTCGTTGACGGTAAGGAGCCGGAACAGGTTCATTTCCCGCTCCGAAATGGCTTGTATGCGATCACCGGCTATGTTGCGATATATCCAGAAAGGCGACAAGCGGTTGACCGGGTCGTGGCTGTCTTTTTCAAGACGTAGCGCGAAGTCTTCGGTAGTACGGATAAACATGAGCCCTGCGATAAGAGCTTTTGGCGCAAGCGGGCGTCCATCCGCATCACGACGGGTGGCTTTGGGAAGATAGACAGCGTCACACAACGGAGTGAGACACCGCTCGGTGTCAAATACTTTTGGCGACTTCACGCCATACCAATGAACCGAGTCATTCATAATGACGGATCAATGTAAAAGCATTTGTAAAAATGGACTCGCATATGTAGAAAGCCGCATAGCTGAAACAAATTTCTATCTCCCCCACCCCGGCGCAGTCAAGCACCGAAATGAAGCAAAATGCAGGTAGTTAGTCTACAAAAAGCATTGTGCGTATTTTGTCTCTAATCACTTTCGTCTCCATATACATGGGCTCGGAAAGTACCCCTCTGCCTACGTCCTATGATCAGGCTCATTTTCAATATCTCTTGTGAAGAGATACTTAATTAAGTGCAAATTTAGCTATTTTAAATGAAATGCAAGGATTTAGACTATAAAAAAATCCTTATGTATTCTATATATCAGGGCCGTTATTTAGCAATTATCAACTTCTCCAACAACTATACTCGTGAACCATAGACGGTTAGCACCAGTCAACATCTCTTCACAAGAGATAAACGCAACGGAGACCATAATAGACCTCACTTCTTAAAATATAGATCTTGGAGTTGACGGACGTGAGCCATTGCGCCGTTTTAATCAGAATAAAAATACAAGATTTTGGCCACAAGCCGAAAAATCGTGTGCAACACTGCAAGCATTAGACCTCTAGCGGTAAATCGTTGGACATCGTTTCAGCAAATCCAAGTCCAACGATTAGTCCAACGCGAAGCGCCCTAAACACAGTTTTTTTTACCATGCGCCGGATTTTCCCGGTTGGCGGAAGCTCCTCTCAACCATATTGTGTAGCCAGTCTGAACATGAAGAATCGCACATCACA
>VSOZ01000013.1 GCA_009775095.1 Muribaculum sp.
TTGTTCCGGTTTCATAACGCGAAGTTACACAATATGGTTGAGAGGAGCATTCGACAACCGGGAAAATCCGCTGACCCCTAAATATGCGGAACCCCACGATAAGCCGACGGAGGGCACGCAGTGGCCGTAAACGGCGGTTCGTGGGGGGCAGGCGAAACACTAATAGCAATGCCTGTCGGAGACAGGCGACATTACTGCCCGATACCAGATAAAAAATGCAGATTAATATTTGCGATTTTTATTTAAATGCTATAAATTTGCGAAATCTACAGAGGTAGATTTTTTTGATTTAGAAACGTTTTGCTTATTCGCTCTTGGTTGAAAACCTGAGAAATTTTCTTTAAGAGATGCGAGGAACGGCAAAAACGGTTTCTCACGCATATGCGTGGGCAGCCGTTGCCATATCTGCATCTCAAGGTTTTCTCAGGACCCTCAACCAAAGATAATGGCAATGTAGCCCACGTATTCTTTTTTTATTTACATCCGCATAGGGCTGCGGCGGAACAAAACCAAAAAGAGATGAAAACCAATCTTAAATCATTGATTGCAGCTATTGTGTTTGCTATGTCGCTGTCATCGTGTGCAACCCTTTTCACAAAGTCACATCAGGACGTGACTTTCAAGGGAGTGCCCGGAACCACAATCATGGACAAGGACAAAAACACAAAAATCGCCGAAGTGGCCCAAAACGGTTTCGGTACGGCCAAAATGAAAAAACAGCTGAAAGGCAAGAACATCGAAGCGACAAAAGACGGCTATCAGCCAAAAAGCTATCACATGGGCACCAAAATACAAGGTGCATTTTGGGGCAACCTTATATTTGGTGGCATACCGGGTGGTGCTATCGACGCAGCCACCGGCAAAATGATGAAATTCAAGGATGAGCTAATCGACTTAACCCTACAGCCGCTCCCCGAACAAAATGAGCCTATGGATGCCTACATAGTCACCCCCGTTCCCGAACAAAGAGTAGACCGCAACAATGCCGGCGCCACAGACATGGAGAAGACCATATTGCGGTGGTTTTTCGACTCTGATCCGCGTGGTGCACGCATATATATGAGAGTCATATCAAACGTTCCGGCCGAGGTCAAAAATACCAATGAGACATACCTGACTACAACACCGCTTGAAGAGACACGCAGCTTCAACATACCGGGCCTGACCTATGAAAATGCCAACGACGTCACCATCGAAATCAAGGTTACCAAACGCGGTTATGAAGATCAGGTAAAACGCTATAACGTGCGCCAAGCCATAGACCAGCAGGAGATAAGCGGCTTCTTTGAACTCGTGACAAAATAAACATAAATACCGATGAAAATCATGAACGCAACAATCATCAAGCGCATAGCAGCATCAATAGTGCTGATAACGGTGACTACACTCTCAGCATCGGCCAAAGACTATTCGTTCGCATTGTCATGCGACCCAGACGGAGCGACGGTTTATCTTAACGGTCAACTTGTGTCGCAAACCACACCGGCCATAATAGAAGTAAACAAGAAGCTTGCCACCAAGACTATGATGTTTCAGTTTGTAAAGGATGGCTATGAGTCGAAGACCATAACCGTAGCTTTCACCAAACAGCAACTCAAAGCCAATCCGGTAGTGTACTGCACTCTGAAAGAGAAGCCAAAATCTCGTGTCACACAAGTACAATCCGATGAACCGACTGTCACCCCGCAACAATCGACACAGAGAGTCGACCGCAACAACGCCGGCAAAACCGAAATGGAGAAGACCATACTGCGCTGGTACTTTGATTCTGACCCACGGGGCTCACGCGTATATTACAGAGTCATATCAAGTGTGCCTGCTGAAGTCAAAAATACCAATGAGACCTATCTGACGACAACTCCGTTTGAAGAGACACGCAGCTTCAACATTCAGGGCCTGACCTACAGCAACTCCCGCGACGTAACCATAGAGATAAAAGTAACCAAACGCGGATATGAAGATCAGATAAAACGCTACAATGTACGACAAGCCATAGACCAGCAGGAGATAAGCGGTTTCTTTGAACTAGTACCGAAAGAACAACCTGCTGAAGGACAATAAACACGCACATAATAAGATAAAGAGCTCAAAATAACAATAATACTTCCAAACACATAAAAACACGGACAGTATTGTATGCATGTCCGTGTTTTTATTTTACGCAAGTTTAGAGAGCGTTTAATAACAGCCTCTTTTCATATAGTCAAGCTTTTAGCGCGTGGCGTTTTTGCCAGTTGAGCCACCATGCCTTGCATGCTCCGATGAAGAAGGGTACGGCTCCGAACAATATGAATACCACATCGCCCGGCATACGCATCCATCCTGTAGTGCTCATGGCATCGCCGGTGACAAACTCAATCGAGCGTGCATGCCAGTATCCGTTGTGTATTACATCCCAAAGTTGTATGAAACCCGACGGAAGCAGACTCAGTACGATCATCATGGCCAGTCCGATATTGAAGCCCCAGAACGAGCATTTGATCCACGGTTTGATTTTTGCCCATTGGGCGTCATCGGTATTCTTGCGCATGGCGTAAACACACATTCCCAACGACAGGAAGCCGAATACACCGAACATTGCCGCATGACCGTGGTTAGGTGTGAGATAGGTGCCGATTTCAAAATAGCTTACTATCGGCATATTGATAAGAAAACCGAATACGCCGGCTCCGATGAAGTTCCAGAAACCTACCGACATAAAGAAATTGAATATCCACTTGTGCTGTTGTGCGAGGCCCGGCTCTCCTCCCGTACGGGAAGCGCGATAAAAACGCCATCCTTCAAGACATAGCAGCACAAGAGGCACGACTTCCATAGCGGAGAAGCATGATGACACGGCCATATTGAATGTGCTCTGACCTTCGAAATACCAGTGGTGTCCCGTGCCGATTATACCACCCATAAATGTAAGTATGGCCTCGAGAATTATGATTTTTGAAGCTCTTTCCCGGCTTACAATACCCATCTCCACAAACACCATCGCTACCATAGTCGTTGCGAAAGCCTCAAAGAATCCTTCAACCCATAGATGTATGACCCAGAAGCGCCATGTGTCAACAACCGTATAGTTGGTCATGTCGTCAAAGAATATGGCCGGTATGTAGAATACGGGAACGCATATGGCAAATATGAGGAAGAGCCAACCGAGGAATCTCTTACCGGGCACTTTCAGCGCCGGCATCGTGTTGCGTATCAATACATATGCCCATACAAGGAAGCCCACAATCATAAGCAGCTGGAAGCCGCGGCCCATTTCGATGTATTCCCATCCCTGACTGCCGAGCCAGAAGGAGCCGTCGCCGTTGTCCCACCATCCGGCAAGGCCTGCCCACTCAGCTAATAGAGAGCCGAATATGACTACTCCGAATGCTCCAAACAGGAAATAAGTCATCTGCATGAGCCCTTTCCACTCTTTGCCTCCGAATATACGCGATATTATCAGACCGCCGATAACAAACCCGGTGGCAATCCAAAGTATGGCAAGCTGTATGTGCCATGTTCTTACAAGCTGGCTGGGGAATACCGATGACAGGTCAAGACCGTAGAACGATCCCGGATCGGCGCGATAGTGCGCTACGGCGCCGCCGACTAAAGTCTGACCGAGCAGCAGTAAACCTACAATGACAACAAATTTCAGCAATCCCCTTACCGATGCGGGCTGATCGCCGTCGGCTGTCATAACCGGGAATGCCGGCGATGCGGCTTTCCAGTCGGCCTCCTTGTCACGTCCTGCAAACCACATACAGGCTCCGATGCCGACAAGCAAGAAGAGAAGCGACGCCACACTCCATACTATGAGCGGGTCAGAGGGGCCTTGCCCTATCTCCGGCTCGTAAGGGAAGTTATTGGTATAAGAATAGTCTTCGCCGGGACGATTGGCCGAGCATGCCCATGCCGACCAAGCGAAAAATGCACTCAACTTATGCAGCTCGGCCCGGTCAGTGATAAGATTATGCTGTAGACCGCCGTTGTTTGACGGGTCGCTCAGGTATTCTTTCCAATAGTCGGGTGCCTCTGCGAAAACGGCTGTCTGTGCATTATCCAAGATAAGACGCCCGGTAGCGGAGTCATATCGATTGGTCTTTGCGATTTTGTTGAGTTGTTCAGCCGATTTGCCGGGGTTTAACTCCCGTGTCGCTATAGCCACCTGATGCAGATAATCGGCTGAGAAGTCAGGACCGAGATATGCGCCATGTCCCCATACCGAGCCGTTGTCATGAAGTCCGTAACGCAGAAATACGGATTGGCCTTCGCGTATGTCATTGCCGGTAAAGAGTAGATTGCCTTCGCCGTCGGTGACGGTTTCGGGGATTGGCGGCTTGTCGTCATACGCTTTGTATGTGACGGTAATCAGCACCGCAAAGCCATAGATAAGCACAAATGCGAGTACAAGTATCCACCATCGTGAGATAAGCGGCGACGAGTAATCCTTTTCAAATTGCAGGTTTGGAGTGTCCATTGTGAATAGAATTTATTAGTGAATTATATGTAGGCTTGGAGTGAATCCGGAAGCATTGAAGACATTTGTAAAAATTAAATATTTTATGCTTAATAAAACAAAGCAGATATTATTAATGTTTAAAATATGACAATTTACTATTAGCACCTGACATAACTGCACCGACTAAATAAGTACACTCTCTATAACTAAAAATTTATACTAATATGAAGATTGGTTTTTTCGTGCCTTGCTATATCGATGCCATACATCCGCAGGCAGCCATCTCCACTTACGGACTCCTGAAAAAACTGGGCCTTGATGTGGAATTCATCGAGCGGGGAGCCTGTTGCGGCCTACCGGAGCTCGATATGGGCTACATCAAGCACTCTTGTACCCTTGAAAAAGGAATTGCACCTTACGTTGCCGATAAAGGATATGATTACGTAGTGGTGCCGTCAGGTATATGTACTGACCAGTTCCGCGACCATTTCACCGGAGTCGAGCAGACCCCTGAAGTTGTACACTTCCGCAGTACCGTGCATGATCCCGTAGAATTTTTACATGACGTATTAAAAATCACGGAACTTCCCGGCAAACCTCGTTTCCCCTACCGTGTGGCTTTGCACAACGGATGCCACTCACTCCGTTATTTAAATGAAGCACGCCCTTCCGAGCTGATGATCAAGCCGTTTGATAAATGTGCCGATCTTCTCAATCTTGTTGACGGCATTGAGGTGGGCTATGCTACAAGACGTGACGAATGCTGCGGTTTCGGCGGCACTTATGCTATCTGGGATCCGGAGTGCTCCGGCCAACAGGGCCGTGACAAGGTCAGTGACTATACAAGAAACGGCTTCAAATATGTGACATCGCAGGACATGTCCTGTATGATTCACCAGCAGACCATAGCCCGTAAAAACGGTCTCGACCTGAAAATGTTTTATATTACTGAAATTTTAAATGGAGATGCAAAGCCATGAAACAGGTAAATCAAGTTAAACTCGGAGCCGAGTATATAGCAAAACGCGACCACCGCGAGATGCACGACCGTTGCTTATGGGCTGCCCGCATGAGGCGCGACAAAGTAGCGGCATCAATACCCGAATGGGAGGAGATGCGAGAATTGGCGTCGCAGATAAAACTTCATACACTTTCCAATCTTGATAAATATCTTGAGCAGTTCGTGGCCAATGCCGAGGCCAACGGTATTCATGTACATTGGGCCCGTAACGCCGAAGAACACAACGAGATTATATTGAAGATATTTCGAGACCACAATGTTAAAGTAGTCACAAAAGGCAAATCCATGACTATGGACGAGTGCGGAATGCGCGAGTTCATGGGCAAGCACGGCATCGAAATCAACGAGGCCGATTTAGGAGAAAGAATACAGCAACTCGACAATCAGCGTCCGTCACATATAGTCATGCCGGCCATACACAAACTGCGCAGCGACGTCGCCGACCTTTTTGCCCGCACACTCGGTTCTGACAAGGACATTGACGACCCGCACTATCTTAACAGTGTGATGCGTGCCGACATGCGCAAGAGGTATGTAAAGGTCGATGCGGGCATGTCGGGAGTGAATTTCGGCATAGCCGAGACCGGCGGCATAGTAGTGTGCACCAATGAGGGAAATGCCGATATAAGCGCAAATCTGCCGCCGCTGTATGTGGCTACGATGGGCCTCGAAAAGCTCATACCCCGCCAGAGCGATTTGCCGCTTTTCATACGTCTGCTGTCGCGCAGCGCACTTGGCCTTGACATGACACAGTATACGTCGCACTACCACGGTCCGAGGAAAGGACAGGAGATGCACCTCGTCATTCTCGACAACGGACGAAGCGAGCGGTTGGCGGCCAAAGAGTATTGGCCGGTGCTGAAGTGCATAAGATGTGGAGCATGTATGAATACATGTCCGGTATTCCGCCGCACCTCCGGCATCAGTTATGATGCCATTTACATGGGGCCCATCGGCATTGTGCTTGAACCGAGTTATGACCTTTATAAATATGCCCGATTGCCTTATTCGTGTACTCATTGCGGCTCATGCGGTGATGTGTGTCCGGTGAAGGTGCCTATACCGGAACTCGTGTTTTTCTGGCGTTCGGAAGTTGTCAGACACGGTTACGGTCAGCTGTCGCACAATCTTGAAGAGGGTATGGCGGAGCCTTTGCTTAAAAGCAGTACCAATCTGGCTATTGCCGAGAAAATGGGGCTGTGGGCGCTGCGCAACATTCCCGAGTCGATAGCGGAGTCGCCTCTCAATCCGTGGGCCAAGGAGCATAAGGATCCCGAACCTCCGCAAGAGACATTCCGTCAGTACTACAAACGTGTCATAAAGCCTGAAGAGGATGCTGCCGGCACCTCGGACAATAAACAATAAATAAGTGTTTACGATTATGGATCAGCAAGAAGTAAAAGATCAGATACTCGCTCGCATAAGAGCCGGTAAACCCGCATTACACCCGCTGCCCGATGTGCCGATGTACGGATATCCCGGTAATCCGACAGAAAATTTCATCAGCCATCTGCTGAGTTTCGACGGAAAAGCGGTGACGTTCAAGACACGTGCCGATGCTATAGCATGGCTCGGCAAACAGCCCGAAATGGATGCGTCAAAGAATGTAATCTACTCTTCAGCCAAGGATGTCGCCGGCAATATAGACGAGGCGGAGTTGGCGGACCTGCATAATGCACACCGTATAGAGACTTGTGTCACCGAAGGTGAACTCGGAGTGGGTGAAATGGGGTCGATATGGGTGACAGACGACAGTCTCGGACATGCCGCATGTGCCCTGTTGTCGCGTCGGCTGTTTGTATTTCTTGACAGCAAGCGCATATTCGGCGGTCTGCATGAGGCCTATGCCAACATCAAGCTACGCGATCATCAGTACGGCTCATTCTATACCGGGCCGTCGGCAACCGCCGACATCGAAGCCGTCCACATAACCGGGGCGCAAGGTCCGCTTTCGTTGACGGCATTGATCTATAACTGCGACGATGCACCTGCGCAGCCGCAACTGATGGTCAACCCTAATGCCGACACGTCGGTGTGGCAATAAACAATCTTCTTAACTAGCGAAGAGTGTATCGAAGCAATCTATTCGGTACACTCTTGTTTTTTATGTCAAGGTTTAAGTCATCTATAATATTAGTCATCTATAATATTAATGTATTGGCGGGTCTGGATATGACGAAAAATTAGTAATTTTGCACTTGTTAAAATCATAATATCACGTCGTGAACGCAATAGACATTTTTCTTGTGGCTGTCATAGGCATAGCTCTTGCTTACGGGCTTTACAAAGGGCTTGTGCGTCAGATAGCTTCATTAGGCGGTCTGATATTGGGCATAATAGCTTGTCGCCTGTTTTCCAACAGCTTCGCCAACGTGCTTATCGGCTGGTTCCCGTCGACATTTACCGATGCTACAGTAGCCGTTGTCGTAGCCGCGATCATCATCTATCTGGTGGTGTATTTCTCGGTCGGGGCATTGGCTTCGCTTGCCCATAAACTTACCCACGCCCTTATGGTAGGATGGCTCGATCATCTGCTCGGGGCCGTATTCGGAGTGTTCAAGTGGCTGCTCATTGTAAGTATACTGCTCAATCTATGGCACATCATAGCTCCCGAAAGCCCGGTATTCTCCTCCTCGGCTCTTATGGGTGGCAAACTGTTTAACTACGTGATAAGGCTGGCTCCGGAGCTGTTTGGAGTGGTGGCCAACCATATAAGCGGTGAGGTAGCCAATATATTTTAACGGTGCAACTTTACAAAACCGGTAGTTGTTAATACCGGACAGACATAATAAAACGGCAATGACTGAAGACAATCAAGATAAAAAACAACAGCTTCCCGGCGACGACATAATAAACGACGTCACCGGCAGTGAATACAAATACGGCTTTGTTACCGATATAGACACCGACGTTATTCCGCAGGGACTTAGCGAAGATGTCATAAGACTGATATCAGCCAAGAAGCATGAGCCGGAGTGGTTGCTTGAGTTCCGACTCAAAGCCTATCGCCATTGGCTCACTCTTGAAATGCCACGGTGGGCGCATCTCGACATACCGCCCATTGACTATCAGGCCATAAGCTATTATGCCGCTCCCAAGAAGAAAGAGGGTCCCAAGAGTCTTGATGAAGTCGACCCGCAACTTCTTGAGACATTTGACAAACTAGGCATACCGCTCGAAGAGCAGAAAGCCTTTGCGGGTATGGCCGTCGACGCGGTCATGGACTCCGTTTCGGTTAAGACCACCCACAAAGAGAAGTTGGCCGAGCTCGGAGTCATATTCTGCTCCTTCTCGGAAGCTGTGAAGGATTATCCCGATCTTGTGCGCCGTTATCTCGGGTCGGTTGTGAGCTACCGCGACAACTTCTTTGCCGCGTTGAACTCGGCGGTATTTTCCGACGGGTCGTTTGTATACATACCAAAGGGGGTGCGGTGCCCTATGGAGCTGTCGACATATTTCCGTATCAATGCGGCCGGCACGGGTCAGTTTGAACGTACTCTTATCGTGGCCGACGATGACGCCTACGTAAGTTATCTTGAAGGGTGCACGGCTCCTATGCGTGACGAGAACCAGCTCCATGCGGCCATAGTAGAGATCGTGGTCGAGGACCGCGCCGAAGTCAAGTACTCCACGGTGCAGAACTGGTATGCCGGCGACAAGGACGGCAACGGCGGCGTGTACAACTTTGTCACCAAACGCGGTCTGTGTCGTGGCGATTACTCCAAGCTGTCATGGACACAGGTGGAGACCGGCTCGGCCATAACATGGAAATACCCGAGCTGTATACTTCAGGGCGAGGGCTCCGTCGGTGAATTTTACTCCGTGGCTGTCACAAAAAATTATCAGCAGGCCGACACGGGTACAAAAATGATACATGTAGGGCGCAACTCCCGCTCGACTATAGTCAGCAAGGGCATATCGGCCGGTCACAGCCAGAACTCCTACCGCGGGCTTGTCAAAGTAGTGCCCAATGCCGACGGCTGCCGCAACTATACGCAGTGCGACAGTCTGTTGCTCAGTTCTACGTGCGGTGCGCATACATTCCCTTATATAGATGTACTTAACGATACAGCCGTTGTAGAGCACGAGGCTACAACATCGAAGATAAGCGAGGATCAGATATTCTACTGCAACCAGCGCGGTATACCTACCGAAGACGCCATCGGGCTTATAGTCAACGGATATGCCAAGGAGGTCATGAACAAGCTCCCGATGGAATTTGCCGTCGAAGCGCAGCGTCTGTTGCAGGTAACCCTTGAAGGCTCGGTAGGATAACAAACTTTTCACAACGTATAAACAACAACCCAAATGGATAACAATATATTGCTTGACATACGCGACCTTCATGCTTCGGTCGACGGAAAAGAGATTTTGAAAGGTATCGACCTTCAGGTGCGTGAAGGCGAAGTACACGCTATAATGGGCCCCAACGGGTCGGGCAAGTCGACCCTGTCGATGGTGCTCGCCGGTGCCCCCGGCTACTCGGTGACCGCCGGTGAGGTGGACTTCCACGGCAAGGAGTTGCTCGAGCTGTCGCCCGAGGACCGCAGTCACGAAGGTCTGTTCCTGTCATTCCAGTATCCGGTAGAGATACCCGGAGTGTCGATGGTCAACTTCATGCGAGCCGCAGTCAACGAGAAGCGTAAGTATTTTGACGAGGCTCCTCTGTCGGCCAGCGACTTCCTGAAACTGATGAGGCAGAAGCGCGCTATAGTCGAACTTGACAACAAACTTGCATCGCGCTCGGTCAACGAGGGCTTTTCCGGCGGCGAGAAGAAGCGCAACGAGATATTCCAGATGGCCGTGCTTGAGCCGCGTCTGTCGATACTTGACGAGACCGACTCCGGTCTTGACATAGACGCACTGCGCATAGTGGCCGGCGGTGTCAACAAACTTAAGACCGACCGCAACGCCACAATCGTGATAACCCACTATCAGCGTCTTCTCGACTATATAAAACCCGATTACGTGCATGTGCTCTACAAAGGACGTATAGTAAAGACCGGCGGCCCCGAACTCGCTCTCGAGCTGGAGGAGAAGGGCTATGACTGGATCAAGCAAAACAATGAAAACTGACGTTATGAACAGTCTTGAACAATATATCGACATATATAGCGAAAACATCGAAGCTATTGACGCGCATTCGGCGCCGGTCATGAATGCCGCGCGTCCGCGGGCGCTCGCTTCGCTCGACGGCCGGCATCTGCCCGGACTCGGTGATGAAAGCTATGAGAAGACGTCGGTCGACAAGATGATGGCGGCCGATTACGGCCTTAACTTCAATCGCGTGGATATTCCGGTCAATGTAGCCGCGTCTTTCCGCTGCGGAGTGCCTAATATGAGTACTCTGCTCGGTGTAGTTGTAAACGATGAGTTTCATGCGTCCAAGAATCTTGAGGACAAGTTGCCCGACGGAGTTTTGTACATGTCGCTGAAAAAGGCCTCCGAGGAGCATCCTGAACTTGTGGCCCCCTATTACGGCCACATAGCATCGACTGATAACGTACCTGCCGCGCTCAATACGCTTTTAGCACAGGACGGCGTGTTTATCTACGTGCCTGCGGGAGTGACGGTTGAAAAACCGCTTCAGCTTGTCAATATATTCAGCTCTCCGGCTCCGTTGATGGCCGCCCGGCGCATGCTTGTCGTAGTCGGTGACGGCGCTTCGGTACAGTTGCTCGGCTGCGACCATACTCAGGACAGCGGACAACGTTATCTTTCTTTGCAGGTGACCGAGATTGTGCTTGGCCGCGACAGCCGCCTCGATTATTACGATCTTGAGGAGTCTTCTGAAAATACAGTGCGGCACTCACAGATATTCGCCCGTCAGGATAACGGTTCGTCGCTTCTTGTCAACGGCATGACGCTTACTTGCGGCACAACCCGCAACGACTATTTCATCGACATAACCGGCGACGGATGTGATACTCTGCTTGCCGGAATGGCTATCGGTTCGGGGCATCAGCATATCGACAACAGTTCGGCGGTGGTGCACACCGGTACACACTGTCACAGCCGTCAGCTGTTCAAGTACGTGCTCGACGATGAGTCGACAGGCGCTTTTGAAGGGTGTATACGTGTTGATGAAGGCGCTTGCTTTACGGAGGCTTATCAGAGCGACCGTAACCTGCTCGCTTCATCGGCCGCACGTATGCATACAAAGCCGCATCTGCTTATATATTGCGATGACGTCAAGTGCAGCCACGGAGCCACAACCGGACAGCTCGATCAGGATGCACTGTTCTATATGCGTTCGCGAGGTATCTCGGAGAAGACCGCGCGCACAATGCTTATGGAGGCTTTCATGGCGGAGGTTATTGATACGGTGCGCATGGACGGTTTGCGCGAACGTCTGCGCATGCTTGTCGAAAAGCGTTTCCACGGTCAGACGTCGTTCTGTGGCGACTGCTCCGGCGCGTGCATTGACACCGCATCCATACAATAACGTATTATTGTGAGTCAACAATGAAAGAGACCTATGACCTACCGGCACTGCGACGCGACTTTCCCGCTCTTGACAGGAGGGTCTACAAGCACCCGCTCATATATCTGGACAATACCGCTACATCGCAGACCCCTTCGTGTGTGGTCGACGACATAGTCAAAGCATATTACAATACGAAGGCCAACGTACACCGGGGTGTACACCTGCTCTCGCAGGAGATGACCGAACTTCAGGAGGCTGCGCGCCGCTCGGTGAAAGAGTATATCAACGCTTCGTCTACGCAGGAGATAATTTTCACCCGGGGAACCACCGAAGCCATAAATCTCGTAGCCTCGTCGTGGGGCGACATGCTGCATGACGGCGACGAGATCATACTTAGCGTGATGGAGCACCACTCCAACATAGTGCCGTGGCAATTGCTGCAGCGCCGCAAGCGCATAACTATCCGTGTTATACCGATGGATGACTCCGGAGTGCTCGACATGGACGCTTACCGTCGGCTCTTTAACGAGCATACGGCTTTTGTGGCGGTGACCCATGTCAGCAATGTGCTCGGCACGGTCAATCCAGTTAAGGATATTGTAGCCGAAGCCCACCGTCATGGAGTGCCCGTACTCGTCGACGGTGCTCAGGCAGTGGCTCACCAGCGTGTCAATGTCACCGACCTCGATTGCGATTTTTATGCATTCTCGTCGCACAAGATGTATGGCCCCACCGGAGTAGGCGTACTTTACGGCAAGAAGGAGCTGCTTGAAAAGATGCCTCCGTATCAGGGTGGTGGTGAGATGATAGGCAATGTTACGTTTGAACACACTACGTTTGCCGAACTTCCGTTCAAGTTTGAAGCCGGCACCCCCGATTTCGTAGGAATATCGGCTCTTCGTACCGCAATCGATTATATAAACCGCATAGGCATGGAGCGCATAGCCGCCCATGAGCGGGAGCTGCTCGAATACACCACCGATCGCATGATGGAGATAGAGGGTATGCGCATATTCGGCACCGCCCCCGGCAAGGACGCCATAATATCTTTTCTCATAGGCAACGCCCACCACTACGACACCGGCATGTTGCTTGACAAACTCGGCATAGCCGTGCGCACCGGCCACCACTGCGCCGAGCCGCTCATGCACCGCCTCGGCATAGAGGGCACCGTCCGCGCCTCATTCGCGCTCTACAACACAAAAGAAGAGTGCGACGCCTTTATAGCCGCACTCCGCCGAGTGGCCTCGATGCTACTCTGACAAAAGCGTGCAATTTATAATGTACTTACTGCATAGAGCGGTATATTTGTCATCCATGACTCTTCGCGGTAATTTGACATTGATACACGGTAAGCCGTATCAATCGAATTGTCTGCGACAAACTGTCGCAGACTCTTGGCTTTGAGGTTTTCTTCCGCTTTAACTTCGATAGGTATGATCTTGCCGTCAGCTTGTATGAGGAAGTCTATTTCCTGTCGGGCATTTTCCTTTGAATAGTAATACGGCTCATGGTGCAGTATTAGTTCTTGCAGAGTATACTGCTCTGTAAGCGCACCTTTGAATTCGGTAAATATTCTATTGCCGTCTACTATTGTAGTCACATCAAGACCTGACATGGCTCCAAGTAAACCTATGTCAAGAATAAATATTTTGAATGCGCTTTTGTCTTCGTAACTCTTTAACGGTATGCGAGGAGCGGTAACATTTGATATTTTGTATATAAGCCCACCGTCGGAAAGCCACTGCAGTGCAATCTCGTATTCTCTTGCACGGGCACCCTCCTTTATAAGACCGTAGATGAATTTACGGTTTTCCTTGCTCAATTGCGCCGGAAGTGAATTCCAAAGCATTCTGATGCGCGGTACAACATCGGCAGGCGCATGCTTTGAAAAATCAAAGTCGTAACTTTTGAGGATTTCGTTCTGAACTTCACGTACATTGTCAAAATTGCGGTCCTCGCTATACGTAAGTACCGCTTCGGGCATTCCGCCTACAAAGTAATATTTTTTTAGCAGCTCTTTTATCCGTGAGGCAAAAAGATTAATATTGTCCCAATCTTTAGCTTCGATGATTTTTACCAGTCTTTCTTCTCCAATGGCCTCAAGAAATTCAAAGAAGCACATAGGTCTCAATGTCAAGAACTGTACTTTTCCAACAGGAAAAGAGGAATTTTTATGAATTTCCAGTCCTAACAGACTTCCTGCGGCTATCACATGCTGTCCCGGAGCATTCTCTTTGAAATATTTCAACGATGTCAGACCATGCTCCGCTTCCTGAATTTCGTCAAGGAAAATCAGAGTTTCACCGGAAACGATATCGGTATGGGATGCAGCACTTATGGCCTCAATTATTCTGTCGGTGTCGAAATCGGTGACAAATAGTTCTCGAAGATATACCTGCTCCTCGAAATTTATATAAGCAATGTTCTTATACTGTTGCAAGGCAAATTCTTTGACGAGCCAAGTCTTACCGACCTGCCTGGCACCCTCAATGATAAGTGGCTTACGACGGTTTGACTCCTTCCACTTTTTCAGTTGTTCTATTGCGTATCTTTTCATGTCTTAACTCTTAAGCCAATATTGACTTAGCATCCAAAGTTATATATAAAATATCTGAAACGCAAGCAATGAATCACATTTTATGCACGAATAATGTGTGTAGACTCACATTTTATGTACGAATAATGTGTGTAGACTCACATTTTATGTACGAAAGTGGGTTTGGCGGGTGTTTTAAGCGAGGTGCGTAAACCGTCAGGCAAGCGAATAAACACCGAACCGATAATGTACTTGGATTGGCGTCAGTACATTATCGGGTCGGTTAATTATGCCTTTTATTGAGTCAGCGGTAGCGGCATTAATTGTCAGAATGCGGGATAACCGGGGTTCTGGACGTATTTTCCGAGGGAGAAGTTGTATTGGGCCACGGGTATCGGGTAGTACTCTTCGCCGTTGTCGAAAGTAGCGTCCTGATAGTATATGCGCTTTGACTTTTCGGCGTTGAAGTAAGAGGTCATTGTCTCTTTGGCTATGCCCCATCGTACGAGGTCGAAGTAGCGTTCGCCTTCAAGCGCCTTCTCAAGACGCATCTCGGTGCGCAGGGCCTTGCGGGCATACTCCTGTGTCCATCCGGCAGCGGGATAAAGGCCGATCTTGTAGTTGGCGGCATTTTTTGTCGGGTCATTGAAGTCCTTGACATAGGCGCTGTTCATGGCGCGTGTGCGTATACGGTTGATTATGTTTCGTGCCTCGCCAAGATCGTCGCCGAGCTCTATGAGCGCTTCGGCCTTGTAGAGAAGGAGGTCGGCATAGCGTATGATCTGCCAGTTGAGCTGTGAGGCTCCCCACGGCCAGCCCTGATACATGTCGGATGACTCGGGCGACACCCAGAAGCGTTTTGCGCAGTTGTGGCCATATACACCACGGTCGCGTACCCATGACTGACAAGGAGTAGTCTTATAAGTCTTGTAAGTGATGGTGGGGCGTCCGGTTACGAAGTCAAGGCGCGGGTCAACGTTGGGTGTCGTGTTGGATAGCGTCTGATGCTCGTCATCGACAAATGTCACCACACCATAGTCGGGACGGCTCTGGTAATCAAACACAGGCAGTCCAGAGGCGTCAGTCTGATAGGCGTTTATAAGGTCTTGAGATGGCAGGAAAAAGCCGTCGCCGTGATAGGGACTGTTGCCGCCCGGCGAATTGAGCAGATTGCTCCAGTTTACACGTCCTGCGTCGCCCGAACCATCATTCATCGAGTACTGGATCGCAAATACCGATTCGGCTCCGTTTTCGTTAGCTACCAGATCAAGACCTTGAAAGTCGGGGAGCAGGTCATAGCCGCTCACTTGATCTATCAGTGTCACCACCTCACGCATGAGAGTCTTGTTCACATTTATCACGGCGTGGGTCTGTTCGTCCTGTTCGTAGGCCTGATAAAGTTTCACTTTGGCTGCATACGCCAATGCGATATTGCGGTTTATGCGTCCGACTTCACTCTGACGGTCGGGCAGATCATCGGCGGCGTCAAGAAGTTCCTGCGCTATGCGACCGAGATGCTGGTCACGCGTAAACTCGTCGTTACGTACATCTACATACTCTGTTGTGGGCAGATTCTCATCCATATAGGGAACTTTGTTAAACAGGCGCACCAGTTCGAAATAGAAGTGTGAGCGCAGTACTTTCATCTCGGCTATGCGCGACTTCTTTTCAGGCACTGTCTCCTCGTCGACGTTGTTAAGTACACGAAGAGCGGCGTTGCATCGCGATATCTGGCTGTAGAGGTTAAACCATTTGCCGTCGAGATTGCCGTTGTTGGACTGTACCTGAAATGTCTCCATCGCATGTATGTCCCAAAGGTCACCTTCGCCACCTCCGCCTTTGTATGCGTTGTCGGCGCGTACCTCGCCGTAGCTCCAGTTGGTTGTCGGGCGTACCCACGGATCGCCCTGTTCGTTGGTAAATCCGCTTAGCGAAGCATATGCCGCGTTGACGAGAAGGTCTATGGCTTCGGGAGAGGTCATCACTCCGTCGGAGAGGCTGCCCTGCGGTTTGTTTTCAAGGAAGTCGTCGCTACAGCCGGTCATCATGGCTGCACAGCCTATAGTCAGTATTATATTTCGAAGTTTCATTTTTATTTCTTATTTCGTAGTTAGACAATGATTGATCAGAAGCCGAACTGTACGCCGAGTGTATACTGACGGGGCAGTGCGTAGGGATAGCCAAGACCCTCGGGATCGGCACCGGAATAATTGGTTACTGTAAACAGATTCTGTGCTTGGAAATAAACTCGGGCATTGGTGAGCTTGAGTTTGTTGCGGAGCGATTCCGGCAACGTATAGCCTACGGTAAGAGTTTTGAGCCGCAGGAATGAGCCGTCTTCGATATGGAACTGTGAAACTTCATGCTCGTTGTTGGAGTTGTCGGTTGTCGGAGCGGGAGTGTTGCAGTCATAATATCCCGTAGTCAGGAACTTTTCATATGCGAGAGCCGCATCCACGAGTTTGGCGCCGTGGTTACCGTTCCAGCACTGGAACAGGTCAGTGTAATACTTGGAGTTGTTGAAGGCGTCGCGTATGATGGCCGAGAAGAACATGCTCATGTCAAAGCCGCGCCAGTTGGCACCGAGGTTCAGACCGAACTGAGCTTTGGGCAGGTCGCAGCCGAGCCATGTGCGGTCGTTGTAGTTGATTTTGCCGTCGCCGTCGGCGTCGACATACTTGATACGGCCCACTGCCGGATGTCCGAACTCTACGGTGTATTTCTGCATGTACTCGTCAACCTCGGCCTGAGTATGGAATACGCCGTCGGTCTTGAAGCCCATCCAAGAGCCCAATGATTGGCCTACGAGGGAGTGTCCGGCGTAACCGCCTCCATAAGAGTAGTAGATATCGTCGAGCAGGTCGGTGACTTTGTTTTTTGACACCGTGAAGTTGAAGCCTATGTCGTAGCTGAAGTCTTTGCTTACATTTGTACGCCAGTTGATCTGTCCTTCAATGCCTCGGTTGGTCATCTCTCCGCCGTTGTACCAGCAGTAGCCGCCTTCGCCTATTGTGGCTATATACGGTTTCTCCACAAGCATGTCCTTGGTCTCTTTATAGAAATAATCGAGCGACACGGTAAGGCGATTGTTGAAGAAGCCGGCATCGATACCGAAGTTTGTCTGGTAGGTGCGCTCCCATTTGAGGTCGGGATTGGTGGTGCGTATGCGGTAAGCTCCGGGTGACAGGGTTACACCGTCGCCGCTCATGTTATAAGAGCCGCGGTCAAGGCTCATCAGATATTTGGCGTAGAACGCCTCGTTGTCGATAAGGTCATTGCCGTTTATACCCCATGAACCACGCAGTTTCAGGTCAGACAGCCATGAACGGGTAGCTTCCATGAAATTTTCCTGCGAGATACGCCAACCGGCCGACACCGAAGGGAACCAGTCATAGTTATGATCCTTGGACAGCCTTGAGGAGGCGTCGCGACGTATGGTAAACGACATAAGATACTTGTTGTCGTAAGTGTAGTTAAGTTTCCCGAAGCCTGAGAACATTGAGTAGTTGGATGCTCCCGCGCCTACGTTCTTGTTGGCGGTGACGTTGCCGAGATAGATGTAGTTGGGGTCTTCGATTTCAAGTCCCGTGCCGTAGCCGAAGAAGCTCTCATTGTGGTAGCGCTTTGACTCGACACCGGCGAGTGCCATTATGGAGTTTCGCCCGAAGTCAATGTTGTATTGTGCGGTGTTGGTCCATACCCAATCTACATTTTTCCCTGTTGACTGAGTGAGTTTGTTGGTGTTGTCACGAAGCCATTTTGGTTCGAAAGTCTTGTTGGTCTCGTTATAGTAATTCATACCGAAGTTGGTCTTGATTATGAGGTTCTTGACCGGCTCGATCTGAAGATAAGCGTTACCGAATACTCGCCAGTATTCGTGTTTGTTGCTTTTATTGTTTTCGATTAGACGCATCATGTTTGGTGCATCGCCGAGTATGTCATTGATCTGGTCGTTGTACACACCATCGACATCATATATGGCCTTGGCCGGATGCTGTTTTACCGCATTTTCCTCGGCTCCGTCGGGCATGTAGTGGGCGCGCCACCAGTTTACGGCTATATTGCCGCCGGCTTTGAGACGATTGTTGATGAAGCCATAGTCGGAGCTGAAACGGGTGTTTACTCTCTTGAAGTCGGAGCCCTTGACTATACCGTCATGGTCAAGCCAGCTTAGCGACAGTGAGGAGGCTCCGTTTTCAGCACCTTTGGATAGACCGATGCTGTAGGTCTGCATGAGGGCGGTGCGGTGTATCTCCTTCTCCCAGTCGGTTGACTGCGGCAGCACGTCGGCACCGTTCAGGTTTTTGTAAGTCTGCAACTGTGCCGTGGCTCCGTTGCCGTATACCGACGATGAGGGAGTGGCACCGTTGTGGGAGTATTTGTAAGCTGACCAGTAAACGTCGCCCCACTGGTTGGCGTCGAGCAGGTCGAGGCCGCTGTTGTAGGTCTGAAGGGTGAGCGTGGCGTCAAATGTCACTCGTGCTTCGCCCGATTTGGCGCGTTTGGTTGTTATGATGATGACACCGTTAGCAGCCTGCGCGCCATATATTGATGCCGAGGCGGCATCTTTAAGGACCTGTATTGACTCCACGTCATTGCTGTTGAGTATGGTACCGGGATTTTCGCGGGTCATGACTCCGTCTATCACATACAGCGGGCCGTTGGCGTCGCCGCGGAATGATGACGCACCGCGTATTGATGTGCCTGTGCTGAGTCCGCCGGGAGTGCCGTCGGTCGTGATTGTCATACCGGCCACTCGTCCTTGCAGTGACTGGATGACATTGCCCGTCGGGGTGTCGGCCACATCTTTCATTCTGACTACCGATACAGAACCTGTCAGGTCTGATTTTTTCTCCGAGGAGTAGCCGACCACTACCACTTCGTCAAGAAGCTCCGAGTTTTCGGCAAGGATGACTTCCAGTTGCTCCTGTGCTTTTACGGTTTTGGACTTGAAGCCCACATAAGAGATTGTAAGGTCGCAGTTTTCAGGTACGGTTATCTCGAAGTTACCGTCGATGTCGGTAGCGGTACCTGCGATTCCTTTGATAGAAGGGATCACGCTTGCGCCTATCAGCGGTTCCGAGTCGGTAGCTGAAATTACTGTCCCGTGCACTGTGATGTTTTGTGCCTGTGCTGCAATTGCCATGATGAACAGCAAAATTGCACTGAGGATTGGTCTTTTCATGTTATGATACGATTTTGTTAAAATTTCTACCGCAAAATTATCGGATGGCATATGCACGGTGTGTCACGGATGTTGCATCGGATATAAAAATCCGTGCAATGCACGATTTTTGGTATGGTTTACAACATTTTTCGCGGTATATGCAGTATGACGGGTTATTCTGTAAGTTTACTACGGGTCTCGGTAGGAGTCTCGCCGTATGCATCGCGATAGCATTTGGTGAAATAGGCGGGTGTGGAGAAGCCGGTCTCGTATGCTATCTCGCTTATGGTTTTGTCGGTGGAGGTTATCAGCGAGCGGCTCCTGCACAGACGCAGGTGTCGTATAAGTTCTACCGGCGAATAGTTGGTGAGCGCCTTGATTTTTCTGTAAAACTGTGAGCGCTCAAGCCCCATCTTGGAGGCCATGCTATCGACATTGAGGTCGGCGTTGCCCATTTCGGCATTGAATATTTCGAGGAAACGTGCGTAAAACTCGTTGTCTATGTCGCCTGACGGACGAGGTTTATCGGTTTCGACACGTTTACCGGCAGGTGCAGGCAACGGGTTTTGCCACAGCTCCTTGATGCGCTTGCGGTTGGCTATCAGACTCGAGCAGCGCGACTTGAGCACCGCTCCGCTGAACGGTTTAGACAAGTATCCGTCGGCGCCGCTGTCGTAGCCTTGTATGCGTTGCTCGTCCATCGAGCAGGCGGTAAGCATCAGCACCGGTATGTGCGATGTCGATACCTCGTTTTTGATGCGTTTGCAGCATTCGAGTCCGTCCATCACAGGCATCATGACGTCGCATATTATAAGGTCGGGTATGTATTTTGCCGACTTTGTTATGCCCTCCTGTCCGTTGGCGGCGGTGATGATGTTGTAGTCCTCATCAAGCAACCGGCTCACAAGCATCTGAATGTCTTTGTTGTCATCGATTACGAGTACTGCCGGCTTGTTGTCGTCAAACTTCAGTTCGTTGTCTATGTTTTCAAGTTCAGCCTCAACTTCCTGTCCGCTGATGTTTTTCTCGACATCGGCCGATGTGTCGGCTATGTGTCTTATCGGTACTACAACCGTGAACGTCGATCCCTTGTCAAGGGCACTTTCTACCGATATGCTGCCGCCGTGTAGCTCTACAAACGCTTTTACAAGCGAAAGGCCTATGCCGGAGCCGTTGGGGTGTACGCGGTCTACCTGATAGAAGCGGTCAAATATGTTGCCGAGATCACGCTCGCTTATGCCCTTGCCGGTGTCAGACACTTTGAGCGTCAGATTAACGCCGTCGTTGTCATATGACACTGTGATTGCTCCGTTGTCGGGTGTGTACTTGAATGCGTTTGAAACAAGGTTGAACAGCACGCGCTCAATCTTCTCGGCATCGATGGCGAGTGTGGTTGTGTCTTTTTCAGGTGTTATCAACGACAGCTTGATGTCACGTTTGCGCGCTATGGTGTAAAACGACTCCATCCAGTCACGTACGGCACGGTTGAAATCGACCTCGGTCAGATGCAGGTCCAGCTTGCCGTTCTCATACTTGCGGAAGTCGAGTATCTGGTTGATGAGACGGCGCAGTATCTTTACGTTTTTGTCGGCGATTTTGATAAGTGTATGCTGTCCGACGGTGAGATTGTCGGCTGCCGCAAGTTGCGATACAGGCTCGGCGATAAGAGTCAGCGGTGTGCGCAGGTCGTGCGACACGTTGGTGAAAAACATCAGCTTGGATTGGGTGGCCTCTTCAAGCTGCAGGTTAAGCGACTTCTGCTTGTCGCGCTCCTCTTCAAGCAACCGGTTCTTGGCCATAAGGGTCTTCTGGTGACGGCTGTGTTGCCAGTAGGCACGTAGCAGAAGAAACGCCACACCGAAGAGCAGGACTATGATGGCTATGCTTGCGTAAAACAGTGATGTCTGTGACGAGTGTTGCGCCCAATAATCGTCGATCTGGGCTTTCAGTACTTTTATCTTGTCGGTCTCGTTTTTCAGTGTCTCGTTCTGCATAAGCAAAATGTCGGCATTCGACAGGTCCACGGCTGACGACACAGGGAGTCGGGTCTCGCGTTGATAAGGCTCTCCTTTGAGTATGGCCAAAGCGGTCTGTATAAGGCGGTGGCCTTCGGTCGGATAAAAAAATGTGGCATCGATAACGCTGTCGACAACCGCCTGAATACCGATATTGGGCGCTGCGTCTATGCCTATTATCTTTATGTCATCGCGCCCGTTGCGTCGTGCTACTTCCGCAGCACCTATGGCCATACGGTCATTGTGAGCGTAAATAAGGTCGACATCGCTATATATATTTAATAATGAGTCCACGACCGGCACGGCATCCTCTTTGTTCCAGTCAGCGGACACGCTTGCGAGCAAAGCGCCACGGCCTTTGGCAAATTCTTCGACAAAGCCGTTGTGGCGTCCTTCGGCCGGTGTTGAGCCGCGCAGACCATAGATTTCGATGGCACTGGCCCCTTCTCCGAGCAGATGCAATGCATAATGGGCCGCCGATCGCCCGAGGCCTTCGTTGTCGACACCTATTCGGGCTGTGTAGGAGTCGCCTATTATATCGCGGTCAAATGTTATGACCGGGATGCCGCTTTCGTACACCTCTTTTATTATAGGGGTAAGTGCCGCGGCTTCGTTCGGCGCCACTATTATTATGTCGAAGCCATTATCGGCGAAGTATCGGATGTCTTCGATCTGCTTGAGGTTGTTGTCGTCGGCCGAGCGTATCTCCACTACGGCATCTTCATGAAACATTATCTCGCGCAGGATCTCGTCGTTCATTTTCGTGCGCCAGTCATCCTGACTGCACTGCGAGACTCCTATGCGGTATATTTTTTCTTCAGAACATCCCGTCACGGTTAAAAGCAGGGCAAGCAATAATAAGCCGTATGAAAATATGTGATACTTCATTTTTTTGCCATTTAATATTTAAGGTCTCACAAATTTAATCATAATCCTATGAAAAAGAGTGTGTAAAGTATTAAAAATAAGGCGATACAACATAATTGACAGCTAATACACGATTTTTTATATACTTCATGTCGCCGATTATAGTAGTTTTGCAATACCGGATGGAGCGATTGACTCGGCCGGGCGGTGCAAAGTCTTTTTGAGGTAAAAAAGATTGTTTTTAGTTTAGGTAACAAGTAAATCAAATAATGAATAATATGACGAGATTAACGAAATGCTTAAAGGCTGTAGCGATGTCGGCGGCGGTGATGTCGATGCCTGCTCTGACATCAGCTTCGGGAGGGGTGGAGGTAAACCACCTCGGAGTGAACAACACGCTTGTAAGGGTTACAGGCGAGGGACGATACCTGTCGTTGCCGGTTCAGGAAACGGCCGACGATGCAAAAATAAACATTTTGGTAGACGGCGATATAGCCGAGACCATATATGTCAGGCTTGCCAAGTCAAAGACCGATTATACGGTGCCTTTTGACATGTCGGCTTATAAAGGCCGAAACGTGCTGCTTGATGTGGTGACGCCGCAGGGCCGAGGCTCTATCCGCGAGGCAAAGGATGATGCCTGCTGGAAGGGTATCGCTCTTGTCGACACATTTGACGTGTCTAATCGTGAAAAGTATCGTCCGGCTTTTCATCATACTCCTCTATACGGTTGGATGAACGACCCCAACGGCATGTTTTATAAGGATGGCCTATGGCATTTGTATTACCAATATAATCCCTACGGATCGAAATGGCAAAACCTTAGCTGGGGCCACTCCGTGTCATCGGATCTTGTAAATTGGGAACATCAGCCTGTGGCTGTAACTCCCGACGGACTTGGCTATATATTCAGCGGCAGTTGTGCTGTAGATAAAAACAATACTTCAGGCTTTGGCGATGATGCCGTAATAGCCTTATATACATCGGCCGCCACAAGTCAGATACAGAGTCTGGCTCATAGCGGCGATAATGGCGCGACATTTGTGAAGTATCCCGGTAATCCTGTAATAACACTTGAGAGCGAGGCCCGCGATCCGAAAGTGTTCTGGAATGATGAGACCGGCGAGTGGAATCTCGTGCTTGCCCACGCTCTCGACCATGAAATGCTATTCTTTACCTCGCCCGACATGAAAAACTGGACTCTGACAGGCTCTTTCGGTCAAGGTCTTGGTGCGCAGGGCGGAGTATGGGAGTGTCCCGATCTGTTCAAACTGCCTGTCGAGGGTACGGATGAGACCAAATGGGTGCTGATATGCAACATCAATCCTGACGGACCTTTCGGCGGCAGCGGCACTCAATATTTCATAGGCGATTTTGACGGAAAAACATTCACCGCCGATAAAGACGCGGCCGGCAATGTACCTACGAAATGGCTCGACTACGGAAAAGACCATTATGCTACGGTGAGCTGGAGCAACGCTCCTGACAATCGTCGCACGGTTATCGGATGGATGAGCAATTGGCAGTATGCGGCCGATGTGCCTACAATGCAATTCCGCAGCGCCAATACGCTACCGCGTGAGATGGGGCTGTTTCGTGCGGCTGACGGCGAGGTTTATGCCTCATGTGCTCCGTCGCCTGAACTGACTTCGCTTAGAGGGAAACTTACTCTTAAAAACGTCAAGGCCACTATCGGTAAAAAGGGTCGTACATACGCTCTGCCTACCGCCAATGACGGTATATGTGAAATACTTCTTGATATTGATGCCCGGAAAGCCGACAAGGTTGAATTGGCTCTGTCAAACAACAGCGGCAATAAAGTGGTCATGGAGTATGACGTCAAAGCTCGGACCTTGTCATTTGACCGCACAGAGAGCGGTATAGTGGGCTTCAGCGAAAGCTTCCCGGCAGTGACAGTGACGCCTACTTATGAAGCTGACGGCAAGATTACACTCCGCATATTTGTCGACCGTTCGAGCATCGAAGTATTCGGCAATGATGGCCGTTTCGTGATGACCAATCTCGTATTTCCCGATAAGCCATACTCCTCGCTTACCGTTACGTCAGAGGGCGGAAATATCAAACTGAGTAATCTCAACATATATTCATTGAAAGTAAAATAGCTAAAATCATACAATCATGGATGTAACACAGTCACTCGTAACAAACCGCAAATCGTTTGTGATGCAGATCGTGCCAGTAATGCTATGCTTTTTTGTAATGGGCTTTGTAGACCTTGTGGGTACGGCTTCCAATTATGTGCAGAAAGATCTCGGGCTTACCGACTCGCAAGCCAATATGTTTCCTTCGCTTGTATTCTTCTGGTTCTTGATATTTTCTGTGCCTACCGGCATGTTGATGAATAAGATAGGCCGCAAAAAGACCGTGCTGATAAGTCTTGTGGTCACAGCGGCGTCGCTTTTCATTCCGGTATTTGGCGACAGCTATATCGTGATGCTGCTGTCGTTCTCGCTTCTCGGCATAGGAAATGCCATAATGCAGACTTCGCTCAATCCTCTTGTCACCAACCTTATAAGCGGCGACAAACTGGCGTCGACCCTTACTTTCGGACAATTTGTCAAGGCTATCGCTTCCTTCCTTGCTCCGGTCATAGCGGCGTGGGGTGCTACTACGATGTTCCCGACTTTCGGCCTCGGCTGGCGAGCTCTGTTTGTCATATATGCCGTGGTAAGTTTCCTTTCCATATCGCTCCTTGCGGCCACTCCAATCGATGAAGAGCGTCCCGACAAGGCTTCTGGTCCTATGGAGTGCATGAAGCTGCTCGGACGTCCGTTTATATTGTTGTGCTTTCTCGGCATAATGTGTCATGTAGGTATTGACGTGGGCACCAACACCACCGCCCCCAAAATAATCATGGAGCGCCTTTCATTGCCTCTTGAGGAGGCCGGTTTCGCAACCGGAGTGTATTTTATATTCCGTACGGTAGGATGTTTTCTGGGTGCTTTTATACTGCGCTCGATGTCGGCGAAAGTATTCTTTGGGCTCAGTGTGTCGATGATGCTTGCCGGTATGGCAATCCTGTTTGTCAGCGAATCGTTGTTGCCGCTTTACATTGGCATAGGACTGATAGGCTTCGGCAATTCCAATATATTCTCGGTTGTATTCTCGCAGGCGCTGCTGTATTCACCCAACGAGAAGAACGAGGTGTCGGGACTTATGATCATGGGCCTCTTTGGTGGTACGGTATTTCCTTTGGCTATGGGCTACGCCGCCGATGCTATCGGTCAGGCCGGAGCCGTGGCCGTGATGACTGTAGGAGTGGGCTATCTGCTCTATTATACATTGAAAATAAAAACAATATCATAACTTAACTTTTTGTCAGATAATCATGAACGACGTAGTAGTAGGAATGGGTGAGGCGTTGTGGGACGTGCTCCCCGAAGGAAAAAAAATAGGTGGCGCTCCTGCCAATTTCGCTTACCATGTTTCGCAATTCGGTTTGCCGAGCTGTGTGGTCAGCGCTGTCGGCGACGATAACTTAGGCGACGAAATCATTGAAAATTTCACCTCAAAGGGATTGAAGCATCTTATCGAGAAAGTGCCTTATCCTACCGGCACGGTGCAGGTCGAGATCGATCAGGCCGGTGTGCCCCAATATGAAATCAAAGAAAATGTGGCGTGGGACAATATCCCTTATACCGTGCGTCTTGAAGCGCTTGCCGAAAAGACCAAAGCGATATGCTTCGGTTCGCTGGCTCAGCGCAATGTCGTGTCGCGCAGCACTATCAACCGCTTTCTCGACGCCATGCCGCAGACCGATGACTCTCTGGTGGTATTTGATGTCAATCTCCGACAGGGCTTCTATAACAAGGAGATACTCTGCAACTCGATGAAGCGCTGCAACATACTTAAGATAAATGATGAGGAGCTCGTGACGGTGAGCCGCATGTTCGGCTATCCCGGCATCGACCTTCAGGACAAATGCTGGATACTTCTGGGCAAATATAACCTTAAGATGCTCATACTCACGTGTGGCATCAACGGCAGCTATGTGTTCACGCCGGGCAATGTGTCGTTTCAGCCCACACCTGCCGTCAAGGTTGCCGACACTGTTGGCGCCGGCGACTCGTTTACTGCGGCGTTTATCTCGTCATTGCTCAAAGGATGCGATGTAGCGGAGGCTCATCGTGTGGCAGTCGAGGTGTCAGCATATGTGTGCACGCAGAACGGTGCCATGCCGGTACTGCCTGAAAAATATACGGGAAAGCGATAGATTGGTTAGGTAAAATAGGTTAAAAAAGTCCGGTATCGGCGATTGTGTATTGCCGATGCCGGATATTTTACGTATATTTGCACACTTATTGCACTCACACGGGGCTGACCGGCTTTGACAGCGTGTAGAAGTGGTGTGTAAGCATGCAGAGCAATGATGGCTACGCTCTTTAATCTGGGACATCGCAATTTTAAATGGCGAAAATAACTACGCTCTTGCTGCTTAATCGAAGCACAGTAGATTAGCTTAATCTCCGCCACAGCGGTGGAGACAAGACATCGCCCGATTGTCCTTTTTCCGAGACGGATCGACAAGGCGGTGCAGATAAATCGGAAATAGGAAGTCAAGAGCCTTGCGCGACTTCCGAAATCTTAAAGGCTAAGGCGACGGTTGGTGGTCTTGATCCTGCCGGCGCCCGACAATCAAGTCAAGACTAAGCATGTAGAAAGCTCATTAGTTCCACGTTTGGACGAGGGTTCAATCCCCTCCAGCTCCACTATGTAGTTCTTTGCCGAAGGCAAAGCGCTGAAGCGATAACCGAACTAAATGCCGCAATCAAGTTGCAGCGAGCTAAAGGTTCGGAAAATTCGAGACAACTTTCAGCTCATTGAGCCGAATGGCGCAATAAACCTCGGACTATCAAGTAGTTCCGAGGTTTTATTATGTCTAAACCTTTCGGTTTAAGGACCGATTTCAGACCAAGAAAAGACCTCTTCGGACAGCTATTTGTCACCAAATCGTTTCAAGTTTTTTCGATGACGAAAATTGTGACAAAAATGTGACCGAAAGTGATGCAACAATTTGGTGTACAAATACTTCCAAAGACCTAACTCAGACGTAACTCGGAAAATCAGCGACATTTTAACAGCGTTCAGTGCGTATGTTAAAGCGTCCCCGGACGCGATGACCGAAGTATCGACATAAGTCATTATAACAGATATGAATTTTGTATGTCCTACAAAAGTCGTGTATGTTAAAAATGAGCTAAGTCGCTGATACGTCTGATATTTGACTTCAATGTGTCCAATCGGAACATAAGTTGCCGACTGTCGGTGTTCAACATTGCCCGTAGGCGTGTTCGTCAGAAAACAAAAATTCGCAGTATTATCCAGAACATTTTGTTACCTAAGATTTTATGGCTATATTTGCAATTCGCGAATTGCAAATATTTAATACAAATGACTAAATCCCATAATGGTATGCGCCCACAAGATATAGTGATTTTGCTTAAAAAAGTCACTCTGATTGGTAGAAACATGACCAATGCGCAGGTTGCAAAAGATCTTGGTATAAGTGCCTCGGAAGTGTCCGAAGCACTGGAGCGTTGTAGGATAGCCAGATTGATGGACAATGCCAAGCAAAGGGTAAATATACTTGCGCTCAAAGAGTTTTTGATACATGGACTGAAATATGTCTTTCCAGTCCAGCCACAGTCAAGAGTACGAGGTGTTGCCACTGCAATCTCGGCAACACCATTGTGTGATAAAATTCTGACAGATAAGGAAGCATACGTATGGCCGGATGCAAATGGCAATCTACGCGGGGAGTCAATAACCCCGCTTTATCGCACCGTCCCGGTGGCGGTGCAAAACGATTCTATGCTACATAGTCTGCTTGCTATCGCTGATACGTTCAGAATTGGCAGGACAAGGGAAATCGAGATTGCAAAAGAAGAACTTAATTCAATTCTCGCAACCTATGATGTCAGGTAATATCAGACGGCTTAAAGTCATTGCAGAAGGTCTTGGCGATTTATGTAAGGATGTTGTGTTTGTCGGAGGATCGGTAGCCGAACTATATGCCGATGATCCGGCTGCCACAGACATCCGTCCGACTATGGATGTCGATTGCGTCATAGAGCTTGCCACCTACGGAAGTCTTCAGAATTTTGAACAGTTGCTCCGTGACCGCAAATTTGTGAACGATATTGAATCCGGCGTGATATGCCGATGGAAATACAATGGCGAGATTGTGGATATAATGCCCGACAGGGACAGTATTCTCGGCTTCACAAACAAATGGTATCGGCCGGGATTCCAATATCGGGTGGAGACCCGTATCGAAGAAGAACTTGTAATCAAGATACTCCCACCGCTCTATTATATCGCAACAAAGATAGAAGCCATAAGAGGACGAGGCGGAGAAGACCTGAGATTCTCACACGATTTTGAGGATCTGGTATATGTATTGAACAACAGGCGGGACATTACAAGTCTTTTCGATATGGAGAATAATAACAGTCTTGTTGAATACGTTTCGTCATGGGCCAAAGAAATGCTCCTTCGACAGAACAGTAGGGAGGAAATTGAATGTATGCTTCCTTATGGCGATTACGACAGAGTTGATTACATTATCGATATACTCAACCATTTTTCAAGATGAAAATCCAATACGCTTCCGACCTGCACCTCGAATTTGGTGCAAATACTTCAATATTGAAGGAGCATCCAATGGAACCCATAGGAGATGTCCTTATTCTTGCCGGAGATATTGGTTATCTTGGTGATGCCGGACTGACAGTTCATTCGTTTTGGGACTGGGCATCAGACAACTTCAAAGAAGTGATTGCAATCCCCGGAAATCATGAATTATACAGGGGATTTGACATTAATGAACTGGCCGAGGGTTGGGAATTGTGGATTAGATCCAATGTGCGCTATGTATATAATAAGCTGATTCACCTTGACGAAACTACAGATTTGATAGCCTCAACGCTTTGGTCAGAAATACCTCCGGAATACGGTAATCTGATCCAACGAAATGTAAGCGATTTCCACTGCATCCGCGATGGCGAAAATGCCCTTGGCTGGGAGCGGTTTAACAAGGAGCATTATGCCTGTCGGGATTTTGTTAAAAAATCAGTCCGAGACAGTAGCGCCTGCAATATTGTGGTCGCTACACATCATGTTCCGTCTTTTGCCCTGATGTCTGAAGAGTTCAAAGGCAGTCCGATAAACGGGGCATTCACTTCCGAGTTGGGAAATATGATTGCCGACAGCCGGATTAGCTGTTGGATTTACGGACATTCCCACCGCAACATATCAAAACAGATAGGAAACACACTTTGCGTATGCAACCAATTAGGCTATGTTCGCGCTCTGGAACACCTATATTTTCGGAAGGATGCGCTGATAACACTTTAGCTCTGAATTTGAGATTCGCGAATTGCAAATTACCTTTTTACTTTCGGCTGCGATAAATAAAGGTTTGCAGTTTATTTTAGTGCTGAATTTGCAATAATTTTCATTACGGAATGAGAACTAAAATAAACACTTTGCATCAACAAATCCATACGAATGGGATAATGCTCGCATCTTGGCCAAACCAAAAGGGGAAGCGGTCAAATTGCGACAGGTTTTCCGGATGGATTAGACGTTAATACTTATGTGTAAAATGGTTAAATCGGACCCTCGGACTTGTGCGTGCAACAGAAAAATGATTAAATTCACATAATGGTTTGGAGCTTCGTGGAGACGAGGCATAGATGCGAAAATCCGGAGTTTGATTTTGCTGCAATCAAGTTGCAGCGAGCTAAAGGTTCAGGCACCACCAAGGCACTAAGATAATTTCAGAATGTCTATCTACTTGATAACGGCATATTTGGAGTGTAAGAAACAAGTTCCTCCAGCTCCAAAATGTAATTCTTTGCCTGACGCAAAGCGATGAAGCGATTACCGAACTAAATGCTGCAATCAAGTTGCGGCGAGCTAAAGGTTCGAAAATTCGAGACGCCCTTCAGCTCATTGAGCCGAAGGGCGAAATAGACCTCGGACTGTCAGTCAGTTCCGAGTTTTTTTCGTGTCTTATCCTTTCGGATTTAGGACTAAAATAAGACCTTATCAGACATAGTTCAGGCACCAACAAAGCACCAAAATTTCAAATATCATTTTAGTGCCTGAATAGGGTTAAAACGCTTCTATCCATCTCAATATCACGCAGGCTAAAGACCTAACTCAGACGAAACCCGGAAATTCGGCGACATTTTAACGGTCTTGAAAGAGGATGTTAAATAGCGCCATGATTAAATGCCAAACATAAAATCCAAGGGCTTGGAAGCCTTAAATTTATCTATGGCATCACCGGTATAAATCTCATCATTTGTCAGAGTAAGTTTTTTCACGGGCATGCCCATACTGAAATCGGCTTTTCTTAAATCGACCCAGAATATATTGGGACTTATAGTCGACTCAAAATAGTAAACGCGATTTTTCTGATCCGCTACAGTGCGCCAACGCGTCGAGGCTATGTTTGGCTGGTCAGGCACGGAAATGCCCAATGGTACAGACACATTCCTCATGACACTGAATACCCCGGCGACAGCATGGCGGAAATTGGATGTCATCGGGAGGGCTTTAACGTAGAATGACGCCCTTACAAAACGATCGGAGGCTCGATTGGTACCCGGCAGCATGACAAGTCCTCCTATCTGCTTCCAATAATCATTTAGAGTCAACTGTTTGTCATAAGTAGGGGAATTAGTCATCACTTGACAGTCACGTCCTTGATGTATGACAAGATTACCGTCTATATATTCAAATATAGCACTATTGCCGGTCGCATCCGATACAGAGAGGTGCAAGGTGGACTTGGCCCCATTAGGGAGGTCCGGGTCATCTATACGAAACAGTTCCTTACTCAATTCGGCTACAGCTTCTTCAACTGTAGCAAAATTGTCAAGCACATATTGAGTCCAGATGCTCAATCCCATCACGGGTCGCGAATCGTCAGGACGCCTGTAATCTGACTCTGAGAGAAAAAGTAAGTTTGCCATCAGACCTTTCTCATTCATCCCGTCACAAACACCTATGTCATATCCGGCAGTAACCACACTTCCATATCGTGATGTCCACTTAATGGTATTGTCTGTCAACCCACCCCGACGCTCTATTCCACGTGGAAACAAGTATAGATTTGACTGTGGGTCCTCCTTCCAGTCCATCGTGCGTCCTGTCACCACCATTTCGTCAGGCCCAAGATAGACCGCACGGGTGCATGCATCACTCTGCACCGAAACGCCCAAAACTCCAATAATTGATATCGCTGCTACAATCGTTTTACAATAATATTTTCCGTTCATAGTATGATTTTTTCAAAAACACAATTAAAATTCTTATCTGCAACATCTAACATAGGCATCCATATGATAGTTCATACTAAAATACATTTCGCATCCATCCACTTGCAACAAATATCCGAAAGTATTTTTATAATACCCTTCCATGTCGGTAGATCTGTTAGTTGATAAACTCGAAACTATGTTACTTACGGCTCGGCATTTTCAGTCGTCAATCGGTTACTAACCGATATTAACAAACACTAAATGCCGGCGTAATATGCACATTAGCAACGAGCTAACCCTCAAACAAAATGTTAATGCCCGATTGTACATAAAAACAGCGTTTTGTAATATTATCTTTGCGGAAAACAACCGTTAAACCAATATCACATACGATGAAACGTACACCGAAATTTGACAAGGCTTGGAGCGAGTCCATAGCCATGCTTCCCGCAGAATTGCAGCAACCTCTCGTAAACGCCATCAAGGAGTATCAGACTACAGGCATAGAACCGGCCGCCCTGCATCCGATAGCGCAATGCGTGTTCAACCTGTTGAAACCGACGATAGACCGCCGTGCCAAAGCCGCATCCTACCAGCGCCGTCGCCGCGAGGCAAATGCCGTGGTGCAGTGTGCTCCCGTCACCATCGAGGCCGGGCGCCGTGTCAAGCAAGACCGCAAGTACATCCGCCACCTCGCCAAACGCTACAATCTCATCCACCGCGATATCAAGACCGAGATCGACCGAGTGTCCGCCCTTCTGGCCGCCAACGGCATCGACCGCATACCCCTCTTCCTCTACAAAGAATACCTCGAAAAACGACTCGAAGCCAACGCCGTGCCCGATGACCCGTCATCCACATAAAACCCGGGGGATATGTGAAGCGTCAATGCCCTGCCGGAAGATAGAGACACCCGTACCACGACGTCCGGTCGCGACCCGGATGGCTATATAGGCCGAAGCCGCTCACCGTACTACCGACGGCCTGAACAAACACAGTTTCCTCTTAACGACCTTTTCCCTACCTCCAACACCCGGACACGACAGAGCCGCGGCTCCACGAAGAAGCTACGGCTCGTATTGAGGATGCGCCATACGTATGCATGGGCGCGGTAGCAGCTACACTATAGGCGGGTGAGTATAAGACAGTCTACAATAGCATGGTTTGTCCCGAGATTCATATTCTCATCGGTCGGCTCGAAGAGCACGGTTACAACATGGTTGCCGGGAGTAAGGTCAACAACAATCGAGTTGGTACGGCCCCAGTCGTCCCAGTTGCCGCGTCCACGGTGAGGCATCACCGCAACACCGACCTTCTTTCCGTCAACAAGTACAGAACGCACCGCACATTTGTTCTCCGTATTTACAGGGCCGTTGCCGTTGGCATAACGTAATGTAAGTGCATAATCACCGCTTTCGACTACCTTAACCGGTATTTTGAGCGCCGGAGTCTTATGGTCAAGTTCGACAAATCCTTTACCCGAATAGCCTTTTATCGGATGAGAAGGCTGATACGATACTTCGGGAGAATTCATGGCGACACCCTCGTCCGGCATCTCGAACATGAATGAAGCACGGGTCGAACGGGGCTCGGAAGCAAAGGACTCCACGCCGTCATCGGAAACACCGATAACCTGATACTCGCCCGGCTGCGACACATCATATGTAGTGGTGTTGACCTCGGCTATGCGCTTGCCGTTGCAAAGCACAACGTAGTGGTCGATGTACTCGATGGGATTCCAGTTAAGCACACCGTCCTCAACCCATGTGATCGGAGTAATCGGAGCCTTGACATTGGGCACATTGTTGACCTTCAGCGGCGCTATGGCATTGTCGGCCATGACTATTTTCACGTCAAGGTGTCCTTTGGCGTCGGCGGGAATAAATGGCGCATGCTCCTTGCCGTTGACAGTAAACGACTTGATTTTGTCGCCATAGCCCGAAACGGTTATGTCAAGCACCGCATCGCGATATTTGAAGTCCTTGAGCGTGCGCATATCGGCCATTGCCTTAGGCACAAACGGATGAAACGCCAACCGGTCTTTCTCAAACTCGATGCCGAAGAGTATTCTATGGGTCAATGCTATGTTGCCGGCAAGACACCACAGCATGTTCGACGAGTTAAGTTCGGTGGCTATGTCGCCGTTGTCGAGGTTGAAATTCTCTTTGTTTGTGCAGAACAGAGCTGCCGGACGGAACACCGACCCGATGCCCTGAAGCACACCCTGTTCATTGCCGGCTTTTGCGTTGGCGATGGTCCACCACGCTCCCACCCACGGCCACAGAGCGTTGTTGTGATAAGCAGGCATATCGGAGATCTGCGGATAGAATATAGCCGCACCGAACGGTGTCGTAGGATTGCTCTCGGTGATTTTGGCCGCACGCTCGGGCGAAGCCACATCCCACAGTATGGCAAGCGACTCGCCGAGGGTTTCGGCACGCGGATTCATTATGAGATTGTCGCGTCCGTAAAGATACATGCCGTAATACCCTTTGTCTTCAAGCCACAACTCCTTGTCGATAGCCTCGGCCAAAGCACGCGAACGCTCACTATAAAACGCGGCCTCTTTCTTCTTGCCGAGCTCACCGGCTATGTCGGCAAGCACTTTAAGCGCCTGCATGTGCACAATGGAGGTTCCGAGAGCCTCGCTCTGCGATATGTCTACTGTCTGCATCCACTTCGGATGGCTCTGCTCACGCCAGTCGATAAACGAAGTTTCGCCCTTTACCAGACCGGTCTTGTCGTCATACACTGTAGCCAAGTCATCGTCAATAGAGCTTTTGATGATCGGATATATGTACTCGAGCCACTTGCGGTCGCCCGTCACCTTGTAAAGTTCATAGGCGGCCACGGCCCATATCATACGGTCGGTGCTGACGGGCCACGCACCGCCCGAACCGGTATCCTGAATAATGCGACCGTTGCCATTGACCTTCTTCATCAGCGATATCTTGGATGCCTCGGGCTGAAGATAGGCCATAGACAGAAGTATCGAATAGCTGACATCGCGGGTCCATACTCCCGACCACTCCTTGCCGGTGCGCAGGGTCGTGTCGGGTTCAACGGCATTGACCATCTCGTCAAGGCCCATATTGTATATGGCATTGTGCAGACGGTTTGACGATTTAAGTCCCGGATAGGACGATATGTCGTTCTTCAACTTCCATGACTTCTCTATGGGCATGAAATATCCGGGCTGTGCCGAGTATGTCGACACAATCTCGAAGTCATTGGGTGCGGTGGCCATATACTCGCCTTGGGTGACCGTATCGCCGTGCCACACATAAGCGTCGGTCCTGACTATTTCGCCGGCCTGCGCGGGCACAGCCGCACACAGAGCCAAAGCATAAGGTATAATCTGTTTCATAACTTACAAATATAACGAATAATTTTCCCGAAACATATGTGAGTACATCATATTTTAGAGAGTTTAACGGCTGCACCGCCGCTGCGGCCCTGCGGCAACGACAATACGGTATCGGCTGTGACGTCGCGCTGCTCGATGATGACCGGACACGGGTTGGTCACATAGTCGGCTTCCGGAGCGTCGCGGTATATGGTAGCGCGATAAGTGCATCCGGGATCGAGAAATGTCAGCGGTATCTCGGCCGTGCGCGCCTCGGCGCCGGTGGCGCTGCCTATGTACCAAGAGTCACTGTTCTTGTCCTTGCGCGCGGTGGTTATGTACTTGCCTATCTCGGCTTCGGGATACACGGTCCTGTCCCAGTCCACCGGACAGTCACACACGAAGCTGAAGGGGCCGGGATTGCTCTCGTAGTTCTCGATCATGTCGGAAGCCATCTGCAACGGAGAGTACAGTATGACAAACAGAGCGAGTTGCTTGGCAAGAGTGGTATTGACACGTGTTTGAGGCATCACCTCGTTCTCAAAGCGGAATATCACGGGCGTAAAGTCCATGGGGCCGGCAAGTCCGCGGGTGAACGGCAGCGTCACCGTATGCTCCGGAGGATTGCCGCCATCGGGGTTCCATGCGTTCCACTCCTGACCGCGCACGCCCTCCTGAGTCATGAGGTTGGGATAGGTACGCTGAAGACCGGTAGGTATGACAGGCTCGTGATTGTCAATAGCCAGATTGTACTTGGCGGCAGTCTCTATCACCTTGCGGTAGTGGCGGACGCCGAACTGACTGCTGTGGCGCTCCTTGTCGTCAAGCAGGTCGCCGACATAGCCGGTCTTCACATAGTTCATGCCGTTGTCGCGATACAGTCTGAAGCCATCCTCCATCTGCGCCTCGTAATTGGCCACGCGACCTCCGGTCTCATGATGGCCTATCAATGCCACACCTTTCTCACGTCCGTAGCGTGTTATCGCCTCGATATCGAAGTCGTCATACGGATGGCGGTAATCGAAGTTCCACGACTGCCAATCGGGATTCCATCCCTCGACAAGAACCCCGCCGAAATTGTTTTTCGCGGCAAAGTCCATATGACGCATGGTATTTTCTGTCGTGGCACCATGCTCCGGGCCGGCATGCCATGTATTTCTCTTCATGTGATACACCCACCATATGCCTATGTAGCGCTGCGGTTTTATCCATGAGGTGTCGGTTATGCGGCACGGCTCGTTAAGATTGAGCATCAGCCGCGAGAGCATCATGTCGCCGGCGTTGTCGGCAATGACAAGAGTGCGCCACGGGCTGACACGCACATCGGTCACCCGCACCTTCTCGCCGGTGCTCCACGGAGTAAGCGCCGCACGCAGAGTGTTGCTACCCGGAGTCGACTGCACGTTCATGGCCGCATAATCGGTGAGATTGGCCTCGTGCAGAGCCATGTGCAGCCCTTCGGCCGTGCGTATCGTAACGGGAGTGCTCGCCCACCCTACACTGTCGACGGGCAATTCACGGAAAAGACCTTCATAGAAACGTATCCCCTCGACGGGAAGCGACCATGTCGTATGGGTGGCGGGAAAAGCAAACTCGGTAATCTCGTCGGCGATAACGAAGTCGCCGAGCGAAGCCTGACGCGGAAACTCGTAGCGGAAGCCTATGCCGTCGTCAAACACGCGGAACACCACGCTTATCCTACGACCGGGAGCCGTTTTTTTCTGCGCCAGAGTTATACGGAGTTCATTGTATCGGTTGTCAATCGACGACTCCTCGCCCCATACGGGATGCCATGTCTCCGCAAACGTATCGGTCACGACATTCACCACCGAAAAACCGTCGGTCATGTCGGGAGCACCCTGCAGTTTTATGCCGAGACGCGAGGGGTTAAGTATTGTCTTGCCGTCGCGGTCAACCTGATAGTACAGGCGGCCGCCGTCAAGGCTGACTTTCAGGTTTATGCGCTCATCGGGAGAGCTCACGCCATAGGGGCGTGCCCCCATGGCGTGAATACCTACAACCCAAAACATCAGCAAGGCGGTTAAAAACCTTACTTTCATCTTACCTATTTATATAATCAATGTAAACTAACTACCTTATACGAGAGGCTTATTTGGAAAGACGCACAATCTTGCAACCGTGGGCCGGTATGTTGGCCGTGATTGTAGAGGCCGTGCCCTCGTCGGCATGCCGCCAGAGGTCGCGTATCTTCCAAGAGCCGTCTATGCCGAGGTCGGCGAAGTTGACGGTGACGGTGCGCATATTGTCATCGCGGTTAAACAGGCCTATCACCCAGTCGCCACCGGAGAGCTGTCCGTACCATATCTGGTTGTCGGAGTCGTTAAGACTGTCGCTCTTGGGCTTGCCGACGAAGCGGTCGGCATTGAGGGCAAGTATCTCGGAGTTGGTGTAGAACTTGAGATTGTCGCCTATGTTATGATACTGGTCAGCAACGGTAACAGGACCTCCAGCCATTAGCTGCAACGACACCACAGTCTCTTTCTCGGCATCGGTATCAAACTTGTTGAGGCGTATGAAGTCACCGTCAAGTATGACATTTTTACGTCCGGAGATATGCGACCAATAGGTAAAGCCGTCAAACATATTCATGCAGTTGGGCCAGTTGGCATACGACTTGCCGCGATCCTGCTGCGAGCAGTGCCACCAGCCGCCGCCGGCGGTGTCGGAAACTATGCGCACCATGTTGCCGTAACGGGCCTCCACCTCAGCGTCATTATACATATGGGGCATGACCAGCGAAGTAAATATGCCGTACTTCTTGGCCGACTCGGCTATGTAGGCGAGCGCACGGGCATAAGTCTCGCGTCCGTAGCCGCGTCCTGTAACGCCCATCCCACGGTCATTGCCGTCTTCATACCACGACAGGAAGTCCATTCTTATGTACTCGACACCCAGTTCCTTGTAGTGGCGGAAGAAACCGTCGATATACTCACGCGCACCGGGATGAGTGGCTACCGCCCACCAGAACCACAGGTCATCCTTGCCGGGGTTCTTGACAGTCTCGTATCCATCGTAGCGCAGCGAGCCGAATTTGTGGTCGGTACCGGCAATGACAGTCTCCAGCGGGCCGTGAATCCACAACGGGTTGTCATATATACCTACTTTCAAGCCTTTGGCCTTGGCCTTTGCCACAAGATCCTTAATGGGCATGGAGCCGTAGTGAGTCATATAGCCCGAAGCATCCTTGGCCAGCATGGGTATGAAGCCGTCGGTGCACACCATGTCATAACCGGCGGGCTTGAGGTCGGTAGCCACCCAGTCGAGTATCTTGTCCCACTCGGCGGGAGTGATGTCCATATCCTCATTCTTCACGCCCTGACGTTCAAGCTCATAACAGTATTCATATACACTCCAGTACATAGGAGCCTTATAGACGTGTATGTCTTCGATCACCGGAAGATCGGGAAGTTCATATTTGGGCGGATAACGCATCTCGACGTCATCGCGACATGAACAAAGCAGGGCCGAAAGGGCTACCGATGCTAAAATCATCGTTTTATTTATTTTTATATTCATAGTTTGCAGAACAATTACTCGTTAACGTATTTTACGGCTATTGTCATCTCCTTCAGATTGAAAGTGATGCTATAACGGCCGCCTTCTGTGACTTTCCATTTGTCATCGGGGTCTTTTGTGTAGACAATGCCGGGAGCGGCCACGCCGTTGTGCGATATCTCGCAGTCGGCGCTCTCGGGACGTATGAATTTGGCGCCGAAGTCACGCTCGATGCCGGCCTTCATCTCACCGGGTATAAGATCGCCCTCCCATGTGAACACATACTTGTCATTGGGGTCGACGGTAAGTTCCGTGACATTATCCAAGCTCCAGTCGCCCGGAGTGGCGCTGCCGATCAAGAAGAGTGACTCGGTCTCGATAGCACCCGTGTACTCGACATTAATAGTATACTCGCGAAGATTGAATGTAATCTTATATCGGCCCGCCTGTGTAACCTTCCACTTGTCATCGGGGTCTTTTGCGTAGACAATGCCGGGAGCGGCCACACCGCTGTGCGATATCTCACAGTCTGCGCTCTCGGGATGGATAAACGCGGCGCCGAAGTCACGCTCGATGCCGGCTTTCAGCTCGCCGGTCAGGAGGTCGCCCTCCCATGTGAACACATACTTGTCATTGGGGTCAACTGTAAGTTCTGATACTGCGTTCAAGTCCCAGCCACCGGGAGTGGAGTCGCCTATCAGAAACAGAACTTCGGTCTCTATAGGCTGCTTATCGGGTGCCTCGCCGAGATACTCGGCCGCTATCTTATAATCCTTAAGATTTAGAGTGATGCGGTATATGCCCTTTTCAGCCACGCTCCACTTGTCATCGGGACCTTTCGTGTAAATGAAATCGGGACTCTCCACGCCATTACAGTCAATCTTACATCCGTTGGTTTTGGGGCGTATAAAGTCAACATCCCAGCTTCCGGTCGACGTGCAGAACTTCATCTCGCCCGTGCCTATCACACCCTCGAATACAAACTCGTAGTCTGACTCCTTTTCAAGCTGAGTGGGTGCATCGATGTTCCAGCCGTTGGGGGCGGCTTCGCCCACCATATATACGGCCTCGGCCTCGATAGGCACGATGGCAGGAGCATCCGGTTCACGTACAAACACGGTGCTCATGGTCCAGTTGCGGAGGTCAAACTTCAGGTTGTAGATACCGGCTACAGCCACACGCCATTTGTTGTCGGGGTCACCGGCATGCATGTCAAAGACCACATTTTCAATAGCTGTCTTTGATATTTCGGTACCGTTCTCCATCGGACGGATAATGGGAGCGTCCCAGCTGCCCGGAGTCAGACAGAGCTTTACCTCACCGGCATTGAGCTTGCCTTCCCAAGTGAACACCAGCGGATCCTCCTCGCCGGCTACGAGAGGAGTGGGTGCGTCTATGTTCCAACCGTTGGGGGTGGCGTCGCCCACCATGTAGAGCGTTGAGGTCTTGATGGGCAGATTTCCCTCGATTATAACGAAGTCTCTTTCTTCGTCACAGCTTGTCAGCGTAGCGAGCGAAAGCATCGCAGCGAAAGCCGCACATATATTTTTATATTTCATAAGAGTATACTGATGAGTGGATTATTTATTGTAACCCGGATTCTGCTCGAGTTTGGGATTGGCATTGAGTATCGGACGCATTATCGGGAATATCTCGGTGTGCTTGTCGGCATCGGGAGTCTTGTCCCACCATGTACCGCTTGAGAATTTACCGAAGCGTATGAGGTCGACACGACGGCGGCTTTCGGCGAAGAACTCGCGTCCCCACTCGTCAAGCATCTCTTTTTCGGTAAGCTCCACCTTACCCTCGGGAGAGTAAAGCACGTCTTCATGATTGGCTACGGGATAGTTGCGTTTGCGCACACTGTTGAGCAGCTTGGCCGCGTCACCTTTCTTGCCGGCGCGCAGTTTGCTCTCGGCGAGTGAGTATACGATCTCTGCGAGACGTATCTCGGTGAAGTCGCTCTCCATCTGATGAGAGTCCTCATCGCTGTAGAACGGATACTTGGCGAAGTGCCATCCCGAGTTGTGGTCACCGTTGGGCAGCGAGCTGTTTTTGTCGGCGGGCCAACGGTCGGGGTCAAGACCTTGGAACTTGCCCACCGCATCGCGTATATACAAGTCGTAGGGCTGCTCCGGGGCACGCACACGCTTGGTCTGTCCGTCCTCGTCGACATACTCCAAGTAGCCGAAGAGGAACATGCCTTCGCGCTTGTTGTCGCCGAGATTGCGGTAAAGCTTCATGCGCTCGTCGCCGGGATATTTGCGGAAGTTCTGTATAGGCATGCCCAGCTCGTACGTATACAGATCGCCGTTGAGGTCATAGCTCGGCGAAGCCGCATACTTGGTGTTGTGGTCGCCGCCTTTGGCCTTTGCATCGCCGAAATAGTAGCGGGCGCGGGCAGGCACCGTCCACCAATAGGTATCGCCCTGATAGTGCCAGTAGCTATAGCCCTGCGATGCGGGGAAGCCGAATATGACTTCGTCGCAGTTATCGTTGTTCCAGTCAAAGGGAGCGTCCCAGCGGTCGGCCAGCTGATATGCTCCGTAAGTGCCGGAGAGTATGTCCTGTGCCACACGCTCACAGTCGGTGTAGTGTTCCTCGCCGATGTAGACGGCGGCGTTAAGATAAAGTCTTACAAGAAGGGCGGCTGCGCTCGCCTTGGTCCACTGGCCCTGAATGTTGGCGTTTGTGCCGAGCGCCTCCTTCTTTGACAGAAGTTCAACGCAGTCTTTAAGCTCGTTCTCGATGAACTCGTAGATGACACGAGGCTCGACCTGAGTCTCTGTATTTTGTGATACATCCTTGAAGCTTACAGCGAGGGGCACATTGCGGAAGGCGTCGAGAAGACGCAGGTAAAACCATGCGCGGAGGGCGCGGTTCTGTGCTTTAAGGTTGTCAAACTCAGCCTGCGAGAAACCGAATTTGGCGGGGTCGAGAATCTCAAGGTCCTCGATGACATAATTGCACTGCATGATACCTTGAAAACAGCCGTTCCACTCGGTCTGTGCGTCGCCGCCGTCCTCGACATTCCACTGGTGATAGTGGAGGCGGCGCCACTTTCCGCCGTCATCCCACCAACCGTCGCGTGTGGGTGTTATAAGCTGGTCGGCGGTAAGCTCATTAAGCACATGACGGCTCTGGATGCTCCAGAAAGCGTGCTCAAACGGACGGAACACCGCACGCTGCACGTCCATCTTGGTGTTGTAATAATTCTGTGTACCGACCTGATCGTAAAGGGTTTCGTCGAGGTCAGTGCAAGCACTGAGCGACAGTACTCCCAACGAGGCGGCTGCGATATATCGTAGTAATTTCATTTTGAAAACGCTTTAATTAATTAAAAATCAAGTTGCAATCCGACGATAAACTGACGGGTGGCGGGATAGTAGTCGCGCGAGCCCTGAGCACCGGGGGTTAGACCGTTTACCTGATAGGTCGAGGGATCGACACCACTGAACTTGGTCAGTGTAAATACGTTCTTGATCGTTCCGTAGAGTCTTACACGGTCGAGAAATCTCGACTTGGGCGTGGGCAGCGTATAGCCGAGCGTAAGCATATCGAGTTTGAAGTAGTCGCCTCGTTCGAGGAAGTAGTCGCATACTACCGGATTGGCCTTGGGCGATATGTCGAAGTTCTTGCCGTAGGCTTTCTTGAGCACGTTGCCCGTAAAGTTGCGGGTGCCGTAGTAGAAGTCATGGATATTGAAGATGTCAAACCCGAAAGCGCCGCGGAAGAAGAGAGCGAGGTCGAAGTTACGGTAACGGAATGTGTGGGTCGTCGACATGGTGAACTTGGGCATACCGTTGCCCACAACCTGACGGTCAGCGTCGCTTGCCTGCGAAGCACGTATCACGTCGCCCTCGCGGTCATAGACGAGCCACTCTCCTTCGGGAGTGAAGCCCGCGTAACGCCACATATAGAAATTACCGAGCGACTTGCCCTTCTCGATGCGCTGCAGGTTATAGAACGGATACGGGTCGGAGGTGCCGCACATGTCATAATAATCCTGTCCTACGTACTGCGAGTTGCTGAAGTTGAGAAATTTGTTGCTCATGGCCGTACCCACTACGCTCAGCGTATAGGAGAAGTCCTTGGTATCGACAGCGTTGAAGCTAAGGTCAAACTCGAAGCCGGTGTTGCGCATCGTACCTACGTTGACAAATGTCTCGTCAAACAGATAGGGCGGCACAGACACCTTGTAGTTACCGAGCAGATCCTGCTGCTGACGGTGGAAGTAGTTCAACGAACCATAGAAGCGGTTGTTAAACATCGAAAAGTCAAGACCGACGTTCCAGTTTTTGCCCTTCTCCCACTTCAGGTCGGGATTCACGTTCTTGGAGGGGCCCCATACTTGGAAATACTTGCCGTTGTAGTAGTAATAACCGAAGCCGGTCATGGTGTTGAGTGACAGGTAGCTGTCAAACTCCTGATTACCGGTGACACCGTAGTCGGCGCGTAGCTTCAGGTCGTTGAGCCAGTCAAGCCCCTTCATGAACGACTCCTGCGAGATGCGCCATCCGGCCGATACGGCGGGGAAGTTTCCCCACTTGTTGTTGGCGCCGAACTTTGACGAACCTTCGTGACGCAAAGACGCCGTAAACAGGTACTTGCCGTCGAAGTCATAGCTTACGCGACCGAAGAATGATATGAGCTTGGAGTCATTTTTGTAGCTGCCCATGAGCACTTCACCCTCCTCCTTGGCAAGCTCGCCTGAGCCGAGATTGTTGCCGCCGAGACCGTCGTTGGGGAAGTCCTTGTTTTCGGCATTGAAGCCTGAATACTGCGAGTACTGGTAGGAGTAACCCACCATAGCCTTGATGTTGTTTTTGCCGAAATGGGTGTTGTAGTTGGTTATCCACTCCATTATATACTGACGCTCCTTGGAGTAAGAGCGGCTGGCCTCTCCGTCATAACCGCTGTTGATGGCGATGGTGCTTGTAGACGGACGGAACCATGTATTGTTGTTGCTGTACTGGTGGTCGGCAAACGTAATCTGGGTGTTTAGGTGATGATTGCTTATGCCGTCCTTAGCCAGCAGGGGCAGAAGATTAAGCTTTATCGTACCGTCCCAGTCGAGGAGCTTGGTGTCGGCGCTGTTCTCCTCCAGTTTGAGGCGCTCGATGGGGTTGCTGCCCACCACCTGACCTTGGAAGTTGTAGTAACGTGTAGGATTGTCGGGATCCATGAACGGTGTTGTGGGGTTGGCTTCGAGAGCATCCTTGAACACACCCCAGTCAGAGTTGTCACGATATATGATACGCGGAGCCACGTTCATGGTTATGTTGAACAGGCCGCCCTTTGTAGTGTGCATGACCGACGCGCGTGCACCGTACTCCTTGCGTCGCGAACGCAGGTCAATACCGTTGGCGTCGCGGAAGTCGGCGCTCACACGATAGTTGCTCTTCTCGTTGCCGCCGCTCATCGTGAGGGTGTGCTGCTGGGTGAAACCGGTGCGTGTAACCGCATCGAGCCAGTTTTCATTGCCACCGAGATCCACACCGTTGTCGCCCCAACCGAGACGCACCTCGCGGTAGTCGGCCGCGCTCATCATGTCAAGTTCCTTTTTAACTTTGTCCCAAGAGAGCATGGCGGAGTATGATGTATGGGTCTGTCCGTCGCGGTTGCCCTTCTTGGTCGTCACGAGTATGACGCCGTTGCTGCCTCGCGTACCGTAGATGGCCGAAGCCGCACCGTCCTTAAGGATGTCAAACGAAGCGATGTCGTTTGGATTAAGATTGGTAAGATTGCCGCCGGGTATACCGTCGATGACAATCAGCGGGCCGAGACCGGCCGAACGCGACGACACACCGCGTATCTGTATACTGGCCTGATTATTGGGGTCGCCGGCACCGGTATTGGTAATAGACACACCGGGCACCTTGCCCTGTATCATCATCGAGGGGTCGAGCGAGCTTACCGTGAGGAAGTCCTTTTCACCGACATGCGATATGGCCGATGTCAATTCTTTTTTGTCCATGGTACCATAACCGATCACCACCACTTCGTCAAGAAGTTTGCTGTCTTCCTTCATGCGGATGACGATGTCGCCGCGTCCGTTGACCGGCTCGCTTACCGCGGTATAACCGATGAGGTTGACCTCGATAACGGCATTGCGGTTCACACCGTCAAGCGCAAAATTACCGTCAATGTCGGTAGCACAGGCAAGCTGTGTACCCTTGACTCTAACTGTTGCGCCGATAAGCGGCTCTTCGGTCGCGTCATCAAGCACTGTCCCTTTTACATTCATAGTCTGCGCGTAGGCGGGCGACACCCATGCGAGCATGACTGCGAGAAATAAAAGCGACATAAGTTTTTGCACTTTGATTTTCATTAAGTTTAAATTTAGGTTAATAGGTATGGTTAATTATCACTGATTGCAAATTTATAATTGTATAATCGCAGGCTAAAGCGATAAAGACCAAATTAAGAATGTTAAAAGCATAAAACCTTGATTACAAAGGATTAAGTTCAAGATTATTGTTAGATAATTAAGATTATATTTGTCGTAATAACGTCAGGTTTTCAGGCTGTGGAAGGCAGATGCCTCAAGGTTTGGGAATATTCATAACCATACGGTCGAAATCATTTTTATCAACCGACGCCCTCGACTTAAGTTTTGTCTTGTATACATAGACGGTATTGACCGACAGGTTAAGGTACTTGGCCACCTGCGCCGGGTTATCTATGCCCAGACGCATGAGCGCGTATATCCTTATCTCCGTAGGCAGTTCACCGGCATCGTCGACCTCAATACGGTACTCTTCGGGAAACAGACGGTTGAATTCGTCGATAAAGTTGGGAAATAGCTTCAGGAAAGCGCTGTCAAATGACGAAAACATACGCTCGCGCTCCTTCTTTATGCCCATCTCATAAAGCAGTGCGTTGATGTCATCATACTGCCGGGCCTTTAGCTTGCGTACAGCGATCTTGCACTTTTCCTCGACCTCGTTGACAAAAGTACTGTTGCCGTACAACGACTGTATTATGTAGCGGTCCTTTATCTCGTTGGTCTCCTTCAGCTTTTCGTTCAGTACCGTAAGCGAGTGGTTGCTCTCTTCGAGTTGTCCGCTCTTCAGCTCTATAACCTTGTGCGACTCGGCAAGGCTGCGGTTGCGACGTCGGAGCTTGAACAGCAGCACCATGACCGCCCCCAGAAGCGACAGCACCACAGCTATGGCCACGACAAGAAACCATAACTGTCCTGACACACGGTTGAACCGCGCCGTCTCGATCTTCGGAAGCACCACGTTTATTTCATTCTGGCGCAATCGCGAATTATAGAAGTAGGCGTCATCAAGAGCTATGTGTATATACTTGTTGGCCCTCGAATAGTCGCCCTTGTCGTGCATCATACGCGCAAGCCATTGGGTGGCGGTGGTCTCGTGGGTACATGATTTTATGTCATGTATGGCCGAAAGAGCCATGTAGTATATGGCCTCGTCGATCTGTCCGCAGTTAAGACGAGCAAAGCCCGCTATCGAATAATTTATGGCCTTGTCATGATCGCCCACGTCGTAGCGCTCCAAGAGCTTCAGCCGTCCGTCAGAGGAGTTTTCGCCGTTAATGTCCATAAGGTCAAGCACGACCGAAGCATGCTCGCGGGTATTTGGTTTTGAAGCGGCAAACCCTTTGTCAAGATACTCACGGCGTCTCGCAGCATAAATCTTGCCGAGTTCGGTGCCCTGTCCGCCGACGTAGGCCTCCATATTCTGGTATAATTTTGAGCACAGCGCATAATAATAAGCCAGCCGGTCGGCGGGAATCTCCTCCTCCACAACCACATCAACCATGTCGGTAGCCTCCTTGAAAAATCCTACCGCCGAATAGCAGTCAATCAAGGCTATGCGGGCCATGGCGGTCTTGGCGCTGTCGTCGAGCAGAATGGCGGTGTCAAGCATACGGCGCGCATAAGCATATGCCGAGTCATACTGATAGTACTTGTACTCCTTGTTCAAGTCATCGTACAGATCAAAACGCGCCACATCGTCGCCGGCTCTGTAAAGCTCGTCGCGCAGGGCACCGATCTTCTTCTCCTTGGCGGCATGGTATTCGGCGGCACACTCTATCTCGGCATCAAGCACAGCCAGCACCGAGTCCACGTTAAGACCGGCACCGCACACCGACAAAGCCGCCAAAAGCGACATGAATGCTAAAGCCGCACAGCGCCGAAGCCGGTAAAACACGTAACCATATATATATATAGCACTTTAGGCACAGTTTTTCTGATATTCATTCACTTTTGCAAACTTAATAAATTTTCACCGACAATCAAGCCCGCACAATAATTTTTTTTACAATCATGTTCAATATTGCAAGTCATACAGCCATGTAATAAGCTGCGACACAGAAGCATCCTTAAGCACGACCCTGTTTCGGTCATCTATCACATATATGACCGGCATAGCCGGCAGCGAGTATATGTCATTGTCGGCAACCGCTCCGCCCGGCGACACACAATTTAACCATGCGGCAGGCATCGAACGGCGCGCCTTGTCCCACACCTCACCGTCACCGTCGGCATACACAGCCATAACCTTGACACGGCCCGAGGCCACAGCCGACGAAAGCTCTTCCGCAGTCTTAAGATCCTCGATTATATCATGGCAGTGACTGCACTCGGGGTCATAGAATATAACCACGCGATACTGTCCCGGAGAGGCCTCGCCATAAAGCGACGTACGACGGCCCCCGCTGTCGGTCAGAGCAAAGTCGGCGGCTGCGGTACCTCGCCGATTTTTAAGGACATCCTTTATATGCGCCCTTACTCTCTCGCGGCGTGCATCATCAATAAAATCCGACTTGTCGACAGCCTGAAGAAACAGATAGTAGGTCTCCTCGTCGCGCATAGTCGAGTTGGGGCTTGTCAGAAAACGCTCCACTACAGCCATGACCTTGTGATAGGACGAGCGGTTCACTTCGGCCCGCTTCATAAGGGTGTCGGCGGCTTTGGCTGCATCGACCGACGAAATGTAAGGAAATATCGAGAAATATCCGGCAAATGCACGATCCATAAAACCGTCATCGGCCACCATGGCCGTATCGTTGAAGTCCATGTAATCCCAATAATGCACGGCCATGTAACCTGCCATAGCCTCCTGATCGGTTATAGCCGCGGGTATATCGGGCAGCTGCAAAGCGTAACCGGGAGTCGACAAACTGTCATCAGACAATACATTGGCTTGCACAGCAGTGTCATCTGTCGGAGCTCCCTTTCTACCGGAGCATGATGTAGCCGCAACCATACAAAATGTGGCCACACCGACATACTTCAAAATCGTCATACGAGAGCGGTTTTTCATCATGTCGCAAAGATAAATAATCTTGATTTAAATTTAACATCCATACTTTAATTTTAATGATTTCATACAATTTTAAACAATTCAAATATAATCAACAAATTTTGTGAAAACACGAGCTTAAGCCGCATAAGTAGATAAACTCTGCAATAAAAGCTTTTGGTTACATAAAATCGTAATCAAATTTTTAGTTAATATAATTTAAATTAGGGGGGGGTAAATGTGAAATTTCAACAAAATGAATTCACTCATATATTAAAAATAATAATTTTGCGCCTCGAAATTGTGCAAACGACTACCACGAAAGCGCGTAGCCTTGTATCATGAGATTAAAAGTAACCAAGCATTATGCAGATCAAAAGTGCATTCTTAAAAAGAATGGCGATTGCCTCATGTTTTGCTTACATAGTTCTCGTCCCGTCAAATACAGAGGCTTGTGAGCAATCTAACAATGAAAGCAGACCGGCACATGAAGCACCGGCCAAAGTAGAATCCACCGATGGCAACATACATGTCATCGCAACAGCCGATACAACGGCCGCCCGCATTATAGAACATCCGAAATGGAATGTGGGGACCAATATACTTGAATGGATAGGCGTGATGCCCGACCTCAAGTATACTACATGGGGAGCCAATGTTCATGGCGAATTTTATTTCAAAAAACAAATTTCAGTAAGGCTCACGGCCGCATACAGCGAACACCACTATTCTCACGGAGAAAAGTATCAGGGCTTCACGTCTTATGTTGTCGAGCCGCGCTATTGGCTACGCAAAGACGCCACTTTCCGAGGATTTTTCGGCGGCATCTACGGCCAATTGGGCGACTACAACGACGTCAATCCTGACCGCAAGTACACAGGTCACTTCTGGGGAGCCGGACTTTCGGCCGGTTATCTGTATCCTGTATGGCGAGGCCTTGCCATAGAGTTCAACGTACGCGCCGGCTACCGCTCTACAGAGATCAAAAAGTATGTGTACAACGATCAGGGCACCCGCTGCCTCTGTCAGCGCATCGACAAAAACGGCCTTGCTCTCACCGGCTTCGCCTTGAATATCTCATGGCGTTTTTAACGCCCGATACATCCCTCGCATCTGCATCCGCAAAAACAAAAATCAAATATTTAAACATACCAATCAACAGTTATGAAAAAGTTTATTTCAATGCTGGCGCTTGGTTCGATGCTTGTCGGACTAAACGCATGCTCGTCAGATGACAGCATCATCGACGGCGACAATGAGAAAGGACACGTTTACATCAAACTCGAAAACGTGGTAAGCCCCGGCTCACGCATGACCGAGGACCCCAAGACCGACAAGGACGTTACCGAACTCCGCAACGGATTCATCGTTTTCGGCACATCCAAGTCGGCTATACGCCGCCATTATGAGATAGTGTCAGATCCTGCTTTAGTCGACGACCCCGACCATGTCGTACTCATCCAAGACCTCCGCGAAGGTAAGACATTCGAAGGCATACCCGGCGACGTTACCAACGTAGCGATCATAGGCAACGTTACCGAAGACGAACTCAACCCCGACGACTTCCACAACAACACACTCCGTAACTTCAACGAAGTTCTTGCCAAGAAGATCCAGATACGCAACCAGTATGCCGACAACATGAGCCATGTAGCCCTCTACGACATGCAACAGCTACAGGGTACTTCCGACAAAAACGTCCTTAGCGCAACACTTGAGCTTAAGCCCATGTGCGCACGTCTTGAGATACCCAAGATCATGCCCGGACCCGACATCATAGAGTACAAAGTCGACGGAATCTACCTCGCAGGCTTCTACAAGGAGTCGCGTATCGAACAGACATTAGACCGCAACGACTGGGTGGCACCCGACTACGAAAAAGACCCCAACACCGCTCTTGACGAGTTCTACAAAGGCTATCCCTACATGGAGAACCTCGACATCAAGGCCGTACAGGAGACCGTTACCACCGGCGAGGGCGATGCAGCCGCAACCAAGGAGGTCACCGCATACTACCCCATCGAGGAAGGCAAGGTATGGGCTTATCCTTTCTTCGGCCTCTATGAGAAGCGCAGCAATCAGGAACACTACGGACTCCGTCTTATAGTCAAAGTATCGGGCCTGAAAGTTAGAATGTATGACTCGCAGGGTCACCCTTACGAATATGACGTAAAAGAGAAGGATCTTGCCGAAGGTATAGCTGCAGATAAAGCCGGTATACGCTACCTGAACATCAACGGCTTCGTTGAAGAGTACCACAATACTCAGGCCGAGCAGATCAAATTCTACAACGGTAACGTATATCAGGTACAGAACTTCGAGATAACTACCCAGAACCTCTCCAACAAGATCATGCCTACCGACATCAACGTTACACTCACCGTGTCGGTCAAGCCTTGGGTAATCAAGAAGGTATATCCCCAGATTTAATACACCTCACGACTTTGCCTCATGTCAAAAGTATTATCAAAACTCCTTGTCGCTGTGTTTTTGCTGCAGCTCTGCACGGCATGCATCACCGAAGTCGATGTAGGCGCATGCAACAACACAGTGATACGGTTTGAATACCTTGCTGACGGCGAGGAAGATGTATTCCCCGACTACATCACCTCCGTGACCTACTGCATCTATGACGGCGAAGGCGATTTAGTGACACAGGCAACGCTCGACAAAAAGCGCCTCGACGAGTTTCAGGGACTGAAAATACGTCTGTGGGACACAGGCACATACCGGCTCGTGGCTTGGGGCAACTTCGGCACCGATTGTGTGCTTGAAGACCGCAACAAGCTGACCACAGGCAAGGTTACTGTCAGCTCCGAGATGCCGGTGAGCTTTGACAAACTCTATTTGGGCACACTCGATTTCGAGCTTGAGAGCACCGACGGACGCCATGAGTGGGTGGCCCCGATGCATTCAGTCCATGTGACGCTCAACGCCTACATAAAATCGTCCATCGACGGAGACGCATCGGACTACTACATACGCATCGGCGAGTTTGCTACCGGAGTGGCTAACGACGGTAGCATATTGGGCCCCGACGCGGTCTACAGCCCGGAATTCATCAAAGAAGAGGGCAACATGATCGAGTCAACAACCTACCTGCCGCGCTTCGACGAGCACACTGCTGCTGTACTTGAAGTATTCAGCTCGCATGACGGCGTACGTGTGGCCACGGTTGACCTTGCCGACTATATCGCCGACAACGCCATCAAAATCAGCGGAGTGGAAGAGGCCGTAATCGATATCCTGATATCGGTATCAGGTACGAATATTTCAATCAAATTTCCCGGATGGAAGCCCAAACCGATCTACCCGGGTGTATAAACGCAGAAACGAAATGTTCAGAAAATTCTACAACATAGCGGCCCTGTTCTGCGGCCTGTCAGCACTCATGACGACCGGATGCTCATCGTCTGACGACGAACCCGGCGGTAAATCCTCGGGACCTATAGCCGTAACCCTCGAGGCACGCAGTCCGCGTACCGAAGACGGTTCCGACAAACTCCACGCCGACCTGAACATCAACGCAGGCTTCGTACTCGTATATGACAAGGACGGTAACTACGAGACGGGTGACCGTTTTGACCCCGCCACACAGCAGGTGGCTCTGTACATGGAGCCGGGCGAGAAGAGAATCGTGGCCGTCATCAATGCCAATGACGGCTTCCGCGCCAAGATAGCCACGTACTGCAACGAGCCGGTACTTGACGAGTTCGGCAACCCCGTTCTTTACAGGGGCAAGCCGGTCATACGACATGTCAAACCCGGCTACGAGACCTATGCCGAACTTGCGGCATCGGTCAAACTCGACGGCGATTGCCTCAATGGTGTACAGGACTCACGCAGTATGGTGCTGATACACGACAAAACCGTTACCGTCGCCGACAACGAAGACAAGACCGACACCATCGACCTGCCGCTTAGCGCACCGATAGCCCGAGTCGATCTTCATGCCCGCTGTCTACCGGCCGAGAAGTCGCGCGTCGTTGACGCCGCCATACGTGTTGCCCACGCCTCACCTCTGCTCAACTGGGACTTTACCCGTCCGGCAGAAGAGACCGAGGTCGTAGCCAAATTCACCGACATTTCCGACAAAATGACCGCTGTGACCGAAGAAGACGAACTATTCGGCGACTGGGTTGTGGAGAACGTGAAGGAGGACACCCCGCTGGCCACTCTGTACACATACCATACCGACACCAACGCACGCCTCGAAGTGGGACTCCGCTTCAAAGGGAGCGCCGACTACGACTGGTATCCGCTTGACATGCCCGAGCTTATGAAACCCGATATATTCAAGGGCCTTGAAGCCGGACACCTGTATCAGATATTCATAACGGTATATCCCGACAAGGTAGGACATATTATAGTCGACCCGTGGATTATACCTACAAGCCTTGATTTTACAATAGGATGATGATAGCAGCGTTCCGGACCATAACCGGCCCGGGACGCTTTTCTGTCTGAATAATCGTAATAATGAAACTGTTCAACCATCTTGCCATAATTGCCTTGCTCGCTTTCGGAGCGCTTTTGCCGGCTTCATGCAGCGACAACAACTTCAACGACACTGTAGACAACCCCGACACAAAGCCCGGCGACAGAGCCGAAATCTTTGAAGTGCCTCTGCGTCTGCTACCCGAGCACCCAACGCTCGTGGGGAAACCTCTCGTCAACGATGTGACATCACGTGCCGAGGGCGACGACACCACCGACGACCCCGAGAAGGCCGCCGAGGAAGCAATACATGACATTTGGGTGTTTCAGTACGATGAAAACGGCGATCAGCTAATAGCCCCCCGCTATTATGAGGTGACATCGACCGAGATACGAAAACTAAACATACGTCTGGCCGAAGGCAAGGACAGCCATGTATACGTACTTGCCAACACAGGCGACCCCGAATGGGCCAAGGACAAAGACTTCAGCACGGTGGAGAAGTTTGTAGCATACGAGTATCCGTTTACAGAGGAAAACGTGGAGATGGGCGAGAACGAGTACCTGCTGATGGAGGGTTCAGTCAAAGAGACCATACGCAAGGAGACAGACCTGCTTCCCATCGACATCCACCTTACCCGCATGATGGCAAAGATAAGCTTCAAGTACGTCACGGCCGAGGCCGCAAAGAGTCTTGTCGTAAACCGCGTCATCATACATAACATGCCCGAGAACATGCGCATGGAAGAGACACCTATAGAGGAGAACTATCCCACCGGTGACTTCGCCACACGTTCCGTGACCATCGACAAGCAGCTGGCCTCCGGTGAGGTATACACCTTTTACATGCCCGCCAACCGCCGGGGAAAAACAGCCAACACCGACCCGGGAACAAAAAATGACGGCGCACCTGAAAATGCACTCTACGTACAGCTCTTCGTGTCATCAAAAAGCAACGGGTCCAACTTTCTCTACACCATTTACCTCGGCGCCAATGACACCAACGACTTCAACGTGCGCCGCAACCACAACTACAACATAACGCTAAATATCAAGTCAGAACATCGCGACAACCGCGTGCTCGCCGCTCCCGCCAACTGCTTCGTGCTATCACACAACGACGAGATAATGTTTGACCCATACACCCGCACCGAGACCGGCGGCGGATATAACTACTCCGACTACGTCAATAAAAAAGATCCCAAAAAGAAAATTACGCGTGTGGCCATAGTATGGCAACAAGCCGGCGTCATCGGCAACAACTCCGCCGGTAAACTCGTATGGCTTGACGACTACGACCGCATCCACGTAAAATCGGCAAGCAAAAACGGCAACGCACTTATTGCCGGCTACAATGCCGACGGTCAGATAGTATGGTCATGGCATATATGGGTAAATAACGACAAGCCCGCCGAACTCGCGGCAGCCGTGCCCTACTACACATTTGAATGGGACGGCAAAGGCATAAAGACCGGCTTAGGACGCACACGTAAAGGACGTTCGCTGATGAAGTGCAATCTCGGAGCCATCAACCCCAACCGCAGTGAGAGCCGTCCCTCCGACACTTTCGGATGCCTCTACCAGTGGGGGCGCAAAGACCCGTTCCCCGGTCCGTGGAACCGTTCACACTCAGGCGCTGCATGGAGCCAGACCGATGACGGCAACCAGCACAATTATAATTCGGCATTCATAGGGCAGTTATACAACAACTCTTATGCCGCGATAGCCATGGGGACATCATACACCGGCAATCAGACCGCTTCGGGATATCTGTTTGACGTCGCGCAGACTTCATCCACTGTAGGGACGATTGAATATACGCTTAAGAATCCGACCAAATTCATTTCTCCGCTAAAAACCCTGAACAATACAGGTTCTGTCCAAAACCCCTCAAGCGCTTCACAATGCGTTGACGGAACCGACGGCGACTGGTACTGGGGACATGCCGACAACCTTTGGGGCGGAAGCTCCTTCGACACGGCAATGCAATATGTCGTCGATGCAGGGTCAGGTGCCATTTTGTCAAACAACGGAGCCACCGAGAAATCGATTTTCGACCCGTGCCCGGCAGGTTGGATGGTTCCGCCAAGCGACATGTGGCTCTCTTTCACAATTGACGGAGTCAATAAAAACGACGGTTCAACCGCAAGTTATCCAAATATGAATACAAGCGACAACATGAGCCAGAACAATGCCGCACGCGGATACCGTATGTGTATGACCAAGACATACAAAAACAAAGGGCTGCCCGCATCGGAAGCCAAAACCGTATTTTTCCCGTCGCAGGGTGTGCGCATGTGCGGCGGCACATTCAATCAGGTGGGCTATTGCGGCAACTACCACACCACGACCGGAGGTAAAGGAGGCCGTACCAATGCATTCCATATGCATACACCGTCGTTCATGTACCCGTTTGAAACCGGTTTCGGCTACACGCGACGTGCTACCGGCTGCTCCATACGCTGTGTACGCGACGTAGACGATTGACATATATCCGTTTCTTAGACTTATACATTTATATATAATATGAGTAAGTTTTTAAGCATTATCAAAATATCGGTCGCGGCGCTGATGCTTGTCACGTCGGCTTCGTGCAGCAACAACAACTTCAACGACACTGTAGACAACCCCGACGCGCAGCCCGGCGACAGAGCCGAAACTTTTGAAGTACCTCTGCGTCTGCTACCCGAACATCCGACGCTCGTGGGAAAGCCTCTCGTCAACGACGTAACCTCACGTGCAGAAGGCGACGATACGGCCGACGACCCCGAAAAGGCCGCAGAGGAAGCCATTCGCGACATATGGGTGTTTCAGTACGATGAAAACGACAAACAGCTCATTGCTCCCAGATATTATGAAGTGACATCGAACGAGATACGCAAGCTAAACATACGTCTGGCTGAAGGCAAGGACAGCCATGTATACGTACTTGCCAACACAGGCGACCCCGAATGGGCCAAGGACAAAGACTTCAGCACGGTCGAGAAATTTGTAGCGTACGAATATCCGTTTACCACCGAGGACGTGGAAATGGGCGAGAACGAGTACCTGCTGATGGAGGGTTCAGTCAAAGAAACCATACGCAAGGAGACCGACCTGCTCCCCATCGACATACACCTGACCCGTATGATGGCCAAGATCAGTTTCAAGTACGTCACGGCTGAGGCCGCCAAAAATCTTGTCGTAAACCGTGTCATAATACACAACATGCCCGAAAACATGCGTATGGAGGAGACTCCCAAGGAGGAAAACTACCCCGTCGGCGACTTTACCACACTATCCACGACCATAGACAAGCAATTGAAGTCAGGCGAAGTATACACTTTTTACATGCCGGCCAACCGCCGTGGTACAACAACAAACACCGACCCGAAAGAGAAAAACAACGGCGCACCCGACAAAGCGTTATACATACAGCTCTTCGTGACTTCAAGAACCAACGGATCCAACTTCCTCTACACGATCTATCTCGGAGAAAACGACTATAATGACTTCAACGTACGCCGCAACCACAACTACAACATAACGCTCAATATCAAGTCGGAAAATCGCGATGACCGCGTACTCGCAGCCCCGGCCAACTGCTTTGTGATGAACACGGGCAACGAAATCATGTTTGACCCGTATACCCGCACCGAGACCGGCGGCGGCTTCAAGTACTCCGAATACGTAAACAAGAGCGTCCCCGCGAAAAAAATCGCTAAAGTCAAGATACTATGGCAGTTTGTCAACGTCATAGGCGACAATACAAGCGGCGATAAAGTATGGCTTGACGCATACGACCGTATACATGTCAAAGCCGGCAGCGCGGTCGGCAATGCTGTAATAGCGGCATACAACAGCGCGGGCAAGATATTATGGTCATGGCATATATGGGTTAATAACGATAAGCCGGCCAATCTTGACGAAGCCATACCGTACAACACTTTCGGATGGAACGAAGGCGGCATTATAACCACCGGCAATATTCGTAGTGTCAAGGGCCGGTCACTTATGAAGTGTAACCTCGGTGCAAGATCGGCCGACCCCAACGCTTACGGACGCCTTACCTACGGCTGTGTATACCAATGGGGGCGCAAAGATCCCTTTCCGATAGGCAACTTAGATTATAATGTCGACTACTATCAATACAGCAGGGGAAATGTCGGCGACCTACGCGATAACGAAAACAAAGCAATCGCCATGAACACCACCGGAGCTGTACATACCACTGAATTATTCAGCACGGAAGCCGCCAGTGAATCGACGGGCAACATACCCTACACAATAGAACATCCCACCCACTTCATCAGCCCGGTAAAATCAGGCAAAGAATCCAATACCGGCAACGACGCCGACTGTGTCAACAACGGAGATTGGTATTGGAACCACAATGATCTTCTATGGGGCGGCAAACCTTATGCCACCGCAAAGAAATATACGGTAAGTGCCGGATGTGTGCTCTCGGACAACGGTGCTACAGAGAAATCAATTTTCGACCCGTGTCCGGCAGGTTGGATGGTACCTCCGGGCGACATGTGGCTCGGCTTCACAAAAGACGGCAAAAATGCGACCGGAGGCGCATACGGAAATATAAACTCGATCCACAAATCGGATAATACTTCATACAGGGGCTTCCGTATGTACGTTCAGGAGTGGGACAAAGGCAAGTGGGTATACTTCCCGAGTCAGGGACTGCGCACAATGGGCGGCCGTCCGTGGCGCAACGGCATGTGCGGCAACTACCACACCTCATCAGCTTCTGAAGGCGGACGTGTAAACATATTTCACCTCCATACGCCGGGCGAAGTAGACCCGTTTGAGACAAGCTACGGCTACTCTCGCCGTGCGGTGGGCGGCCCGGTGCGCTGCGTGCGCGACGTCGACGACTAAGGGCAGGTAAGTACGTAGACCGGAGTGGATTCGGCAGCATCGCCGACCACCCGTTCACCGTCGCCCTGAGCGGTTGTCTGTACAAATATGTCAAGCCGACGACGGGAGTTCCAGAGCGAAGTGTCGAGAGTGGGTTCCCATGCATCGACCGAAAACGGAGTCATGTCAGTAAACGTCCATTCAGCCTCGCCGAGATGCGGTGTACGGGCTACCGTGACTCGGCTGCCACGCTCCGTGTCGCGAAATATATACCATGCAGCTGTGCCGTCGCTCACAATACGCGGACGCGATACGGGTATCATCTTTGTGCCGCCGCCTGAAAGCGAAAATGGTGTCTTACGCTCACCCACCTGATTCATATGCCAAGCCGTGCCGTCATGCCACACGAGGCGATACTGGGGCACATCGCTGTCGGCATCGCGCCAATAAGTGGCTATATAAGGATGTCCGTCAGCATCAGCCGTCATGCCGGTCTGGTTGATGAGCTCCGAATTCTGCGGCACAGGCCATGCCACCTCGGCCGTCGACATGGTTATGGGCAGAGAGTACGGGGTGCCGTCGGAGCGCTGCCAAGTAAGGCCGTTGTCAGACGAACTTGCATAACAGAGGTCATGGTTTGTCTCCACCAGCCATGTCTCGCGCCACACCCACGACAGGTGTATCATCCCTGAAGCATCGACATGCATCTGCCAGTAAGCATTGCGTTCGTTTTCACCGTCAATAAGTATATCCTGCACCCTCGACCAGCTGCGGGTGGCCGTCGAGTAGCGGTTAAGCACCAGATTGCCGCGACCGGAAGCTCCCGAACGATAGGCAAACAGCATGTCGCCGTCAGCCAGACGGTAAAATTCGGGATAAGTGACATCCTCCTCGTCAACACCCGTCATAGACTCAAGCGGCCCGAGTTCAAGCGAACCGGGGCGCACCGAACGACAGTAACGCAACGGATGACCGTGATGGTCAAACGACACATGGATATAACCGTCGCCGTCGACACCGATGCTGATGACATTGTGGGCATCGGCCACGTTGCCTTTATACTGAGTGCGGCTCACCGTCCAATCGTCGCTGTCAAGCGGGCGCTTACCGAGAGTCACGTAGCCCTCAGGATCGTAATATGACACATACTGGCTGTCACCGTGGGTCACCAGCGAACCGGCACGAAACACCGCCGTATTGACCGACGTACGGCAATACCCACGCCCCACTTCGCTTAACCGCTCCTGCGCAACGGAAGAAAGCACCGCCGACAGCACTATTAACCACACTAATCGTATTTTCCTCATATGTCTCTTGTTTTTCAATCAATTATAAAGGCCTTTAATAATCCGCAGATGGAAAGTCCAATAAACCATCAGTGTCCCATTGATCAAAATCAGATTTAAACAGCCGATCTTGAACAATACGGTATTTTTCAAATTCAGATTCTGCATAAAGTTTTGCCTGCTCCGATGATACAGTACCCGAATCAGCTAATATCGGCCTATCATCACTACTTAAGAATTTATCTATCCTATTAGACCAATCTTCCATCGTCATCGGGATATGGCGTTTCGCCCTATCTTCAGCTAAATCAAGGAAAGCATTAACAAGCCTTCCCATAGATTCCAATTCAGTTTCTTTTAGATAATTTTTGGCTATTGAAACATCTGTCTTTACTATTTTACCATTTGGAGCATTTTCCCAAGAAGTAAGACCCATATGTTCCTTATCAGCATTGGCTCGTGTAAATATTAATTCAGCAGCAGTATGTCCATGTACAGCATAATGCATTTTATTCTGCACCTTTTTAAAAAACATTCGCGTCAAAGGAGCGTCCTTATTATAGTCAATACTGGTAGCATAAATATCAGTCAATTTTTGATAGAAACGACGTTCACTCAACCTAATTTCCCGAATTTCCGCTATTAAATGTTCAAAATAATCTTCATTAATAAATGATCCATTTTCCATACGTCTTCTATCAATTACATATCCACGTATCGCAAATTGACGAAGAACATATGTACACCATTGACGAAATTGAGTCGCCCGGATTGAATTAGCTCTATATCCTACAGAAATTACAGCATCAAGACTATAATACTTCGTATCATAATTTTTACCGTCAGAGGCAGTTCGTCGGAATTTCCGACATACTGCTTCTTCTTGGAGTTCTTGACTTTGAAAAATATTCTTTAAATGTTCAGTTATTGTTGATCTACCTTTGTCAAATAATTCAGCAATAGCATCTTGAGTTAACCAAAGTGTTTCATCTTTATAAAGGACCTCTATACCTTGTTCCTTACTTTCCAATTGAAAAATAAGGAATTCGGCAGTACTATTATGTATTTGTATTTTTTTACTCATGATTAAGTTTTTTAGGTATCTATTATATTTGATTTATATTATAAAAAATAATTTTTATGGCAAGTACGATAATGACGGCGACGACCTCGGTAAGGCGACACACGTGAACGGCGCGTGTCATGTCAGCGGTGTCGACCTGACGGTCACAAGTACCGATGTAGGGCTTCTCGACGCGCTCGCCGAAGTAGTCATGGGCTCCTCCGAAACGACAACCGAGTATTCCGGCCATAGCAGCCTCGGGATAGCCCGAATTAGGGCTGGAGTGGGAACGTCCGTAGCGCCTTACAAAAGCGAACAGTCCCGGCCGAGCGGCACACACAATCATCAGGAACGCGGTTATACGGGCCGGGATATAGTTGGCCACATCATCCATGCGTGCGGCAAAGCGTCCGAAGTCACGATAGCGGACCGTACGATAACCAATCATCGAGTCGAGAGTATTGACCATCTTGTAGGCAAGCATGCCGGGCACTCCGAGTACAAGATACCAGAACAGCGGAGCTATGACTCCGTCGCTGAGATTCTCGGCCAGAGTCTCAAGCGCGGCAATCCTTACCTCCTGAGGCGACAGGGCCGATGTGTCACGACCAACGATCCTCGCCACCTGCCGGCGTCCATCGTCCAACGAACGGTCTACGGCTCGGAACACCTCGCGTACCTCACCGATAAGTGTAGTTCCGGCAAGACAGTAAAATATCAACATCACCTGCACGACTATAGAAAGCCATACGACAGGGGCGATAAAACACAGTCCGAGATATGCCGCCAAGTAAACCGACAGCACGAGACCGAGAGCGGTAAACGCGCCTTTGGCCACTCTGTGCGCACCTCGGTTAAGCCGATGTTCACATACGGAAATCACGCGTCCGAAGCCGACCACGGGATGAGGCAACCACAGCGGGTCGCCAAGCATAATGTCAAGGCAATAACCGGCTATCAAGGGTATTATAGCGATAACGACATCCATTGTCCTACAGCATTGATTAAAATATCGTCGGCTTGTCGGCCTTGTACAGCCACACGGAAATGCGCCGGCGTTAGCCCGTAAAAGTTTGACGCGTCACGTATAAGTATGCCGTGGCGCTCTATAAGCCATTCCTTAAGACTCCGTGAACTTCCTTCAGGCAGACAGCACAACATAAAGTTACAGTCAGTCGGCTCCACGGCTACTCCGAGTCTACGTAGCCCGTCGGAAAGGCGCAGCGCCTCCTCATGCATGGTCCGGGCATCTATGGCATATTCTTGTTTACGACCGAGAAGAAAACGGGCCGCCTCGATAGCCGGACCATTGACCGACCACGGCATACGACGTGCCCGCATACGGTCAAGCAGAGCCGCCGCCCCCGTAGCATAACCGATGCGCAGACCGGGAACGGAAAACCGCTTTGTAAGCGAATTAAGCAATATGACATTGTCGTAATCGACAGCTTCGGCAGCGGTCATTACCGGCAGTATCGTATAGTCGGCATAAGCCTGATCAATTACAAAAACTGCGTCACCACGGCGTGTTACCAATCCGTCGAGGACGGCTTTGTCAATAACCCGTCCGCAAGGATTTCCGGGATTGCATATCCACACGACCGCAGCCTCCGCGGGAATGTCGTGCAACGACATACAGTTCACTATATGATGACGATAAAGAGTACAGGCGTCGGCATACTCGCTGAAAGTCGGCTGCAAAACGGCCGACGTCATTCCCTCCATGGCTCCGGCGATAAGATATATAGCCTCCGTAGCGCCGTTGGTTACCGTAACGCAGTCAGGCTCCACACCCGCTTCATGGGCAAGCTGCCGCTCAAGAGCGGCAGGCACCGGCTCGGGATAATTGGTTACAGCCTCACTGCATGATGCCAAATGCCTCATGAGGGGTGTATGATCGACTCCACACAATATGTTTGAGCTGAAATTATAGCGCACCGCCGATGCTCCGTAGCGGTATATGTCATCGCCGTGCCCTTCAGTCATCGCACTCCATGATTTTGTAAAGACGGTCAATGTCCACATACTCGCGCAGCAAGTCGGCAAGCGCATCATAACCTCGTTCACGTATTGACGCTCGGTCGTTGAACGGCATGGCACATACATCGGGGAACGAGGCAAATATGTATTCCAGCACGGCAACATTGTCAAGAAGTCCGTGTATATAACTGCCGATGCAATTACCGGAGCGGCAACCGTCGGGCAGCACCCCGTCAATCAGATTAAGCGTCGCGGCATCATCTTCTACCACAGTGGAGCCCATATGTATCTCGTAGCCCATGCAACCGCGCTCGTCGTCCAAGAATCGGAACCTCACCTGCCGGGTGATCTTTTCACCCATGATCGTTGTCCTTACAGGCAAAAGCCCGAGACCCGCAACCGTGGCGGGCATTCCTTCAACTCCGTAAGGGTCGGCTATCTCAAGCCCCAGCATCTGGTATCCGCCACATATGCCGACCACCGTTTTCCCTGAACGGGCGGCGGCACATACAGCATCGGCCATGCCGTTTTCACGGAGTTTACGTAGGTCGGATATTGTGGATTTACTGCCGGGCAGAATGACAATGTCGGCATCGGCTACATCTTCCGGAGTCCCGGCATAATACAGATGAATACGCCCGTGGGCTTCGAGAGCGTCAAAATCGGTAAAATTAGATATGTGCTCCGACCTTACAACCGCCACATTTACTTTACCGAAAACGGCACGGCAAGACTTTCCTTCAAGCGCCACGGAGTCCTCGGCCTCGATATTTATATCTTTAAAATAGGGCACCACACCGAGCACCGGCACCCCGCAGGTGCGTTCTATTATAGCGCGCCCTTCATCGAAAAGACGCATGTCGCCTCTAAATTTATTGATTATCACGCCCTTGATGCGGCTGCGGTCATCCGGCTCCTGAAGCATGACAGAACCATAAACGCTTGCAAATACTCCGCCACGGTCAATGTCGGCCACAAGTATTACTGACGCGTCGGCATAGCGAGCCATCGACATGTTTACAAGGTCGGTATCGCGCAGATTAAGTTCGGCAATGCTTCCCGCCCCCTCCATAACGACAGGATTATAACGTGCGGCCAAACGGTCGTAAGCGGCATGTACTTCGGCCCGCAGCTCTTCACGCCCCTCACGCCTGAAGTAATCGTAAGCGTCACGGTTGCCTATAGGACGCCCGTTGAGCACAACCTGCGAGGTGCGCTCGCCCGACGGCTTAAGGAGCAGCGGGTTCATGTCGGTACAGCACTCCACACCGGCAGCTTCGGCCTGAACAGCTTGAGCGCGGCCTATCTCCAGCCCGTCGGGGGTGGCATAGGAGTTCAAGGCCATATTCTGGGCCTTGAACGGAGCCGGAGCATAGCCGTCCTGCCTGAAAATGCGGCACAATCCGGTGGCAATAACACTCTTGCCGACATCGCTGCCCGTACCGGCCAACATGATTGATGATAATCTCTTTCGCATTGCAAATGATAGAATTCTATCCACAAATATACGCAGAATATTTGATGAAAAGAGATTTTAGTACAGTTACAAGTAAAGAAACGTTCAGTACAGGAGGCCGAACATCCACAAGGGGATTTTGTTGTTGTAGCCGACCTCGACGTCATCTATTGCGAGGTAGCTGTCAGGCTCGTCTTTTATCTGGTCGAAACTTTTGTTCCTGCCACCGACTTCAAAGAGCATCTTACGTGCCACAAGAAAATCGCCTTTGGGCGCCAGAAGCACTTCATCGACCGCACTCACCTGATTGTAGAAGAATGTCTCGCGCAATGTGCCCTTGTCTACGCACTCGCTGAGAGCGTACATAAGATTGGGGTTCTCAAGATATATCTTGTCGGGCCGCGAAAGATTTCGATAATTTTTCGGTTCGAAGGACAACAATGACAACAATCCTCCCCGCTCAAGCGAATAGAGCATCTTAAGCCCCTGCTCCCTCGTGGTCTCAAGCTCTCTGTACAGCTCTGCCATTTTGGGAGTGTGAGGCACTCTCTCGGCAAGAATCATCAGCATCTTTCTGACCTTTCTAATAGTGGAGAACTGCACATCGTCCACCGCCGGCATGTCGGCCTCTATCACCTGACGGGCCACATCCTGAAGCCTCATCCCGTAACCTTGATAAGTATCCTTATAAAACGGGTAATAGCCTTGCCGCAGATACTTCTCAAACAGAGGAAGTATCTTGACATTCTCCGTTACCGACGAAGCTATCGACATGTGATTCTTCAGAAGCGTTTTTATATCGATCTGCGGAATATCGGCGACACCCTCAAACTTAAGATATTCTCTAAACGACATTCCGGCAAGCGTATATACTATCTGCCTCCGCGACAGGTCGCCCTGCTTGTGGTCAATCTCAAGCATCGATGAGCCGGTATATACTATGTGCAGGTCGGGATAATCGTCATACAGATTTTTTATGGCCGTCTGCCAGTCGGGATACCGATGTACCTCGTCGAGAAACAAGTGAGTACCTCCGTGAGTATAGTGATAATCGGCAAGCCGTGCAAGCGAGTTGGTAGAAAACCAAAGGTTGTCAAGCGACACATACAACGCTTTGCGCAAATCGGGAAAGTCGTTTTTAATGTGCTGCAATATGAGCGTTGTCTTCCCGACTCCACGCGCACCCTTTATGGCTATCAGGCGGTCATTCCAGTCGATACGGGAATACAGATAACGGTAAAAATTCAGTTTGACCGATTTAATCCGTCGAGTATAGGTATTAAAAAGACTCTCCATAACAATAACTATTTGTTGTTCGTTTTCACTTGCAAAGATACAAAAAACAATATTCAAAAGTCTTTTTTTTGAGAAAAAACAATATTCAAAAGTCTTTTTTTGAGAAAAAAACAATATTCAAAAGTCTTTTTTCGAAAGAAACAAAACCACCGGTTTCAAAACGTCTATACTCATCCACTATTTTAAAATTGTATAATAAGGGATTTTTACCTACATTTGCAGTTAAATGACGGGACTTAATTCACAACATGAGTTGCTTATGCGTGAGACCGCCACTGCACTGTCAGCCGGCGACGATCTTACCAATATATGCCCATCGCACTGGAGGGGAGAGCCACTCCCCGCGCAAAGTGCGGTAAAAGAGATTATTGCACTCGCACGGGCAATAATATTCCCCGGTTTTTTCGGAGACAGTGATGTGACACGCAGCAATCTTCCTTACTTCACGGGACTTTGGATCGAAAAGCTTTATAAACTGCTTACAGAACAGATCCACGCCGGTATGTCGATGGAGATCTGCGATGAGGGCACGGAACACTTTGACAAGGCCGAGCTCGAAGCCGCTGACAAAGCGAGCCGATTCATACGTCAACTTCCCGAATTGCGCCGGCTACTCAACGCCGATGTAGTCGCCACTTACCACGGCGACCCGGCCGCGGTATCTGTCAGGGAGGTCATATACTGCTATCCCGGCATAAAAGCGATAAGCAATTATCGCATAGCCCATGAGCTGGTACTTCTTGACGTGCCCATACTTCCGCGAATGATAAGCGAGATGGCCCACAGCGAGACCGGCATCGACATACACCCCGCGGCATCCATAGGCGAGGCGTTTACCATAGACCACGGCACAGGCATAGTCATCGGTGCCACAGCGATAGTGGGACACAACGTAAAGATATATCAGGGAGTGACATTAGGCGCCAAGAGCTTTGACCTCGATAAAAACGGCAATCCGGTCAAAGGCGAGCCGCGCCACCCGATAATAGGAAACAACGTGATAATATACTCCAACGCCACCATACTCGGACGCATAACCATAGGCGACAACGCAGTTATAGGCGGTAACATATGGGTGACTGAAAATGTGGCCCCCGGAGAAAAACTTATACAAGCCAAAGCCAATAACGTATTAAGACTGAAGCATTGATGAAAACCGAAACTTACGAAATGGTTGCCAAGACCTTTCAGGGATTGGAAGAGATACTGGCCAAGGAACTGACCGACCTCGGAGCACAAAACGTGACCGCAGGCCGGCGCATGGTAGCATTTGAAGGCGACAAAGAGCTTATGTACAAAGCCAATCTTTGCTGCCGCACGGCACTGCGCATACTCAAGCCTATTGTAAAATTCACGGCCGATGACCCCGACACTCTTTATGAGATGACGAAGGACTTCGACTGGACGACCATAATGTCGATTGACAAGACTTTTTCGATCGACTCCGTTGTAAACTCCGATACGTTCACCCACTCGCGCTATGTTACCTACCGCGTAAAGGACGGCATCGTAGACTTCTTCAAAGACCGTTTCGGAGCCGACAAGCGCCCCGGTGTCAGGCTTCAGGACGCCGATGTCATCATAAACGTACATATCGACGGCAACCGCATCACCCTGTCGCTCGACTCATCGGGCGAGTCGCTGCACAAGCGAGGCTATCGTGTGGCACAGACCGAAGCGCCCATCAACGAAGTACTTGCCGCCGGCATACTACTGAAAAGCGGATGGCACGGCGAATGCCCGTTGGTCGACCCCATGTGCGGCTCGGGGACATTCCTCATCGAGGCCGCACTCATAGCCGCAAACATAAACCCCGGCGTGTACCGTAAAAGCTTCGCATTCGAGCAATGGAACGATTTTGACGAAGAACTCTTCGAACGGCTGTACAACGATGACTCGGGAGAGCGTGAGTTTGACTACAAAATATTCGGAAGCGACATATCGCCCAAAGCCATAGCCATAGCGGAGAAAAATATAAAACAGGCAGGCGTGGGCCGTTATATCGACCTAAGCATAAAGCCTCTGTCGCAATGGACCGAAGCACCCGCCAACGGTGTGCTCGTCACCAATCCGCCCTACGGCGAACGCATATCCGTGGCCGACATGGACGGGCTGTATGAGATGATAGGCAACAAGCTCAAAAACGTATTCAAAGGATATCACGCATGGATCATAGGATACCAAGACGACTACTTCAAGCGCATAGGGCTCGCCCCATCAGTAAAAATGCCTATGCTTAACGGCTCGCTCGAATGTGAACTGCGCGAATACATCATATTTGAAGGTGACTACAAGAGCTTCCGCAAGAGCGGCAACACCCTGCGTAAAGACTCAACTGAACCCAAAGAAAAGGGCAAGGCTCCGCGACGGCTTACAGACAGCGAATGGCGCATAGCGGCCCGCAAAAAAGGCTTCGGCGGCAAGGACGGCAACAAAGACGACCGGCGTAAAGGCAACCGACGTCCTGCCGGAAAACCGAGTCCGCTTGAAGACAAATACAAAGCTAAAAAACTCGGACGGCAGAAAAAGGAGGAGGAAGCCCGCATGCCCAAGCCGGAAACGACCAATGAAAATCCGCTTGCAGTACGGCGCAACGAGAAAGCGTTGAAAATGATCACGGGTAAACGACCTTCAATACCCGCTATGCGCACCCGCAAAGGCTGGCGCCCGGGAGACAACGACAATAAAGAAAAAAATTAATCATTATAGCACAATATTATGAACGGATACAACGTACTACTTCTTGGCTCGGGAGGCCGCGAATCGGCACTGGCATGGAAAATGAGCCAAAGTCCTCTACTACGCAAGTTATACATAGCACCCGGCAACGGCGGTACAACAGAATACGGCACCAATGTCAACATGTCGCCTACCGACTTCGAAGCCATCGAACAATATGTATCCGACCATAATATCGACCTAATAGTCGTGGGCAACGAAGACCCGTTGGTAAAGGGTATATATGACTACTTCAAGGCGAAAAACATACCTGTAGTAGGACCGAGCAAAGAGGGTGCGCGCCTTGAAGGCAGCAAGGACTTCGCCAAGCGCTTCATGCAGCGCCACGACATACCGACAGCCCGTTACCGCAGCTTCACGGTGGAAACTCTCGAGGAGGGCTACCGGTTTCTCGAAGAGCTGAAAGCTCCCTACGTACTTAAAGCCGACGGTCTTGCAGCCGGCAAGGGTGTACTCATACTTGACTCGCTCGACGAAGCGAAAAAATCGCTCAAAGAGATGCTTTCGGGCATGTTCGGGGCTTCATCGGCCACGGTTGTCATTGAAGAATTTCTCTCCGGCATAGAGTGCTCCGTATTTGTACTCACCGACGGCAAAGAGTATCGCATACTGCCCGTAGCCAAAGACTACAAGCGCATCGGAGAGGGCGATACCGGCCTTAACACCGGAGGCATGGGAGCAGTAAGCCCCGTACCGTTTGCTGATGACACCTTCATGGAGAAGGTACGCACCCGTATCATAGAACCCACGGTAAAAGGACTTGCCGAAGAGGGCATCGAATACCGGGGCTTCATATTCCTCGGCCTTATAAATGTCGACGGAGACCCCAAAGTGATCGAATACAATGTGCGCATGGGCGACCCCGAAACCGAGGTTGTAATGCTTCGTATAGAGAGCGACCTTCTTGAACTCATGCATGATGCAGCACTCGGTCAACTCGGCGACAAACCCATGACCATAGACCCCAGAACGGCCGTAACCGTAATGATGGTATCGGGCGGATATCCGGGCCACTACGAAAAAGGCAAACCGATAACCGGCATTGACAATGCCCACGAATGTTTCGTATTTCAGGCAGGTACGGGACGTAACGCGTCGGGCGAGCTTGTGACGACCGGAGGCCGGGTGCTTGCAGTAAGCGCATATGGCAAGGATATTGCTTCAGCCCTCAAAAAGAGCTACGAAAATGTGGCCGTCATCGACTTTGACGGCAAATACGTACGTCGCGACATCGGGCAGGATCTTATAGCCCTGCAGCAAAAGAAGTGAAAGAGCAGGAATTAACCGCATTTCTACATTCTCGTTACGGTTTCCTCCTGATGCTTGCAGCATCGATGGCGGGAACCGTGACGGCTTATTTTGCGGGCGACATATCGCCACTTACCGGCAATACCGGTTTCGGGCTGCCGTCAGCCAACGAGTGGATCACCGGCCGCGGGCTGTCATTGGGCATAAACCTAGCACTCAACCTCGGAATAGCCGGCACGATGCTTTACATGAACCGCCGCTTCAACATCATACGCTCCGTATCGATGCTGTTTGCCGGTATGTTTCTTATCATGCAGGGCGCACTCCCGTCGCTCATGGGACAACTTTACGACGGTACTCTGATATGCTTCGTTGTGATGCTTGCCGTAATACCGTTTTTCACTACATTCCAGCGGCCCGAACGCACACGACGCATATTTCTGACATTCTGCCTGCTAAGTTTCGGTTCTCTTACCGACTACGCATATGCCGCTTATATACTGGCATTTCTGATAGGCACTTTCCAGATGCGTTGTTTTACCTTCCGCGGACTTCTGGCCTCGCTGATAGGTATAATCGTGCCCTACTGGATCATGTGGGGCTTCGGCGTCGTCTCGCTCGACAGCTTCGCCATTCCGGAGTTTGTAAGCATCTTCAAAGCCCTTGACACACGCGAGATAGCGTTGATACTCGTATATACCGGCGTCAACCTGTTTTTAGGCATGGGCTTCGGCATATTCAATATCATAAAGATCTATGGCTATAATGCCCGCACCCGCGCCTACAACGGTTTTTGGATAGTACTGTCACTCGTCACCGTATTGCTTGTAATTGCCGACTACTCCCATCTGGTCATCTACCTGCCTATGCTCAATTGCTGCACGGCCATACAGATAGGCCACTTTTTCACGATAAACAACATGCTTCGCAGCTATATTGCCATTCTAAGTGTTATAGCCATATATGTAATGCTTTATATCTGGAATATCGCCATATGAAAATTGTCATAGAAAAAAACATACCTTTCATAAAAGGACTCCTTGAGCCATGGGCCGAGATAAGCTATCTTGCACCAGAAGAGATAACTCCCCAAAACATGGCCGACGCCGACGCTCTAATAACACGCACACGCACACGCTGCAACAGAGAGCTACTCGAAGGCAGTCGTTGTCGCTTCATAGCCACAGCAACAATCGGTACCGACCATATAGACCTTGATTACTGCAAGGAAGCTGGTATAACGGTAGCCAACGCACCCGGATGCAATGCTCCGGCCGTGGCCCAATATGTATTCGCATCCATTGCCGAAGTCATGAAACGACAGGATGATCTGCGTACACCCGAGGAACTTACTCTCGGCGTAGTAGGAGTAGGCAATGTAGGCCGTGTTATAGCCCGTTGGGGACGTATCCTCGGCATGAAAGTACTGTGCTGCGATCCTCCCCGCGCCGAAGCGGAAGGAGCCGACGGATTTAAAGACTTGGACACCATAGCCCGGCAATGCGATGTAATCACTTTTCATACGCCGCTTACGCGCACAGGCGCTCATCCGACATTTCACATGGCCGATAAAAACTTTTTTGACAAACTCGCCAAACGACCGATTGTCATCAACAGCGCACGTGGACCGGTAATCGACAATGACGCGCTTATCGATGCCATCGACAACGGCCAAGTGTCTGCCGCCGCAATAGACTGTTGGGAAGGCGAGCCGGACATAAACCTCCGTCTTCTTGATATGGCCATCATAGCCACACCCCATATAGCCGGATACTCGCGCGAAGGCAAGATAAGAGCTACGACAATGGCGCTCAAAGCACTGACAACCTTCTTCAATCTTCCCGATATAGTTCCGGATGAAGCGGTACCGGCAGGTGCGGCTGACAATGTGACACTCGCATCGATTGCCGCAAGCTACTCTCCGTCAGCCGACACCGAGGCCTTGAAATCCGCTCCCGATACTTTTGAAACGCTACGCAATCATTACAACCTGCGCCACGAAGTGACGGAAGCAATATAATCACCAAACCTCCAACAAAAATGGCAAAAGCCGAATATATACAACACAACCGCGAATGGCTTGCCGCAAAGTCGCAGGAACCGGGAGTAAAACCCATAGACAAAGGCATATTTTATAAAGCCATAGCACATGGAAAGCCCGGCGCACCGAGCCCGAACCGCAACAGCGTCGTAACCGTACACTACACTGGACGCACGATAAACGGCAAAAAGTTTGACAGCAGCCGCGGAGGCACACCGTTGGCCATGCGTCTACGCGACCTTATACAAGGCTGGATAATAACTCTGCAACAGATGCATGTCGGCGACCGGTGGGAGGTCTACATACCGGCTGAAATGGGATATGGAAAACTGTCGCAACCCGGCATACCGGGCGACTCGACACTTATATTCGATATTGAACTGTTAGGAGTAACCTAAACTTTTACGGCCCACCGTCAAGTGGGCCGCAAAATCATCAATATAAGTCATTTATATCTCAATCGTCAAGAGCATCCTCGTCGATTGAGAAATCATCGGGAAACTCCTCATCGTCCTCAAACAAGCTGTCGGCCGACGGCTCGCTCTCTTTCTTGTCATCGGAAGCGACACTTTTCAGTTTAACTTTCGGCTTGGCAGTCTTGGCCTCGCTGTCGCCGCCTTTAAGAGCCTCCATAATCTTAGCTTCGAGTTCATCGGCAAGTTCGGGATTATCGGCTATCATGCGCTTGGCGCCCACACTGCCCTGAGCCAGCTTGGAGCCGTCGTAACTGAACCAAGAACCGCTTTTGGATATGATACCCAATTCCACACCGAGGTCAAGTATCTCACCCGAGCGAGAGATGCCCTCGCCAAACATTATGTCAAACTCGGCACGCTTGAATGGAGGAGCCACTTTGTTTTTAACGACCTTGACCTTTGTACGACGTCCAAGCACATCCTCGCCGTCTTTAATCGTAGTGGCCGAACGGATGTCAACACGTACCGAAGAATAGAACTTCAACGCATTACCGCCGGTAGTAGTCTCTGAAGGACCGAACATCACCCCTATCTTGTCACGCAGCTGGTTGATAAATATACAGCATGTGTTGGTACGCGATATCGTACCGGTCAGTTTACGCATGGCCTGCGACATCAGACGTGCCTGAAGCCCCACGCTGCGTTCGCCCATATCGCCGTCTATCTCGCTCTTGGGAGTGAGCGCGGCCACAGAGTCAATGACGATAATATCAATAGCCGATGATCTTATGAGCTGCTCGGTTATCTCGAGAGCCTGCTCACCGTTATCGGGCTGAGCTATAAGCAGATTATCGACATCCACTCCGAGTTTCTCGGCATAAAAACGGTCAAAAGCATGCTCGGCATCAATTATAGCCGCTATACCCCCCTTTTTCTGCGCTTCGGCAATGGCGTGGATGGCCAACGTGGTTTTACCTGAAGATTCCGGACCATAAATCTCGGTGATACGGCCGCGAGGAAATCCACCCACACCGAGAGCGAAATTAAGCCCTATCGAACCGGTAGGTATCACTTCAATATCCTCGACACGGTCATCGCCGAGTTTCATTATAGAGCCGCGGCCGAAATTCTTCTCGATACGCTCCATCGCCTGCGACAGTGCGCTTAACTTAGCTGCGGCAGGATTAGCGGTATCTCCGCCTTTCTTTATCGTAGTTTTTTTGCTTTTTTCCATGATAAATAAACGTTTGTATGTATTAATATTTTTCTAATGCAAAGATAACGCCTATGCCGTGCCGAAGCGCAGCCCACCCAAGTTAAAAAACAATAAAAGCATCAATTCGTCGGTATTTCATAGCTTCAATGAAATGCTTTTACCTATTACTCAAACATCACAAAAAGAATTATCGAAATTTTCGTAATGGCAGATGAATTCTGCAAAGTTTTTAACACCATACTCCGTCGCAGAGTACTTGAAGCAACTCGCAAAGACAATAAGCGGGACTACCACCGTGATGAACGTATGCCTCAAGCCGAGATTATCCTCATCATGATAATGTTCCACAGCCCCAATCACAAATGCCTGAAACACTTATATCTGAACGAGATATGTGTCAGATACAAGCATCTGTTTCCACTGATTGTGTCATACAGCAGATTTACTGAACTGTAGAAGTCTGTGGTCTTGCAGTTAGTTATCTTCGTTAAGAAGTGTCTGTTGGGCAAATGCTCGGGAATCAGTTTTGTTGATAGTACCCTTCTGCGCGTGTGTCGCAACCAACGCATACACAAGATATTCAAAGGCACAGCACAACATGGCATCTGAACATTTGAACAAATGACTGAATAATTAGATGATAAAATGATTAATCACTTAAATGATTGATCATTCAGATGATTCGGTGATTGATTTCTGAAATTCTCAATCATCCGACACTCCATCATAGGTATCTATGACGTTCTGCAATTCAGCCTCGGATGGTAGCAATTTTGCTGCTTTCTCTGAAATGAATTCCTTCAGCTTATACTCTGCAACTCCAAGTGGCTGATTCATCCCTCGGAATGACCATTCTACAACAGTGTCATCTTTCGATTTACAAATCAGCAACCCAATTGTCGGGTTGTCATCAGGCTGCTTCATCAGTTCATCAACCGCCGAAACATAGAAATTCAATTTTCCAGCAAAGTCAGGAATAAAAGGCACAACCTTCAATTCACATACAATATATGATTTGAGTCTCGTATGGTAGAAAATCATATCGGGAATGAATGTCTGCCCTCCCGACATCTTTAATTCCATCTGACGACCGACATATGCGAACCCCTGACCTAATTCAAGAAGGAATCGGGTAATGTTGGCTGCGAGTTCATCCTCTAACTGCTTTTCGGTCGTAATTTTCTTGTCTATGAATTTGAAATCATACGGACTTTTCAATATAGCCTTTGCGAGACCACTATATGGAGCGGGCAATTTTTCATCGAAGTTGGTAATGGCGTGACCTTGTTTCTCATATAGATTGTCATCTATTTCCGCGCCAAGTTCAGCCCTGCTCCAACTATTCCGTATTGTTTCCTCAATATAGAAAAGAGCCTCGCTGACGGACTTGCTGCGAGTGAATATCTCTATGTGGTGTCCCCAAGGTATCATGCCAAAATCAGTAGGCATCTCAAATTCGTCAACAAGTTGTTGACGAATTACATCCTCCTGATTATAAAACCCATACCAGCGTTTGGCATACTTGATGTTGGTGACAGAAAAACCTGCCTGACCGGGAAAAGCAGTCTTGAGGTCAAGGCTTAGACAATCGAAGAATGCACTACCCCATTTGGCAGCTTCATGAAGTCTTGAAATATCTCGCCCCATATACCAATAGTATTCCAGCATAGATGTGTTGACCTTAACCGCTGCCTTTATCTGCGACCTGTGGAAACGCTCTTTTAACGTGCTCAATAGCTGCGCATACTCTTTGCCCACGATAATTGTATCGCGTTTCACAAATTCGGGTTTATTGTCTGTCTTTGCCATGATCTTAATTTTTATTGGTGAATATTATCAGAATGAAAGTCAATCTATAACTTGCTTTTTTGTGATAAAAATACACTTAAATAATACTCACAATAAGTTTGAGCAGCCTTTCTTTATCGTAGTTTTTTTGCTTTTTCCATGATAAATAAACGTTTGTATGTATTAATATTTTTCTAATACAAAGATAACGCCTATGCCGTGCCGAAGCGCAGCCCACCCAAGTTAAAAAACAATAAAAGCATCAACAGCCCGTATAAATAATAAAGAAAGGGTATAAGGAATTATATCCAAATGTCCCTCCACCGTTGTATTTAATACTTCCTAATCCAGACCGTGCCCCCGTTTTCAGATGTTATCATACGGTCACCCTCGATTTTGAATGTACAGGTCCATGGATCATCATCATCGGCTTCACTTTCCCACCATATAGAAAGAGTATTACCGTTGACAGTATACCTGCCGGTATCGGTATCCTCATCACTCGGATTGTCGACGCTCCATTCTCGGAAAAAACACGAACCATAAGCATTGAAGCTCAGTTGGGTCACATAACCCTCCGATTCGAGTTCCCAAACCCCTACCACAGGTGTATATTTTTCATCATCGTCATCATCGTCGCCACAGGCGGTAAAGCTAACCGCCATCAGCATGACACATAACATCATGCCGAAGAATCTAAATGTTTTCTTCATTTTGTTAAAATTTAAAGTTAGAAAATTACAGGATTATTATCCACTCTATCGAAATTTGATTGTCTCCACAAAATTCATAATTCGTCGGTATTTCATAGCTTCAATGAAATGCTTGTACCTATTACTCAATCATCACAAAAAGAAAAAGCATGAAGCTATTGAATATTACCGTTATGAAGCTCCGGACTGCTTGACACAAGTAATAGACAATAGCCCATGCTTCAATAATGTATACAGATTATATACACTAAAAAAACATGAGCGACTTGCTACTATCCTTGTGTCGTTGCGAAATTGTCCAGATTCCATAACAGGGATAATTTTCAAATGCTCATTCTAATTATGTATGTTCACTCTTGAACGTATTGCAAAATTAATATATTTTTTGAATCCGTTAATAAGGCCGGTATTAAAACAACCAAGAGGTACAGCTTTTGAGCTATACCTCTTGGTTATGTCGGGGTGAGAAGACTCGAACTTCCGACCTCCACGTCCCGAACGTGGCGCGCTGCCAACTGTGCTACACCCCGAGGCCGATAATTCGACCGCAAAGATAAGACTTTTTTGTCAATCGGCAATCACATTTAGAATATTTTTATCTAAATATCTCTTCGGTCTTAAACCGGCGGGTAGTCAGTACGACTACCTTATCGGGTGACAAGATGGTCTCTATCACGGGTTTGTCATAGAAATAACGGTTGTTCTCCGAACTCCAACGCAAACACTCCTCAGGGGTCGGGAAGTGCATGAACAATCTGTGCTCACCGCTCTTGTTGCCTATTGTATCGACATTTTCCGGCTCGACAAATACCGCAGACTTCCTCATAAGGAAAGGCAACAACTCCTGCGACACGGGAGGAGCAGGTAAAAAGCCATATGTCTCGGTACCCGACAGATAATGATACATCATGAACCGACGGGCACCGGTCGACAAAATCTTGTCAACACGCTCTTTCAGATGCCGTTTGACTTCAAGAAGCCCTTCGTCGGTAAGCTCAAAGAAAGCAAACTCTTCGTACAGATGCATGCCGTCGACAAGGCTCGTGCAGTTTTCGGTAAAATACCGGTCAAGCACATTATTGTCTATTATGGAAATAAACGGATCGCGCTTCACAGGCTCCATAGCGCCGAGATGACGACACTCCTCCTCATACCATATCCTGAGATTACCTACATAAGCCGACAACCGGTCATAAACATTCTTAAGATTATTGGACACCTTTGACAGACGGTCGATAATCATTCCCTGAACATGCAGCCGTAAGTCTATGTCGCGCAGCTCCGTCTCCTTAACTCCGCGGCGATCGGCTATTTCAGCCACACTCTCATTACGCTTGCGCTTCAGTATCTTCATCCACAGCGTACGGTATATCCATAGTCCGGCAGCCAGAGCACCGCTTACCGCTCCGCCGATAAATGTCCACTTCTCAAGATAGCCGTGATAAAGCAGGTAGCCCCAGATGCCAAACAGCACGACAGAGATAACCGACAGCCATAAAGCTGTCTTGAGCGACCACATACGGTAATCGGCAATCTTCTTGTTGCCCTCGCTGTAACGTCGATCCTCCTCCTTTTTGAGTGCGGCAATCTCGCCCTGCAAGCGTAAACGCGAGCTGTCGGAAATAGCTTTACGCCCGTTGGGATTAGCGAACCGGTTTACAAGTATCTCGTATTCGGTGCGGAGCTTGGCATATTCATCCTGCATCTTGTGCAACTCCTTGCTCTCCGCTTCTATTATTATACCCAAAAGGGCTTCCTGAATACGGTTGTCGGTAGTATTGAAGTGTACTACATCTGTCTCGATGGCACGACCGGAAGCATCCACCCCGTCAACCTTTATACAGGTGATAATCACCGCATTTCGGAAATATTTCTCGGCATAATCATACGGTATGTAGCAATATCCGCAGTCACCGAACCGCTCTCCCCATGAATTTCTGACTACAAACACCCGCTCCTCGTCGGAAAATCCGGCAACGACCATGGCGTGATACGATTCCTTGTCAGACAGTTCACTTTCTGACGGGAAACCGACAAAGCCCGCATTGCCTCCGGCAAACGAGTCGAATATACGCGCCGACACAGCCACGGGGTATCCGTCGGCTATCGCCGATTTTATATCGCCTATGCAGCAATCCACGTTTTTAGCCTCGGTCACAGTACGCTTGGCGGCATCGGCTATCGCCTCGGCCGACGGTGGCGTCGAGAAGTCCTCGGCACGATAAGGATGCTTGGCCTCGTCACATATGCCGCGCTCCATCAGGCCTTGTATAGACCTATAGAAGCTACTGCCGACATCCTCCGAAGTCTTACCCTCATAATCACGGGCGTTGTAGTAAACAAACGCCTCGCTGAGGTCGGGATTGGACGCCAGCGGCAAAGAGCGCCGTATGACATACTCCACCATCGATGTAAGGGCAAATGCACCGCAGGAACCTTGCGAACCCTGATCTTTTATGCCGGTAAAGCCTCCGCGCAGGTCTATACTGCGCTCCTTTACCGGATGAGGCTCGTAGGTGTGCTGAAGAGGTGTCTCGTCCTGTGTTATCGAATCAAGACGGTATACCGTGCCCTCAAATGTGAAACCGCTCTCGGTCAATCGCTTCTGCACCTGAGGCAGCTGTTTCAGCAGCGCGCGTTTCTGTTCGCGCTCCTCTGTTTTACGACGTAAAAACTGAGTGGAATTTCTTATCTTCGTCCTGAGACGTTTTATAGCTTCAAGCGGATTGTGCAGATACTCGGGAAAATCACCGTTTTTATTGCCCTCCTCGATGAACATGCCTATGCTCTCGATCCACAAATCGTCAACCGACATCTGCGTATCGCTAATGGCCGCATCCTTGAACAAGGGATTGTCGGTACCGAGCAGCATGGCCAGCACAGCCTCCTTTTCAGGGAGCGAGAGATTCTCATCCGCAATAAATCCGGTAAGTTCGCGCTCCATCTCCTCAAACATGAGGTCAAGTTCGGGAGTGGCACGCGCAATGACATTGTTTCGGTTATAGTCACGTGTAAGCAACGGCGCCACATGGAGCCTGTAGAAGTCGCACATGCGCTCCTTAAGCCGCGCAAGCACCTCCTGCGAAACACCGTTGGCAATATTGACGCTCACCTCGCGGCAATCGACATGCTCGTTGGCCAATATCTCGACAAACGCTCGACTGTGCAGATAGTCGACAAAATAATCTTTGTCAAAATTCATCACCGCAAGCCCCATGGCATCCACGGGACGTGTCGTATCGATACGGCTGACCGACGGCACCGTCTCCTCATACTTCTCAATGCGCAGAAGAGCATATTCACCTATAAGTCTTATCCATGAGTCGAAATCGAAATTCACGGCAAGACCTTCGTCATTGACATTCTGGACCACACGCAGTATGTCGACCGACTTGTTTTCACGCAACGGCACAAGACGGTGCAACCCGTCGGCTGTACGTGAACGCAATACGTCATAATCGCCACCGGCCTCCGAAGTCTCGAATATGCGCGCAAGATCACCGGCCACACCGATTATCTCGACATGATACTTCTTGCCGCAACCGTTTACCGCATCCACAATCTCGATAACACGGCTTACCGACTTTTCATCATAAAGCCGACAATACACTGTTAGGGCAAGCAGCCCTGTACCGGGATTGTTTATAGTGACCTTTTCGGTATAAAGACGCGAAAAAAAGCGGATGTTTTCAGCGGTGTCGGCTTTGTCATCAACCGTTATCAGATAGAAATACGGCGCTACCAACGGCTCGCCGTACTTGGCAATGTATTCGGCGAGATGCCGGGCGGAGTCTTGAAGCTCCGCCCCGACAAACAGATGCGCGCTATGTGTCATTAAAGTTCTTTCTTGACAAAGTTTATTTCACGGCGTATGAGATCGGCTATACTTCTGTTCTCACGCTTTTTAAGCTCCTCGGTAGTCATGTTGACCTGTGCGAAGTCTGTAAGATACTTCTCTTTGGCAGCATCTATAATCTGCTGTACTGCCGCGGTGCCTTTGACGCGTTCGAGTTCTTCAAGATAACGGGTGAAGGCCTCCTCTATCGACGGCTTCAGGCGCTGAAATTTGGTAAACGCCTCGTCGCGGTAAGGCTCAAGCTCGCTCCAATAGTCATCGAGAGCGTCACCGTTTTCCTCATCTTTATAATAATACCTGCCTTCGTCATTTTTGATAAGTCCGAATATGAGGCCTTTAACCCACAGCTCGAGTGTGTTGTCTATGCGCTCTTTGGGGTCAAGCGAATAGTCGTCGCGTACCATGCGGCGACGTATATTCTCATCAAAATGGCAGCTGTATGACGTCATGCCTGAGTTCCACTCGTTGTATTCGCGGCGATAATCGTTGACTGATGAGATGGCATACGGAGGGAAAACACCATACTGGCGGAATATAACAATACGGTCGGTGCCGCCTATAGAAGCATAATTGCAGTCTACATTACCGTCAATGATTGTCTTGAAGTCGATAGGACCCTCTTTCAGATAAGTGTGCTCCTTGTCAGGCACTCCTATGAAGTAGTAGTCTGGAATGGCACGGTGCATACGACCCTTGAAATCAAGATTAATCAGCGGGCTCGACTGCTCAAGGGCAAAACGGTATTTACGATAAAGCTCATCCTCGGGCAGTTCACGGAGCGCACCCTCGATGTCGCGCTCGCGCCATTGCACGGCACCGTGAAGCTGCGATGCAAAGCGGTGCAGACACTCCGAAAGCTCCGACTGCGGCCGGCCGGGTATGTCAAGCAATTTGTCGGTCAACGGAACAGAGGCAATGAACTGTGCCGGATCGATCTCGCCGTCATCGACCGTAACGCGGTTGACATAAGGCTGCGTGAGGTCTATCTGGAATATCTGCGTACGACGTCGTATGCCGTCCTGAAGCACGGTAAGCTCGGCACTGTCGACACGATGTATGTTTTCAAGAACCGACTTGATGGTATCTATTTTTGAGTCGGCACTCTTCAACAGATTGAGCATCCATGTATAGAACGATATAGCCGCTTCACGGCGCTCTATCTCGCGTTCGTTGATAACCACGCGGTTCACATGCTCAACCACATCGTCCTTAGCCTCCTGCTTGGCTCCCTTACGTGTAAATATCTTGGCGATAATCTCAAGCAGGTCCTTTATGGACACTTCAAGCGAGCTCTCGGCCGCTCCCTGTTTCTGACGGAAGCTCTTGAGTTCCTGCTGCATCTCGTCCATACATATATCGACCTGTCCGCGTATAGCCGCGATGACCTGCTTTGCAAGCCCCACACCACACTCTTGATTGATAGTGGTCACCATGAGTTTGTGGAACTCTCGCTCCACACGGTCAGTCAGTTCGCCGAGCCTGTTGGGAACATGTGATGACGGTATGGCCACACGGGTACGATAATCCTCTATCTGCGGACGCGGATCGGACGGATTGTCAAGTTCGCTCATCGGATAAGACGGCTTCTGCGGCAGCATGAAGTCGATGACATCGTCGCGCCCGTTGTTTTCGCGTATGCGCACGTCGGGGCTGTCGATCCAAGCGTTTGCCACTATCTCGGCGTCGCCGCACGAGTTGAGCAGGCGCTCTATGATACGGCGCGATGCCTTTAGCTCGTATATGCGGCTTAGGTCGCCTGACCTGAATATCATCTCGCTCATGCCCAAAGCCGACGCCCACACCTTCTTGTCCTCTATGTCGTAAGTGCACGATATCATGTCTTTCTCCGCATTGTCGGCGACACTTGACGCGCTACCCGAGAGCTCGCCGGCTCCGGTGACAAGGCTTCGGCTTATCATCTCGGCTATGTCATCGACATGGTCATAGCTCGTGTTGTTGAAGTTTTTGTTGCCGGCAAAATAGACAGCGTTAAACGGCTTGCCGTCGACCTCGACAGTCTCGCGCACGTAGTCAAACGTAAACTTGTCGCCTATGCCGAGATGCATCAGATAGTCGCAGTCACACAAAGCGCCGAAGCCGTTGGGTTTAAGACGATCCTTATTATATGTAAGCTGTGCGTCAAATACATCGGGCAGCACGGCATAGCCGATAAGTTTTCCGGCCGACTGCTTGTTGGTCTGCTGAATGGCCTTCAGCAGATATGCCATGTCGATAAACGTACCGCATCCGGTGCCTCCCGCAATGGAGAAGACCATGCTTATCTCAACCGCTTTATCAAGAAGCGTGTATTTTGCGTCGTGTGACACGCGTATGTTTGTAATAGCGTTGAGTGCCTGTTTTATTCGAGACTCGACATCAGGATAATTTATGCCGAAGGCAAAGCGTCCGTTAGTACGCACCATACCCGCTCCGGCGGTCATCGAAGTAAGAGCCGCCACATTGTTGTCATGTATCTAGCTGAAGCGGTCGCGGTAATTAAGATATATGCCGCTGGGGTCGGTGACCTGTATCTTGACCTGCTCGTTGGGAGCGAGAGTGACTTCGCCGTATTTCGACGGAAGCGACTTGGTGTATGCGTTACCGTCGGTATCGATACCGAGGAAGCCGATCATCGGAGGCACTTCGCCGTAAGTGTCAATCAACATTCGTTTGGTATGAAGCAGGGTCGTAAGTCCCGTACCTCCAAGCCCGACAAACAGGCATCTTTTGATTTTGGTTGCCATGATATTATATGAGTTAATTTAATGATATTGCGTATTCGTCGCCGTTTTTGGATTTTATCGTATAGTTGTTGTAGCGCTCCATACGTGAGGTATACGGGTCTACGACGTAAGCCCCGCGTTCGCTTACAAGTTTAAGTCCTTTCTTGTTGGGTAAAAACACCGCCGGAGTCTTCCATGTCTCGTTCACCTTATTTATGACCGTTCCGGTAAACAGGCGGTTTATAACCGACTGCTTCACGGGAGAGGCTGACAGAATGACCTTGCGGGCACCACGTATGCGGTAATGTCCGTAATATGGTTTGTCGACGGTCAGGTAAGATATACGGCCGATTGTCGGGAAAAAGATGCTCCGGAACACGGCAAACCACAGAACCAGCAACAGCAGCAGGACCACACCCGTCCATATAAGCGCTTTAAGCAGCGGATTCATAGACGGCGCATATCGGGCACGCAGAGCCGGCGAGAAGTCATCGGCCGCAATGTTATTTATACGGTCAATATTGCTGTGTTTAATCATCTTTAGGTCAAAGTGATAAGTGCCGCCGGGTGTCGTCGGGAGAAATGCCACAGCTATTTCCGACACCGGAGCTTTGGCGGAGAAAGTGAATTTACCGTCAGGTGCCTCTTTGCCGTCTATGAGTACTTTATAACTGTCTATGCCCTCGCGCGAAGTCACCTGCATAACGGCCTCGGAACCGTCGCGCACAGCTTCGCCGTTGACCTCGGGCGACAGACGTAGCCTCAACGTATCGGGCCCGTACTCGTCACAGAACAAAAATGCCGGGTAATACTCGCTCTTGCCTATATAAATCTCCTCGTCATCGATACCGCCGAGTGTAAGTATGCGCTCCTCCTTATTGGTAACGTCGACCGTAATGCGGTCATTAACGATAAAGCACTCCGGACTTTTCACCGTGAACGACGCAGTGTATTCCGGTTCACCTATGGCATTGTATATAGCCGCTTTATCGTCGCCATAGTTAGACCTGATGTCAAACACCGCCTTACCGTCAGCTATCTTGCCGTTGACAAGGGTAACTTTTATGTGCGGGTCATCGCACTCCACGGAAGCCTTGAATGTGCCGAAGTCGGAAAACGGCACCGCAATCCTCGCAGGCAGCGACAATGTGTTGACACTTATGGTGTTGGTGGCAAACGCTCCGAAAGGCATTATCTCGCCGTTGACACTCACCACATGAAGCTGAGTACACATGTCGATAAGGCGTCTCAACTCGCTGTCGATAACGGCTTGGGGAGTAAGCTGCACATAAAAGGCGTGCACATTCTTATATTTTCCGCAGAACCGGCTTATCAGCTCCTTGAACTTTGCGCGTCGCTGCGGGTCGGTGTCCTCACCGTCGGTAAGCAATATAAGATAGTTGTCACGGTTCTTGTCGATCATGCCTTCACCGGCAAGCCATGCATCGTATATATTTGTATTTGTGACATTTTCTATATACTTGTCAAGCGGCTTCTCGACATCTTTCCAGTCAAAGTCGCCACGCATAAAGGATATAGCCTCGTGAGGAGCGCCCTGAAACGGCACTACCGTCACAGTAGACCCCGCCGGATCTGACTCAATGGACTTTTTAAGAAATGACTTTGTGGGCGCCCATATGTCGGCGGCACCGTTATATCCTTCCATCGATTTCGTACAATCCATAAGATAGATATAATTGCGTTCCCTTTGCGCACTGCACACAACCACAGTAAATATGAATAAAGTCAAGGCTAATATTTTCCTCATAACGACAATCTATATTTGCATTAATCTGATGAATCGTAAAATTACAAAAAATTTGCATATATCCTAAGAGGGTGTTTAAAAACTTTACCAATTATGGGAAAAACCGTATCTTTGTCATTATGAAAAGAAACGAAGCAAGACATATGAGGTCACTGCCTGTTGTGGCGGCGCTGCTGTTTCTGGCGGCATGTGCATCGATGGGGCGCCCCACCGGAGGTGACTACGACATAGAGCCGCCCTATTACGTGCAGAGCAATCCGGCAATAGGCTCCAAAGACATCAAAAACAACAAGATAACCATAGACTTCAACGAAAACATTCAAGTCGAGGATGTGATGACGAAAGTGGTTGTGTCGCCGGCACAGAAGAGCATACCGTCAATAACGGCAAACGGCAAACGGGTCACTGTGGAACTGCGCGACACCATGCTACCCAACACAACATACACCATCGACTTTTCCGATGCCATAAAAGACCTTAACGAAGGCAATATTCTCGACGGCTTCGCGATGGACTTTGCCACCGGCGACTCCATAGACTCACTCCGCATATCGGGTATGGTATTCGAGGCCCGCACTCTCGAGCCGGCACAAGGGATGCTCGTAGGCGTATACAGCAATCCGTCAGACACGGCTATAACCACGCTGCCCATGGAACGAATAGCCAAGACAAATCAACTCGGGCAGTTCACTATACGCGGACTAAAGCCCGGGGAATACCGCATATTTGCCATCAACGACATAAATCGCGACTATCACTGGGACCGCTCCGAGGATATAGCGTTTTATGACATGACGATATCACCCTACGCAGAGAGGTCGTCGCACCGCGATACAATATACACCGCCGAAGGCATAGACACGATAGTCGATCATGACGTAACGGCGTTCTACCCCAACGACATACTGCTCACATGGTTTAACGAAGGTTACCGGCCGCAGTATCTGAAAGACTACTCGCGTCCTGACCGCAAGCGGCTGCTGTTTAATTTCTCGGCCGAATCCGACACTCTTCCCGAGATAACAGTAATAAACGGTGTGGACTCGGGACGCCCCATCGACTCATGGACACGTCTGAACACTGTGGCCACACTCGACACTCTTGAATACTTCATTACCGACACGGCACTCATGGCGCAGGACACCATGATGCTTGAGGTGAAATATCTGCGCACCGACACTCTCGATATGCTTACATGGACCACCGATACCCTTAGAGTACTGTTCAAGGGAGCAAAAGAGGAGGCCCGACAAAAAGAAGAAGCGGCGAAAAAAGCAGCAAAACGCCGCAAAAAAGCGGAGAAAACCGGCGAAAACATTGATTCGATAGAGGCTGCCGAGGCTGCAAAACTCACATTTCTCAACATAAACGCCAAAAGCGGCAACACACAGGAGGTATACGCTCCTCTGTTGTTTGAGATGGATCAGCCGATTGACACGATATTGCAGAGCGGGCTACACATGGAGATTTTGCGCGACACCATATGGGACACGATAACGGCTCCCCCGCTCGAACGGGTAGATTCGTTCAACCTCATGCGCTACACACTCGACATGAAGTGGGAGCCGGGCGTAAAGTATCGCTACTCGGCCGACTCGGCATCGGTAATCGGCATATACAATCAGTGGAACTCTCCGTTCAAGCACGAATTTACCGTAAGAAAACTTGAGGACTACTCGTCGCTGTACTTCAACATAACCGGAGTACGTGACTCCGCCGTTGTCGAGATACTTGACAAAAGCGACAAACCGGTGGCAACCGCTCCGCTGATTGACGGTGTGGCCTCATTCCCGCATCTGCAGTCAGGCACATTTTATGCGCGACTGTACATAGACCGCAACGGCAACGGCAAGTACGACACCGGCAACCTTCTTGACAGCATACAGCCAGAGGAAGTATACTATTTCCCCAAAAAATTAGTGCTGAAAAAGAACTGGGACGTAGAGCAGTCATGGGACATATACGAGACCGCCATAGATCTCCAGAAGCCGAAAGAGATTGTAAAGAACAAGCCTAAGGAAAAGAAAAAACGCCGCAATAAAGACGGTTCGTACATAGACGAAGACGGCCGTACACGATATGACGACGAGGAAGATGACGGATATGACGACGGCAATTTCTTCGGACCGAGCAACTCCAACGGTACCCGCAACTTCGGCAACGGCATGAACAACGGTTTCGGTAATTTACGTAACAGGTTCTAAATCATATGGGCGATACAGTTCTCGGCAAAGACCTCATAAGCGAACCACGGATGTGGAATCTGGCCATGCGCCTCAACTCCGCGGTGATGGACGTGATGCTGTATAACGGCTCACGGCCCGACTCGCTGATATATCGGCGCTTGCCGCTCGATACATCGTCATCGACTTGGGTCAAGGCTCTTGAAGAGACCATATATGACAACCCACTACTGCTTGGCGACTTCAACGGCACGCATATCATTGTCGATACAACCCGTGTGGCCGCCGTGCCCGATGACGTCGTGGCCGACACCGATATGCAGGAAGTCGTGGCCGATATGCTTCTGCCTGCTGACGACATCGATGAAGAGCTGATAATAAGTCATGTCCCGGCGCTGTCGGCAGCCATGATGATGAAAATGCCGGAAGAGACCGCTACATTTCTGCGACGCACATTCAACAATCCGGCCATCATGCACCGGCTCACGCCGTTGTGTCGCTATTTTTTCAACAGCAGCAAACTGGGCCATACGGGAAGGGTGTATGTAAACCTACAACAGAAGTCGCTTGACATACTCGCATTCGGCAATGACCGGTTGCTGCTCGCCAACACCTTTGAGTTTGACAACATAACCGATGCCGTGTACTACATAATGGCGTGTCGTGAGACTCTCGGATGCTCTGACCGCAACAACGAGGTGCTGCTTGCCGGAAATGCCGACGTACGCGAAGAGCTGACACCAATACTGCGCGAATATATCGGCTACGTCATGCCGGCCATATTCCCGTCCACAATGTTTAAAGCCGGCAAGGAAGCCTTGACGGCCCCGTTTGACCTAATTGTACTGCCACTATGCGAATAATCAGAGGAAAATACGGCCGACGCCGCTTTAATGTGCCTACCAACATATCGGCACGCCCGACCACGGACTTTGCTCGTGAAAACATATTCAATGTCCTTGAAAATATGGTTGACTTCGAGGGCCTTACCGCTCTCGACCTGTTTGCCGGCACGGGCGCCATAACATTCGAGTTTCTTTCGCGCGAATGCGAGTGGGTGACCTGCGTGGAGAAAGCCGCTACCCAATACAAGTTCATCAAGCAGGTGGCGCAACAGCTCGACATAAAAAACATATCGGTAATCAAGGGCGACGTCTTCAAGTTCATTGACACATGCGACCGTCAGTTTGACATTATATTTGCTGACCCACCCTACGACCTGCCCGATTTTGCAAAAGTCCCGGAGAAGATACTCGGATCACGCATGCTCAAGCCCGGCAGCATAGTCATAGTGGAGCACTCGAAAGCCTACGACTTCTCGTCGCTCCCCCACTTCGCCGAGCACCGCGTTTACGGCTCGGTCAACTTCTCGATATTCCGCATACCGTAGATATAAATGACAAGGCCGGGGCAATGACTGCTCCGGCCTCATGGTTTATACATTAATTATTCTGTATCAGAACTCTGCATTGTTGGGGGTACGCGGGAACGGGATAACGTCGCGTATGTTGGTCATTCCTGTCACAAACAGCACAAGGCGCTCGAAGCCAAGACCGAAGCCGGCATGAGGCACAGTGCCGAAACGACGCGTGTCAAGATACCACCACATATCCTTCATAGGTATGTCAAGCTCCTCGATGCGGGCGCTTAGCTTATCGAAGTTTTCCTCACGCTCCGAACCGCCGATGATTTCACCGATTTTCGGGAACAGGACATCCATGGCACGGACAGTCTTGTTATCTTCGTTGAGCTTCATATAGAAAGCCTTGATCTCCTTCGGATAATCGGTAAGGATGACCGGCTTTTTGAAGTGTTCCTCCACGAGATAACGCTCGTGCTCGCTCTGCAGGTCGGCGCCCCAGTATACGGGGAACTCAAACTTATGCTTTGACTCCTCAAGTATTTTGACACCTTCGGTATAGGACAGGCGCACAAACTCATTGTCAAGAACAAACTTGAGCCGTTCGACAAGTTCATTGTCATAATGCTCGGCAAGGAAGTCAATGTCATCGCGGCAATTGTCAAGCGCATACTTTATACAATACTTGATAAAGTCTTCGGCAAGATCCATGTTGTCGGTGATGTCGAAAAACGCCACTTCCGGCTCTATCATCCAAAACTCCGACAAGTGACGCGGAGTGTTGGAGTTCTCGGCGCGGAATGTGGGGCCGAAAGTATATATGGCTCCGAGTGCGGTGGCTCCAAGCTCGCCTTCAAGCTGTCCCGACACGGTAAGTGCTGTAGGCTTTCCGAAGAAGTCAGCCGAATAGTCGACCTTACCCTCCTCGTTCTTGGGCAGATTGTTGAGGTCAAGCGTAGTTACCTGAAACATGGCTCCGGCTCCCTCACAGTCGCTTGCCGTAATAAGCGGAGTGTTGAGATAAAAGAAGCCTCGCTCCTGAAAGAACTTATGGATAGCAAAAGCCAATGCGCTGCGCACACGAAGAATGGCGCCGAACGTATTGGTACGGGGACGCAAGTGTGCTTTTTCACGCAAAAACTCCAGCGTATGGCCCTTTTTCTGCAATGGATAGCTCTCGGGGTCGGCGGTGCCGAATACCTCAAGCGTGCGGGCCTGTATCTCGACAGACTGCCCTTTGCCCATTGACTCGACAAGAAGTCCGTCGACTTTTATGGCCGAGCCGGTTGTGATGGGCTTAAGCTGCTCGTCAGTAAACTGCGCCATATCAAAAACGATCTGAACGTTTTTTACGGTCGAGCCGTCGTTAAGAGCAACAAACTGCACGTGTTTGTTACCGCGACGGGTACGCACCCATCCCATGACACACACCTCTTTGCCTAAATGCTCCGGGCGGAAAAGGTCGATTATTTTAATACGTTTCATTGAAAAATGATTGTAAGTCAGTTTATGTTATTCAAATGACCCCATCTTCAGGAAGTTTACCTCTTCCTGAGTCAGATAGCGCCAGCGACCGCGCGGCAGGTTCTTTTTGGTAAGACCTGCAAAGTAGACACGGTCAAGTTTGGTGACATGATAGCCGAGACTCTCAAATATGCGGCGCACAATGCGGTTGCGGCCGGAGTGAATCTCTATGCCGGCCTGATTGCGGTCAGTGTCGGTGGCGTAGCTGATAGCGTCGGCATGTATGGGTCCGTCCTCAAGCTCGATGCCGTCGGCGATGGCCTGCATGTCGTCTTCCGAGATGTCTTTGTCGGTCCATACATGATATATCTTTTTCTTCACATATTTGGGGTGAGTCAGCTTGGATGCCAAATCGCCGTCGTTAGTGAGCAGAAGCACACCGGTAGTGTTGCGGTCAAGACGTCCTACGGGATATATGCGTTCGTCACATGCTCCTTTTACAAGGTCCATGACGGTGGTACGTCCGTTGGGGTCGTCGCTTGTAGTCACACAATCCTTGGGCTTGTTGAGAAGTATGTAGCACTTGCTCTCAAGTGTAACTACCTTTTCATCATACTCAACGACATCGTTGTGCGATATCTTGGTACCGAGTTCGGTGACAACCTCGCCGTTGACCTTTACAAGACCCTGCTGAATGAATTCATCGGCCTCGCGGCGTGAGCATATGCCGGCATTGGCCATAAACTTATTCAGACGTATCTGCTCGTTAGGATCGGGTATAGGCATCTCGTATTCGATGCGCTTGGGACGCGGTACGAAGCTCTTGCCTTGACGCGGCGCATTAAATCCACGATTGCCGCCCTGCTGTCGGTTGTTGTGATAGCCCTGCTGACGGCCTCCACCCTGCTGGCGATTGTTGTAGCCACCCTGCTGTCGGTTATTGTTGTAACCGCCTTGGCGATTGTTGTTATAACCGCCCTGCTGACGGTTGTTGTTATAGCCACCCTGTCGGTTATTGTTGTAACCGCCTTGACGATTATTATAGCCGCCCTGCTGGCGATTATTGTTGTAACCACCTTGACGGTTGTTATTATAGCCGCCTTGACGATTGTTGTTATAGCCGCCCTGCTGACGGTTGTTGTTATAGCCACCCTGTCGGTTGTTATTATATCCGGAGGGGCGGTATGCGTTGTAGCCTTCAGGCTGCGACGACTGCGTATAGCCTTCTGCCGGCTGCTCGGCTGTATTTTCAGCGCCGTCTGCACCCTGCTGAGGCTGATATTGACGAGGCTGATAACCACCTTGATTGTTGTTATAGCGATTGTTGTAACCACCTTGTTGACGGTTATTGTAGCCGCCCTGATTGTTATAGCGGTTGTTATAGCCGCCCTGCTGACGGTTGTTGTAAGGTCTAGGCTGATACGGACGGTCATAACTGCTGTATTCGCGATGTCCGTTTTCAGGAGAGTGATAGTCGCCCTGCTGACCGTGGTCCACTTTATTACTGAAATTGTTGTTTTCGCCGTCTGATGACGCTGCGATACGGTTCTCCCCAATTCTTGGCCGTTTCGGTTTCTTTTCTTCGTTGTTATCCATAACTTCGGTACGTTAAAAAATAAATTTAAGTTTCTGCCTCTCGGCGATTCAGGCTTTGCCTTGATTAGAAATTAAACGTTTAATTATTAAATTAATAGAGCGTAATGTAAATTTAAAAGTTGACAAGAAAAATACATCGGTGTTGCACCCAAAGTACATTAGTACTGCCTTTTAAGCGAAACGATGCAAAATTAAGTTTTTTATTTGATTGAAACAATATTTTTATTGGTATATTTATACGGCAAACGCCCCGATTTTTTAATATCGAGGCGTTTTAGCGTTTTTTAATATATGTGTCAACCGAAATCAATAACCGGTGTAAGTATGAGGGCTGAGCTTTTTAAGCTCCTCTTTGACCTGTTCGCTGACATTGAGCGTATCGATAAACGAAGCTATGCTTTCGGCAGTCACCGTAGTATTTACTCGCGTAAGCTCTTTGAGAGTTTCGTAAGGCTTGGGGTAACCTTCGCGACGCAGTATAGTCTGTATACCCTCGGCTACGACATTCCACATATTGTCAAGATCGCGGTTGATAGCATCGACATTGAGCAGCAACTTATTAAGGCCCTTAAGCGTTGACGCGATAGCAATAAGCATATGAGCCAGAGGCACACCTACATTGCGCAGTACGGTCGAGTCGGTCAAGTCGCGCTGCAGACGCGATACGGGCAGCTTCGAAGCAAGATGCTCGAGAATGGCATTGGCTATGCCGAGGTTGCCTTCGGAGTTTTCGAAGTCAATAGGATTGACCTTATGGGGCATTGCCGACGAGCCCACTTCACCGGCTTTGATTTTCTGCTTGAAATACTCCATTGATATGTATTGCCACATATCTTTGTCAAGATCAAGTATTATGGTATTGATGCGGCGGAGTGCGTCAAATATGGCGGCAAAGTTGTCGTAATTGGATATCTGGGTGGTATATTCTTCACGCTCTATGCCAAGACGTTCGCTAAGAAATTTAGCTCCGAATTTACGCCAGTCGATATCGGGATAAGCCGTAAGATGGGCGTTGAAGTTGCCCGTAGCTCCACCGAATTTACCGCTTATGGGAGTTGCGTCGAGCAGAGCCAGCTGCTTGCGCAGACGGTAGGTGAAAACCTTTATCTCCTTGCCGAGCCTTGTAGGAGAAGCCGGCTGACCGTGAGTCTTGGCAAGCATGGGTATGTCATACCATTCTTCGGCCTGCTTCTCAAGATGTTCGACAAGTTCATTAAGTGCCGGACGATACACTTCGCCAAGAGCCTCCTTAAGCGACAAAGGCACGGAAGTGTTGTTGATATCCTGCGACGTAAGCCCGAAGTGTATGAACTCTTTATGCGTCTCAAGGCCGAGCAGGTCAAACTTCTCTTTAAGGAAATACTCCACGGCTTTGACGTCATGATTTGTCACCGACTCGATCTCTTTTATGCGCGAAGCATCCTCTATGGAGAAATTACGGTATATGGCCCGCAGGCTGTCAAATACTTGCGGGTTAACGTCGGCAAGCTGCGGAAGCGGCAACTCGCACAAAGCAATGAAATACTCAATCTCCACTCTTACACGATAACGTATGAGAGCAAATTCCGAAAAATATTCGTCAAGTCGCTCGCATTTTCCGCGATAGCGCCCGTCGATCGGCGAAATGGCCGTAAGTTGTGTCAATACCATAGATTTATGTGATAATGAATATTATGTTGCAAAGTTACGGAAAATCAAGGGAAAATGAAAAATATGCGATTTTTATTGAATTTTATTTTGTCATTACAAAAAAGCGTTGTAACTTTGCATCGCTTTAACGGAGAACACGGGCGCTTAGCTCAGCTGGTTCAGAGCATCTGCCTTACAAGCAGAGGGTCGGGGGTTCGAATCCCTCAGCGCCCACTCAACAAATTCAATCCGCTTCTCCACTTAAAGCATTCCCGATCAAAATCGGGCGCTTAGCTCAGCTGGTTCAGAGCATCTGCCTTACAAGCAGAGGGTCGGGGGTTCGAATCCCTCAGCGCCCACTC
>VSOZ01000014.1 GCA_009775095.1 Muribaculum sp.
CGGCATCCGATATTGTTCAATCTGTTGCTGATGTTTATCGCCGGATGCGGTGTGGTATGGATCACTCTGATAGCCCTTGACGTGTGGACCGGCCACGGTAAATATGAAGTGGTGCCCAACATGCGCGGGCTTACTTACAGTCAGGCTTCGGCGGCGCTTGCGGCGGCCGGCCTTAAAGTGGAATTGTCTGACTCGATCTATGACGAGCATACGCAGCCCGGCACCGTGCTCGAACAGTCGCCGCGCCCCAATACCAAGGTGAAGCCCAATCGGGTAGTCTATCTTACAGTCAACGCTTTTTCGCCCAAGATGGTGACTATACCTAACCTTGCCGACATGTCTTTGCGGCAGGCGCGTTCAGTGCTTGAAGGTATAGGCATAAAACATATCAGGGAGCATTATGTGCCCAGCGAATACCGTGATCTTGTGATAGGAGCCAAATTCAACGGCATATCCTTGCAGCCCGGCGCCCGTATTCCGGCTTCCGCGACAGTCACCATAGAGGTGGGGGGCGGATTGCCCGACGAGGAGGACAGCGTGGCTGTTGCCGAGGCTATATCGGAAGACATCGAGGCAAGTGAACTTGACATCAATTGACCGGTGCGTGTTATGGCAGTTGACGATATAGATGATATTATGCCTTCCGACGAAGTGATTGCCGATAACGGATATGACGCCGATATCGAGGACTCTGACGGAGGCGAACTTTACGAACACTTCAGATTTGTAGCCGACAAGGGGCAGCAGTTGCTCCGGGTCGACAAATTTCTTGTGGCACGTCTTGAAAAGTCGTCGCGCAACCGCGTGCAGCAGGCGGCCGAAGCCGGCTGTATACTTGTCAACGGTCGTGCCGTCAAGTCAAATTACCGCGTGAAGCCGCTCGATGTGGTGACTGTGGTCATGGACCGTCCGCGCTACGAGCTGGAGATAATAGCCGAGGATATACCGCTCGACATCGTGTATGAGGACGAGCATCTGCTCGTGGTCAATAAGCCGGCCGGACTGGTCGTGCATCCCGGTCACGGCAATTACCACGGCACTCTTGTCAATGCTTTGGCCTATCACTTTAAGGATAATCCCGACTACGATGTCAATGATCCCCGCATGGGGCTTGTGCATCGTATCGACAAGGACACCTCGGGTTTGCTTGTCGTGGCCAAGACTCCTGATGCCAAGACCCATCTCGGACGTCAGTTTTTCAATAAAACGACCAAGCGCGAGTATGTGGCGGTGGTGTGGGGGCGTCCCGAGCCGGCCGACGGACGTGTAGAGGGCAATATAGGCCGCAGCCTTAAAGACCGGTTGCAGATGGCGGTATTTCCCGATGGCGATTACGGCAAGCATGCCGTGACCCATTATTCGACCGTAGAGCCGCTGGGCTATGTGAGTGTTGTCAAGTGTGTGCTTGAGACCGGGCGTACCCATCAGATAAGGGTTCACATGAAGCATATAGGGCATCCGTTGTTCAATGATGCCCGTTATGGCGGTGATGTTATATTGCGCGGACTTACGACGTCGCGTTACCGGCAGTTTGTCGCCAACTGCTTCGAGCTGTGCCCGCGTCAGGCATTGCATGCGCGCACACTCGGTTTCGTGCATCCGGCAACGGGTGAGGAGATGTTTTTTTCGGCTCCGGTACCGCCTGATATGACCGCTCTGATAGATAAATGGCGTAATTACAACAACGCCGTCGATATATAAAAAATCGTAAAGAAACGGTAATAATAGACCAACTATTAGATTAAAGTGTTATCTTTGAACAACCGAAATTATAATTTAGGATAATTATGACACAGGAACAGCTACAATTTGAGGACATAGCTCCTTATCCCGACAGTGTATTCCATGAAAAAATGCAGCATCTTGTAAAAGAGCCGGGATTTGAGCATGCGGTAAAATGGGTGTTGCCTAATGTTGATTATGACGAAATGTGCCATGACCTGCTTCAGGTGCATGACAAGGATACTTTCCAGCGCAAGATCATGTGGCCGTTTCTTGAAATGCTGGCATCAAAAACTACTTCAGGCTTAACTGTCGACGGCCTTGAGCGTGTCGACAAGACAAAAGCATATACATTTATAACCAACCATCGCGACATCGTGCTCGACACGTCGTTTCTTAACCTATGTTTTCTTCGAGCGGGTTATCCCACCACCGAGGTGGCCATAGGCAACAACCTGCTTGTATATGAGTGGATCAACGACTTGGTGAGGCTCAATAAAAGTTTTATCGTTAAGCGCGATCTGCCGAGAGTAAAGGCCCTTGAAGCGGCTCAGGAGTTGTCGGCATATATACATGATACGGTATCGCGTCGCAATCAGTCGGTATGGATTGCCGAGCGTCAGGGACGCAGCAAGGACTCCAACGACATGGCGCAGGACTCACTGGTGAAGATGCTCGGACTTGCAGGGGGCAAGGAGTTTGCCGAGAATCTGATGGAGATCAATCTGCTACCGGTGTCAATATCGTACGAATACGACCCCAACGACTACCTGAAGGCGCGTGAGTTTTTGCTCCGCCGCAATGATCCGGAGTTCAAGAAGACCCAGCGCGACGACTTGTTTGCTATGGAGACAGGCCTTTTGCAGCCCAAGGGACGTGTGCATTTCGCTGTAGGTCATCCTATAAATCCGGAACTCTCCGCTCTCGACCAGTCGCTTGACAAAGCTGCCGTGGCCCGTGACGTATGTCGTATGATAGACTGCCAGATACATTCCGGCTACAAGATATATCCTATCAACTACATAGCATATGACCTGCTTTACTCCACAAAGGAGTTTGTCGATCACTATAATACGGAAGAGGTTGTTGATTTCGAGACTTATATTCAGAATCAGCTAAAGAAAGTGGATGTGCCAGAGCTTACGGCCGATGATAAGGATTATCTTTACAAGATGATGCTTACCATGTATGCCAATCCGTTGAAAAACAATCTTCATGCCGACGAATTTTGTCATGACGAGTGTCACGGCTGATAAACTTTAAATCCGTTATTGTACGATGAGGCTTGGGATAATGCTTATTATCATTATAGCCGCGATCAACGTGGCGGTCGACATATACATATGGCGGCGTATTACCGCTGTGTGTCGCCGTCGCTGGCCCGGTGTAGTATATGCGTGGAGTTCTCTTCTTCTGCTAGTATACATAATAACAGTGGCGTGTCTGCCGCGAAAAGGCGGCTCGGACGGTATGCTGATTGTCATAATGTGGATGCTCTATGCATACGTCACGGTATATTTGCCTAAATATATATATATTGTATTCAGCCTATTGGACTATTTGCCATTGGTGGTGCGCCGCAGAAAGTGCCATGTCGGCTCCGTTGTCGGCATTGTAGCGGCGTTGGGCACGTTTGTCGTCTTATGGTGGGCGGCACTTGTAAACCGCACCGACTATCGCGTAAACTACGTAGAGCTTGAATTTGACAATCTACCGGCCGCTTTTGACGACTATGTCATAGTACAATTCTCTGATTTTCATGTAGGCACTTATGGCTCCGACACGACTTTCGTAAGCCGTGTTGTGAATGAGATAAACTCCCGCAACGCGGATGTTGTGCTGTTTACGGGTGATATAGTTAACCGTCGTTCCGACGAGTTGTTGCCGCATGTGTCGGCGCTGTCGCGGCTTGAGGCCGGCGACGGCGTGTATTCCGTGCTCGGCAACCATGATTACGGCGACTATAGTTCGTGGAAAAATGATGCCGCTAAGGCTGAAAACATGAAACTGATGCGCTCGCTTCAGCGTAGTATGGGGTGGACAGAGCTTGACAATACCACGGTGTGGTTGCTCCATGACGGTGACTCGATAGCATTGATAGGTGTGGAGAACTGGGGTGATCCGCCATTTCCTACATACGGTGACCTCGCTAAGGCTTATCCGCAGTTATCCGACAGTGTATTTAAAGTACTTATGACGCATAATCCGGTCCATTGGGAAAATAAAATAGCCGACAACGACACCGTAAACATAGATCTTACACTTTCCGGACATACGCATGCCATGCAGATGCAGATAGGTGATTGGTCACCTGCCGCTTGGCGCTATTCGAAATGGGGCGGTTTATACAGTGACAAATCAGACAAACACAAGCTATATGTCAACATTGGACTCGGAACCGTAGCCTTGCCGGCACGTATAGGAGCTACTCCCGAAATAACGGTTCTGAAGCTTAAAAAGAAGGCACCAAACATAAAGTAAACCCTTATGAATCCTGAATTATCTACTATTATCGCCGATGAATTGAGTATCCCTAAAAAGTCGGTTGCGGCAACTCTTAAACTCCTTGACGAAGGATGCACGATACCGTTTATAAGCCGTTACCGTAAGGAAGCCACGGGTGCTCTTGACGAGGTGGCTGTCCATAACGTACAGTTGCGTTACGAATCGCTCCTCGCTTTGGAGAAAAGAAAGGAGACCATTCTCGATACTATCAAGGAGCAGGATAAACTGACTCCGGAGCTGAAAAAGAAGATCATGGAGACATATGACTCTACCCAGCTCGAAGATCTGTATATGCCTTACAAACCGCGCAGGCGTACAAGAGCGCAGATGGCTGTCGAGAAAGGCCTTGAACCTCTTGCCCGCATGCTCATGGCGCAGACCTCGGCCGATGTGGAGTCACCGGCACGTCGTTTTACGGGCGGTGAAGTGGCCGATGTGGCCGATGCGGTGGCAGGAGCCGCCGACATAATGGCGGAGTGGATGAGCGAGAGCGAGAAAGCACGGTCTATAGTGCGTGCGCGTTACAGCCGCAACGCCGTTATTGCCGCCAAAGTAGTTAAAGGCAAGGAAAAGGAGGGAGCCAATTATGAAAATTACTTTGAATTCAGCAGTCCGTTGCGTACAGTCACATCTCACCGTCTGCTTGCTATATTACGCGGCGAGGCCGAGGGTTTCCTGAAAGTCTCGGTGTCGATAGATGACAATGAGATGATAGAGCGGTTGGCGCGTATGTTTGTCAAAAATACCGCATCGGAGCCTGTGTCCGCCTTGATAAAATCCACGGTAAAGGACAGTTACCGTCGTCTTATAAAACCGTCAATAGAGACCGAAGTTCTGGCAGCGGCAAAAAGCAAAGCTGATGACGCCGCCATAAACATGTTTGCCGACAATGTAAGGCAGTTGCTTCTCGCTCCTCCTTTGGGTCGGAAGAGAGTGCTGGCTATCGACCCGGGATTTCGTACCGGGTGCAAGGTCGTGTGCCTTGACGAACAGGGCAATCTTATGCACACCGAGGTCATTTACCCCAATCCGCCGCAGAATGACTTCCACGGCGCCGCCTTCAAGGTAAGCCGACTTGTGGAGTCGTATCGTATAGATGCCATAGCCGTGGGCAACGGCACTGCAAGCCGCGAGACGGAGAAGTTTCTCGGCTCGTTGCGCTATCCGCGTCCCGTGCAGGTGTTTGTCGTCAATGAGAACGGAGCGTCGATATACTCCGCGTCCAAGATAGCGCGTGAGGAGTTTCCCGATTACGACGTGACTGTACGCGGGGCCGTGTCTATCGGTCGCCGTCTCATAGACCCGCTTGCGGAGCTTGTAAAGATCGAGCCGAAGTCGATAGGGGTGGGGCAGTATCAGCATGATGTCGATCAGGCCAAGCTGAAGGAGGCGCTTGCCTATACGGTGGAGAGTTGCGTGAACTCTGTCGGAATAAATGTAAATACCGCTTCGAAAGAGCTGTTGGCTTATGTGTCGGGCATAGGACCGGCGCTTGCGTCAAACATAGTCAGCTACCGTGCCGAGCACGGCGACTTCAAGAGCCGTCAGGCATTGCTCGACGTGCCTCGCATGGGGGAGAAGGCGTTTCAGCAGTGTGCCGGTTTCCTACGCATTCCCGGAGCCGACAATCTGCTTGACAATACCGCCGTACATCCCGAGCGATATGAACTTATCGACCGTATAGCCGCCGACAACGGATGCACGGTCGACAAACTTGTCAAAAATCCGAAGCTGCTTGAAAAACTCGACCTTACGCCCTATGTGACCAAGCAGGTGGGGCTGCCCACGCTGACCGATATTGTTCTTGAACTTGAAAAGCCCGGACGCGACCCGCGGTCGATTGTAGAGGTTATGGAATTTGATGACCGCGTACGCGACATTCACGATCTTCAGCCCGGTATGCAGCTCAACGGCATAGTCAACAACATCACCGCTTTCGGTTGTTTTGTCGACATAGGTCTTCATGAAAACGGACTCGTGCACATATCGCAGCTCTGCGACCGCTTCATATCGTCGCCAGCCGAGGTGGTCAGTGTACACCAGCATGTCACCGTACGGGTGCTTGATGTGGACTATGCGCGCGGACGCATAGCTCTGACCATGAAAGATGTTCCCCAGCAATGAACAGGGTCGTCGTCGGCATAGGCAGCAACACGGCTGACCGCGACATACGCATGTCGGCGGCAGTGGCTTACTTCACCGCTTCGTTCAGCGGCGTGCGTGTGTCGTCGATATATGAGACCCCGGAGTGGAGCGGACGTTACGCTCCTTATCTCAACTGTGTGGCGGAGGGATTTACCGACAAGTCGATTGATGAAATAACCGACGGGTTGAAGCGATACGAACTTGACAACGGACGTACGCCGGCTATGAAACTCATCGGAGCCGTGACAATAGACATTGATGTCGTTGTTTGGAACGACGAAGTCATACGACCTGTTGATATGGGCCGTGAATATTTCAGACGGGGCTACGATCAGCTCAACTGCTCCTCGCGGTAGCCGGTCTCGCGGAAGAGTTCTTTATCTTCAGCCACACCGTTGCCTACGGTTGTGAGCATGTCGCCCATAAGCGCTCCGTTCATGCCGCCTCGCAGTATACGAGCCATTGTCTTTTTTGACAGCCTCATGCGTCCGCCGGCAAAGCGCAGGGTCAGCTTCGGCGCCATCAGTCTGAACAGCGCCACGGTGCGCACTATCTCCTCCTCTTCGATGAGCGGTACGTTTTCAAGTGCCGTGCCCTTGATTGGGTTAAGTATATTTATAGGTATCGATACGGCTCCGGCTTCACGGGCTTCCTCGGCCAGTTCGAGGCGCTGCCTCATTGACTCGCCCATGCCTATTATGCCACCGCAGCATATCTCCATACCCGCTTCTCGAGCGGCTTTTATGGTGCGCAGCTTGTCTTCGTGGGTGTGGGTGGAGCACAAAGCGGGGAAGTAGCTTGCCGATGTCTCAAGATTGCAGTGATAGCGGCGCACACCCGCCTCGCGCAGCTGCAGCAGCTCGTCGCGGTTGAGCAGCCCCATTGAGGCGCACATATATATACCGGTTTCGGCCGCTACCTTCCGGTACAGGTCGCAGAAGCGTTTTATGTCGGCAGGCGCCACTTTGCGCCCGCTTGTCACGAGTGAGTAGCGGCGTACTCCCGCCTCTTTGTTTAGCCGGGCGGCATGCAGAGCTTCGGTTTCGGGTACAAATTCGTACTCGTCGATACCGGTGGCGTGATAGCGTGACTGGGCGCACCACTTGCAGTCCTCGGTGCAGCGCCCCGAGCGTGCGTTGACAATGGAGCAGGTGTCGATGACGTCGCCGCAGAATTTACGTCGTATTTCATCGGCTGCGTCGGCAAGTGCGTCGGCACTGTATAATCGGTTCAGTTCAAGGGCCTCGTCCACGGTTGCCGGAACGCCTTCAAGAACTTTCTGTTTTATCTGTTCAAGCATTTTGTGATAAATTTAGCATGGCAAAATTACGAAATAATACGATTATGTTGATTAACTTTGCGGAAGTTTAATCATGAAACAACCGTTATATACCATGTCACGGAAAAATTGGCGCATACTTTTTATCAGCGCCGTTATGGTAATTGTACTTTTTATTGTGGGGCTTGTATTGCGTGCCAATTATGAGGGGCGTGAACTGGAAAAGGGGTCGCGCGACATAATCGGTGTCGTGGAGAAGGTGACGCGGCATCATACCGAGGAGTCATCATACCGCGTAAACCGCCGCCTTGTACGGCGTCCGGCCTCGACAAGTTACAAGGTGTACTATTATTATGTAGTGGACGGCGATACGGTGCGCGACAATGTGTCGACCATGCGACCCATGCTTCGCCGGGTAGGTGCCGGAGCACATATACCGGTCACTTACGCTTTGAGTAACCCCAAGATACATCGTGCCCACCCCGACCGTATGAAGGTCAAGAGCGGGCACTACGTATTTGCTCCTTAAGAGCGGGTTATTCGCTTTTAAGGCTTATGGCGGGATTTTCACGGGCCGTCCTGACGGTCATGGCCGTCACGCACAGTAGTATTACGGCCAGAACCGCAATGGCAGTAAGCACATAATATATCCACAGGTTATCAATCTTTGCCGCAAACTGCTGCATCCACAGTTCGCCGACCCAAGCGGCAGCCATCGCACCTACGGCCACGGCGGGTGCTGCCACGAGCATGATGTTGCGCGATATCAGGGCCAGTATGTCGGCGGTCTCCGCACCGTTTACTTTCCTTATGGCTATTTCCTTGCGGCGGCGCTGTATCTCGTCGGCCACGAAGCCTATAAGTCCCATGAAGGTTGTAAGCAGTATGATGACGGATGTGGTCAGTACCGAGTTGCGGAATATGCGTATGTCGGAGTACTGCATCTTTATCACGTCGGTCATCAGATGAAACTCCGCGTGGGCGTCGGGGTACGCCTCGGCCACGGCCTCGTTCAGTTTTTTGAGATTCTCCTTGTAAGGCGGTTTCAGTTTTACGGCAATTATGTTATAGTTCCATCCCCACTCATTGTATGTTATGTCGGGCGGGCATCCTATCATGGCATCGGGCGCTTCCGAATAGGCGCCGAAAAGGTCAAGGTCGCCCGTTATGCCCACGATTGTATAAGGACCTGCATAGCCTGGGTTTATTACTTTGTCTTCATTCAGCGCTTTTTCCGGAGTAAGATGAAGCGAGTTCATGAGTTTTTCGTTGATAAGCACCTCGCCCGGAGCTTTTATGCCTCGGCCATGGATTATGTTAAGGTCCATTATGTCGGTCATGTTGCTCTCTACGGCGGAGAAAATACTATGTACTCCATTGCCTACATTGGTGCCCTCGAACGAATCGGCCAAAAGCCATGACGAACCGGCGCAGTCCTCGACATACGGTAGATTGCGCAGAAAGTTGGCCACAATATCATAGCCGGCGCGGTTTTGCGTCCAGTTGCTTTCGAGTGCCATGGGCGCGGGATTGTAGTTGCGGGTATTTTCTATTACATGACGGTACTGAAACGACATTATGCAGAGAAGTCCGCAGGTAAAGGAGACTCCGGCAAACTCTACAAAGAGCAGTACCCGCTTCCATGCTCCCTTACGCTCCGTGACACGACGAAATACCTGCGATACAGGCACGGAAGCAAATGTGCGCGCAGGTATGACACCGCCTATAAGCAGTATGACGCCCGTTATGCCGAGCAATATCCATGGACGCGATCCCTTGAACAGCGATGCTACGGGGGTGGCTATCATCTCCTCGATAGGCTCGCGGAAATTAAGTACCACGACGGCGGCTATAAGAAGCGCCAGTGCGAGTATCAGGGCCGTTTCCCAGATGAACATGGCAAATATGCGTACCGCTCCGGCGCCGCTGCACTTCTGCACACCGATGGCTTTTGCACGCTTGCTCAGTGAGGATATGGACAGCAGCACATAGTTCAGCGATGCTATAAGCAGTAGCGCAGTGCCGAGTATGGCCATGATGGTGCACATGCGTTTTACATCCTCGTCGTTCTTGTACACCTCGTGCAAGGGGCCTAATTTTACCCCGGAGAGGTCCCATTGGCCTGTAAGCGGATATGCCGGGCGTATCGCCTTTTCGATCATGGCGTCGAGCCGATCCTGAGGTATGTTCTCTTTCAGTCTGAAATAACCGTTCCAGCAGTTGGCTTGGAAATTCCAATTGCGTTGTGCATCGGCGAGTGAAAATACCACGTCGGGTCTTACCGTCGAGTTGTCGGCAACGGTTTTATAGACGCCCTGTATGCGGTAAAGTCCGGCGTCGGTTCTTACGGTTGTACCTACTGGGCTTTCACCTTTGTTTATCTTTTCAGCCGTCTCTTCGCTGACAAATATGTTGTCGGGCTGTAGCAGTGTCTCGGTATTGCCCTCTATGATGTCGATGCCGAGTGTTTTGAAAAAATCGGGTTGTGCCGCCATGCCGTTGATTTTTATCTCCCGGTCATCGACCATGATACGCGGGCAGTAGCTGCTGTTGAATGTGCAGGTGTATGCCTCTATTTGATCGGGATACGCCTCGGCGATAAGCTTTGGCAACGGTCCGAGACAGCGGTGTTCCCACCCGGCCTCGCCCTCGAAGCCGTACTTCATCGATATACCGTACAGCTTTTTGTAGTCGTTGAAGCCGGTGTCGAAGCTCTGCATGTAGGCTATACGCGCAAATAGAAGCGCGCACATGGTTATGGCTAACCCGAGCGACACGACTTTAATCAAAGTCGTCCACCGGTTGTGCCACATGGTACGCAATACGTAATGCAGTTGTTTCATGACGGTAGGCGATTAGTTGGGTATATTGGCAACGATTGAGCCATCAAATAGATGTACCACGCGATGGGCATAGCCGGCATCATGTTTGGAGTGGGTCACCATGACTATTGTGGTGCCCTGACGGTTAAGCTCGGTGAGAAGTTCCATGACTTCGGCTCCGTTTTTTGAGTCAAGGTTACCGGTGGGCTCGTCGGCGAGTATAAGTCCCGGCTCGGTGATGACGGCGCGGGCTATGGCCACACGTTGCTGCTGACCGCCCGACAGTTGCTGGGGGAAGTGCTTGGCTCGGTGGCCGATATTCATGCGCTTGAGCATCTCGTTGACACGGCGTTTGCGTTCCGAGGCAGGCACACCCAAGTATGTAAGAGGGAGCTCTACGTTTTCATACACGTTAAGCTCGTCGATGAGGTTGAAGCTCTGAAACACGAAGCCGATCTTGCCTTTGCGCAGGCGTGTGCGCTCTTTCTCCTTGAGCGAGGCCACTTCGGTGCCGTTGAGCTTATAGCTGCCCTCCGACGGATTGTCAAGCAGTCCGAGTATGTTGAGCAGTGTTGACTTGCCGCATCCCGAGGGGCCCATGACGGCTACAAACTCGCCGTTGTCCACGTTGAAATTAACGTTGTTGAGAGCTACCGTCTCGACTTCATCGGTACGAAATACTTTGTCCAATTTTTCAATCTGTATCATAATATGTAAGTTTATATTGTTATCGTAATGGTTGATTTATTCGCTTTTGAGGCTTATTGAAGGATTTTCGCGTGCCGTCTGCCATGACAGAGTAGTCACACTCGCCAGAATTACGGCTATTATGGCTATGGCTGTCAGAGTATAATATATCCAGAGGTTATCGACTCTGACGGTGAATATGTTGAGCCATATGTCGCCTACCCATACCGCTACGGCTGTGCCTGCGGCTACACCCGGCAGGGCCACTTTTATTATGTCGAGCGACATTAGCCCGAGTATGTCGGCGGTCTCGGCTCCGTTGACTTTCCGTATGGCGATCTCTTTGGAGCGGCGGTTTATTTCGTCTTTGACAAAACCTACAAGCCCCATGACCGTGATCATTATGATCGCTATGGCCGCGAGCAGAGTCATGTCGCGAAATATCTTGACGTCGCTGTACATCTCTTCGTTCATCCGCTCCATACTTTTAAATTCGATGTATCCTATTGGAAAAGCCTCGGCCATGTCTTTGTTAAGACGGTTGAGGTTTTCTTCAAACGGCTCTTTCAGCTTCATGACCATCTGTCCTTTGAGCGGGTAGGGATGATAGTACATTATAAACGGTTTCTGTTCGGAGAAGAAGCCGTCGATGGTGAAGTCTTTGAGTATGCCGGTTATTCTTACCCGCTGGTCATATACGATAATCGTCGGATGCTCTATAAGCGCTGTCTTTTCGTCCCAGCCCATCCATCGGATAAAAGTCTGGTTGGCTATTACCTCATCGGTCTTTTCGGGAGCGCGGCCCTGAAGGATTGTCATGCCCATTATGTCAAGATACTCCTTGTCGCCATAGTCGTAGCGGGTAGAGAAGTTGGTGTCGTGGCCCTCTTCATGTACAAACTCTCCGGAGTAGCCGGTAAGAGGTGTGCACATTGACGAGGAGAACTTCTCTACATAAGGCAGACTCTTGTATACGGCCACTACCGCGTCGCTCTCGTCATATACAGCCGGACGCGGGCCTATGGCGAGCCGGGTGAGGTCGTAGCCTTTATCTTTGTCGACCACATATCTGTACTGTACGAACATGACGCACAGCAACGAGCATATAAACGCCACACCCGAAAACTCGATGAAGAGCAGCGCGCGCTTCCATGAACGCTTGCGCTCGGTGACGCGGCGAAACACCTGCGACACCGGAACCGAGGCGAATATGCGGCCCGGCAGTATGCCGCCGAGTATGAGCACTCCGGCTATTACGGCTACCGGTATCCAAAGGCGATTTGTGGCGAAGAGCGAGGAGACGGGAGTGGAAAGCGTATCTTCGATAAATTCGCTGAAATTCAGGATAAGCAGCGTCATGACCGCCGCCGCTCCGATAAGTATGAATAGGGTTTCGAGCAAAAACATTGTGAATATGGACTCGGAGCCGGCCCCGCTGCACTTGTGTACACCTATGGCCTTGGCCCGGCGGTTGAGTGACGATATGGATATCAGCGAGTAGTTGAGTGAGGCTATGAACAGCAGGGTTATGGCCAGCACCCACATTATTGTGTTTATGCGGCGTACATCCTCGTTCATCTTCGCGTGGGTGTCGGTTATGGGAAGGGCAAACGCATACAGGCCAATGTCGTCGGTGTCGGGAGCATGCTGCTGTATGATTTTGTTGATGTTTTTGTTGAGAAGGTCTATGTCGGTGTTCTTGTCTTTGAGCCGGATGTACTCGTACCAGCTGTCGCCGCCGTCCCAAGAGTGGTTGCCTATGCCACGCGACAATATCGTTGGCAGTGATATGACGGCTTGAGCCCGGATGGATGCATTGTCGGGTATGTCGCGGTATGTGCCTCTTACGAGTAAAATCCATGTGCCGTTGTAGGTTATCTGCTGTCCGACAGGGTCATTGTCGCCAAACATCTTTTTTGCAAGCCGTTCGCTCAGAAATACGGTGCCGGGTTGAGCAAGGTCCTCCGTTGGATTGCCTGACAATACTTCTATGCCGAGAGTGCGGAAAAACAGTGAGTCGGCAAGAATTTTCGGCTCGGAGTAGTATGACTCACCACATTTCAGCGGCTTGTCGATCATGCCGCCCGGTTGTAGGGTGACTGCCGACTCCACAATGTCGGGAAGACCTTCCATCACCGCTCCAGCGAGGGAGCCTACACACATTCTCTGAGGTTCCTTGAGTTCTCCTCCTATTTTCCACTGCATCCACAGTTCATATATGTTTTCGTGATCTTCAAAGCACGTGTCGTAACTGTTCTCAAAGTCGATACGCGCAAATAGCAATATGCACATGGTAAGACCGAGACCGAGCGAAAGTACTTTGGTCGCGGCCATACCTTTGTTGTGCATCAGCGTTTTCCAAGCATAATGTAATTGTTTCATCATTTTTCGTTTTTTTACCGATATAAGATGATACATAAAACGTGCCAAAATTGTATGGTGCTGGATTATTGGGCTTTATGTTTATGGCCGTCGTTGTAGGTGTCAAAAAATCATACAACAGAGTAAAAAATATAGACATTCCGGGTTATGTAAAATTAAAGCCGGTAGTTGATATACACATTAAAATTTGTAGCTTTGCAAGTATATGAAAAAACATGGTGCCATACTTGTAGTTGATGATCACCGGGGAGTCTTGTCGGCGGTGAGTCTGTTGTTGCGCCCTTATTTTGAGAAAGTGATGACGCTGCCGTCGCCGGTGCGTATCGACGAGACACTTCGCAATGACCGATTTGACTGTGTATTGCTTGACATGAATTTCAGTGCCGGTATAAACAATGGCAACGAGGGACTGTACTGGCTCGCTCATATAAAACGTATGAACCCCGACTTGCCGGTAGTGCTGTTTACCGCATATGCCGATATAGATTTGGCTGTCAAAGGCATACAGCAGGGAGCAAGCGACTTCATCGTGAAGCCGTGGGAAAATGCACGTCTTGTCGATACGGTGCTTAAGGCAAGCGGCAAGATGCGTAAACGTTCGGGTGAGGACGACAGTGTTATGTTCTGGGGCGTATCGGACGCTATGAAGCGGTTGCGCGACATGGTGGAGCGTGTGGCTCCCACTGATGCAAATATACTTATAACCGGTGAAAACGGAACCGGCAAGGAGGTGCTTGCCCGTGAGCTTCACGGCATCTCTTTACGTCGTGGCAAACCGATGTTCACTGTCGATATGGGTTCGGTGACCGAAACTCTTTTTGAGAGTGAACTGTTCGGCCATGTCAAGGGTGCATTTACCCATGCTGTGGCCGATCGTCAGGGCAAGTTTGAAGCGGCTGACGGAAGTACCCTGTTCATGGACGAGATAGGAAACCTGCCTCAACATCTGCAGTCCAAACTCCTTGTGACGCTTCAGAACCGTGAGGTGGTGAGAGTGGGTGACAACAAGCCCGTTAAGGTTGACATTCGGCTTGTTTGCGCTACAAACCGTAATCTCGACGATATGGTGTGCGACGGGCGTTTCAGAGAGGATCTGCTTTATCGTATAAATACCATACACCTTCAGCTGCCGCCGCTTCGTGAGCGCAGAGAGGACATAGTGCCGCTCGCGCGTATATTTATGGAGCGCTTTGCCCGGCAGTATGACCGGCCTGTCACCGATACGGGCAATGAAGTGGAGCGTCTGTTGATGGCGCACTCTTGGCCCGGAAACATAAGGGAACTGCAGCATGCCGTGGAGAAGGCCGTGATATTGAGCGACGGTGAGTGTCTTGATCCGAGACACTTCTCGCTTGCCGCACCTCGTCAGGCCGACATGACCGGCGAGCGCATGGAGACTCTTGAGGATATGGAGCGCCATATGATAGCTAAGGCTGTCGGTGACTGCGGCGGAAATCTCAGCGCAGTGGCGGCCAAACTCGGCATAACGCGTCAGACATTGTATAATAAAATGAAAAAATACGGTCTATGACCGGCGCTTGGCTCAATATAGTCATCGCCGTCGGCATTATCGGGGCTATATGGGCCATATATGCCGTGGTTAAGCGTATCAGAACCGACCGCCGCAAGATAGCTCTGCTTCTTGACGCGCTTGAGAACGGCGATACGTCCATCAAGTTTCCCGTAAGCAACGATCGCGATGTAAACGTTATGCTCAACCGTATAAGCGAGGTGCTGAAACGCATACGGATCGAGACCGGCGAAAAAGAGCGCTACTACGAGTTGATCCTCGACCGTGTGGGGGCAGGCGTATTGTCGGTGTACGACAACGGAGTGGTGTTTCAGGTCAACAAGGCTGCGCTGTCGCTCCTCGGTCTGGATGTGCTTACCCACATGAGACAGCTCGAACGCGTATGTGCCGACCTGATGCACCGTATCGAGACGGCCGGAAATAACGACCGCCTGTCGGTGGAGGTTGTCACTGAAGGGCGTAAGCGCACACTGTCGGTAAATGTGTCGACAATAACGCTTCAGCAGCACAGACTTAAAATAATCGTGCTTGATGATATAAGTGACAGCCTTGACCGGAAGGAGGTGGATTCATGGATAAAACTGACGCGTGTCATGACTCATGAGATTATGAATTCACTCGGCCCGATAACTTCGTTAAGCGAGACTCTTGCCGAGAGGGCCGGCGACGGTCCGGAAGAGTTGCGTGAGGGGTTGTCGACCATCGCCGTCACCGGAAAGTCGCTTGTAAGCTTCGTCTCGTCATACCGCAGGCTTGTATATATGCCGAAGGTAGAGCTGGTGCTGTTTTCAGTAAGGCCGTTTTTTGAGCGCATGATCTGCTTGGCGATGCAGCATGGCGCTTCATCCGATGTCACTATGACAATAAAGGAGTGCGATGAAGAACTTATAGCCTATGCCGACGAGAATATGATGGGGCAAGTGTTTGCCAATCTGTTGAAAAATGCCGTGGAGGCCGTGTGCGACATGCCTGACGGTCGTGTAGAATTGTCGGCTTACTGCGATGAGTCCGATAGGGTGGTCATGACGGTGAGTGACAACGGCCCGCATATAGCCGACGATGTTGCTGACGAGATATTTGTGCCTTTTTTCACCACAAAAAGCACCGGTACGGGTGTCGGTCTCAGCATAAGCCGGCGCATGGTGCAGCTTAACGGCGGTTCACTGACCTTGTCGCCCTACACCGGCGACGCCGCCATGACAACCTTTGTCGTAACCCTCCCTTAATACTGCGATAGATGCCCCTCTGACCCCTATATACTATCTCCCAATTTGTGTGTTGGGTCCGATGTGGCGTCTTTATTTTTCGCCCCAGCGTGAGCGCAAGGGGTAGCGTCCTGGGTGGATGAGCAGTCTTAGCGAAGTGGGGTAGGAGAAGTAAGCCCATATCCAGTTGGTAAGGACGACGAGTTTATTGCGCATACCGAGTATGGATATCAGATGTATAAACATCCAAGTGAACCATGCGGGGAAGCCGGTCAGGTGCATGTGGCGCAGGTCGGCTACGGCGCGGTTGCGACCTATGGTGGCCATGGAGCCTTTGTCGTTGTATTCAAACGGTCGTTCCATACTGCCGCGGTTCAGGTTGCGGGCCAATGTGCGGGCCTGTTGTATGGCTACTTGGGCCAGTTGCGGACATCCGCGCGGATACAGATCGTCAGTGTGCAGGGCGAGGTCGCCGATTACGAAAATATCGTCGTGCCCTTCGGCTCTGTTGTATTCGTCGACGAGGAATCTTTGCCCCGGTCCTAATCGTAGTTCTCCGCCCGTGACTTCAAACGTCTCTCCTGTGACTCCCGCCGTCCACACCATCATTTCGGAGTACATGGTCGACCCGTCGGTAAAGGTTATGATATTGTCGCGGTATGACTTCATTGTCTTCTGAAGATGTACGTCGACATAAAGTGATTTCAGATATTTGAGTGCGTATCGCGAAGCGGTGCCGCTCATCGTATGCAGCAGGCGGTCGCTGCCCTCAACGAGGGTTATGGACAGTTCGTCGGGTTTTATAGTCGGATATTCACGATGAAGTATGTAGCGCTTCATCTCGCCTATGGCTCCGGCTACCTCGACTCCCGAAGGTCCTCCGCCGATGACTGTGAAACTTAACAGTTTGCGACGTACTTCGGGGTCGGTGCTGTTACTGGCTCGTTCGAGCCGATCAAGTATTTCGTTGCGGCATCTTATGGCCTGTCCGGTGCTTTTTATCGTAAACACATACTTGTACAGGTCTTCTATGTTGAAAAAATTGTTGGTAGTGCCTGCAGCTATGACGAGCTTGTCGTAATGTATCGTCTCGAACTGCGTCATGATTTTCTTGCCGGCAATGTCCAACCGCTTCACTTCGCCCATATGGAAGCGAGGTTTTATTTTCATTTTGCGTATCTCGCGTCGGAAGGGAAAAGATATGCTTGCCGGTTCGAGGCCCGATGACGCTATCTGGTAAAACAGAGGCGGGAAGCTGTGGAAGTTGTTTCGATCCACCAGTATAACGTCATATCGGTCGCGGTCTATGCGCTTAATGAAATTCATTCCCGCAAATCCTCCGCCCACGACAACGATAGTCTCTTTATTGCCTGTCATAGATGTTATTTTTTATGAAATTACCCGATTATACGATTTAAACATGTAACTTTACAACAAAATACAGCAAATTATAGTACCGGCATGTCTGAATCAGTCACACGTATAAAATATATAATACTAACAGCCGTAATAAGTTCATTTTTTTGCGGGCAAATCAAGGCTCAGATCAATACCGAGCAGGTGTTGCGCGTGGGGCAGAACTCTCTTTATCTTGAAGATTATGTGCTGTCAATACAGTACTTCAATCAGGTCATAGCGGCCAAGCCGTATCTTGCACAACCTTACTTTTACAGGGCTATAGCCAAGCTCAGCCTTGACGATTATCTGGGTGCGGAGGCCGATGCTTCGATAGCGATAGAGAAAAATCCGTTTATAACCAATGCTTACGAGGTCAGGGGTGTGGCTCGACAGAATCTCGGACGCCACCGCGAGGCCATTGAGGACTACACAACCGCCCTTGCGCAGCTTCCTGAGAGCCGTGGCATATTGTTCAACAAAGCTCTCGCCGAGGAGGAAATCAAAGACTACGAGGCATCGGAGAAAAGCTATGCGGAGTTGCTCAGGATATATCCGCGTTACGATAACGGTTATGTTGGACGTGCCCGTCTGCGTCTTGCCACCGGCGATACTATAGCCGCTCTCGAGGATATAGACAAGGCGCTTGAGTTAAACAAGAACGCGGTCAATGCCTATATAATGCGAGCTGACATAGCCATAAAGTCGTCGGGCGACTACAAGAGCGCGCTTGCCGATATGGACGAGGCTATAAAATTGCAGCCGCAATATGCCGGATTTTTCATAAACCGTGCATTTCTAAGGTATAATCTTGATGACTACTTCGGGGCTATGGCCGATTATGACTATGCCATACAGCTTGAGCCACTCAACGCTACGGCTCTGTTTAACCGCGGGCTGCTTCGTGCGGAAGTGCATGACAACAATAAGGCTATCGATGACTTCTCGAAAGTACTTCAGCTTGATACAGACAACTATCATGCGCTTTATAATCGTGCTCTTTTATATAAAGACATAGCCGACTACCGAAGCTCTATAAATGACCTTGACAGAGTTATAGAGGCGTATCCGGGTTTTGCCGGAGCCTATTTCGTCAGGTCGGAGGCCAAGAGGCTTATGGGCGATACCGGTTCGGCAGAAAAGGACTACCGCAAGTCCATGGCTCTTTCCAAGCTGCCGGTGGCTGACGATGACAATGAAGAGTCGGCCTCAAAAAGCGAGGATGCCCCGGAGACGCAACAGGATGTCGCCAACCGCTTTACATCGCTGCTGACAATCGAGAACAACGCCACGGTCAAGGAGGAGTACAGCACTGCCGGCATAAAGGGCCGTGTTCAGGACCGCAATATGGCGGTGGAGATAGAGCCTATGTTCACATTGAGCTACTACGTGACCTCTACCGAACTTAAGGAAGCTCCTTATTATATAAAGGAGATAGACGAGATCAACGGCACACGTATGCTCCGCTTCCTCGTCATGGTGACAAACCGTGAGCCGCAACTTACCGACGAGGACGCCATAGCCAAGCACTTTGCCTCGATAGAGTACTATACATCCTATATATCCACTCACTCGCCGCGCGCCATCGATTATTTCGGACGTGCCATGGATTACTGCACGCTTCACAACTATCAGGCGGCAATAAATGATCTTGACAAGGCTATCGAGCTTACTCCCGACTTCACGCTCGCTTATATGCTGCGTGCCAATGCCCGATTGAAACTTGCCGAGGTCGAGTCGATGAGCCATAATAAGGATGCCGCGGTGCCGGGGCTTGTAAAGCGTACAGAGCAGATGGTGCATACGGAAGCTATCAACGACATAAACCGGGTTATCGAGTTGTCGCCGCGAATGGCGTTTGCCCATTACAACAAGGGCAATCTGCTTGTGGCCGCCGGTGACTATACATCGGCCATCAGCGCTTATACAAAGGCTATAGAACTGAAACCCGACTTGGGCGAAGCCTTCTATAACCGCGGTTATCTGTATCTTAAACTCGGCAACCGCGATGCAGGTGTGACCGATCTAAGCAAGGCGGGAGAACTCGGTATAGTACCGAGTTACAACCTGCTTAAGCGAATGACTCGATAAATCGTAAGCGACAGTCGGTTTTTAAATGAATATTTCTTATTTTTGCGCAAAGTATTAACCAAAATCAACAATATGACTAACCAAGACGAAAAAACACTGGAGCAAAGAGGCATAGCCCCCGAACTGTTTGAAGCGCAATTGCGTCGATTCGAGACAGGTTTCCCTTATCTGCGTATTCTCGACACCGCCCGCGTGGGCGACGGTATAATAAACCTTGACGATGACGGCCGTGAAAAGGCGGTGGCCCGTTGGGACCGTTTCCTTGCCGACGGAGGTCAGGTGTATAAATTTGTGCCCGCTTCGGGTGCGGCGTCGCGTATGTTCAAGGCTCTGTTTGAATTCCTTGACGGCAACGAGGATGTGCCTGCCGAGGGTTCGGCTGCCGACACTTTCGTAAAAGAGCTTCCCCGTTTCGCGTTTTATGACGAGCTGAATGAGGCCGCCAAACGCATGTATGGAGCCGACCTTGATGCCCTGAAGGGTGCCGGCCGTTACAAAGATATCGTGGCCGCTCTTCTGAAAAAAGAGGGGTTGAATTACGGAGGCCTGCCCAAAGGATTGCTGAAGTTCCACTCTTATGCCGAGGGACCGCGTACTCCGCTTGAGGAGCATCTCGTGGAGGGAGCGCAGACTGCCGCCAACTCGCACGGTGTTGTCAACCTGCACTTTACTGTGTCGCCCGAGCATCGCGAACTGTTTGACAAGAAAATAGCCGAAGCGTTGCCGGCTCTTGAAAATCGTCTTGGAGTGAAGTACAACATAAGTCTGTCGGAGCAGAAGAAGTCGACTGACACGGTAGCCGTCAATCCCGACAATACTCCCTTCCGTGAAAACGGCGAACTGCTTTTCCGTCCCGGCGGTCACGGCGCGCTTATCGAGAACCTCAATGACATCGACTCGGCGGTGGTGTTTATAAAGAACATCGACAATGTGGTGCCCGACAGCCAGCGTCAGGCCACAATCGACTACAAGAAAGTGATAGCCGGATACCTTGTCGAGGTAGTGGACACTATCGACAAGTATCTTGACATGATCAATACCGGACGTTACACAATGGACGATGTGAGAGACATGATAGCATTCATGCACGATACACTCAATATACGCGACGATAAGATGAAGTCGCTTGAAGATGTGGATCTGGTGCTCTATATAAAGAATAAGCTGAACCGTCCGGTGAGGGTGTGCGGTATGGTACGCAACGAGGGCGAACCCGGCGGAGGGCCGTTTATAGCGTACAACCCCGACGGATCTACCTCGCCTCAGATACTCGAAAGCACCCAGATCGACCCCGCCAATGCCGCTTATAAGGAGATGATGGGGCGTGCCACTCACTTCAATCCGGTAGATCTTGTGTGCTACGTTAAAGATGCCGAGGGCCGGAAGTTTAACCTGCCCGATTACGTGGACCCCGATACCGGCTTTATCTCGTCCAAGTCAAAGAACGGCAAGGAGTTGCGTGCGCTTGAGCTCCCGGGCCTCTGGAACGGAGCCATGAGCGACTGGAACACGGTGTTTGTCGAAGTGCCTATCGCCACGTTCAATCCCGTAAAGACGGTCAACGATCTTTTGCGTCCCGCTCACCAGAGCTGACAGAACTTTCATTTGCAGGGCGGTGTTATTACAGTGTATGAATAAGAAGGACTCTGTAATAAGACTTTGGCGCGAATGTTTCGACGATACTGACCAGTATGTCGACATGTTTTTCAGCGAGGTTTACCGCGATGACGACGCTCTCGTACTCGAAGAGGAGGGTCGGGCGGTAAGTTCGATGATGTTACAGCGTTACACCATGAATTTTCATGGTGTAACGTCATCTATAAGCTATGTGTGCGGAGCCGCCACCGCCAAGCGTTTGCGCGGCCACGGCTACATGAGGCGTCTTATGGGAGAAGCGTTGCGCGAATCCTATCGGCGCGGCGATGTGCTGTGTACGCTTATTCCGGCAAGCGAGTGGCTGTTTCACTACTACGGACATATGGGCTTTTCGCCGGTATTTTATATTGACATGGAGCGGTATACTCCTGCCCATAAATTTCAAAGTATCGGGGTGTATAGCCGTTATTACGACCTTGCGGGAGCCGAGGCATATGATTTTTTCAACAGAGTCATGGAGTCGAGACCCTGCACCGTGCAGCACACCCGCCGTCAGTATGACGAGATCCTGATGGATAATTCGGCGGATGCCGGAGCTGTCATAGCGCTTGCCGATTCTTGCGGCGTCCTTGTGGCTATGGCGTTTGCCGTTCCTGACGGCGATGAGGTTGTGGTCAAGGATGTGCTTGCGGCCGATGACGACTCGCGTGCGGCGGTACTTGCCGAAGTGCTTAAGGAGTTTGCCGGTTGTCCGATGACTGTCTACGGATATTATGCTTCGGTTCGTGATAATGATGATTATGTGGCCCGCGGTATGGCGCGTGTGGTAAACGTAGAGAAGTGTCTTTCGGTAATCGCCGGGCGTTATCCCGACATGAAGCTGTCGATGAGAGTCAATGACCCCGAGATAGGTGAAAACAACGGTGTATATATTTTAGGCGACGGTAAGTGTACACGCGATGACTTATACGGTGGTGAGCTTGACTACGACATAGACGCGGAGGTGCTTACCTCCATAATTTTTGGAAATGACGTTACACGGCGGTTGTTGGACTTTCCGGCCGAACGTCCGTTTATAAGTCTTATGCTTGATTAAAAACAGAATAAAATGATAAAGAGATTTTTTACAGCTCTGTTACTGACATGCATATTCGCTTTGTCAGCCGGAGCACAGGAACCTGTGAAAGCTATAGGTCAGGAAGAGTTTATGAAGGAGATATTTAATTATCGCAATGATACAGTGCAGCCGGTACGCCCTACGTTGGTCGATTTCTGGGCCCCGTGGTGTGCTCCTTGTCTGCGTCTGTCGCCGATAATCGACTCATTGGCCGTAAAGTACAAAGGACAGGTTGACTTTCGTAAACTTAATATTGACGAAAACCAAGACTTGGCACGTGATCTCGGTATAAATTCCATACCGCTTGTAGTACTGTTTCCCAATGACGGACGCCCTATGCGCGGTATGATGGGCGTACAACCGGCCGAGTTCATTGACCAATCCATAAAAGAGTATTTGTTGCCCAAGAGCACCGCCGAGTAAAAGCCGGTGCTCTTGGATTCATGCTGAGAGTACGATATTGTTCTCGGCTGCTATGCGACGCATGTTAAGTATTGCGTAACGCATGCGGCCGAGAGCTGTGTTTATGCTTACACCGGTTGTCTCGGCAATCTCTTTGAAGCTCATGTCATTGTAGTAGCGCATGACGAGCACCTCTTTCTGCGGCTCGGGCAGAGCGTCGATTATGCGTCGCACGTCGGCTTTTATCTGGTCGTTGACCATGATGTCCTCGATGTTTTCCTCACAAAGATCACGGCGGTTGAGCGGATTGGTGTCTTCGTCATCGGACGACATGTTGTTTTCAGCCTTCTCCTGACGGAAGTGGTCTATGATAAGATTGTGTGCTATGCGCGAGAGCCAAGCGCTGAATTTGCCCGACTCGATGTAGCGTCCCTGACGCAGGGTCATAATAATCTTGACGAATGTTTCCTGAAATATATCGTCGGCAAGGTCTTTGTTTTTTACAATGCGTAATATGTAGGAAAACAATTTGGACTTATGGCGATGCAATAAAGTGTCAAAAGCTTTGTTGTTACCGTCAATGTATTGTCTCACGAGCTGCTCGTCGGTGAGAGTAGTCAATATGTGCATTGCTTAAAGTTGTTTTGGTTAGAGTAATGTCGATCTATAGGCGTTAAGGTTTTTAATTGGTTAATACTGGTTTATTGATATGTGCAAAGATAGTGCCGTGTCATGACAAATACAAATCAATTAAATATTTTTTACGGTTGCCACACAATAAAGTCGCTGAAATCGTGTTGCCGTTTTAAGTATAAAATAAGTATTATATAAAATTCAGTTATGTTTACATATTTGTGTCATGTCAGCTATAATAAAACCGGCATGGCGGTCGTTAATAAGATAAGTCTAATGATTAACCGCCTATAGCCATGGATAAAAAGAAAACCGGAAACAATTCTGTGTCGGCTGACAATGGCAGTGGCGGCGGAGTCGGCAGTGAGTTGCCTCGAGCGACGACAATAGAGTTTATACGGCAGTTTGCCCGAAGCTATAAAGCCGATTCAAGATTGCCCTTGCCGTTACGCGGCTTTATCGTAAATTGATTCCGACATTGGCAGCCTGCTTCGGCATGGCTGTCATGTCGGTTTTATTTTGTGCCGTATTTCGATTTTATGAGTGTGTTGCGCGAGTTGTAGAAGTTTGCTGATAATAGTTGTTGCGGGGTACAGCCGTTGTTGTGTTGCAGATAGCTGTTGACGATGCGGTAACCTATATATCGGCCTGCGCGTCCCGGTACTTCAGGTCCTATGGCCGAAGTGGCGGGAGCCGGCTTTACGAGACGGTCGGCTATGGCGGGATCGGTTGAAAAAAGCAATCGTTTTTTTATAAGCGCGTTCCAGATTTCGGTCTCATGTGATTCTATGTAATCAAGTTGTGCGCAGTCATATCCGAGTGCGTCCGCAAGGCTGAAATCAGGCATAGACATTTCGATAGTCGCTATAATAGCCCCTTCATAGAGCATGCGGTTCAATGCTGTCGGTTCTTGTCCCTGAATGAACGGATAGTTGACCGTCAATACAGCTTCCAATATGTCGTAAGGCATGCGTCGGGCGGTCTTTGTCTGTCGGAGGTAGTTGTCGAAATAGCCGTAGCCTTCATAGCCGGCTCCGAGGTAGTGGTTCAGCCCGATGAGCATGATGCTGTCGGTCATGATTATCGACTGGTTGTAAGGCGACACGACGCCATACATGAGCGGCCATTGTAGTTCCGGCATCAGATTATGCTTTGTCGACATTACCGCTCCAAGTACTTTCTCCACCGAGTCATGACAGTTGTAGCGCGACATGATGTCGGGAGTAAACACCTTTACCGCTCTGCTCCGGGCATATGCATTAACTGCCGAATCAGTCGGCGCCGAAGTGTCCATGAGCAGTATTGACAGCACTTTGGCAAACGAATTGCGGAATGCGCTGCGCGCGGCACTGTCCATGTCGGTATAATTAAAAACCTCGAGGTCGAAGCGGGTTACCTCCGCTTTTGTGTCATTTGATGAATCGTGTCCGGCACTTCCACACGAGCATAGAGCCATTAACCAAAGGATAATAAACAGATTGCCGCACCGTATGTCGATATTGTTTGTCATTACGCAAAAGTAGTCTATTTTTGTCCGCTACGTTTAAAAAAGTTGTTTAAAACATCCGATTTTTTATTCCATATGGGTAAAAAGTGACGTTTCATCGACAAAATTACCTGCTAATTTCGTAATTTTGCACTATATTAAAGAAAATATGGGCCGATTGTTCCAAATCTTATTCATTTTTGTGGCTTTGACATGTCAGTATACCGGTGCGGAGGCAAAGGATTTTGTCTTGGTTATTGATGCAGGTCACGGAGGTCATGATTACGGAGCGGTCGGTGACAAGACCAATGAAAAATCGATAAATCTCGGCGTCGCTCTTAAATTCGGCAAGCTTGTTAAGCAGCATCATAAAGATGTGAAAGTGGTGTATACCCGCGACGGTGATTACTTCAAGACTCTTCAGCAACGGGCAGAGATAGCCAATAAAGCCTCCGGCGACCTGTTTGTGTCGATACATACCAACTCTGTTGACAAAAGAAACAAAAACCGCCGCAGAATAAAGGGTACCGCCACCTATACATTAGGCCTTCATCGCAGTGCCGAAAACCTTGATGTGGCCAAGCGTGAAAATGCCGTGATGATGCTTGAGGATGATTTTACAGCTACATATCAGGGCTTTGATCCTAATTCTACCGAATCATATATAATATTCGAGTTGAGCCAGAATAAGCACATGGACCAGAGTATCGACTTTGCGAGCAAGGTTCAGTCAGAGATGGTGTCAACTGCCGGCCGGCAGGACAATGGTGTGCGTCAGGCCGGGTTCTGGGTTCTTGCCAAAACAGGAATGCCTGCGGTGCTTGTAGAGCTGGACTTCATCTGCAATCCTGTGTCGGAGCAGTTTTTGGGTTCGGAAAAGGGGCAGACTAAATTTGCCAAGGCTATATATAACGCTTTTACATCGTATAAAACGGCATATGATCATAGCTCGGGTGGAAAGGTCCGTGTTGAGGATGACACTCCCATATTGACTGATGATGACTCCGATGAAGATGACGACATGCAGGGCGATATGATTGACAATGGCGGTGAGTTGCGCTACAGGATTCAGATACTTGCTTCCGACGTGAAGTTAAAATCCGGGTCGTCGCAATTTAAAGGATTGAAGAATGTCGACAACTATTATGACGGTGGATTGTATAAATATACGGTGGGCGACTATAATTCTATGGACGAGGCTCTGATAGAACTTAAAAAAGTAAGGTTAAAACACCGTGAAGCGTTTGTAATAACCATGCGTGACGGAAAGCGCGTAAAATGACATAAAATACTTTAACGACAGAATATAATTATGAAACGATATTCCAAAGAACTTATAATAGGACTTTCGGTGCTGATAGCTGCCTTGGTGCTCTTTTTCGGCATCGATTATCTTAAAGGGATAAATGTATTTAAGGCATCCAATTACTATTATGTGTCATATACCGATGTAAACGGGCTTTCTGTATCCGCTCCTGTGACTCTCAACGGCTTCAAGGTTGGGCAGGTGCGCGACATCACGTACGAGTACGATAATCCCGGTCATGTCATGGTGGAGCTTGCTCTTGATCATAAACTAAAGGTACCTGCCGGAAGTGAGGCTGTGATAAGTAATGACATACTCGGCACATCGACCGTTGTTCTGAAATTCTCAACTGCCACCGATCATCATGACGTCGGCGACAAACTTATCGGTATTACCGAACCCTCGATGGTCGACGGACTGACAAAGACTCTCAAGCCGGCTGCCACATCTATACTGCCTAAAGTAGATTCTTTGCTTACATCAGTCAATGCGCTTGTAAGCGACTCTGCCCTTATAAGGTCGGTCAGGCGGCTTGATGCCATTACGGCAAGTCTTCAGGCGACTACTGTATATCTTAACCGCACACTCGCCACTATGCCCAAAACAATGTCAACCGTCGACGGAGTTGCATCCAATCTTGACTCTATAACCCGCGATCTTGCCGTAGTATCGGAGGACCTTAAGCGGTTGCCTTTAAAAGAGACAATGGATAATGTCAACGCCATAACCTCAAATGTTAATGAGGTCACCGGTCAGTTGACAAGAACCGACAATACACTCGGGCTTCTGCTGAATGACCGTGTACTTTACGACCGTATGGATAGTATTACACTCGGTATCGACTCTATATTGGGCGATTTTCAGAAAAATCCCAAGCGCTACGTACCGCCGATAAAAATATTTTGACACCGGTTTGTTGTTATTTAGATTGGTTCTAAATAGTTGATAACTTTTGTCAGGATTTGTTCCACACCGTACTTATGGCGCATATCTGACTTATACGATGGTTTCACAGAAAATACCGGTATGTTGATATAATATTGGCGGCGCTGTTAATGTGCTGAAACTCAAGTGGATGGCAAAATGCGGCATAACCTTTTCGTCGTAAAAGTTAGTGCATGCATAATCGGCTGAAAAACAGATGGGTTGTAGAATGATTATAAAATCCAAATATTTTTTGCATTGTTTTTCAGAAAAAAGATGGGGAAATTTGCATTTACAAAGCAATGCCTAATTTACAGACTTCATGAACGAACCTCAACAAGAGTTATGGGAGAGGTGTCTGAAAAAAATACAGGACAATCTCCCGGCCGCTCAATTTGACGCATGGTTTAAGCCTATTACATCTTTGAGTTTCGACGGTACGAAACTCCGGCTTAAAGTACCTACATTCTTCTTTGTCGAGCAGCTCGAAGAGCGCTATGCCCGATTGTTTTTCTTTGCGTTGCGCCATGTTTACGGCAAGGACGTAAAGCTTGAGTATGTATACAATCAGGTAGGTGCCGATCCGCAGTCGTCGGTAACCATCAACAGTGCCAAACCCAGCGTGGCGGTAAAGCCCCATGTTGGCAATCCTTTCGTAACCGATGTTGTTGAGGAGTTCGATTCACGTTTAAACCCTAAAAATACTTTTGAGAACTATTGCGCAAGTCCGTCTAACAAGATAGCCCGCTCGATAGGCATGGCCATTGCTTCCGATCCAAAGTGCAAGACGTTTAACCCAATGTTTGTTTTCGGTCCAACAGGAGTGGGAAAGACCCATCTCATACAGGCCATTGGCATAGGCATAAAGGAGCGTGACGAGTCTGCGCGTGTGCTTTATCTGTCGGCACGTCTTTTTGAAAACCAATATACGGCGGCTTCTACGGCCACTCCGAGCAGGGTCAATGAATTCATAAATTTCTATCAGTCTATCGATGTGCTGATTATCGATGACATTCAGGACCTTATGCATAAGCCGAAGACCCAAAATGCGTTCTTCCACATATTCAACCACCTGCATCATAATCAGCGACAGATAATAATGTCAAGCGATTGTGCTCCGGCCGATATGAAGGATATGCATGAACGCCTGCTGTCAAGGTTTAAATCGGGTATGACCGTTGAACTTGAAAAACCCGATATCGACTTGCGGCGTGAGGTGCTTTCACGAAAGGCTGCGCAGGACGGTCTTGACATTCCCGACGATGTGCTTGAATATATAGCAGCTAATGTCACTGACAGCATTCGTGAGCTTGAGGGAATAATGGTGTCGCTTCTGGCCCATGCTACAATACTGAACTGCAAGGTTACCATCGACTTGGCACGTACGGTACTCGGCAATGCCGTGAAGGTCCATAAGAAACCTGTAAACTTTGAGATGATAACGCAGTGCGTCAGCGATTATTATCACGTAGATCCTGATGCCATATTTGCAAAGTGCCGTAAACGCGAGATTTCCGATGCCCGTCAGATGGTGATGTTTCTTGCTCGGCGCGATGCAAAGATGCCGGTGACCGCTATCGGTACCCGTCTGTCGCGTAGCCATGCCACAGTGCTTCATGCATGTCGCAATATCGAAGAACGTCTGTCGATGGAGACAGCCCTGCGCGATGATCTCTCCAAGCTCGAAGCCATGATAAAAGGCTGACATAACCCTGTCAGCCGGTAAGATACAGCAAGCGGATGCCGACGGCATCCGCTTTTTATTTTCGTGCATTTAGTGTTGTTTAACATTGGTGTGCCTGATTGCTGCCCATGTGCGGTGCTACATTTGCCATGTAAATTTTAGGCAAACAGAGATGGGAACAATTAATAGAACCGACGTTATTTATGCCACGCTCATGCAGCGCGGACGTCAGATAGCTACATTTACGTTTAGCGGACTTGCTTCATTCAGCGATATCATCAGCCATGTGCGCCGTGCTACATCGGGCTGTATCGGCCTTGTGACTCTACATATGCGCAACCGCAGCCAAGGATGGAGCCAGAACCGCTCGTTTATAATGTCGCCGACCCCCTCGGCTCCCGTGCAGCTTTCGCTATTCTGACAAACATCTTTTTAAGAATAAGAGTATTACTTTGACGCGATGTGCTTATTATTGAAAAGTTTTATTAAATTTGTGGCCGTATAGTCAAAAACTATACCTAAGAATCATAGTCATATTAACAATGAGAAAGTATTTTAATCGAATGCTGTTGCTATTCGCTTTGATGGCAGCGGCGTCTGCGTCTGTTAAGGCGCAGCAGATGCCCCCGATTCCGGTTGATCCCAATGTGAGGATAGGGCGTCTTGACAACGGCCTGACGTACTACATCCGTCACAACGAGTATCCTAAGGATCAGGCTGATTATTACATTGCACAGAAAGTAGGGTCAATTCTTGAAGAGGACAATCAGCGCGGACTTGCTCACTTCCTTGAGCATATGTGTTTTAACGGTACCAAGAACTTCCCCGGCAATGAGATCGTCTCTTGGCTTGAGACCGTAGGCGTGAAGTTCGGACGCAACCTGAACGCTTACACATCTGTGGATGAGACTGTATATAATATATGTCAGGTGCCTACCGCACGCGAATCGGTTCAGGACTCCTGTCTGCTCATTCTTCATGACTGGGCCGACGGACTGTTGCTTGACGGTGAGGAGATCGACAAGGAGCGTGCTGTCATTCATGAAGAGTGGCGTAGTAGAAATGTCGGCCAGCAGCGTATACTTGAAACTCTTCTGCCGGTTATGTATCCCGGTAGCAAGTATGCCCATCGTATGCCTATCGGTACAATGGAGGTAGTAGACAATTTCCCTCATCAGGCGTTGCGTGACTACTACGAGACATGGTATCGTCCCGACCAGCAGGGTATAATCGTGGTCGGTGACATCGATGTAGATCGTATCGAGGCTAAGATAAAGGAGATATTCTCCGACATCAAGATGCCCGAAAATCCCAAGGAGCGCCATTATTTCCCTGTCGCTGACAATAAAGAGCCGATATTCGCTGTCGGCAAGGATAAAGAGCAGGATCGTGCCATTGTGCAGATAATGTTCAGAAGCGACGTGCGTCCCGACTCTTTGAAAGGCAATCTTGATTATCTTGTCGAGCTTTATGCTATGGACATGATTAAGAGTATGCTTCGTTCACGCCTTAACGACATTATGTCGAAGCCTGACGCTCCGTTTGCCATTGCTTCCGTATCTGACGGTGACCTGCTTGCCAAGACTAAGGATGCGTTCATTCTTTTAGGTATACCTAAGGGCAATGATATAATGCCTACATTTGAGGCTATCTACCGTGAGGGTCTGCGTGCAAAGCGCGGAGGCTTCACCGCATCGGAGTACGGCCGTGCACGCAGCGAATACTTGTCGCAGCTTGAGAATCAGTATAAGAACCGCAATTCGGCTACATCCACTTCATTGGTTCAGGGCTATGTGCGTAATTTTATCGACAACGAACCTATACCCGGTATAGAAAACGAGTATCAGATAATGAGCATGTTGGCCAATCAGGTGCCGGTTGAGGCTCTTAATATGGCGATGACACAGCTTATGCCTGACAGTAATGTAGTGGTACTTGCCATGTTGCCTGATAACGGTGAGTTTATCATTCCTACCGAGGCACAACTTGCTGACGCTATGAAGAAAGTGGCCGCCGAGAATATCGAGGCTTATGTCGACGAGGTAAAGAGCGAGCCGCTCATTGCTGAGCTTCCCAAACCCGGAAAGATTGTCAGCACATCGGATGACAAGGAATTCGGTGCTGTCGTATGGACTCTTTCCAACGGGGCCAAGGTTGTGGTAAAACATACCGACTTCAAGGATGACGAAGTGATATTCGGAGCTGTAGCAAAGGGCGGTACGTCCGGTTACGGCAGCGAGTATGACCTTGACCTCCGCTACTTGCCGGTGGCTTTGACTTCGACCGGTCTCGGTACATACACTTCGGCCGACCTTCAGAAGTACATGGCCGGAAAGCAGGCTTCCGTAAGTGTTGACCTGTCGGATTATGACCGTTCACTCTCCGGTAGCGCCGTGCCTAAGGACATGCCTACTTTGATGGAACTTATATACATGACATTCACCGGATTCAATCTTGATCCGGCTGAATTTGAGGCTACTCAGAATCTTTATACCGGATATTTCCAAAATCAGGAAGCCAATCCGCAGTTCCAGTTCTCGAAGCGTCTTCAGGAGTCTATCCAGAATTCACCCCGTCATTATGCTTTGGATGTGAACACCATCAAGAATGCCAACCGTGACAATATACTTAAGATTGTCAAGGAGCAGCTCGATAATGTAGGTGAGTATACGTTCTACTTTGTTGGCAATGTCGACATTGAGGCTCTGAAGCCGTTGGTTGAGCAGTATATAGCCTCAATCCCCGGAAAGGCTGTTGCCGATAAGGCTATACAGACTGTAGGCCTCGGCCTGAAGACCGGCTCTGCTACCGATCAGGTGACTCAGAAGATGGATACTCCGCAGACTTTTGCCGCCGTACTTGCTCTTGCCAAGATGCCTTACTCGTCAAAGAACCAGAAGCTGACGTCAATAGCCGCTCAGATACTGTCGGCACGTCTCGTGAAGATTGTTCGTGAAGACGAAGGAGCGGTTTATTCGATCAGTGCAAGCGGAGGTTTGTCGCGAATTGGCGATACCGGTTACAATGCCGTTATCGAGTCGGTATTCCCGATGAAGCCTGAGATGAAAGACAAGGTTCTTGAGATTATTGCCGGACAGTTTGACGACATGACATCCAACATCACTGCCGAGGAGCTTAATAAGGTCAAGGAGTATATGGTGAAGGACGCAACCGCCAATCTTAAGAAGAACACCGCGTGGGAGAACGCTATGGAGGGTTACGCCATCCTGTCTGTCAACACATTTACAAATGCTGTTGATGAAATCAACGCTATCTCCGCCGAGGATGTGAAAGCCTACATGAAGGAGTTTATGAAGCAGAACAACTACCGTGTATTTATAATGGATCCGGAGACTGCCGAATAACTTGTAAACGATTATATAAAAAGAGCGGTCCGTTGAATTGCAGACCGCTCTTTTTGATTCGCATTGGATGCTATTTGAAAAATGTCTTGTCGAGATATTCGTTTAGACTTTTAGAAAACAGCGTGTTTGTTGCTCGTGGATATCTTACCTCGGCATATACCTGAGCCAATGTTTCCTTGGCGTTTTCGGCAATGAAGCGAGCGCTCTCTTCAAGCGATTCCTTTTCGGCATATAAGTTTCGGATTTCGGTGTCTGAATAGTCATGATAGCGCTCGTTGTGTATTATGCCGTTGACGGGCAGGCGGTCGGAGACGGGGGATTCTCCGTCGGGGTAGCCCACCGTGAGGGTGGTGAGCGGCACTACTCCGTCAGGTAGATGCAGCGCTTCGGCTATGTGCGGAGCGTTGTAGGCGGTCGTCCCGAGATAGCAACAACCGAGTCCGTGCATCTCGGCTAATGTGTTGAATTGCTGTGCGAACAGCGATGTGTCGATGGCCGCTGCCATAAGCATCTGCATGTTGTTGAAGCCGGCATCGGCGCGGTTTATCTCACACCAGCGACTGAAGCGGTTTATGTCGATGCAGAATGTAAGTAAAACACTGCAGCCCGTCACTGACGGCTGGTTGAAGTGTAGCGGGGCCAACGCACGTTTGCCTTCGTCGGAGCGGGTGACAATAACGGAGTACAGCTGCATGTTTCCGGTATTGGGGGCGTGAGCCGCCTCTTCGATAAGCCGGGTCAGCAGTTTGTCGTCGACTTCCTGCGACGTGTATCGGCGTACTGTGCGCCTTGTTGAAAAATATCGGTCTATATCCATGGTGTATATGTTGTTTATCGATTACGAAAGTACTACAATATTGTGTAAATTCCAAAATGAGGTTGTAAAACATTATTGTAGGTCTTGCATTGATGTCGGTATGCGATAACATTGCGCGGATTGAATTTATGCGAAGTTTTCCGGTTTGAATTGATAAGCCGTTGATACATAGGTGGTGTCTATTGTGCTCTTAGTGGTAAAGTTTTCCAAAACAAAAATTGTTGATAACTTAAAACCTAATGATGTTGTGTATTTGGACAAGTGTATGTAGATTTGCATAAGTAATTAAATCATTGTTTTTCGTGGAAACTAAAACTTACACTTACGACGAGGCACAAGAGGCTTCGTTGCAGTATTTTGACGGTGACGAGTTGGCTGCGAGGGTATGGGTGACCAAGTACGCTCTTAAAGATTCATTCGGAAATCTTTACGAAAAGACTCCCGATGACATGCATCACCGCATTGCCCGTGAAATAGCACGTATTGAAAACCGTTATCCCTCGCCTATGAGTGAGGAGGAAGTATTTGAGCTCATGCGCGGGTTCAAGTACATTGTGCCGCAAGGCAGCCCTATGACAGGTATCGGAAATGATTATCAGGTAGGTTCGTTAAGCAATTGTTTTGTCATCGGACTTGACGGTAATCCCGATTCTTACGGCGGCATAATGAAAATCGACGAAGAACAGGTGCAGCTCATGAAGCGTCGTGGCGGAGTGGGGCATGACCTTAGCCACATCAGGCCCAAGGGCACACCGGTAAAAAACTCGGCATTGACCTCGACCGGTCTTGTGCCTTTTATGGAACGTTACTCCAACTCTACACGTGAGGTGGCGCAGGACGGACGCCGCGGAGCACTCATGATGACTGTCAGCATAAAGCATCCCGACAGCGAGTCGTTTATCGACGCAAAGATGACCGAAGGTAAAGTGACCGGAGCCAATGTGTCGGTACGCATCGACGACGAGTTTATGAAAGCGGCCACCGAAGGACGTCCGTATATGCAGACCTATCCGGTGACCGGCGACGGCGAACCGCTTGTGAAAAAGGAGATAGACGCCTCCGCTCTGTGGGGCAAGATTGTGCATAACGCATGGAAGTCGGCCGAGCCCGGCGTGTTGTTCTGGGACACTGTGACACGCGAGTCCGTTCCCGACTGTTATGCCGACCTCGGATTCCGCACCATTTCCACCAATCCGTGCGGCGAGATACCTTTGTGTCCTTACGACAGCTGCCGGTTGCTGGCTATCAATCTGTACAGTTACGTGGTCAATCCGTTCACTCCCGAAGCATATTTTGATTTTGAACTTTTCCGCGAGCATGTGATGAAAGCTCAACGTATGATGGATGACATAATCGATCTGGAGATGGAGAAGATCGACACCATTATCGCTAAAGTGGATGAAGATCCCGAACTGTCGGAGGTAAAACTTACCGAACGTCATTTGTGGGAAAAGATAAAGGCAAAGACCCTCAAAGGACGCCGTACAGGGGTCGGTACTACCGCCGAGGGCGACATGCTTGCCGCGCTCGGACTGCGTTACGGTACTTCCGAAGCTACCGACTTTTCCGAAAAAGTACATAAGACTCTTGCGCTGGCCGCTTACCGCTCGTCGGTGGAGATGGCGCGTGAGCGTGGAGCCTTTGAAATATTTGATGCCGCCCGCGAGATCGCCAATCCCTATATAAACCGACTTAAGGAGGCCGATCCGCAATTGTATGATGACATGGTTAAATACGGACGTCGCAACATAGCGTGTCTTACTATTGCTCCTACCGGTACTACGAGCCTGATGACCCGTACTACCTCTGGCATAGAACCGGTGTTTCTGCCGGTCTACAAGCGCCGTCGCAAGGTTAACCCCAATGACCCTGAGGTGAGGGTGGATTATGTCGATGACACCGGCGATGCCTTTGAGGAGTATATTGTATATCACCCCAAGTTTGTGACTTGGATGGATATATGCGGCATAGAGAAAAAGGAGCGATATACGCAAGATGAGCTCGATGAACTTGTAGCCCGGTCGCCTTACTTCAAGGCTACGTCCAATGATGTTGACTGGCTGGAGAAGGTCAAGATGCAGGGCCGTGTGCAGAAATGGGTGGACCACTCGATTTCGGTAACTATCAATCTGCCGTCAGATGTCTCGGAGGAACTTGTCAACCGACTGTATGTGGAGGCATGGAAGTCAGGCTGTAAAGGTTGTACCGTATACCGCGACGGGTCACGTTCGGGTGTGCTTGTTTCGCTGGAGAAAAAGGCGCCGGCCGACAAGGTCAAGATTTCCGAAGCTCATGTGCTCAAACGTCCTATAGAGCTTGAGGCCGATGTGGTGCGTTTCCAGAACAACAAGGAGAAGTGGATTGCTTTTGTCGGTCTTGTCGATGGACAGCCTTATGAGATATTTACCGGACTTGCCGATGATGAGGATGGTATATTCTGCCCGAAGAGCGTAACTCACGGAAAGATCATCAAGGCTATTGACGAGCAGGGCAATAAGCGCTATGACTTCCAGTTTATAAACAAACGCGGCTACAAGACTACCATTGAGGGGCTGTCTGACAAGTTCAATCCCGAATATTGGAATTATGCCAAACTTATCTCCGGAGTGCTGCGCTACGGTATGCCTATCGATCAGGTGCTGAAACTTGTAAGCGGACTTGAACTTGACAGCCAGTCAATCAATACATGGAAAATGGGTGTCGAACGTGCGCTGAAGAAGTATCTGCCCAACGGCACAAAGGCCAACGGACAGAAGTGCCCCAATTGTGGCAACGAGACTCTTATCTATCAGGAGGGATGTCTGATATGTACCTCCTGCGGTACCTCAAAGTGTGGATAAATAGACGATAAATACTTAAAAACGGCCGTTTCGATAAAAAAAATGCGAAAACGGCCGTTTTTTTTGTAAAAATAAGTAACTTTACGGCACTGTGATACATTATTATATATAGCGATTTTAAAAATTAATACCAAATAAACATGAAGCTGAACTTCAATATTGACTATCGCACAAATTGGGGCGAGTCGGTATATATCGTGGCATCTGTCCCGCAATTGGGAGGGGGCGACGAGGGTAATGCCGTCAAAATGGAACTCGACGGAGTGGGAGTGTGGACTTTGTCGGTCGACGTACCCGAGGGTACACCCGCATTTGACTACCGCTACATAGTTCGTCACGATAACGGATACGTGCGCCGTGAGTGGGGATGTGCCCATCGTTTTGTGCCGGGCTACGATGTAAGTACCTATGAAATTTATGACAGGTGGCAGGATCAACCTTATGACAAGCCTTACTACTCGTCGGTGTTTGTCGATTGTATGAACCGCCGTGATCATCGCGACGCACCCTTGTCGATACATGGCGGCACATTGACTGTAAATGTCGATGCGCCTATGGTCGGCTCTGACGAGGTGCTTGCCATATGCGGCGACAATATCGCGCTTGGCGAGTGGGAACCTTCGCGTGCGGTGGTTATGAATGACTGCAACTTCCCGCAATGGAGCGTCACCATCGATTTGAAAGAGCTTGACCTGCCGTTCCGATACAAATTCTTGATCCTGAAAAAAGACTCTATGCAACTCCTTTCGTGGGAGAACGGCGACAATCGAGTCATGAACATAATGCCCGAGCATAAGAGCTCGGCTTTGGTGATAAGCGGATTAAGACTCAATAATTCGCGTCCTGCGTGGCGTGGAGCCGGTGTTGCCATCCCCGTATTTTCAGTCAGGTCCAATGACGACTTCGGTGTCGGTGACTTTTATGACTTGAAGCTTATGGTTGACTGGGCTGTAGCTACAGGACAGAAGTTTCTTCAGATACTTCCCATCAATGACACCACGATGACCCACACATGGACCGATTCGTATCCATATAAGGCCAATTCTATATTTGCGCTTCATCCTATGTATCTCCGCCTTAGTGAGCTCGGCAGGCTTAACGATGAAGGACGTCAACGCTATTTCGATGATCTCGCAAAAGAGCTTAACGCGCTGCCTACCGTCGACTACGAGCGTGTCAACAATGCCAAGAACGAATTTACCCGCGAGATTTTCAAGCAGGAAGGAGCAAAGACACTCGGTACTCTTGAGTTCAAGGAGTTTATTAACAGCAATGAGTCTTGGTTGAAGCCCTATGCGGCTTTCTGCCTGTTGCGCGACAAAAACGGTACGGCACAGTTTGACAAATGGGGCGAATATGCCGTATATGATGCCGACAAGATAGAGCGTTTTGTCGAGGATAACCGCGATGAGATCAACTATGTATACTACATACAGTATCATCTTGACAAGCAGATGCGCGAAGTGCATCGCTATGCGGGCGAGCATGGTGTAGCTTTCAAGGGCGATATACCTATCGGCATATCGCGTGACTCGGCTGATGCATGGATAAATCCCCGTCTGTTTAATCTTGATTGTCAAGCCGGTGCTCCACCGGATGACTTCTCTGTGCTGGGCCAGAACTGGGGCTTGCCGACTTATAACTGGGAGGAGATGAGCAAGGACGGTTTTGCATGGTGGAAAGCCCGTTTCCGCAAGATGGCCGAGTACTTCGACGCTTACCGCATAGACCATGTACTCGGATTTTTCCGTATATGGCAGATACCGATGGATGCCGTGCACGGTCTCCTCGGTATATTTAATCCCGCGCTGCCTTATACTCCCGACGAATTGCGCAACAATTATGATTTCTGGCTTGACATAGACTTGCAGACCACGCCGTTTATCATGGATTACTTCCTCTATGACTTCTTCGGGGAATATACCGAGGAGGCCAAGCGCAGGTTCTTGATAAACGTCGGTTACGGCCGGTTTAAACTGCGTCCTGAGTTTGACACCCAGCGCAAGATAGCCGACTACTTCGCCGATGAGGATAAAAATGATAAAAACGACAAGCTCTGCAGTGCGCTTATGGGGCTTGTCGATGAGGTGCTCTTCATCGAGGATCCGTATGAGAAGGGCAAATACCATCCGCGTATCTCGGCTCAGTTCACTTACATCTATCGTTCGCTGACTGACTACGAGCGCTGGTGCTTCAACCGTCTGTACAACGACTTCTACTATCATCGCCATAATGACTTCTGGTATGGCAAGGCTATGTGGAAGTTGCCGCCGCTTATCGACTCGACTTCAATGCTTACTTGTGCCGAGGACCTCGGCATGATACCCGACTGCGTGCCTGCCGTTATGGATAAGTTGCAGATGCTGTCGCTTGAGATACAGCGCATGCCCAAGGATCCTGCCGCCGAATTCGGCAATACATGGACCTATCCTTATCTGTCGGTATGTACAACTTCTACCCATGACATGGGTGGCATACGCCAGTGGTGGGAAGAGAACCGCGACGTTACCCAGCACTATTACAACAATATGCTGCACGAAGGCGGCGCGGCACCTCATTATGCCGAGCCGTGGGTATGCGACAAGATAATAACGCTCAACCTTCAGTCGCCTTCTATGCTGGCCATATTCCCGCTTCAGGACTGGCTGTCGACAAACGGAACCTTGCGCCGTGAGAACCCTCATGACGAGCTTATCAATATACCGGCCAATCCCCGTCATTACTGGCGTTATCGTATGCACCTGACCGTTGAAGAGCTTCTCGGAGCTTCGGAGTTCAACGACTACTTGCGAGATAAGATACGCTCTACGGGTCGTTGATGCCGTCGGCATTACCCCCTTTTTAACAACCGTTTTTTTACATTGATACTTAAAAAGCGCGTTCCGGCCTAATCACTTAGCCCGGAACGCTTCATTTTTCTTAAACCATAGGCTTGTGTAGTGCTACAAGCCTTTAATCAGACTATGGCACGCTTTCCCAAGCGTGAAAAAAAGAAGTGGGAAATGATAAGAAGGCAGTGACCGCGTTATCCCACGAACGCATCGGCCACCCTGCGGAAAGGCAGGTCTTCTGACTTACTCCAATTACCGACGCCTTCCCGGACATAAAGTCCAGTGGCAGAGATTGCCGATAATCATATAAACGGAGCTTACAGCAGCGGGACTGTCGGGGATTCTCACCCCGTTCCCTTTTAATGACCGTCGGCCGAAAGCCGGCAGTCAACCTATCCGCAATGCAAAGTTAATAAATATATCAAAATCAAGAGCAAGATATTTTTACCAAATTAAGAAATGTAGAATACTATTAGATGCCCATATTTTAGTATGTGAAGTCAAAATGACCTCAGTGCCTCATATATGGATGTTGGAGCGTCCGGATTGTTTTACAGGTCCATATTATTGAGTAACTTTGTTCCCAAAGGAAGCAATTTCAGAGATGTGCGCGCATATATAATATTTTAATTAGTTACATTATAGATATACGTTACAATAAGTAAAAGACTATGTCAGAAGTAAGTCAAGATATTGCTACTTTCCTTTTGGAGAGAAATATCGGCTATATACGTCATACTCACAAACCCATCTTTACGGTAGATGATGGCAGAGATATAGCTGAGCATCTGGGTATCGAGCCGTGTAAGACTTTGTTGTTGGTCAACCGTAAGAGTCAGTATTATATGCTGTTGACCAAGGGCGATGGCAAAATATCCCTGACGGGACTTGCAAGGCAACTTGGCAGCTCTCGCTTGTCTCTTGCTTCGACTGAGGCTCTGGACCTGTTGCTGCATGCTACACCGGGTGCGGCAAGCCCGTTAGGATTGATTTTTGACTCCAACCACATGGTCGGATTGTGTATTGACAAAGTAATATTGCAACAGAAATACATTATGGTACATCCGTGCGTCAATAATGAAAGCTATGTATTCACTTCTTCTGATTTTTTTAATCATTTCCTGTCGGCGGTCAATTGCAGAGAATTCAAGGTAATTGACATTTAATCAGTCTACGGAGATATTCCTCCAACTTCTGTGGCAAAATTTAGATACTCGCCGGGATATACAAGATTATGACTTATTTTACCGAATACGTGAATGATAGGCTGTTATCTGCCGCCTGCGGTGGATGTGTTTACCGTAGCTTCGGCGTTGATAAGCTTTCGCGCTCCGCGTTTCTGACGTCCCCATTGGAGATTGTAACTTATGCTTATGTAGGGCATTCTCATATCAAGTCGCATATGTTGCTCATTTCTATTCCATTTGCTTAGCATCTTTGATCCTTGATCATATTTGCCAAACGGCATGATCATACCTGCTCCGAACTGCCAATTCTTATAATTGTATGATAGCTGTATGATTGATAGGTTTTCGCCCCAACTGATTCTCTTGCCCCAAAGGTCGTGTTGGGCGCGAACATATTGCCCCACAAGTTCGAAGCCCCAGTGTGCAAACATGATGTTGACATTTCCGCTCCAATTGTGGTTATAAAGTCGGTAATCGGTACCTCTCATGCGTTCAATCCGATACTGTACATGTCCGCTTGCCATCACCCAATCTGGTATAATCTCTATTTGAGGCGATAAAAAGATTGTAATATTTTGCAGGCCACGGCTGTTTTCATATGAAGTGATTAGCTTATTATTATTCCAATAAAGATAAGGTGTAATGGCATCCGGACTTGTGAAGGCACGAACTCCAAACGTTCCGGCAGCGTGTGGAATATTGAAGTTGTATTGTAAGGTTAACATATACGAACTGGCGGTTTTCAAATTAGGGTTCCCGATACGCCATTGGAAGCCGTCTATCTGTTGGGGTGCAACGTTTGACTCGACAAATGACGGTGTTGATTGCCATGATTGAAAACTTAACCGGAACTGATGATTCTGATTTAAACGGTATGATATTGTCGCCTGTGGTCTAAGGTGCCAAGATTGATTACCTTGATCAGTCTCTTTAAACAGATAGTCTGTATACTGTGTCCCGATGCCGGCTGTCAGTGTCACATTGTTGATGCGTTGGAAGTATTCGGCAAAAAAGTAAACTTTATCTTGTCGCTGATGAAATATCTGACCACCAAGATCTTCATATACAGAGCGGTTTCGGTTGGCTGTATATGATGCTCCCGCGGTCAAGCGAGAATTGCGCCATTGTTTTATGTAATTTGCCTCTATTGCATAAGCCTGATTGCGGTCTTTAATATCGGTGTCGATTGACGTAAGATGTTCTCTCTGTTGAGAGCCGGCAGTTTTTTGCTCGAGGTAAGATGAATATGAGCGCCCGAAGTAGAAAGAACTGTTGAAGTCCACGACGATTGTCTGCCGATTGGTAAAATGATGTTCGAGATATGCCGAGAACTTGGGCGTTGTGCCCTTGTTGCCGTTTGATTCCGTAAGGACTATGTCTTCAGTACCGTCACTGAGCGATAAAAGTCCTTTTGACATCCGGTTGTCGGAGAGTGTCGGGGCGACACTCGCTTCAATATAGCATGTCGTGGTATCGGGCTTTATATAGCTGTATGAACTCCATAATCGACCGAAGCTGTTGTCTACATGGCCTCCGATCGGCGATTCTGTTCTCGTCAGAGAATTACCGTCGGGATATCTGAATGTCTCGTTATAATCTCTGTGTGATTTGACTTTATTGGTCAACTTGAACAGGCCGCCGACTTCAAATTGTGAACGTCCGTTGTTAAACTTGCTGTCAACGAAGTATTCGCCCCAAGCTGTATTCATTGCCTGACGTCCTTCAGTTTGCAGCGAACCGCCGAGAGTAGGGTTGGCCACGATGAAGTTCAGTACATAGCTCGCTCCGTTATAACGCACCCCGGGATTGTCGATCCACTCGACGCGTTTAACTGTCGAAGGGAGCAGAGCTTTAACTTGCTCGACAGATGCCTCACGACCGTTTATACGTACTTGTACCGACTGCCCCGCCGCTTTTATGGTTCCGAGCGCGTCTGTCACCGTCAGCGAGGGAATCATAAGGTTGGTCAGAAGTTGCATGCCGTTGTGTGAATTTTCTACGGCACTTTGCGAAGGATAATATACATCCATATCCGCCTTGCGTATAACTTTAGGAGCCTTAACAACGACTTCATTGAGTTCATGTACGGCAATGGTGTCGGTCACCTCCTGTGCGGCTGCGATGGCTGGAAGAAGAATTGTGAGCACCGCCGGCGCGATTGATTTAAAGATTGTCATTTGCGATAATATTTAATGATTTTGTACCGCAAAATTATATCCAAATCTATCTTAACACCAAAGGTGAAAGTCTTAATGGTGCCTATGTAATATGTTGAATATCAATGGGAGCCTTGCTTAAAAAGTTTAATGATGCCGATACTCTTCTGAATCGGCCTTAATCCGAAATTTCCTGACGGAGGAAAGCCACTATGTCTTTCTTTTCGGGAGCTCCGAGCTTCTTCCTTATCGATGATTTACGTACATATATTGTAGCGGTCGTCTGCGCTGTAATGACGCTTATCTCTTTTGTGGAGAAGCCGGCCATCATAAGTACTATGATCAGCTCTTCCTTATCAGTGAGTATATCTCCATGGCGTTCATGTAGCCTTGTATGGAAGCCCGAATATAGATTGTCGATTATTTCATATATGCTTTCCCGGTTTATGAGGGCCCCGTTTGTATTGCTGTCAATCGACGATATTTTCCGTAACATCTCACGGTTCTGTTCTGTCGGTGTCTCGGCTACCATCTTGATGATGCCGAGTTGTTTGAGCATGGCGCGGCGCAGTGCTTCATGCCCGGTCGATGGCGCGGCCGACGTATTCATTTCGTCGACCATCTTCTGCAGAGCTTCAGCCCGTTCTTCGGCTTCGATTGTGGCGCGTTTGCGTTTCTGCATATTCCATATGGCGGCCAATACTATTATTATAGCAGCGAGTGCCATAATAACCAAGATTGACGTTTTGCGTTCATTCTGCGCTTTTAGGGTTAATGCTCGATTCTCCTGTCGCAGTGCATTCTGTTTGGTTTCCCACTTTGTCGACTCCATGCGTAGGAAGCGGTCGCGCTGACTGTTGTTTAATGTCGCCAGCTGACTTATTCTGACATTGCCGTTCTTCCGGTATTGTAAGAATTCGCGTAAAGGCCCGGCAAAACTTTCATAATAGCTGTTGTCGAAATATTTTGTATCTGCCGCGCAGCTGTCGGCTATAGCCAACTCACGGGAGGATTGGTCGAAATCACTCATATTGAAATAGTTCAACGCTTTCCAGAAATACAGATATGGAATGGCTGAATTATGCGGAGCATGTTCTAAGATATAATCTGTCTGAACATTGCTTTCGTCATATCGTCCAAGCTCTTCAAGTATGCCGATTCTCTCATAGGCATAGGTGAAATAATCTTTTCCGTCGGGTTGGCTTTTGCGGGCGTAATCAATCAGACTGTCAATTATAATCAGCGCTGAATCACTTCTGCCGACAAACTGATAGTTTTCACATAGCTGATATGTGTACTCAATCTGATTGGCTGAATCCTTGTCTAATTCTTGCAGACGTTTTATATATCCTATATTTCGCTCGCAGTCAAACTCGGCTCCGCCCACTCCAATTCTTGAACGAAGCAGCAGTATCATCAGATTATCCGGCATGTCCGGCAGCGAAATCATTGAATCAAGCAACGCCAATGCTCCTTTTCCGTCACCTGTCCAAAAACGGTACAATGCGTGCAGGTCTGCGCTCCGCACAAATCTGTTTTTGTCGCGGTTTTTATAGTAATCAAACGAAAAACGGATAAGGGAATCCGATACCATCGAACTCTCTTTGGCCTTGTGCGCGGAAGCAGCGACAAGATAATACAATGCCCGCGCGGAATCCGTTTTGAGGTCAGTGGCTTCAATGTCGTTCATCAAGGCTAATGCGCTGTCAGGGTTTGCATAGACAATTCTTTCAGCGTCTGAAAGTGTTTGCATATGTTGGCCTGAACGTGAGCAAGAAATCATACCCACAATCATTGTCAATATTATCCACGCTATGTACTTCATATCAAGCGCAAAATTACAAAAATATGGATAATTGCTATAGATATATCAAGTATAACAGCAAATTTTATTTACGTTTAGCCGGTTTGGATAAATGTATATTTTTGTTAATTTTGCACTCGGATTTGACGATGCGGCATTCAGAAAATTGTCTGCGGAAAGTCAATATAATAATGTATAAATCAATAATTGACGCTTTTGATTCAGAAATTCTTATAGAAAAGAATATGAGCATTACCTTGTTTCGAGATGAAATGAGGTCATACTTGATTGAGATAGTATTCCCTACTGATTTTTGGAACACGCTTCAGTAAGTTAAGACTTGCTGTGAGATAGTTGTGCGCCATGCCTTATTGGTATCGGTGCTGTTTTTCGTGCGCCTATATTGAACATTCCAAAATAAACCAACAATCACAAATGACAAAGACAATCAAACTGTTAGGGGCATTTGCACTAATGTCTGTGTCGTATTCCTACGGTCAGGAAATACGACAAATGTCCATCGGCGAATTGTTCACACTCGCCAATCAACGGAACCCCGACATCGGGGCAACAGATGCGGCCGTCACTGTCGCGCGGCAAGGTGAGGCAGTAGCAAAAAATGCCCGTTTGCCACAAATCAATGTGTCGCTGACATTGAGTTATCTCGGTGACGGAACAATCCTTGACCGGGATTTCGGCAACGCTATGCGTGACAAACTCCCCCATTTCAGCAACACCCTCGGTGTGGAATTATACCAACCAATATATACAGGCGGTGCAATATCTTCGGGTATGCTTCTTGCCGAGAAAGGAACTGAAATGGCTGTAAACAACAGGACAATGTCCGTCAATTCAGTTAGGATGGCCATCGCGACAAACTATCTCGAACTTGCCAAGAACCGTAACCTCCTGAAAGTGTATGACGAAAACATACGCCTGACCGAAAAACTTGTGGGCGAGATGAAAGCAAAGCACTCACAAGGAATAGTCTTGAAGAACGACATAACAAGGTACGAGTTGCGACTGTCGTCACTATCATACGACAAACTGGCAACGGAAAACGCCATACGGATCTTCAACAACAACCTCGTTTCTTTGCTTGGGCTTGATTCCAGTACCGAAATCGTTCCGGACATTGATGCGGATGGATGGTTGACCTCCGAAGCCGATATGCACTCTTGGCTTGAAACAGCATCAGAGCATTCGCCATCACTTAAAACTCTGGCTATATCTGCGGACATTGAACAGTTGAATCGTAGAATTGCTCACTCGGAGTACATCCCCAAAATAGGGATTGTGGCGGGGGATAACTTTCTCGGCCCGGTGACTTTTGAAGTACCTGCGTTGAATAAGAACTATAACGCATGGTTTGTCGGGGTTAATATCAAATGGAATATTTCATCACTTTTCACAACTCCGAAATCCACCAGAAAGCATGATTTTGAATTGACAAGAATTCGGAGTGAACAAGAGGCTGTGACCTCCGGGATTGAAAGAAGGATAAACGAGGCCGTAACCCTCTATCGGCAATCGGTAGAGCGCCTTGAGATTGAACGAAAAAATGTACAGCTCGCCGAAGAAAACTATGCCGTAGTGTCAAACCGTTTTGACAATCAACTCGCATTGCTCACCGATATGCTTGATGCCTCAAACGCAAGGCTTGAAGCAGGTGTCAGACTTGTAAATGCTGAAATATCAACAAGATTTTATTATTATCAACTCCACTATATAGCAGGAACGCTCTCAACATTATGAAACAAAAAACTCGTCGCCGACTCCAGAACATCGGAGTCATAATTCTAATCCTCGCAGGCTTCGCGTGGATAGTATATAAGTTCGTAGGTTTTTCTTCATCCACCTTCACCGACAATGCCCAAGTTTACCAGCGCATAGTACCTGTAAACAGCCGTGTGCAAGGATTTATAAAAGAAATCCTGTTTGATGACTACACGCCCGTACACAAGGGTGATACACTTGCAATAATCGAGGATGCGGATTTTCGTCTGCAACTCGCACAAGCAAAAGCCAATCTACAAAATGCCCTTTCGGGAAAAGATGTCGCTACCTCGGCTGTGTCTACCTCAACGAACGACATAACCGTAACCGAATCAGCACTTGCCGAGGTGGAGGCTTTGTTGCGGAACGCAAAACGTGACCTCGACCGTTATTCGGCGCTTCTTCAACAGGAGGCTGTCACCCAACAGCAATATGACGCGGTGGAAACCAATTATCTCGCTCTTGAAGCAAAGAGAAACACATTGGCACGGCAAAGAAACTCAACAGGATTTGTGGCACAACAGCAGCGTCACCGCCTCGGTCAGAATGACGCCGGTATAGAACTTGCGGAAGTAGCCGTAAGCCTTGCCGAACTGAACCTGTCTTATACGGTGATACTTGCCCCGTGTGACGGATTTACCTCCCGGCGCAACATTCAGCCCGGGCAGCTTATCCAGCCGGGACAGACCATTGTGTCGGTGGTTGATACCGGCGACACATGGGTTATCGCCAATTATAAGGAAACGCAGACTGCCCGGATGTCAGTCGGCGACAGTGTGAACATAGAGGTCGATGCCGTACCCAATGTGGAATATATCGGTGTGATAGAGGCAATATCAAATGCCACAGGAGCAAAATATTCTCTTATTCCACAAGATAACTCAACCGGGAATTTTGTAAAGGTAGAGCAACGCATACCCGTAAAAATACGGTTTGCAGCAGATATGCCCGAAAAGGAGATGTCGCGGTTACGGTCGGGCATGAATGTGGAATGTAACGTAATAAAGTGATGGGACACGGACCAAGCCCATTTACCAACAACCGCCTTCTGGTGTATAAGCCGTGGGTGCCGCGCCGGTTGCGCTTCTGGCTGATTGTCATGTTCGCTTTTTTCTATCAGATGTCAGGCGGCGTATATCTCGCAGCCCTAAGTCAGATGGTTGGAGAACTTTCGTTTATCAGCGAGGATGTGACGATGGCGAGTTATTGCTCACTTATCGGGCTTAACATGATATTTCCGATACTGTTCAGATGGAAATTTTATTTTTACAGCTGCCAGATGTGGTTCGTGTCAAGCATCGGGTCTATTGTCTGTGCAGTTGCCGCGCCGTATTCCACGATTCCGTGGTTTTTGTGGCTCGTATGCCTTTTCGCCGGATATTTCAAAATGATGGGTATGTTCGGCTGCATGAGTACAATCCAGTTGAACATAACCCCGACACGCAATTATGGCGTGTTCTTCCCGGTGGTATACATACTTGTGTGCGGAGCCATACAGATTTCCGGATTGATGACAGCTTATATTTCATACGATTTCAACTGGAAATATGTCTATCTTATAATCGTGGTAATGATGCTGGTTATAGACCTTATCGTCTATTTCATGATGAGCCACGACCATCGTGGCGCGCCATTCATTCCGCTCAAAGGAGTGGACTGGACCGGTCATATCCTTTGGGTCGCGACATGCTGCATAGCCGCGTGGATATTCAATTATGGAGAGCATTACGATTGGTGGGACAGCCGTGAGATCTGGTATGCGACATGGCTTTTCATTGCAGTATTTGCCCTGACATTGATTGAAGCGCACTATAAGAAAGAACCGTTTATCTCGTTGAAGGCATTTTGCTATCCTACAACATGGCGGGTCATATTCGTGCTGTTGGGAATTGCGGTACTTCAGGCTTCGGCCCATGTATTGCAGCCCGTGTTCATGAATGCGGTCGCAGGATACGATTATTTTACGATAGTAAACTTCAACTATCCTGAGATTTACGGCATAATCATTGGCGCGGTGCTGACATATTTCGCCCTTGTCAGATGGAAATGGCGTATGAAGATATTTTTCTTCACCTGTTTTCTTATGACCACATTCTACATTATCGCGTCGTATTTTCTTATCGACCCTTCGGCAGAAGCATGGATGTTTTATATACCGCTGTTCGCTTTCGGAGCTGGCGAGGTGATGATGGAGGCAGGTGCCACTTATATGGTATGCCGCAACATTCCGTTTCAGCACATGTTTATGAATATAGCCATAATCGGGTTTGCCCGGTGTGGTGTGGGAACTGCTGCGGCAGGAGCTGTAATTGAGAGAATGTTTGCATGGGCGATGAACAAGAATGTCATGTTGACGTTATCCGAAATAGACTATACCGATTCGGAAAAATCATGGTTTGCTGAATATTTCACACAGCAGAACATCATGCTTGCAGTCAAGGAATGTTACGGCTATCTTATATTGTCCGGCATTTTAATGATGTTGACAATACTGTTCGCACGATTCAGCCCATCGATGAAGCGTCTTATCCCTAAGATGAGTGCGGCAGCGCAATGGATTCGCCACCCGCATACTTCTCCCGATCCGACATTATGATACCTTGAACATAATTGATATATTTTGGTCGTACATACCAATGAAATTTAACAGGCCTGACTTCTTTTTTTAGTCAGGCCTGTTAAATTTATTATGATTGCTCAATTGTTTGTGTCGTTATCTATGGAGATGACTTTTACGCCGAGTGAGCGGGTTTTTACCTGAGGATGGCCTTTGTAGTAGACTTTGCCGGAGCTGGCTCCCACGATGTTGAGCATGTTTACCGGAGCACACTCTATGAAGCCGGTACCGAGCAGAGAGCATTTTATCTCGTCGGCCACGAGTTCGTCGGCCTGTATTGAGCCGGTACCCACGAGGTTGTATTTGGCTTTGCCGGCTTTGCCGTAGAGGGTTATTGAGCCGTTGCCGGTGTCAAGTGACGCGTCGAGGTTATTGGTGTCGATACCGTATACCGAAAGGCGTCCGTTGCCTATTACGCGGGCTTTGAATGCCGGTACCGGCTGAAGCGACTGTACTCTTACAAGCGAGTCACCGCTATTCTCGACCATGCTCAGAAAGCGCGAGTATACGGTTATGCGCGGCAGGTTCTGATAGTCTATGCCGTCGGTCGATATCTGTATATCGAGACGGTTTTTATTGTTTGTGAACATAAGTACCGAAGCAAGGTCGGGTGTGGAGGTGAATGTCACGTAACCCGCCGAGTCGGCGCTGCATTTATAATCAACTGAAAGGCCCTCGATGACTCTTAGTTCACTGAAGTCTTTTACATCGAGTTCATAACGGCGTTCGTCGTCGGCAGCTTTAGCCGTAATAGAGCCACATATAAGAGCGATGCCGAAAAGAAGTAACTTGTGCATTGACATAATTGCGATATTTATTTGATGGTTTGTGTTTAACGTACCGATATGCGTCGTGTTTTGCCTGACAGGTTGACGTTGGCGGGCGAGCCGTAACACTCGATGTTGCCCGAGGTCGATACATTACCTGTGAAGTCGCGAGAGGCATGGCAGTCGATGTCACCGCTGCCTGTCACGGTTGCCGTTACACTATTGGCTTTGACCTTCTTGCAGTCGATGTCGCCGCTGCCGGTCACTGTGTAGGTGGCGCTTACCGCTTTTCCAGCCATATCTATATCACCGGAGCCATATACTCCTGCCGATAGCTTATCGGCATTCAATGCCTTTACGTCGATATCGCCCGAACCACTTACCGTTGCCTCAAGTACTGTGGCGGTAGTGTTGCCCGTCAGTTCTATGTCGCCCGAGCCGTTGACCGATATTGACAGATTGCTTACGCTTGTATCTTGTAGTTTTATGTCTCCCGAACCGTTGACGGTTGCTGTAAGCGATTCCGTGGCGGGTGAGTATAGTTTGATGTCGCCCGAGCCGTTGATACATAGAACCGGTTTGGCCCCGAGACCTATGCGTGGATCGGCTTTTACAGTGCCTGAACCGTTGACTGTGACTCCCTCCAGCTTGCGAGGCACATATACCGTTATATCGGATATGTGTATGACATCCTTTGTTTTTTTGGTGCCTGATATTTTAGATATTATGCTGCCCGATTTGTTATTCTGAATCGTGTAAGTGGACGAGCCCTGCTTTATAGTGAACGAGCCCTCTTTTTTCAAGGAGCATTTTAGAGTGCCTTTGCTGACAGAGAACGAAAACAGGTCTTTGTACCGGGGCGAGATGCTGAAAGTTATCATTCCGGCCGAGTCGGGATTATTCGCCAATATTATTTTGCAAGGTATGTTTGATTCGATACGGGAGAAACTGCCCGATTTCAGAGTTACAGGCTGCATGTCGGCGGTGGATTTCGCCGCAAAGATGCTTACGGCCGCAATAGCCGGTAAAATGACAGAAAAGATAAAACGTTTCATTGTAGTTGAGGATTATGTATTGGTATATTTTCTTGTATAGTAGGTATTATCTCGTACTGTATACGGTTGAGTATTGAGTCGAGGGCATCCCAAGTGTCGGCACGTAGCATCTCGATGCGAGTGTCGCGGAAGTGGGGTATGCCTTTGAACAGGGGCGACGCCGCAAGATGACGGCGTATATGTAGTATGCCTCGGTATTCGTCAATGTTGGATATGCTCTCTGTTATTTGACGACGGATAAGTGCAAACTTTTCTCCCAACTGTAGTGGTGCAGAGCTGTCTTTGTCGTTCATATAGCTCTTGATATCGTGAAATATCCACGGCGCGCCTATGGAGGCGCGTCCTACCATGACACCGTCTACTCCGTAGCGGTCAAAGGCTTCCGCGGCCTTTTGCGGGGTGGTGATGTCGCCATTGCCTATGACCGGTATGGTTAGGCGCGGATTTTCCTTCACACGCGCTATCATGCTCCAGTCGGCCTCGCCGTTGTACATCTGCGAGCGTGTGCGTCCGTGTACTGTCAGTGCTTTTATTCCGCAGTCCTGAAGGCGCTCGGCAAGCTCGACTATGATTTTGGATTCATGGTCCCAGCCAAGACGGGTTTTTACTGTGACCGGTATGTTGACGGCATCGACTACCGCACGGGTTATGGCAAGCATTTTGGGTATGTCGCGGAGCATTCCCGCACCGGCACCTTTGCCCGCCACTTTTTTTACGGGGCAGCCGAAATTTATGTCGAGAATATCGGGCTGTGCCGCTTCGACTATTCGTGCGGCTTCAACCATTGGCTCGATTTCACGGCCGTATATCTGTATGGCTGTAGGCCGCTCGGCCGGATTTATATGGAGCTTGCGCGTAGTGGCGCTGATATTTCTTATAAGAGCATCGGCCGATACAAATTCGGTGTATACCATGTCGGCCCCCTGTTCTTTGCAGATCAGACGGAAAGAGTGGTCGGTGACATCCTCCATAGGAGCGAGCATCACCGGACGTTCACCTAAATCGATATTTCCTATTTTCATGCGGTAACAGGTGAATTTTACAGGTTTTCCTGAAACGGGTTTGCCGTCTCTTATGCGAAGTTAGTCAAAATAACGCAAAAATGAAATATCAGCGGCATTTTATACCAATAACCGTTACCCAAAGGTGAGGATAGAGCAGTAATTGCGGGTGATTTTTTCGGCGGCCATACGCAGGTCTTCGGCGGTTATGCTCATTATGCGTTCCACGATTTCGGCGGCCGATGCAGCGTAGCCGTTGAAGAGCATGGCACGGCCGAATGACAGCACAAGCTGTTCGCGATTGTCGGATGCTACGGCTGATTGTCCGAGATACTGTTTCTTGGCCGCGTAGAGCGTCTTTTGTGTTACAGGAGATGACGCCAGCCGGTCAAATGTGTTGAATATCAGCCGGCGACAAGGTTTTACATGCTCTTCGTCGCAACCAAAATATACGGTGAACAGACCGCAGTCGGTAAACAGCGACGAGTATGCGTCGACAGAGTATACATAACCGTGGCGTTCGCGGAGCGCCACGTTGAGCAGAGAGTTCATGCATGGGCCGCCTATGATGTTGGTAAGCAGCGCATAGACGCGGTTTTTGTCGCCGAACATGCCGGGTATGCGTGCGCCGATTACCGTATGTGACTGGTGAGTATTGAGTTTTTTGAAGCGATCAAACGGCTCGTTTACTTTCGGCTCGATGTGGTTTATTGACTCGGCGGAGTGGTTAAGCCGGCCCAAGAATTTTTCGGCGACCTTGACTACACGGTCGACCGATGTCGGACCCATGTAAAAGAACACCATATTGCCGGGAGTGTAATATCTTGACAGGAAGTCGCGGCAGGTCTGTGACGAGAATGAGTTTATGGTGTCGGCATTGCCGAGTATGTTGTGGCCGAGTGATGAACCGGCAAACATAAGATCATTGAAGTCGTCAAATATAGCTTCGGCTGGTGAGTCAAGATATGAGTCAATCTCGTCGAGCACAACCTCGCGTTCACGGTCTATTTCGGGCTGGGGGAAGCCGGAGTTTGCCACAAGGTCGGCTATAAGATCGACAGCCCTCGTGAGATTGCCTTTTGGGAAAGCCGAGTAGATCATGGTCACCTCTTCGGAGGTATATGCATTTATCTCGCCGCCTACCGACTCCATGCGGTTTATTATATGCCATGATTTGCGTTTTTCCGTGCCTTTAAATATGGTGTGCTCGACAAAGTGGGCCAATCCGTATTGATGTGGCTCTTCGTTGCGACTTCCGACTTTAACTGCCAGTCCGCAATATTCGACGGATGATGACGACTCACGGTGTATAATGCGTAACCCGTTTGATAGCACCCGATAAGAAAATATGTTTTTGTCTTCTGCCATCATATAAAAGTTTTGAGAATTATCAGAGAGCAAAAAAAAATTACTCGTCATCACGACGAATAATCTTTTTACCTTAAATCTAATACCATGAAAAACTGATACAAAGATATAAACTGTTATTTTATCTGCAAAATAAAATGCTAAAAAATATCGTGCAGTTAACTATTTTTAAGTAAAAACTCTCGTCGTAAAAATATAGCGATTGTCTAATGTCGTTATTGTCAGATGTTTATTGTATGCGGTGATGTTAATCGTTAAAGATGCTTTTTGTACGATCAATCCACATATCGGCCATCCTGCGATGTCCGGCTGGAGTCGGGTGGATGCCGTCCCATATCCAGTAAGTGACGGGTAGTGACGGGTAATCGGCATCAAGCTGCTTGAACAACTCGTGGTAGGGGACGAATACGGCTCCATAGTCGGCTGCTATTTTCTCGACAATTGAATCAAGCCGGTCTATTGTAGACTTACGCAGGGCGAAATCCTCCTCCGAATTATAGTTGCGCATATTGCCGGTGTAGGCTGTAAACGGAGTGCCGAGAACGAAGCTGACTTCGTGAAGTGAATCGCGCGTCATATCGAGCAGGGCGCAGTAGCGCTTTTCCCAACCGTCGAAATCGAAAGGCTGTGATTGGTCGCCTTCTATATAGCGGTGTACGTCATTGGTGCCTATAAGTATCGATATGACGTCGGGCGAGTGTTTGATGACATCGTCATGCCATCGAGCCTCCAAGTCGTCAAGAGTGTTGCCGCTGATGCCGCGGTTGTAAAAACGGTAATCTTTTTCGGGTGTCTCGCCCTGAAACTGCGAGGCGATAAGAAACATATAACTGTGGCCGTAGATATGGTTCATGTCAGTCGTGCTTCTTGCTTCGGTGGGGCAGGGGTAGCCTACAGGATTTCCCCAGTTGCCGTCGGTGATCGAGTCGCCGATGAACAGCACAGTCATTGAAGAAACGGTAGCGACAAATGCCGTTGCCGCTACCGTTAAAGTGATAAGACGTTTCATTTAGACGTTATTTTTATAAGTCGTCCTGAGGAATGGGCCGACAGGGAAGGTGCATACTGGCTTTGCAATGTTGCGATGCCGGAGGCGAACGTGCCCGCGTTGTTTGCATACAGCTCGTAGCTCAGACGGTATACGCCTTTGGGCAGTCTCGTGACGAATATGTTGGTCGAGGCGTCGCGATTTTCGCGATAGAAATATATACCCTCCGATAGTATGGGTTGGGGGAGTTGTTCTACGGGCTGGAAGCATGCTCCACGTTGGTCGATTATAGCCACATAGTCCATGTCGCGATTTACGGTTATTGTGAGATTGACCTGAACTATGTCGCCTGTGGTTATCGAGTCGGCGGCAACCCATTCGACTCCGGCGGAGCCGTTGACGCGTTTGTAAAGCTGTTTGTCAATCGACACTTCTGCGCATGACGCGGCTTTTATTTCGGTCATTTCACCTTTGAACTGACAGTATACGGCTCCCCATGAGGGTGTTGTGCCGCTCTTTTCGATCGACAGTGTGGCCTGCGACGGATGTAGCGACGACACATCGCGGCGGAAGTAACCGAGCAGACGGTCGATGTTTTCCGGCTCAACGCGTGTATTGCCGATCTTTATAATTGCCGGTGATGCGGGCACGGTCCACTTCGAGCCGCTTGTGAGCAGCGAGGCGATAACGTCTGATGTGGTGACAGATGTGCCCCAGTCTTTGGCCTCTTTTTGGAGTATTAGCCACTGTCTGATGAGGTCTATGTCGCGGCATCCCGGCTCGACGGCGTTGAATGCGTCGAGTATGAGCGATGTAGCTCCGACTTTGCCCATGGACCAAGCGGTCATGTCATCGAGCGAGGGCCACCACATGCCCTTTTCAGGAGTGCTTACGGCAAACTCACGCAGCGATGCTATTATGTCGCGCGACACGGTCTTGTAGTTGTGCTTCCGGAGTATCAACGCGGCGATAGCCTTTTGGGGCGCGTCCATGCTCTTCCAGTTGCGTGAAAGATAGGTCACGGTGTTGCTTGTGAGTCGTTTTGCGCCGGCACTCGCGGGTATGTTGTCATAATAATCGCGTACGAGTACATATGATACATCGGTGGCGGAGGCATCATGTTTTATCGTCTCCTCGGCCTGTCGGTCAAGGTAGCTTATGCCTCGTCTTGTCATCTCGTCAAGCCGCTTGTTGTCGGGCATGAAGCCGAGCTGTTTAAGTCGTCCTGTCATGGCGAGTACATTGCGTGTTATCCATGATGAGGGCTCTTTGTACTGTGATATCCATGCCCAGCCGCCGTTGCCGGCCTCAAGGAGTGCCAGCTGTTTTATGGCTTTTGCGTATGACGAGTTGATGACGTTTTTGTCAAACAGCAGAGCCAGCCGTGTCATACGCTCAGTGTCGGATTTGGCATTCATTACCCACGGAGTGGCGTTGAGAAGTACCGTTTTAAGGTCTTGGTTGCGTTCGAGCATCGACACGAGCGTAGAGTCGCTATGGTCTGATTCGCTCCACTGCCTGAGAGCTGAAGCGATGGCCGGGTCCGTGTTCATGATGCCTTCGGCTATTGCGGCCGAGAAGAGCAGTGCCGAGGCCGACAGAGCGTCATCGGCGTCATCCTTACGCAGTCCGGGCAGGGCTGTGACCACATACCATACCGGATTGTCGCAGTACTGGAGTGTGACTCGTGCGTCGGCGGGCATTTTCGGCAACTCGGTGGAGAAAGCGGTGCTGTCGGGGGCGATATAGAAAGGTACGGTCTCGATGACGGGCTGTATGGAGGGCAATATCGGTATAATGCTCTGTTCACCGTCGGCAAATGTCGTTGTCGATGATTTTATGCGGTAGCCCGTCATGTCGGTTTCGTTGCCGGCATTGATCGGGGTCGTTACGACTGCCGATGCGTGAGGAGCCACTGTGTCGGTAAACGTGTATGTGTCGGTTACGACTGAAGTGACCGGGTCGAAAATCTCCACAACGGTGGTTATGACGGCTGTTGTATCGGTATTGTTCATGACCGATGCGCTTATATCCGCTTTGTCGCCGTTACGCAGGAACCGGGGCATATTGGGTTGTACCATGACCGGCTTGTTGGCTATAATCTCTCGGGTCATGTTGCTTACAAGCATGTCGGGTGTAAAGGCTATGGCACACAGTTGCCAAGTGGTGTTGGCGTTGGGCGCGGTAAAGGAGAACTCGAGATTACCCTCTTTATCGGTAGTTAGGTCGGGACGGAAAAATGCAATGGGATTTTCGGCCGCGCGGTACTCGAAATTATCCGCCGGCTTTTCTGTCTCTGCTACAGTTCCCGTGGCCGCTGCCACCTTTTCAGAAGCCATGTCGGCTACGGCTTCATCTTCCACAACGGCAAGTTCCTTTTTGTGTTCTCTTACTATGTTGCCTGCATCATAAGCTGCAGCGTATGATGCCATCTTTCCGGTACCTCGCACGCGCACTCCCGAGGTACGGCCCTCCATCATAGTCATGACGTTGTTGTTGAAACTGTATAACGGGTTGCCCCATGTGAGAAATTGAGGGACTGTTATGTCAATGCATTTTATCGGAGAATATGTGCCGGCAGCATATGAGTCGGCGGTGCGCAAACCTGCCGGCCTTGAAATATTATAATACGAGGAGCCTCCGAAAGTCGGGCTTAAACTGAAGTTAAGAGCCGCCAGCTTATCGAGCGCTTTGCAGTACATGTCGAGCATTACGGCCGATTTTACGCCATTGCCGTTGCGGTCGATTACTTTAAAGGTCCATGCCTCTTCAGCACCGGGAGTTATATGGTCGCGGAAGCTCTCTATCTTTAGGGCTATGCTTTTTACGGATGACTCGGTGACTACAGATACGGTGCTTTCAGCATAACGGTAATCGCTTGTGCTTGACAGGATTATTCGTACTTGTCCGATACCTCGGGGTATGGTATATTCAAAACGGTGAAGTCCGCGTTTAGTCTCGATCCATCCTTGCTCAAGCATCTCTTGGCCGGTGAATACTGCGTAGTGAACGTAGTTATTGTCGGCATTCACCCCGTAAAGTACCGAGGTTTTGCGTGAGTCTTTCAACGTGTAGCTCCTTACGGGTACCCATAGTGGAGTGTCGGTGACGGGCGGCTGGTTGTCGGTAGGCTTGTACAGAGTTATGTTTTCAGCCGTGACCGGCATAGCCAAAGCGCTGTCGGCGGTTTGGAATTCGATGTTGTAAATGCCTGACGCCACATCGCTCCAGTCGACTTTCGGGGCTGATGACATGAACGAGCCTTTGGACACCGTTTTTTTCGCCTTGTCAAGTATGCGGTAGTCGATAAGAGCGTCGGTCGATTGTCCTGACGGATCCTGAAGGTTTATGTTGAGCGATACAGGGTTGGCAATGTCTATGTCGCTGTCAAGCGATGCGGTCAATATATACGGGCGGCCGGTGGTGAATGCCTTTGATGTATTCTGATTTTCGCCGGTCGATGATGTGGCGGTGAAGGAGGCGTTGAATATGCCGTCAGGTATCGGCGAAGAGTCAAGAAGATTCTTTGAAAACTCTATGGAAAACTCTCCGTTGTTATCGGTCGTGACTTCGGAGGAGTGGAACGACACGTCATCGGCACCGCGCCACCACCATATACGCGGGGCCACGCTCAGGTCTACATTTACATTGCATCCGCTCATCGGGAAGCCGGAGTAGGTCTCTACCTTACCTTTGAGTGTGACGCCTCCGACTTCGGGGCGGTCGCGCATTATGTCGGTAATCTCTATCTTGTATGTCGGGAGTTTGTAGTCTGACACGGTGAAGTTGACGGTGCCGTAGTTGCTCTGTCGTGTTTCGGAGCGCGGGTGGCTGAACTGTATGGAGTATATGCCGGTAAGTCCGTCGTCCGGTATGGTAAAGGAGCCTGTTATACGTCCGAAGCTGTCGGAAACCGCTTTTGCGGAGTCCTTTAACTGGTAGTTGGCGTCACGCAGTGTTACGTTTACGGTGAAACCCGGTTCGATTTTTGCATCACGTCCCAAATAGCTCTGTACTACACCTGACCACTGCACGGTGTCGCCGGGTCGGTATAATGCAAGGTCGGTGAAGCCGTGTATCATGTATTTGCGTGCATTGTCGGGCATGTTGGAGTAGGTGATATAGCACGGCGATGCATAACGGTCGGGTCCTTCCTTTGCATACACGCGATTGCCTGTTGTCGGCAGCAGTGCTGAAGCATCCTTGCCGGTGCTGACTTCCGATGTGACCTTGCCGTCGTAGTTTGACACGGTCAGACTTACCGGTACGCTTGTCGGCTTGCCTGTGGCCGGATTGAACACATAGGCCCAGCGGCTGTCGGCATATGCGGCCGTCTGTAGCCCGAGCTTCGTGCAGTGCACCATCTCATAATAGTTGTCAAGGTCGTTTTTATCGCCCGAAATTACCGGAACGATTATATAGCAGCCCGGTCGGTCGAGTACAATCTTTTCTGATGTCTCACTTTTAAACGGCACAGTATTGCCGTTGGTGCATTTGATGCTTTTGACAAGTCGCGGCATTTTTTTCGGCTGTAGCCTGTAGGAGGTTGAGCCGTTCCAAGCATAAGGCACGTTGTACACGCGTATCTCGTACTGGGGGGTATTGCAGTTTGTCGCCTTTATTGTGAGGGTATCGCCGGGTACGACTGTCGTGTTATAGCTCAGGCTGACAGTTTTATGGGTGATGCGCTTGAGCATGTTTTCAAGACATCCGTTGCGGAAGTACCCGGGATGCTCTTTCAGTTGCTTTTTAATGAGCGGATACAGCTCCGCTCCTGTATCGGAGTCTGTGTCATAGTCAAGTTCCGTAAGGATTTCGGCTGCATAAGGACTGTTTTCGTACTTACGGTACAGGTCCAAGAGCAGTTCGCGTTTGCGGTCGTACGTCGACGGGGCGGCTTCATTATAATATATGTGTTGCGATATGAAGTCTATGCGTCGTATGTCGCAGTTTATGAATGGAGCGGTATCATCGCGATGAAAATTGAGCAGGTCGCGGTATATGTCAAGAATTTCGTTGGCAACCGGTGACCTGTAGTTGAATTTCATCTTGGAGTACACGTCGTAGCGACACAGACTGTTTATGGAGAACAGCCGTGTTGCTTCTGAAAAATCATCGAGAGTCGAGATAGCCTGCGAGGTTATAAAGTCATACAACGTCGGGTAAAACTCCGTGGTATGCTCTTTTCGGGCGATGATGCCGTTGTAATCGTTCAACGGGGCTTTCTGCAGCGCTTCAGGCGATTTTAAGGCGTCGCGGGTCAATGTGAGTATCTTCTCACGGAAATTACGTCCGCTCCACAGTGTATAGTTGTCGTTGTCGGCGGTAGCCGGCAGGTCGCGTCGGTCATACACCCAGCGATTGGCCTGATATATGTCGAGATATATGCGAGCAAGCAGTGTGTTTAACAAAGATTTTATACACGGGTCATCCTCTTTGTCGGTTACGGCTTGTATGCGCGTAAGTACCTGCGTAAGGCTGTCGGGGTCAATGGCACTTTGAGCAAGCTCATAGTTTATGAGCGAGCGCACGGCCAATTTGCCGTCGCCGTCGGCAAGCGCTATGTCAAGGTCGGCGAGCGATGTTTTTATGACTTGTTTCGGATATGCGAAATCGGGTTTTTCATACCGGTTGACTGAATGCATTGACATAACGGTGAAGATAGCGGTTATGATAAATAATATTTTTTTCATTGTGTCGATACGTGAAGTTATGTTACGGGTTGACTCTTTTATAACAAAACAGACGCGTCTTTGTATCGGAACGCGTCTGTTTTTATTTATGTGTTGCCGTTAAGGGCGGGTGTGACGTGACCTATCTTTTCTTGCCTGCCCTCATGCGCGAGTGCTGCATCATAAGCTCTTGGGTGAATTTACGCTCCGCTTTTTTCAGCTCGTACATCTGTTTTGGTGTCAATATGGTCTTGAATTTGGCGAAATATGACATCTCCGTTTCTGCCTCTTTGCCTTTAAGTTCATATAAGGCTTCGGCCGCTTTTTCGTATTCGAGGTCGTTTACCGGCTCTTTGGACGTGTCGATTTTTTTCTCTAAAGCACGTGTCTGCCTGTTGAGTTGATGGATTGACTTGTCCATCTCGTCATATAACGGGAAAAATTGTTCTTGCTGCTCTTTGGAGAGGTTAAGTTCTTTTATCATGAATTCGTGCTTGTATTGCCGAAATTCTCTGAACCACTCTTTTCTCCCTTTTTCCGACTGTGGATCAGCCGAGGCCGTGGTGTAGCTCATGGCCGCCACAACCATAATAAACAAGAGTGTAAACCGTCGTATTATCATGTCAGTTATAATTTGAAATCAGCTAAAGTGACGCCGTCGTCATACATGTCTTCTATTAGCTCGTATTCATCGATATCATCCATCGGGTAGTAGTCGTAGAACCGGTCGCTGCCAATTACTCCGGCCAATACGGGATTGCCGCTTATGTCGGAGTTGTTGCTGCGATCGCTGATATCGTTGAAAATCCACATCATGAGCCATATGCCTGAAAACATGGCGGCCATGTATATGTAGGGCCGGCATTGCTGCCATACGTTTCTGTGCAGGACTTTGCCCGGCTGTGTCGCTTTGTGCTCGGGAAGCTTGGCTTCCATGCGAGACGCGAAATCGGCGAAATAGTTCTCGGGGACTGTCATTCCCGAGCGTCGGCCGATTTTGTCAAGTATGTCGCTGTCCTTTGCCATATGAATAAAGTTTGATTTAATATGTTGACTAAAGGCAATTCAAATGGTTTAATCGTTATTGATAAAAAATTGCTCTATTTTTTTTACCGCGAGGTGGTATGAGGCTTTCAGGGCGCCTACGGAGGTGCCCAAAACTTCCGACATGGCTTCATATTTCATGTCGTCATAGTATCGCATATTGAATACCAATCTCTGCTTCTCGGGCAGTGAGGCTATGGCTTTACGTAGTTTTAACGCCAGCTCGTCGCCGTCGACATAAGTGTCGGCCTCTATAAGGTCTATAAGCCTTGACTCCTCGTCATCGATCGAAAGGTTCATACGCTTCCTTTCGCGGGCGAGAAATGTTATACTCTCGTTGATCGCTATCTTGTAGAGCCATGTCGACAACTTGGCGTCACCCCGGAAGTTATCGATCGAGCTCCATGCTTTCATAAACGTATTCTGCAACAAGTCGTCGGCGTCTTCATGGCTTTCCACCATGCGGCGTATTTGCCAATACAGAGGCTCGCCGTAAAGCTTTATCACCTCACCGAAGGCTTCTCGGACTGTGGCCGGGTCGCGTAACCGGCTTATCAGTTCCGGGTCGTCTTTTGTTATGTCTTTTGCCATCGGGGTATGATAATGTTGATAATTTTCGTCCAAATTTAGTGAAACTTTTCGGTAAGTCAACCTACAATTTACTTAAATTGTTATAAATTTGGATTATGGATACGATTCTGACTACTGACAATATACTCATTGCGCTTGGTATGACGTTTATTGCCGGGCTGTGTACCGGCATAGGCAGTCTTATGGCTTTTTTTACGAAACAGACCGATACGAAGTTTCTTTCTGTGGCTTTAGGCCTATCGGCCGGCGTGATGATATACATATCTTTTATGGAGCTTATGCCCGACGCTATGGAGGACATGATGAGGCTTTATCCCGAAAAGACAGCAGTACTGTACGTATTGTTTGCGTTTTTCGCCGGTATGGGCCTTATAGCATTTATCGACTTTCTTGTGCCGGAGGATGAGAATCCGCATGAGTATCATGAGAAGACGGGTCGCCACACGCGCCTGAAGCGCACAGGCGTGATGCTTGCGCTTACAATAGGCATACATAATTTCCCAGAAGGTATAGCCACCTTCGTGTCAGGCCTTGAGAGCATCGATATAGCACTACCGATATTGATAGCCGTAGCCATACATAACATACCGGAGGGCATAGCCGTGTCGGTACCCGTATATCATGCCACCGGCAGCCGTCGCAAGGCTCTGTGGTTTTCCGTGGCCTCGGGCTTTGCCGAACCGGTGGGAGCGCTGTTTGCTCTGATGTTTTTAATGCCTATATGGACGCCGGTAGTCAATGCCGTGTGTATGGCAGCCGTGGCCGGTATAATGGTCTACATAGCCTTTGACGAGCTGCTTCCCAATTCGGAGGCATACGGTCATCACCATTATGCCATAGGCGGTGTTGTGGCCGGTATGGCTATAATGGGGTTCGGACTTCTGCTATTCTGACATGCCCGTATCACGGCCCGGTGCGGCAGGACCGATGTAAGACTTTTTAAGTCCGCCCCAGTCAATGATGATTTTCTGGACCATCATGCCGGGATCGCCGCAAATGAGCGATAGCTTGTGCGACGGCTTGTTTTTGTCGACGGCAAAACGGAAGTGTTTCACCACGCCGTTGCGCAGTACCTGATCTTTCCATTCGCGCGAATATTCCTTGAACTTGTTTTCAAACACTTTTACCGAATCGTCGACAGCCACTCCTATGCGTGTGCTTCGTCCGTCATGAAGCGGCCACAGCGGCACGGCATCGACATATACGTCTATGCTGTCGGTACTGAAAGCCGGCAGACTGTAGACTATTTTGGCCCCGGAGAGGTCGGTGGGATCAGCCACAGGTGTCGTAGGTTCGCCTAACTTTATTACATATCCGTCATAGCCTATGCCTTTTACTATATTTATATTGTGGCCCGATGCTCCGGTGGCAAAATCGTAGTCTGAAAGGTTGAGCACCATGCAGCGGTCGGTCCCCGACTGGGTTTCGACCGGTTCTATGTTGAGATCTCTTTCACCGGCACCGGGTGTGACTGTCACAACCGGTTTGTTCTGGTACAGAGCGCAAAATGCCGGAGCAAGATCCATCATGCCTTTCCACTTGCCGTCAAGCAACGAATTGTATTCATTTATCAGTGTCTGAATACTGTCATAGGCGATGTCGGTTTCACGCGCGGCGCGGTTAGCTCCCGCCGCATCATTCTTGGCCAGAAGTTCATGGTTGAGCTGCGCCATGAGAAATTTACGGTTCATCTGATATGCGCCTTTTACAGGAAACGCGAGCATCTCGAAAAATGCGTTTTTAAGCTGTGGATCCAGCGAATCCGTTATGCTGTCGGCCATGTCCGATATGCGGCGGTAGTCGGCGAGACGTTGGCGGGCTTCGTTGTAGTTGTCAAACGAAAAATCGGTATCTCTCAGACCCGTATGGGCTGCGTCGTCCCATTCACATTCAAAGCCCATGAACTCCGGTTTGCGGCTCCATGCAAGACGGTAATAATTGTCTAAAATATATTTGAATTCCTTTTCGTATTTCGTGCCGAAAATCGATGCGAGAAATTTAACCTGATGTTCATTTACTTTTCTGACGTCGAAGTTGTCAAAGTCAAAGGCCATTTCGAAAAATGTCTGTATGCCGAGTTCCATGGGCTTTATGTCGCCCACGTTAAGCAGCCAGTAGCGGTCGGCCCCTGTGTCGTAGGTCTTTTTCAGCTCTTCGTACATGAGTACCGGAGGAGTGGTGCATATCCACAGATAATCGTGCGGAGCACCGAGATATGACAGGTGGTAATACACTCCTGCGCCTCCGCTGCGTTTGCGCTCGTCATCGTTGCTTACTTTTTTGAAATATCCGTAATTGTCATCGACCCATACTATGGTTATGTCATCGGGTACTTTGAGCCCGTTGTCATAGATGTCCATCGTCTCTTTATAGGGTACGAATATCTGGGGTATCTCTGTAATCGGTTTTCCCGTATGTCGGGTAAGCATCTCTCTTTGATCGCCTATGACCTGTTGAATCAGAGTTACCTTTTCGTCGATTGGTATTTCGGTCACAAGTCCTGCGTCATGGACGCCGCGCATGGCCATGGTGTAGATATTCTCATAGCATGCGGCTTCATTCAGGCGGTTTTCCCATTTGTCGCGTATGGTCTTGCTATTTGTGAGATAGTCCCAGCTGCCGTCGCGTTTAGAGTCCCATTCCGACAGTGCGGCGTTGTTGAGAAGTAGCGGCTCGCAGTGCGATGTCGTGATTATTATGCCGAATGTGTCGGCCACGAGTTTGCTCTCCGGATGCGAGTAGAAGGCTCCGGTGCAACTGTGCATGGCCGGAGCCAGCATATTGCCGCGCAGACGTAACAGAAGTTCGCATACACGGGCGTAGGTCTTTGGCCCTATGTCACCGAGCTCTTTCTCATAGTTGTACGTAGACCACGGTTTCAGCCCCCAGTCCTCGTCATTGATGAAGAAGCCGCGGTATTTTACCGATGGGGCAGGTGATACATAGTTGCCGCTTGCCCATGCCTCCTTATGTGCTTTTATAGGCACGTCGGCCCACCAGTACCACGGCGATACTCCTATGCCTTCGCTTACCGAAAGCAGTCCGTAGGCGGTGCCGCGACGGTCGCTTCCCGCAATGACTAACGCTTTCTTTACTCCCGGTAAGGGATTTTCAACTATCGATAATATATATTGCTCATGTCCGTTGACAATAGGGTTGGCGTCGAGTTTGCCGTTACGGATCATGTCGTCAATCAAACGGCTGTGTCCGACCGTACCGGCGATGACGGCATGACGGCTGTCGGGAGTGTCGGTGACTACGGCTTCGGCGTTTTCAGCTCCGGCTCTGAGCATATCGCCCGCAAGCAGCTGTGCCGCTTTTTTTACCGTGATGAAGTCCTTGGGCGATACTACGACAGCGGCGCTTTCGCCGTTGCCGAAAAGTTTTATACCACGATTGTCCTTACTGTATGATACCTCGACCTGTGCATTTACGGCTATGCTGCAGCAGAGAAGTATGTACGCTATTATACGGCCCGGTATTAAAATGCTATGTCTCATAATGATTGGAGCAATAGTTGAAAAATCAATGATGTTCCCAAAGTTATAAAAAATTGCGTATAAAGCCAAATCGCGGTGAAAACGAAGAGCCCGATGCAGTACCGGGCTCTTCATATATATATAGTTTTTTTGTTACTTGCCGGTCGGGGCATTGCCGGTGGCGGACGGTGCGGTTTCGGGTCCTACGGGCGACTTGCTGTCGCGGTTGTAGAACGGATAGGGTATTCCGAATACATTCTCGGGTTTTCCGCCCGGACTCAGGTATCCGTCGATGATGGTGTCGCGTCCTGACGGCTGTTCGAAGCAGTACAGACGGAAGCGTGACAACATGGCGGCAAGGTGCTCGAATACCGTATCCTGTATGGCTTCATACGGTAACCATGCCGACGTGTTGGTGAAGCAGTAGATCTGGAACGGTATGCCGCCGCCGGTCTGCTGGAGCGTCGATACAAAGCATGTGTTGTCGCTGCCGCGGGCTATGAGTTCGTTGTTGTCAAGCCACATTCTCATATAGGCTCTGAACAGACCGAGGTTTGTGTCGATGGTGCCGTCGGCAAGTCCTTCGGAATTGTTTACATCCTCAACCTTTCCCGCCGCTTTCTGGGCGAGTTTGCGGGAGATGTAATTGTCCATGAACGGTATGCTCCTGAACTCCTCGAGCATGTCGGGAGTCAGAGGCACCACGCTGTCGGCATCGATCATGTAGGTGCGCAGTATGCGTCGGGTGTTGCTTAACTGCATGCTGCGGTAGTTGGTGAAGCTCCCGCTCACGAGGCTGTAGGGGGGCAGCATTGTTGTGGTCTTGTCCCAGTTAAGTACTTTTACTGCGGTGAGCGATACTTCGATCACGGTGCCGTTGGCGTCGGTGCCGTTGACTTTTATCCAGTCGCCGACATGCAGGCTGTCGTTTTCCGACAACTGCACTCCCGCTACAAGTCCGAGTATGCTGTCTTTGAATACGAGCATAAGTACCGCGGCAAAGGCTCCGAGACCGGCCAGCAGCGATGCCGGCGATTTGTTGACAAGAAGAGCCACGGCTATTATTATGGCTATAATCCAGATGATGCCTCTTATAAGTTGTATGAGTCCGCGTAGCGGCAGGTGTTTTTTGTTGCGTTTGGCGTCGATGTTGGCCCAGACGGCTCCGATAAACGCAGACAGAGCCATGACCGTAACGTAAATTACATAAAGCAGAGTGAGCCGGGTGAGTATGTCGGCAAGCCGGTTGTGCAACGACACAAGCGTAAACTGTATGAAGATTAGAAACATGATGGCCGGTATCATGCGGCATAGCTTGGTGAAAAACATCTCTTGTCGAAGGAAGCGGTACAGGTCATTGTCCCAATGGCGGCTAAGACGGCGCACTCCTCCGAGTATAATCCACTTGGCTACATATCCGATGGCTAACGACACGACAAATACCACTACGGCATAGGTCCATGTCACGATAGTCTGGTTCTGCTCCAGACCTACGAGGCCGAGCAGCCAGTTGACTATGCTCATCATCAGCGACGCGAGAAAGTAGGTGTCGACCGGAGCTGCATTTATGGCGTTTAAAGTAGCTTTGGATATGTCGTCGGATTGTTCGGGCGTCAAATAGGCTAAAAAACACAACATGAGGAATAATTGTATTAAAATTAGTTTATAATAGTTACTAAATAGACAACCTTGTGAGGCAAATTGTTCTGGTCAGTCACTATAAATAGTGGTTGCACGGCCCGAAATTACCGTGTAATTTTGCATCGTGATAAAAAGAGCGGATATATATATATGAAAAGGGCGATAAGCGTAATAGTGGTGACAGCCGGTACTGTGATGACGGCTGTGGCTGCGGATGTTGACGTACCCGCCGATACGACGTTGTTGCTTGATGAGGTGTCGGTGACGGCTATAAAGCAGATTAAGAATGTCGACGCTCTTCCTATAGCTTCGACGGTAGTCGGTGCCGACGAAATCGAGCGTCTGAATATCGTGACCATGAAGGGCGTGAGCGAGATAGCTCCCAACTTCTATATACCCGATTACGGTTCACGTATGACTTCGTCTATTTACGTTCGCGGCATAGGTGCGCGCATAGACCAGCCTGTCATAGGACTTAATGTCGACAATGTACCTTATCTTAACAAAGACAATTATGACTTCGATCTTGTCGATATAGAGCGTATAGAGATGTTGCGCGGACCGCAGAGTACTCTTTACGGTCGTAATACAATGGGCGGACTCATTAATATATATACTCTGTCGCCGATGAGGTATCAGGGCTTCCGCGCCATGGCGGAGTATGGCCGCGGCAATTCGGTGAAAGGTGCTTTGTCATATTATCATAAACCGCAGCGTAATCTAGGTATGTCGTACACGGCTTACTTCACTCATACCGACGGCTTTTTCACCAACAAGTACGACGGACGTAAAGTCGATAAGGAGAATCAAGGAAGTCTGCGATGGAAGACCGTATGGTATCCGGCCGCTGACGTGTCGGTGGAAAATGTAGCGTCGTTGCAGATTTCGCGACAGGGCGGATATCCTTATGAATCATACGAGACCGGTGAGATAGACTACAATGACCCCTGTTTTTATCATCGTACGGGAGTTACCGACGGTCTTACCGTGAAATGGATGCTTGATGGAGTGACATTGTCGAGCATAACCAGTTTTCAGTATATAAATGACAACATGACTCTTGATCAGGATTTTCTGCCGGAGTCATACTTTACCCTTACACAGGCACGTCGGGAATGGGCGTTTACGCAGGACTTCATAGGTCGCGGCAGAATAGGGGACTACAGCTGGCTCGGAGGTCTGTTCGGGTTCTTCAAGCGTACCCATATGGATGCCCCGGTCACATTCAAGGAGACCGGCATCGAAAAGCTGATACTTGAACATATCAACGAGTTCAGCCCGTCGCATCCGTTTAGGTGGAATGAAGACACGTTTGTCCTCGACAGTGAGTTCCGTAATCCTATATGGGGGCTGGCGCTTTATCATCAGAGTGGTTATACCACAGGCCAATGGGAATTTTCGCTTGGACTGCGACTTGACTTGGAGCATACAAGTCTTGATTACAACAGCCGGTGCAATACGGCGTTTACCATAATGAGTGTGGCCGAGGGAGTGGAGACCCCCTATCAGCACGTACCGGTAGATCTTGACAAGACGGGCTCGCTGTCAAAGACATTTGTTGAATTTCTTCCTAAATTTACCGCGACATACAATATATCGGGACTGCCGGAGGGAAACGTGTATGCGTCGGTTGCCCGCGGTTATAAGGCCGGAGGCTTCAATACCCAGATGTTCAGCGATGTGCTTCAGCAGGATCTGATGGAATACATGGGGCTTGCCAATCGCTATGACGTAGACAAGATAGTGTCGTACAAGCCGGAATACAGTTGGAACTATGAACTCGGAGCACACTTGTCGACCGCTGACAGAAAGCTGTCGGGGCAACTCGCTCTGTTTTATATAGACTGTCGTGACCAGCAGTTGACCATGTTTCCCGACGGACTTACCACGGGCCGTATAATGACCAATGCGGGAAAGACCCGCAGTTACGGTGCGGAAGTGACGTTAAACTACAAGCCTGTGTCAAGATTGGAATTTAATGCGTCGTACGGCTACACCAATGCCCGATTTAAAGAGTTTTATGACGGCATAAATGATTTTTCAGGCAAGTATATCCCATATGCGCCCCACAATACTTTTTTTGCCGGAGCCACCTACCGTCAGCCGGTTAAGGCTTCATGGCTTGACGAGATAGTGTTTGATGTCAACTGCCGCGGAGTCGGCGATATAATGTGGGATGAGGCCAACAGTGTCAAGCAACCGTTTTACGCATTGGCCGGAGCGTCTGTAAGACTGGAGCATGAGCGCTATTCGGTGACATTTTGGGGAGAAAATCTTACGGACACAAAATATAATACATTTTATTTCGTTAGTATAGGGAACACATTCCTGCAACGAGGTAAACCGTTGCGCATAGGCGCTACTGTGAGAATGCAATTTTAATACACACTAAATAATAAACAAACAAAACAATTTACAATGAAATTTTTCGGAACAATTTTGGCAAGCGCCGCGCTTGCATTGGCTGTGACTTCATGTAATACTGATGGCGACAGTACTCAAACCCAGAATGTATCGGTGTTGAATATAATCGAAACTGGAGGTACGCAGAAGCTGGAACCGGCTGTAGCACAGTTTGTGGTATCAACAGGGACTGATGCAGACCAGTTTGCTTTAGGCGTAGGCGATCAAGTATGGCGCTTTTCGAACCTTAAACGCTCAGTCAGTCAGGAAGGATATACTTGGAAAGAATCGGCTACCACTCAGTTAACCGGTTGCCCCACTATGCCCAGCCCGTTTACAGTCAAGATGCTTGGTGTAGCCGGAAATACATATTATAAACTTGGTTTTACTGATCGTACGATAACCGGTATAGCTCTTGCTACCGGATATGTAAGTCAGACTACTGTTACAAACTTAGAGACCGGAGCACCGGTGCTTTCTACATCAGAATTGAGTAAGAACCAATTTATTGTGGAGCTAAATGGTGATGAAATAAAGAAAGGTAATAATATTCTTAATCTTCATATCGGAGGCGCTTCTTTTATTGAAGGAATGCCGGCAATGAACATGCGTTTTAAGAATATACCTTTCCAAATTAATACCGGATCAATGAGTGATATGATTTCGTTTAGCATAGCTTCGTTAACTCCGGAGCTTAGTGCTAATGGTTCTTTTACTCCGCAGGATCGTTTTCCTATTTCTGATCTTAACGCTTCGGGTGTGCTTGGCGGTCCTATCAATCTCGAATTCTGTTGCACTTACAAAGACAAGAACGGAACCGAGACCAAGTATCGTATAAGATCACGACTGCTTAACATATTGCCGTCAAGCAGTGGCTCCAATTAATATTAAATAAAGATGTAAAAGACGTCGGCCGATTTTATCTGCCGGCGTTTTTTTGTTTATAAATGCAAATATACCCTCATATAGTTTAAATTTAGGTTGCAAATTGTAAGCTGACTTGAAAAATAATTACTATATTTGCACTGATTTTTGTCATGCAGTGCGTCATGCCATGAAGCATTTCTTGTATGAAAGTATATAGATTAAACATATGGTATCATTAGTTTTTGGTATTCAGAATTCTACCCTCGCGGTAGTGGCGGCCCTTACGGGCGTGGCCCTCGTAGCGTTGGCGTTGATTGTTGCCGGGCTTATCTCACCTAAGTCCTACAACGCCCAGAAGGGAGAAGCCTACGAGTGTGGTATTCCCACACGGGGCTCGAGTATGGCCCAGTTTAAGGTAGGCTACTATCTGTACGCGATTTTGTTTTTAATGTTTGATGTGGAGACGGTATTCCTCTACCCATGGGCTGTAAATGTACGCTCACTCGGTACTGACGGATTGCTGTGTATCGCCGTATTTTTTGGAATATTAGTGCTGGGCTTGGCATATGCTTGGCGGAAAGGAGCGCTTGAATGGAAGTAACAGCACAGGGCATGCCTTATGCCGATTGGAAAGACAACGAATATATAGAGCATCTCGTCAAGGAGCTTAAAGACAACGGTACAAACGTTATCGTAGGCACTCTTGACAGTGTCATCAACTGGGGGCGCAGTAACTCTTTATGGCCGCTCACATTCGCAACCAGTTGCTGCGGTATTGAATTTATCGCACTCGGAGCGGCGCGCTACGACATGGCGCGCTTTGGCTGGGAAGTGGCTCGCGCCTCACCACGTCAGGCCGACTTCATGATGGTGGCGGGCACGATAGTTCATCGTATGGCTCCCGTGGTGCGTCGTCTTTACGACCAGCTTGCCGAACCCAAATATGTCATAGCATGTGGCGGATGTGCCATATCCGGCGGTCCGTTCAAGAATTCCTACCATGTGGTGAAGGGTGTCGAGGAGATTATACCGGTCGACGTTTATGTGCCCGGATGTCCGCCCCGTCCCGAAGCTATGATATACGGTATCATGCAGCTTTCGCGCAAGGTCAAGGTCGAGAAGTTCTTCGGCGGCGTTAACCGTCAGGAGAAGCAGAAGGAGTTTCTTGAAACACATCCTTTGGAGGAGGCCGAGAATTAATAAAAATATATAGAATATAACACCCATCAATATCACGATTATGGCAAATGTTCAGGAAAAGATAGCCAAGTTGTTTCCCGAAGCGACTTTCGAAGAGGGCGAATGGCTGTTGGTTAATATTCCCGATGCCAAGTGGCACAGTCTTGCAAAGACGCTTAAAGAAGATCCCGAATTGGGATTTGATTACTTGGTGGCTTTAGTGGGTATGGACTGGACCGATACTCTCGGTTGTATGTACTACCTCACATCGACCACCCACGACACGCATGTCTCGGTCAAGGTGACTACCGACAACCGCGAAAATCCCATGATTCACAGCATCGCAGACCTTTGGGCTGTGGCCAATCTTTACGAACGCGAAGTCTACGACTATTACGGTATAATATTTATCAACCACCCCGACATGCGTCGTTTGTTTCTGCGCAACGACTGGGTGGGCTATCCGCTTAGAAAAGACTACAACGACGACCCGGCGGTCAATCCCGTGCGCCTTGACCATGAAGAGGTCGAGGACACTACCGTCACTTATGTGGAGACAGCCGACGGCTCGGTGGAGAAGCGCGATGTAACCATATTCGCCCCTGAGGAATTTGTGCTCAACATAGGCCCGCAGCACCCCGCCACTCACGGTGTGTTACGCTTCCGCACTTCAGTCGACGGAGAGACTATCAAGAAGATCGACCTCTATCTCGGCTACATACACCGAGGTATCGAGAAGTTGTGCGAGGGTCTCGGCTATCCGCAGACGTTGCATTTTACCGACCGCCTCGACTATCTGTCGGCCCAGCAGAACCGTCACTGTCTGTGTATGTGTATCGAAAAGGCTCTTGGCCTTGAGGTGCCCCGCAGAGCGCAGGTGATAAGGGTCATGATGGACGAGCTGATGCGTATATCGTCGCACCTGCTCTTTATCGGTACGTTCTGTATGGACCTCGGCGCCACCACGATGCTCTTCTACGCATTGCGTGAGCGCGAGACTATACTCAACATACTTGAGAAGACCTGTGGCGCCCGCATGACATTCAACTACAACTGCATAGGCGGTGTGATGGAGGACCTTGACGCCGACTTCGTCAAGGATGTAAAACATCTTATCGAGATCATGCCTGCCGCAATAAAAGAATACAACACTATATTTACCGGCAACGTCATAGCTCACAACCGTATGATCGGGGTGGGTAAGCTGACTAAGGAGGATGCAATATCCTATGGCGTGACAGGTCCTGCCGGCCGTGCCTCAGGCTGGGCGTGCGACGTGCGCAAGACCACTCCTTACGGCATATACAACGAGGTCGACTTTGACGAGGTAATTCTCGAAGAGGGCGACTGTATGGCACGTTTCGTCGCCCGTATTGAGGAGATGAAGCAGTCCGTAAGGATACTCGAGCAGCTTGTAGACAAAATACCCGAAGGCGATATCTGCGCGAAGGTGCCCAAAATCATCAAACTTCCCGAGGGACACTGGTTCCAGCAGGTTGAGGCCAGCCGTGGCGCATTTGGCGTTTATATCGAGAGCCGCGGCGCCAACACTCCGTGGCGCGTGAAGTTTAACTCGCCGTGTATGAATCTTGCCGGCGTAGTCGATCATCTGACTCGCGGAGGCAAGATAGCCGACCTCATAACGATAGGCGGTACACTCGACTACGTAGTTCCCGACATAGACCGATAAGTAAGAAAAGAAACGACTGAACGATATGTACGATTTATCAAAAGGAGCCGATTGGCTCAATCAATGGTTGAACGGCTGGTGCGCCCCGTGGGTGACCACCGTAATAGAATGTGTACTCATAGGCGTGGTTTTGCTCTTGGCTTACGCATTGCTGGCGCTGTTCTACATCTACTTCGAGCGTAAGGTGTGTGCCGCGTTTCAGTGCCGCCTCGGTCCTAACCGTGTAGGCCCTGCCGGTATTTTCCAGAGCGTGGCCGACATGTTCAAGATACTTATAAAAGAGCTTATATCGCTGAAATATACCGATAAATTTCTGTTTGCGCTCGCTCCCTATCTGGTGATTATCGCTTCGATGCTCTGCTTCGCAGTGCTTCCGTGGGGCAACGGCCTTCAGGTCATTGACTTTAATATTGGTATATTCTTCCTCGTAGCCGTGTCATCGATCGGCGTGCTCGGCATACTGCTTGCCGGATGGTCAAGTAACAATAAGTTTACCCTTATCGGTGCTTTGCGTTCAGGCGCGCAGATGGTAAGCTATGAACTATCCATCGGCCTTTCTGTTATTACAATGGTCGCTTTTGCGGGTTCGATGTCTATCACCGATATCTGCATGGCGCAGAAAGACGTGTGGTTTATAGTGTCAGGACACATCCCCGCGATAATAGCTTTTATAATCTATATTATAGCGGGTACTGCTGAGACCAACCGAGGCCCGTTTGACCTTCCCGAGGCCGAGAGTGAGCTTACCGCCGGCTATCATACGGAATATTCCGGTATACATTTCGGATTCTTCTACCTTGCCGAGTATCTTAATCTCTTCATTGTGTCGGGTGTGGCCACGCTCCTCTTCTTCGGCGGTTGGATGCCGCTTCACATCCCCGGATGGGAAGGCTTCAACCAAGTTATGGACTATATACCGTCGTTGATATGGTTTATCGGCAAGGCGATATTGCTCTCGTTTGTCATCATTTGGTTTAAATGGACATTCCCCCGTCTGCGTATCGACCAGCTTCTGCACCTTGAGTGGAAGTACTTGTTGCCGATCAACTTGGCCAACCTTGTGCTGATGGTGATCGTGATATGCTACGGATTGCATTTTTAATGCAGTGAATTAAAATAGAATACAATATAAACTCTGATTTTTCGAAAAGATGAGCGATAAATTCGGAATAGTAAGTCAGGTGATCGGCCCGGTAGTCGATGTGACTTTTGAAGGAAAGGATAATGTCATCCCGCCCATATATACGGCTCTTAAAGTAGTCCGCAACGATGGCTCGGAACTTATTCTTGAGGTGGAACAGCACATAGGAGAGGACACCGTGCGATGTGTGGCCATGGAGAGTACCGACGGCCTGCAGCGCGGCATCCGCGTCGAGAATCTCGAACGTCCTATCGCGGTGCCCACCGGCGATCAGGTAAAAGGTCGTCTGCTCAATGTGATCGGTGAGGCTATCGACCACCTGCCCGAGCTGAAACGCGATGACTTGCGTCCGATACACCAACCGGCACCGGCGTTTGATGACCTTACAATCGGTACTGAGATACTTTATACGGGTATCAAGGTGATTGACCTGCTCGAGCCTTACAGCAAGGGTGGTAAGATCGGTCTGTTCGGTGGAGCCGGTGTTGGAAAGACCGTGCTCATCATGGAGTTGATCAATAACATCGCTAAAGGTCATAACGGATTCTCCGTGTTTACAGGCGTCGGCGAACGTACCCGCGAGGGTAACGACCTCCTGCGCGAGATGATCGAGAGCGGTGTAATGAAGTATGGCGACAAGTTCCGTGAAGGCATGGAGAAAGGAGAGTGGAACCTTGCTGATGTCAACATGGATGACGTGGCCAACTCTCAGGCAACTCTCGTGTTCGGTCAGATGAACGAGCCCCCGGGCGCACGTCTGCGTGTGGCTCTTTCGGGTCTTACAGTGGCCGAGCAGTTCCGCGATCAGGACGGCGGCGGTAAGGAGATATTGCTCTTTATCGACAATATATTCCGCTTCACGCAGGCAGGTTCGGAGGTGTCGGCACTTCTCGGACGTATGCCTTCTGCTGTCGGCTATCAGCCTACTCTGGCGTCGGAGATGGGTGCTCTTCAGGAGCGTATCACTTCGACCAAGCAGGGTTCGATTACTTCGGTTCAGGCCATATATGTGCCGGCCGACGACTTGACCGACCCGGCACCGGCCACGACATTCAGCTTCCTCGATGCCACTACGGTATTGAGCCGTAAGATTGCCGAGCTGGGTATATATCCCGCCGTAGATCCTCTTGAATCGACATCGCGTATTCTCGACCCCCACATCATAGGCGAGGAGCACTATCAGACAGCTCAGGCCGTCAAGCAGTTGCTCCAGAAGTATAACGAGCTTCAGGACATCATCGCCATCCTCGGTGTCGACGAACTTTCCGACGAGGACAAGCTTGTTGTTGCTCGTGCCCGTCGCGCACAGCGCTTCCTCTCGCAGCCGTTCTTCGTGGCCGAGCAGTTTACCGGACTCCCCGGTGTCATGGTGCCGCTCAGCGAGACCATCAGAGGCTTCAAGATGATACTCAGCGGAGAGATGGATGAGTATCCCGAGCAGGCATTCCTTAATGTCGGCACTATCGACGAGGCTATCGAGAAGGGCAAAAAACTGCTCGCCGAGGTAAAATAATAAAATTGTAGGATTATGATACTCAAAGTTATATCGGCCCATGACATCTTATTTCAGGGAGAGGTTGATAAAGTCTCTCTCCCCGGAGCCGAAGGCACATTCATGGTGCTCCCTCATCACGCTTCGCTCATATCCACCCTCGTAAAGGGTGCGGTGTCCTATGAGTCGGAGGGGCGTCAGGAGTCTATCGAAGTTGCCGGCGGCATAGTCGATGTCGATAACGATGTGGTATCAGTGTGTATATATTGATATGAAACGACTTTTACTCTTGCTGGCTGTCGTGTGTGCCGCGGTATTATACCCGGCTCATGCCCCGGCGTCGCAACCTGCCGGAGATGACGGGGGAGAGAAGATCAACCCCAAAGAGATAATCTTCGAGCATCTCGGTGACGGCTACGGTTGGGAAGTACCGTTCAATCATCATGTGCGCATACCGTTGCCGGTTATCGTACGTGATTATGAGGGCAAGTGGCATTGTTTCAGCTCGTCGCGTATTCAGCACGGCGAGACCTATGACGGTTTCACCCTTGGCGGCAAGGACAGCAAGTGGCACAACAAAATTGTCGGCATGCGTCCGGTGACGGTCGACGGCAAGACCGTGATGGAGGAGTACCGTCCGTGGGACATCTCCATTACCAAGAATGTGCTTGCCATTTTCATATCGGTTTTAATCGTCATATGGATGGTGCTCTGTGTGGCCCGCTGGTATGCCAAGGCCGGCTATAAGGCGCCGCGCCGTTTCAAGGGTGCCATAGAGGCGCTTATCGTTTTCATATATGACGGTGTCATCAAGCCGACGCTCGGAGTCAAGGCTCCGAAGTTTGCGCCATATCTTCTTACGGTGTTCTTCTTCATACTGGTCATGAACCTCCTTGGGCTTATTGTCATATTCCCCGGCGGAGCCAATCTTACCGGTAACATAGCCGTGACACTGGTTTTGTCATTGATAACCTTTTTGGTGGTCAACATATTCGGTACAAAGCACTATTGGAAAGAGGTATTCTGGCCCGATGTGCCTTGGTGGCTGAAATCCCCCATACCAATCATGCCGCTTATCGAAGTATTCGGCGTGTTCACCAAGCCGGCGGCGCTTACGGTGCGTCTGTTTGCCAACATGATGGGCGGCCACATAATCGTTATCGTTCTCACCCTGCTCATCTTCATCCTCGGTGCATTTGGTGCGGCGGCTGCCGGAGCCACTACCGTGGTGTCGGTCCTGTTCTCGATATTCATGCTGTTGATTGACGTACTTGTAAGCTTCATTCAGGCTTATGTGTTCACCATGCTCTCCACACTGTTTATATCGTTATCGCAGGAGTCGGGCCATAAAGAGCACGAACCGGCTCATGCGGCCCAAACTGTAAAACATGAACAATAAATTAATAATACAAACTCTTAAATTAAAGTAATTATGTTAGCAATGATTTTAGCGGCTATCGACGGCCTTTTAGGTATTGGTGCATGTATTGGCGCAGCTATCGCAGCTATTGGCGCAGGTATTGGTATCGGTAAAATCGGTGCGGCTGCTATGGAAGCTATTGCACGTCAGCCTGAGGCTACCGGCGATATTCGTAGTAATATGATTGTTATTGCTGCCCTTATCGAGGGTGTGGCTCTTTTTGCCGTTATCGTCTGCGTACTTTCGTTCTTCCTCTAATAATAAGCGCTCATGGAACTTTTCACGCCTGAATTTGGCTTGATCTTCTGGATGTTCGTAGCGTTTGCTATCCTGTTCTTGGTGCTTGCCAAGTGGGGATGGCCTGCGATTATGAAGATGATAGAAGGCCGTGCCGACCTCATCGATAAGGGTGTGGAGTACGCTCAAAATGCAAAGGAGCAGCTTGATCATGCCCGTGAAGAGGCCGAAAAATATATTGAAGAAGCTCGCAAACAGCAAGCCGAGATGCTTCGCGATGCCGACCGCATGAAGACTCAGATTATCGAGGAAGCACGCGGCGAGGCTCAGAAAGAGGCCAAAAAGCAGATGGAGGCCGCCCAAGTGGCTATTGAGCAGGCGCGCAAGGAAGCCGAATTGCGTTTCCGCGATGAAGTAAGTGCGTTTGCTTTGGATATCGCCACTAAGGTAGTCCGCAAGCAGATGGCCGACGAGAAGGCTCAATCCCAATTGGTGAACTCACTGTTGGACGAAATCGAAAATAAAAATTAATGCACGATGGATCAAGGTCTTATTCCAAATCGGTATGCCAAGGCTCTGTACAAGTTTGCCCTTGAAAAGGGCGACGCTGAACGGATGTACGGGCTTATGAAGAGTGTCACGGCCGCGTTTGCAGCCCAACCGAGGTTGCAGGAAGTTATGGTTAACCCATATATCGCAGCTGACGACAAAACCCGCCTGTTGACTACGGCGGCCGGAACCGATGCGGCTACAGACCGTTGTTATGCCGATTTTTTACGGTTGCTCCACGATAACCGCCGCATTGACTTCATGCGCGACATAGCTTTGGCTTATCTCGGCATATACCGCAAAGCCAACAACATCTATCTTGTTAATGTCGTGACGGCCGCCAAGCTGCCCGATGACGAGATAGAACGCTTGCGCAAGCTGGTCGAGAAGCATCTTGACGGTGCGTCGATGGAGTTCTCTCAGTCGATTGATCCGCAGCTTATAGGCGGCTTCGTCATAAACATCAATTCGGAGCGTCTTGACGCCTCGGTAAGTAACGAATTAAAACAATTGCGTCTTAAACTTTTAAGCAACTAACACAAAGTGATGATTAACCCAAGCGAAATATCGGAAGTATTAAAGCAACAACTCGAAAACGTCAATAATAAGGTGTCGTTTGAAGAGGTGGGTACGGTCCTTGAAGTGGGCGACGGTGTTGCCCATGTATATGGCCTCGAGAATGTACGCGCCAACGAGCTTGTTGAGTTTGAAAATGGCGTCAAGGGCGTTGCCATGAACCTTGAGGAGAGCAACGTCGGCGTGATATTGCTTAACAACATTGACCGCGTGACTGAAAATATGACCGTGCGTCGCACGGGTGAGATTGCCTCGATCCCGGCCGGTGAAGGTCTCTTGGGGCGTGTTATCAATGTGTTGGGTGAGCCTATCGACGGAGCCGGACCCATATCGGGCGAGCTTTATCGTATGCCGCTTGAGCGTAAGGCTCCCGGTGTCATATTCCGTCAGCCTGTGAATCAGCCGCTCCAGACCGGTATCAAGGCTGTCGATTCAATGGTGCCCATAGGCCGCGGTCAGCGTGAGCTTATAATCGGTGACCGTCAGATCGGTAAGACCGCGATTGCCATCGATACTATAATCAATCAACGTAAAAATTATGAAGACGGCAAGCCCGTATATTGTATATATGTGGCTATCGGACAAAAAGCATCGTCGGTTGCCGCCACCGTGCAGACCCTCCGTGAGTACGGTGCGTTGCCTTACACGGTAGTGGTTGCCGCCAACGCTTCCGACTCGGCCGCCATGCGTTATTACTCTCCGTTTGCCGGTGTGGCCATCGGCGAATATTTCCGCGATACCGGCCGTGACGCACTCATCGTGTACGATGACCTGTCGAAACAGGCCGTGTCATATCGTGAGATTTCGCTTATCTTGAAGCGTCCTTCGGGCCGCGAGGCATACCCCGGCGATATTTTTTATCTCCACTCGCGTCTGCTTGAGCGTGCCGCCAAGATTATCGACAATCAGGAAGTGGCATCTTCGATGAACGACCTCCCCGAGGTGTTGAAAGACAAGGTGAAGGGTGGCGGTTCGCTTACGGCACTGCCTATTATCGAGACTCAGGCCGGCGACGTATCGGCCTATATCCCCACCAACGTTATTTCAATCACCGACGGTCAGATATTCCTTGAGACCGCGCTGTTTAACCGCGGTATCCGTCCTGCCATCAATGTGGGTATATCGGTGTCGCGTGTAGGTGGTAACGCACAGATCAAGTCTATGAAAAAAGTGGCCGGTACGTTGAAAATCGATCAGGCGCAGTTCCGCGAACTTGAGTCGTTTACCAAGTTCGGCGGCGACATAGATCCTGTGACGGCCCGCGTTATCGACAAGGGTCGCAAAAACGAGCAGTTGCTTATCCAGCCTCAGTATAGCCCTATGGCCGTGGAGGAAGAAGTGGCCGTGATATTCTGCGGTACTAAGGGGTTGCTCGAGAATGTGCCGCTTGACAAAGTGGCTGAATTTGAAAAATTGTTCTTGCAGTTGCTGCATGCCAAGTACCAGTCTGAAGTGCTTGACGTTATCAAGAGCGGTCAGCTTACTGACGACGTTGTGGCGAAACTTACCGAAAGTGCCGCGGAGATTGCAAGCCGATATAAATAAAACTGAATTTTAAATGGCAACATTACGCGAATTAAAAGGTCGTATCGGTTCGGTAAGATCTTCCGAGAAGATCACCGGCGCTATGAAGATGATATCTTCGGCCAAGATGCACAAAGCCGAGCAGGCTTTGAAGCGTCTTCTTCCGTTCCGTGGACAGATACAGACTATCATGGGCAACTTGCTTTCAGCCGACGCCGAGTTTTCGTCGCCGCTGATTGAAAGCCGAGAAGTGAAGCGTATCGGTATCGTCGTGTTCGGTTCTGACGACGGCCTTTGCGGTGCCTACAATATAAATATCTTTAAGGGCCTTCTGCACACTCTGCATTCTTACCGCGAGAAGTATGGAGCCGACATAAATTTTGTTATCTACACCATCGGCGTGAAGATGTACAAGGCGGTGTCGAAGATTGCCGATGCTCGTATTGAGGTTGTGAAGCCCGCTGGGGTTGACTCGAAAAGCCATGCTGATGCCGTGCGCGATTTCACATTTGCCATGCAGAAGCGGTTTCTTGACGGTGACATAGACCTGCTTGACATTCTCTATATGAGCTACAAGAGTGTGAGCCGTCAGGTATTGCGCTCCGAGCAACTCTTGCCTGTCGTGCAGGAGACTTTGACCGACAATGCGGTTACGGTGCAGTGTCGCCCTTATATATTCGAGCCCGACCCAAATACTATTTTCAACTCTGTCCTCCCTCTATTTGTGCTTGCTGTCATGCAAGAGACATTTACAGAAAATCAGGCGTCGGAACAAGCCGCCCGCGTTATGGCCATGCAAAGCGCCAACGACAACGCCAAGAAGCTCCTCGACCAGCTGCAGCTTGAATACAACAAGCTTAGACAGCAGGCCATTACATCGGAGTTGCTTGACATTTTGGGCGGTCAGGTGAGATGAAAGAAATTGAATGGAAAAAATAAATAACAAAAAATTATAAAGACCAATCATATCTATGGGCAGTGTAAAAGATTATTTTTCATCACTGGGTACGGGGGTTATCAGCCTTCTGAAAGGTATGGGTGTCACCGGAAAGGAATTTTTTACTCCTAAAATTACGGAACAATATCCCGACCGGCGTGACACTATTCAGTATGCGGCTCCCCGCTTTCGTGCCAAACTTCAGTTTATCTATGATGAAGAGGGGCGTAACCGTTGTATCGCTTGCGGTATCTGTCAGCGTAATTGTCCCAACGGCACAATAAACATAACCACCAAGATGGTGGAACTCCCCGACGGAAAGAAAAAACGTAAGTTGGACAAATATATGTATGACCTCGGAAGTTGTACATTCTGCGAATTGTGTGTCACTACTTGTCCGCAGGACGCTATCGAGTTTTCCAACGATTTCGAGCAGGCGGTGTTTACCCGCTCAATGCTTGTGGAGCAGCTCAATTATCTTCCCGAGAAGGACGATGATCCCGCTCCGAAGCCGGCCGCTCCCAAACCTGCAGCCGAGGCTAAACCGGTCGATAACCAATCAGAAAAAGAAAAATAAATTAAACATAATATGGAATCAGTCGGAAGTATTGTTATGTATGGAATAATCGTTGCCGCGATTATTGTCTTCTCGATACTCACTGTCACCACACGACGCATTCTGCGTGCAGCAACTTATCTGTTGTTTGTGCTCTTCGCAACGGCGGGACTGTACTTCAAACTCGATTATGAGTTTCTCGGTGCGGTCCAGATAGCTGTATATGCGGGCGGTATAGTCGTGTTGTTCGTATTCTCGATCTTGCTTACAAGCAAGCCGGGTGACAGCAGTGCGAGACTTGCTTCAAAGAAACGCATTGTCGGACTCATCGCTGCCTTGATGTCGCTTGTCGTGCTGGGCTATGCGCTTGTAAGCCGTCCTGAGTTCTGGACTACTTTCTCCGCTCCGTTCACTCTCGATATGACGATGAACCGTCTTGGCGAGATTTTGCTCGGAACTGAAAAGTACCAGTATCTGCTGCCTTTTGAAGCTGTGAGTGTGTTATTGTTGGCATGTATCATCGGTGGCGTTGTTGTCGCCCGTAAACGTTAATAGTGTTATGGATAAACTACCTGTGATGCTATACATAATACCCAGCATGATTATGTTCTGCTGCGGTGTATACGGTTTTATTACACGTAAAAACATGATTGCGATACTTATATCGCTTGAGCTTATGCTCAATGCGGTTGATATCAATTTTGTCGTGTTTAACCGGTTTTTGTTCCCCGGACAGCTTGAAGGCATGATGTTTACTCTGTTTGCAATTGCCATTGCGGCCGCTGAGACCGCTCTTGCCATCGCCATTATAGTAAACATTTTCAGAGTGGCCAAGAATATAGATGTCCGTGACCTTACTAAAATGAAATTTTAACCGCTATGGAAATGATGTCAATCTTCATACTTTGCATACCCCTGTGCATGTTCCTCTTCCTCGGGCTGTTCGGTAAGTACATGCCCCATAAGGTAGCCGGAATTCTCGGTACATTGGGTATGGGAGTCACAATGGTGTTGGCTTATACTGTAGCCCTCACTTATTTCTTCTCGGGTAGCCCCGAGTTTATAAACGAGGCCGGCGAACGTCTTCAGGTCATACTGTTCAATCAGGACTGGTTGCAGTTTACCGACAAGCTCGTCATCCGTATCGGCTTCCTGCTTGACCCCATTTCGGCGCTGCTCCTGATCGTGATTACGACGGTGTCGTTTATGGTTCACCTTTACAGCAACGGCTACATGCGCGACCATCACGGAGTGTGGGAGACCGGCTTCCAGCGCTTCTATGCCTTCCTGTCACTCTTCAGCTTCTCGATGCTCGGTCTTGTAGTGGCTACCAACATTTTCCAGATGTATATTTTCTGGGAGCTTGTAGGTGCCTCTTCATTCCTGCTGATCGGCTTCTACTATGTTAAGCCGTCGGCTGTCGCCGCTTGTAAGAAAGCGTTTATCGTAACCCGTTTTGCCGATCTCGGCTTCCTGCTCGGCATCTTGGCTCTGTCGTTCTACGGCGCCAAGTACGGCAACTTCAACTTCGACTTCACTTCGCTGACCTCTTCGGCTGTGGCCGGTATGAAAGATGTCTTCCAAATCGACCTTTCTACCGCCGAAGGTGTCAGGAATGTATTCCTTAACTCGCCCGCTCCCACATTCCTCGGAGCTTCGGTTCTGACTTGGGCGCTCGTGCTCATCTTCATGGGAGGTATGGGTAAGTCGGCTATGTTGCCGTTGCACATATGGCTTCCCGACGCCATGGAGGGTCCGACTCCCGTTTCTGCACTCATCCACGCCGCTACTATGGTTGTGGCCGGTGTTTACCTCGTGGCCCGTCTCTTCCCGTTGTATCTTATGGAGACTGCGGCGCTGGAGATTATCGTTATCGTAGGCGCTCTTACAGCTCTCTATGCCGCGATGGTGGCCTGTGTCCAGGTCGACATCAAGCGCGTGCTCGCGTTCTCTACCATATCGCAGATAGCGTTCATGATGGTCTCGCTCGGTGTTGCCCGTCCTGAATTCCACCATGGAGTAGGCTACATGGCCGGTATGTTCCACCTGTTCACTCACGCCATGTTCAAGGCGCTCCTCTTCCTTTGCGCCGGTGCTATCATCCACGCCATTGGCTCAAACGACTACACCGCTATGCACGGTCTGCGCAAGTATATGCCAGTGACCCACATTACATTCCTTATCGGATGTCTTGCTATTGCAGGTATCATACCGTTTGCCGGTTTCTTCTCGAAAGACGAGATTTTGACCGCTTGCTTCGGAAATTCGATGCTGTGGTACATATGGATGTCGTTTGTAGCCGGTCTTACCGCTTTCTATATGTTCCGTCTGTATTACCTCATATTCTGGTGGAAAGAGCATAAGGTACCCGAAGGTCATCATGCTCCTCATGATCAGGCTTGGACTATGACCGTGCCTTTGGTTTTCCTTGCCGCCGTGTCATGTGTGGCCGGTTTTGTTCCGTTCGGAAATCTCGTTACTTGGAACGGTCACCCGATGTTTGACGGCATGTCGTTCTTCACCAACCTTGAGCACCTCGACTGGTCGGTTGCCGCTATAAGCCTTGCCGTAGCTATTATAGCTATACTGATAGCTACCGTAATGTATAAGAAAGAAAATCCCGCTCCGGCACGCATGAAAGCCGCTCTGCCCGCATTGTGGCGTTGGTGCTACCATCGTTTCTATTGGGACGAACTCTATCTGTTCATCACCAGAAATATTATCTTTGACCACATATGCAAGCCTATCGCATGGTTTGACCGTCACATTATCGACGGTACAATGGACATGTTTGCTGCTGTTACACAGCGCGCCTCGCTCGCTATCAAGGGGCTGCAGTCGGGCAATGTACAGTTCTATGTATGGCTCTATCTTGTAGGAGCGCTTCTGATGGCGACTGTAGTCTGGATATGTCTTCTGTAATGTTTAATGGTGCAACTCAAATATAGTAATTATGATATTCTCTAATATTCTTATATATTTTGTAGTCATCCCGCTGGTGATGCTCGGGTGCCTGTTCCTCTGCAGGAACATGAACCAGATACGCACCGTTGCAGTTGTCGGTTCTACGGCACTTGTAGCCTTGTCCGTATACTTGGTGTTTGACTTTTTGCACTTGCGTGCTGCCGGTGCTGATGCTATCATGCTTTATACCGGTTCTTGGATGTGGTTTGAACCCCTTAATATCCATCTGGCCGTGGGTGTTGACGGTATTTCGGTAGCCATGTTGCTCCTTTCGGCAATTATCGTGTTTGCCGGCACGTTTGCTTCGTGGAAGATCGAGCCGCTGCCCAAGGACTTCTTTCTCTGGCTCATCCTGCTCTCTACCGGTGTATTCGGCTTCTTCATCTCTATTGACCTGTTCACAATGTTCATGTTCTATGAGGTGGCGCTTATCCCCATGTACCTGCTTATCGGTCTTTGGGGCACGGGACGCAAGGAGTACTCGGCCATGAAGCTTACTCTTATGCTTATGGGCGGTTCGGCATTCCTTCTGCTCGGCATTCTCGGTATATATTACCACTCTGCACCCGAAGGCGGCCAGCTTACAATGAACCTGCTTGAGATTTCTGCTAACGACGCTATAGATCACAATTGGCAGTGCTTCCTCTTCCCGATGACATTTGTCGGTTTCGGTGTGCTCGGTGCCATGTTCCCGTTCCACACTTGGAGTCCTGACGGTCACGCTTCAGCGCCCACCGCGGTGTCCATGCTGCATGCCGGTGTGCTTATGAAGCTCGGAGGTTACGGATGTTTCCGTGTGGCTATCTATCTGATGCCTTTCGCCGCCAATGAACTCGCTTGGATATTCCTTATCCTTACTGGTATATCGGTCGTATACGGTGCGTTCAGCGCTTGCGTGCAGAACGACCTCAAGTACATCAACGCATACTCTTCGGTCAGCCACTGCGGACTCGTGCTGTTTGCCATACTTATGCTCAACACCACAGCCATGACCGGTGCGGTTATGCAGATGTTGTCTCACGGTCTTATGACGGCACTCTTCTTCGCTCTGATCGGTATGATTTACGGACGTACCCATACGCGTGACATCCGTCTTATGGGCGGTCTTATGAAGATCATGCCTTTCTTGGCTGTATGTTATGTCATTGCGGGTATGGCTTCGCTCGGACTTCCGGGACTTAGCGGTTTCGTTGCCGAGATGACCATATTTGTAGGTTCGTTCCAGCATACCGACCTGTTCCACCGTGCATTCACTGTGGCTGCATGCTGCTCTATCGTGATTACCGCAGTATACATACTCCGTGTTGTGGGCAAACTCCTCTACGGACCCGTGTATGACGAGCATCACCTTACGCTCACCGATGCCAAGTGGTGGGAGCGTCTATCTACCGTTACGCTGATTGTCTGCGTTGCCGGTATCGGTTGTTTCCCCAACTGGATCAATGATATGCTGCACGACTCCTTCCTCCCCATTATTGAAGTATTGACTAAATAAAAGATTTATAAGATATGGATTATTCACAGTTTTTGGTAATGCATCATGAGATAGGATTATTGGTCCTTATCCTATTGATCTTTTTATTTGATACATTCAGCTCTAAGGAGAGTCCCCGCGGCTTCTCCATGTTCTCCGTATGTCTTTTCGCTCTGTTTGTTGTTGCCGGTTTCGTATATCCGTGGCGTCAGGAGACTGCTGCTGCCTTTGGCGGCATGTATGCGGCCTCGCCCGTGATGACGGCGATTAAAAACGTGCTGAACATAGGTGTGCTCATCGTGCTTATTCAGTCTATGAAGTGGGCCGACAGTGAGTTTATGCGTGTGCGTCGCGGCGAGTTCTACGAGCTGCTCCTTATTACGCTTTTTGGTATGTATCTGATGATTTCGGCCCGTCACTTCCTGCTGTTCATCATCGGTCTGGAGACTGCTTCTCTGCCGCTTGCCGCATTGGTTGCCTTTGACAAGAACCGCTACGAAAGCCACGAAGCCGCTGTAAAATATATACTTACCGCCGTATTTTCGTCGGCTATATTTATGATGGGCCTCAGCTTTGTATACGCTCTTGCCGGCACACTCTATTTTGCCGACATCGCCGCTTCGCTTGCCGACGGTGGCGCCATGCTTATTGTGGCTATCGCGTTTGTCATCGCAGGTATGGGCTTCAAGCTCTCGCTCGTGCCTTTCCACTTGTGGACTGCCGATGTTTATCAGGGTGCTCCCACTTCGGTCACCTCTTATCTGTCGGTTATCTCGAAGGGTTCGGCTGCATTTGCCTTCTTCGTTATTCTGGTTCAGGTATTCGGCCCGTTCTATCACGGTATCTGGGAGTGGATGCTTTATGCACTCATCATCCTTACGATAACCGTGGGTAACCTTTTCGCTCTGCGACAGAAAAACCTCAAGCGCTTCCTCGCGTTCTCCTCTATATCGCAGGCCGGTTATATCATGCTCGGTGTTATTGCCGGAAGTGCACAGGGCCTTGGCTCGTTAATATTCTACGTCCTCGTTTACATATTCTCCAATCTTGCCGCTTTCGGAGTTATCTCCGCCATCGAGAACAAGACCGGACGTGTCGACATGGACTCGTACAACAACCTCTATTCGACCAACCCCAAGCTGGCGTTTACGATGATGCTTGCCATGTTCTCGCTTGCAGGTATTCCTCCGTTTGCGGGATTCTTCAGTAAGTTCTTCATCTTCTCTGCAGGTGTGGCTTCCGGTTCGATGGCTCTGTATATACTTGTGCTTATCGCCTTGATCAATACTATCGTGTCGCTTTACTACTACCTTCTTGTGGTAAAGGCGATGTTCATCAACAATCAGGAGCCTTGTGCCATCGCTACTTTCCGCTCGGCCGGTTCGGAGCGTCTCGGCATGTGGATATGCGTTGCCGGCATCATACTTGTCGGTCTTGTAAGCTGCATCTACAACGGCATTATTGATACATCAGTGATGAACACCGAGTATATCTTTACGATATTTGCCAACTGATAATATCTATCTATTATAAGCGAAACGGGCGACTCATCTCGAGCCGCCCGTTTTGCTTTTTGTAGTATGAAATTCTGTTTCCCTTTAGACGTTTGAACGACCGTAAAAGTTCCGCTATTTTATGATTTTTACGACAATTAAACACTTATATCCTAATCTGTACGTAAACAGAGGTTTTTGGGCTGTTTTTGCCGGTTATGTTACGAAACCAAAGATATTTGAAATAGTATAATTACATATAAGTGTGCGGTTTTTGAGATATTTGCATTACAATAAAGTGTTTTGCTATGTATAAGTATCTGCCATATTTTTTGATCTCGATATCGATTACCCTTTGTCATGTCTGCGGCATGGCTCATGATTTTCGTATTGCTGATCCTGAAGGCACGGCAACGATTTTTGTCGATGCTGATGATTATGCCGGTGTCGCGAGAGCGGCGCGCGATTTGGGCGACGATGTGCGTAAGGTGACGGGTAAAGCCGCGCCGGTAATTGCGGCGCGTAAATATACGACAGGTAATATTGTAGTGGGTACGATCGGTAAAAGCCGCTTGATCGACCGTATGATATCGCGCCATAAACTTGATGTCAGCGAGGTTAAAGGACAATGGGAGTCCTACGTCATTGATGTTGTTGACAGTTGTCTTGTTATTGCCGGTAGCGACAAGCGCGGTACGATCTACGGCATATATGACCTTAGTCGCCGAATGGGTGTTTCGCCGTGGTACTGGTGGGCTGACGTGCCCGTAGCTCATCGCGATTCTATAGCCTATGATGCCGGTCGTTATGTGCAGCCTTCACCGAAGGTCAAGTATCGCGGTATATTTATAAACGACGAGTGGCCTTCGTTCGGCGGTTGGGCTACAAAGCATTTCGGTGGTATAAACTCCGAGATGTATTCACGTATGTTTGAACTCCTTCTGCGTCTTAAGGCCAACTATCTTTGGCCGGCCATGTGGGCTTCGAGCTTTAACGAGGATGACCCTCTGAATCCGCGCGTTGCCGACGAGTACGGTATTGTCATGGGAACAAGCCATCATGAACCTATGATGCGCGCTCATAAAGAATATACAAAGCGTCGCGACGAGGTAGGGGCTTGGAATTATAATACAAATAAAGCCAACTTGGATAAGTTCTTCCGCGACGGCATGGTGCGTAACAAGAACTTTGACAATATCGTTACTATCGGTATGCGTGGTGACGGCGATGTCGCTATGAGCGACGGAGGCGATGAGGCAAATATGAAGACCCTCGCCGACGTGGTCAAAGGACAGCGCACGATTCTCGCCGACATTTATGGCCGCGCTGACAAAGTGCCGCAGTTGTGGGCGGTATTTACCGAAGTGCAGCGTTATTATGATGCCGGATTCAATGTGCCTGATGACGTCACGCTCCTTTTGTGTGACAACAACTGGGGATACATTCGCCGTACCGCTCCTGAAAAAGAACGCTCCCGCAAGGGTGGGGTGGGGCTGTATTACCATATCGACATGAATGGCGGCCCGTGGAATGACCGTTGGGTCAATACGTCGCCGCTGCCCAAATTGCGCGAGCAGTTAAACCTTGCTTATCGTTCGGGCATCGACCGTATTTGGATTATTAATGTCGGCGACCTTAAACCGAAAGAAGTGCCGATCGATTTCATCATGACATATGCGTGGGAGCCCGACAGCATACGCCCCGGCGATGAAAAAGCGTATCTTGAGCGTTTTGCGGCCGAGGCATTTGGCTCCGACGTGGCTGCCGATGTGGCCGATATAATGGCTAAGTATCCGAAGTACAATCTGTGGCGTAAGGCGGAGGTGCAGACTCCTGACATATTCAGTGTGGAAAATTACGACGAGGCCAATCGTGTCACTACGATGTGGCGTCAGCTTGCCGACAAGGCCGAGGCTGTGCGCTTACGCATTCCCGCGGAGGCACGCGACGCTTATTTCCAGCTGGTCTATTATCCCGCGGTAGCGTCGGCTACTGTGGCTGAGATATATACGGCCGCGGCTTGGAACCGATACTATGCCGAGCGTGGCGACTTGCGTGCCAATGACTTTGCCGATCGTGCCAAAGAGCTGTTTGTAAAAGACTCTCTGCTGACCGTTCAATATAATAAGGCTATAGCCGGCGGAAAGTGGGACAATATGATGTCAGACAAGCATATCGGCTACCGGCAGTGGTCTATGCCCGATAAAAACACCCTTCCGGAACTGCGTTATGTCACGGCGTCGGAAGCACGTCGGTCGATGCCTGTTGTTGAAAAAAATTCTGATGAATACTCTATTGCAGCTATAAATTATTCACGCTCCAAGCCGGCCGATGGTGTGTCTTGGATTGTGTTGCCCGATTTAGGCCGTGGCGAGGGTTGTATGGGTAGCAGCGATGTAGTTGCGTCCATGCCCTCTGCCGGAGGTCCGGTGTTGGAGTACGACGTAGATGTTGAAAATACCGACTCGCTCCGCGTAGCCGTAGCTATCCTGCCCACTCAGGACATTAATCCCGCACGCGGTCTGCGCCTCGGAGTGCAGCTTGATAACGGTCCGTTGCAGATACTCGATGCCCGTAAGGGGTTGCATGATGAATTTAGGGAATACACCCCCGACAATCTGAAACGAGCCAAAAACCTTAAGCCGCTACCTCCTCGCTCTACAC
>VSOZ01000015.1 GCA_009775095.1 Muribaculum sp.
GGCGGGGTTTATGGTTGTGTTCTTCGCTGCAAATATAATACACGCACCGCCCCGATTTATGCACAATCGGGCATAACGCCAAATTTTAACACTTGAGGGGGGAGGCAATTGGCGATGTGGCCATACGGGGATGTGTCGCGTCTTCGACGCGAAGACTGTGTGGCGAGGCTGAACCCCACGAACCGCGGCTATGCCGCTTATCGTGGGGTTACGCACATAGCGCATCTCCGATGCGCGAGGCGGACAGAATGGGCCATGTGGGGCGAACAGAATGGGCCATGCGGAGCGGACAAAATGGGCCATGCGGGGCGGAGCGGACGCCGTGGTACGGGCGTCCCTACCAGCAGTAGCGACCGCAGCGCCGATGCGCAAGGCAAACGGTGGGTCCATGCGGGGCGAACAGAGCGGTCCATTAGGGGTGCAGCCAAGACAGTATCCGGGCGACGGTGTCGAAGACACCGGATACGGGAAGCCCCACGATGAGCGGTAATGCGGAACGAAGTGACGCAATGACGCGGTTCGTGGGGTACAGGGTGGCAATGGATCCCGGGCGTGTCGATGACACGCGACTTATTACTTGTGGCCATACGGGGATGTGTCGCGTCTTCGACGCGAAGACTGTATGGCGAGGCTGGACCCCACGAACCGCGGCGATGCCGCTTATCGTGGGGTTACGCACATAGCGCATCTCCGATGCGCGGGGCAGACGGCAAGTCCATGCGGGGCGGACAGAGCGGCCCATCAGGGGTGCAGCCAAGACAGTATCCGGGCGACGGTGTCGAAGACACCGGATACGGGAAGCCCCACGATAAGTGGCACAGCGGAACGAAGTGACGCGATGACGCGGTTCGTGGGGTTACGCACATAGCGCATCTCCGATGCGCGAGGCGGACAGAATGGGCCATGCGGGGCGGAGCGGACGCCCGTGATACGGGCGTCCCTACCAGCAGTAGCAGCCGATGCGCCGATGCGCGGGGCAAACGGTGGGTCCATGCGGGGCGGACATAGCGGGAGCGGGCGCAGCGACGGGGTTGTAGGGGCACCAGTAACACGGCGCCCACGGGACAGGAGGGCCATGGCGGGAAAAGACGAGGGTCATGGCGGAAATTCCGCCATGACCCTCTATGAAAAAATGTTATGACTATCTTGTTATTAGTCTTGGTTGAGGTTGACACGTTTGAAGTCAACGGCAACGAGGCCTTTCTGCACCTTGTCGAGATACTGACCTACAGTTACCTTCTCGTCCTGAACGAATTCCTGCTCCATAAGGCAAGACTCCTTGAAGAACTTGTTGAGACGGCCTTGTGCGATGTTCTGTATCATCTGCTCGGGAAGGTTTGCAGCCTTAGCTTCGGCAGTTTCCTTAGCTATGACGCGAGCCTTAGCGGCCTCATCTTCGGTAAGCCAACCCTTGGCGATGTTGGACTCGATGTGAGCTTCGCTGTCAACGAGGTTGGGGTTGATGCCTGCTTTCTTGAGAGCAGCCTCAACAGCCTTCTTAACCTGCTCCTCCTTAGTCTTCTCAACAGCTACGCTGTACTCTGCATCCTTAACGGCCTGCGGCACACTTTCGCGATTGAGAGCCACGGGATTCATAGAAGCTACCTGCATAGCCACCTCACGGCCTACCTTCTCATCAACACCTTCAACGTTGAAACCTACGATAGTAGCGAGTTTCTTGTTGAAATGGTTGTAAGCGGCGGTAGTGGGAGCCACAACAACTTCGTAAGCGCTGATCTCGGTCTTTTCACCGGTCTTACCGCTCTGTTCAACTACGAGAGCCTCAACGGTCTGGCCATCGATAACGAGAGCCTTCAGTTCGTCGAGAGTCTTAACCTCAGCGGCTACGGCTGCATCGAGAAGTTTCTCGGTAAGGCCTACGAAACCTGCGTTCTGAGCCACGAAGTCAGTCTCACAGTTAAGAGCCACGATAGCGGCAAACTTGCCGGTGCTCTTGGCGAGCACACAACCTTCAGCAGCCTGACGGTCTTCACGCTTTGCTGCTACGGCCTGTCCTTTCTTGCGGAGGATCTCGACAGCGGCCTGAATGTCACCGTCAGTCTCGGCAAGAGCTTTTTTGCAGTCCATCAAGCCGGCGCTGGTAAGAGCGCGGAGCTTGGTGATGTCTGCCATTGTTACTGCCATATAGTAATAAATTTTTAGCTTGTTAATAAAATGTTTTCAAGGCTTAAGCCTCTTCTGCCGCGGGAGCCTCCTCAGCTGCGGGAGCTTCAGCGGGTGCAGCCTCCTCGGAACGACGGTTCACACGGCGACGGCCACCCTTGGCGGGAGCACCCTCCTCATCGCCTTCGGCGGCGGGAGCATCAACCTTTTCAGCCTTACGTTCCTCAAGACCCTCGGCCATAGCGTTGACAACGGTGTCAAGTATGATCTCGATAGACTTCGAAGCGTCATCGTTGGCGGGTATCACGAAATCGACATTGGTGGGGTCGGAGTTGGTGTCGACCATAGCGAATACGGGTATACCGAGACGGTTGGCCTCAGCTACGGCGATGCGCTCTTTAAGTACGTCGACTACAAACAGAGCTGAAGGAAGACGGTTAAGGTCGGCGATAGAACCGAGAGTCTTCTCGAGTTTGGCACGCTGACGCGAAATCTGTAGCTTCTCGCGCTTCGACAGATTGTCGAAAGTACCGTCCTTAGTCATTTTGTCGATTGACGCCATCTTCTTCACAGCCTTGCGGATAGTGGGGAAGTTGGTAAGCATACCACCGGGCCAACGCTCGATAACGTAGGGCATGTTTATTGATGAAGCCTTGTCGGCTACAACTTGTTTGGCCTGTTTTTTAGTAGCAACGAAGAGTACCTTCTTGCCTGATTTTGCAATGCTCTTAAGAGCAGCGGCGGCCTCGTCGACCTTAGCGGCGGTCTTGTAGAGGTCTATGATGTGGATACCGTTGCGCTCCATAAAAATATAGGGCGCCATAGCAGGATTCCATTTTCTCTTGAGGTGACCGAAATGGCAACCTGCTTCCAAAAGTTGGTCAAATGTAGGTGTTGACATTGTCTTTTTAAAAAGTTGTTTACGTTCTTTTGATAATTACAATTCCGAGGTAGGGAACGTGTCCATCTTCGGGATTTAGATACTAAACACAATATATCGGCGACTGCGGCATCAAGTGCCGCAACCAAGATATTAACGCTTGGAGAACTGGAAGCGCTTGCGGGCTTTGGGCTGACCGGGCTTTTTACGCTCTACGGCACGCGGGTCGCGAGTCATGAAGCCTTCTACGCGGAGTGCGTGCTTGTCCTCGGGGTTGATTTTTACCAAAGCGCGGGCGATAGCCAGACGCAGAGCCTCGGCCTGACCTTTGTAACCGCCGCCGTCGAGATTGACATTGATGTCATACTTGCCGGCTGCGTCAACGGTGTTGAGAGGCTGCTTAACAATGTACTGAAGTATGGAAGAGGGGAAATATACTTCCAAGGGGCGCTTGTTGATAGTGATCACGCCGGTGCCTTCACCTACGATTACGCGAGCGATGGCGGCCTTACGACGGCCTACTGCATTTACCTTTTCCATAATTCTTATTTAATAGTGTTGATGTCGATTACTTTGGGGTTCTGAGCTTCGTGGGGATGCTCGGGACCGTTGTATACATGCACGTTCTCGATGATGCGACGACCGAGACGGTTCTTGGGAAGCATGCCCTTGAGCACTTTGGTGTAAAGAGGATTATAACCTGCCTTCACGTGCTTGTTGAACGACTTCTTCAGAAGAAGCTCGGGAGTCGACACGCGCTGTCCGCCGGGATAACCGGTATAGCGGAGATATTCGCGGTCGGTCCACTTGTTGCCGGTAAGGCGCACCTTGTCGGCGTTGATGATGATAACATGATCGCCACACTCTACAAAAGGTGAGTAAGTGGGCTTGTTCTTGCCTCGCAAAATGTAGGCTACAACAGAACAAAGGCGTCCGAGTACTTGGTCGGTAGCGTCGATGACTACCCACTCGCGGTCGCAGCTCTGCTCGTTGGGAGTAAGAGTTTTGTAACTTAAAGTATCCACGTTAAATGTTTAATTAATAGTTTGTTAAGCGATCGACATGCTGACATTCATTCGGCCAAAAACGAAGGTCACAAATCGATCAGATCATTAATTTGGACATAATCGGTGTGCAAAGGTACGACTTTTTTCTCTGACAGCCAAATAATTTGAAAATTTCACTTTGATTTTTCCGTTCCACCACCCCAATCGTCCAAAGATGCCGAGACAAATAAGCAAAGTAATTCAACGAATTATATAAATTACACCGTAACCTTTTTCAAATCAAAAAAATAAGATACGGCTTTTAAGAACTTCAGCAACCGGTATGCCAAACGCTTCTTTCTCCCCTTGCTCCGTCCTATACAGTGACTTAAACCCGTTTTTCGTATAATAATATATAGTGGCATCCGTATTGTAAGCGTCTACAAGCATATAACGGCAAGCAGCTTTGTTATTTTCATCCACAAACCAGTATTTTAAAGCATCCATCAACTGCGTACCCACATTAAGACCTTGCCCTTGATATATTTTATTAACGCCAAGCCGGCCGATTAATACAGCGGGATAACTGCGATGTCTTTTTTGTTGTGGGATTTTCCTCTGCAATGAGTTTCTTGACGGATTGTCAAGCATAAATGTCTTAATTCCGTCATAAGACAATGTGGCTATTGCCACTATTTCACGTTGATTATCACGATTTATCCAACAATATGTTTTTCCGAGCAATTCTTCCTCATAGAGAAATACGTCATGACTAAAAAAATCATCAAGGTCATCATCTCCACAAGAAAAGACATCACAATAATCCGCCACCTCTTTTGTAAAAGGCACCATAAAGGTCCTTTCCACTAAAACGAATTCAATCATTATCAGTTTTTCCGAGGCGGGAATATTATGTCTTTGGCACTATCCAACATTGTAGAAAGCACTTTACGCTGCTCTTTCGATAGTTTTGGCGTAGGCAACTTACTATTGCGCTCCGCTTCCTCCGTGAAACGTATTGCATCTTCTCCCCAGAGTTCGGGAGATGTCTTAATTGTCATAGCCATAATTTTAATATTTAGTTATGTTTAAAACACAAAGATAAAACAAATATAACACATAACCAACTCATTACAATATGTTTTTTGATCTTGAGGGGGTCAATCGAAGAGGTTTTATTTCGGAATAATACGATTGCATTACGAAATGAAAGAATTATTTTGCATTATTTCACTTTTTGTATTACTTTTGCTTGACATATCGATAGCGCAAAAGTCTGCGACTCTCTCCGGGCCAAGCACTACCGCAATGCCATGAAATTTTGCAATACCTGACAATCACTAAATCAACCTTACGTTATGAGCATGAAATATTACCTGCTGTGTATGCTGATGATTTTGACGGCAACGGCCGCCGAAGCAGCGCCAAAAAATCTGAAATGGGTCGACGCGTCGACCCTTACAATCATAAATAAGGCGCAGCCCGACACCGTGACTTGGCAGCGCATCGACACGACCCACTACGACAATCTCACCAAGATAGCCGCCACATACCTGTCCTACTCAACCGGTATAGCCGTTACGTTCAAGACCGACAGCCGCAATGTATATGCACGCTGGACAACTTCAGGACGCAAACCGGCCGCCAACAACACCCTCATAAACCAGTCGGGGCTCGACATGTACATCATGCACGACGGCAAGTGGATGTTTGCCGGCACCGGCTCGCCGAAAGCGGGCAAGGCCCGGCAGGAAGCACCCGTGGTGAGCAACATGACCGACAGCATGAAAGAGTGTGTGCTGTACCTGCCGCTGTTTGACACGGTGAAGGACCTCCAGATAGGCGTGGACCCCGGCGCCACGATAGAGAAGGCCCCGGGACTGTTTCACGGCAGGCTTGCGGTGATAGGCTCGTCGATAACCCACGGCTCATCGGCATCGCGCCCCGGCATGACTTATCCGGCCCGGCTCGGCCGAGCATTCGGCATGGAGGCCGTCAACATAGGCCTGTCGGGACAGTGCAAGCTCGACAAGTTCTTCTCGGACATAGCCGCCGACACCGAAGCCGACGTGTTTGTCTTCGACACATTCTCCAACCCCACCCCGGAGCAGATCGAAGAGCGCCTGCGGGGCTTCGTCAAAGCCGTGCGCAAGGCACATCCCGACACTCCGCTGATATTTCTTCAGACCGAAATCAGGGAGACCGGCAATTTCGACCTGAAAAAGCGGGAGCTGGAACGCAGCAAACGAGCTACCGCCGAGAGAATCATGAACGAGATTATAGCATCGGGAGAGCCGAATATATATTTCATAAACCCGGGCATGCCCATAGGCGACGACCATGAGGCAACAGTTGACGGCGTACACCCTACCGACCTCGGCTTTACCCGCATACTTCAACATATACAGCCCCGCATAGAGGAGATACTCCGCTCACGAGGCATAAAATAACACCCGACGCACAGCCTGAAGGCGTAACAGACAAAGTACAATAACATAATCTTATAATACGACAAGTTATGAAATTCTTATTTACAGCATTATGTGCTCTTCTCGTATCAGGATTGATGACCGCACAGGACAGAGCGGCCGAGATAAGGGCCCGTCTACTGAAAGGCGACGACAGTAAAGTCATAGTGGCATCGCACCGCGGCGACTGGCGCAACTTTCCCGAAAACTCGCTCGAAGCTATCGACAATGCCATAGCGATGGGCGTGGACATAGTAGAACTTGACGTGCACCGTACTCAAGACAGCGTGCTCATACTCATGCATGACCCCAAACTCGATCGCACCACTACGGGCAAAGGCCTTATAGCCGAGTCGACCATGGACTACATCAGCACTCTCAATCTTAAAAACGGATGCAACATACGCACCATCCACAAAGTGCCCACCCTTGAGGAAGCGCTGCTTCACGCCAAAGGCAAAATCATGATAAACCTCGACAAAGCCGACCGCTACTTCGATCAGGTGTATGACCTGCTTCAAAAGACAGGCACCACACAACAGATAATCATGAAGGGCACAAAACCGGCCGAAAAGGTGAAAGCGCAGTACGGCGAATACCTCAACGACGTGATATACATGCCCATCGTCAATCTTGACAAAAAGAACGCGGAGCGCCAGATAGAGACATTCATCAGCGACATGCATCCCGTGGCATTTGAACTGCTGTATAAGAATGACACCAATCCGCTGCCCAAAAAGTTGAAAGAGAGCCTCAAAGGCCGCACGCTCATATGGTACAACACACTTTGGGACACTATGGCCGGCGGTCATGACGACGACGCATCGCTGAAGGACTTCGACAACGGTTACGGCTACCTCATCGACGTGCTCGGCGCACGCATCATACAGACCGACCGTCCGCAATTTCTGCTCGATTATCTGCGCGGACGCAATCTACATGACTGATTCCGCTCACCGCTAACACAATACCGATGGAATTATCACAAAATGCCGATCACGGCCGGGGTTTTCTGCAACGGATTGTCGACTTTTTCCGCATATCCGCGCCCAACTACAACTCGACCAATACTGAAAAGGACTTCAAACGCATAAGGCTGGTAACATTTATCTCGGCCACATGCGGATACGCTCTTTACTATGTATGCCGTCTGAGCATGAACATAGTCCGCAAGCCCATAGTGGACGAAGGAGTATTTACAGAGACACAACTCGGCATAATCGGCTCATGCCTGTTTTTTGTATATGCCGTAGGCAAGATGGCCAACGGTTTTCTCGCCGACCGCGTAAACGTAAGGCGCTTTATGGCCACAGGTCTGCTTCTTACGGCCATAGTGAATCTCATACTCGGCATGACCGAGATGTTTCTTGCATTTGCCGTGCTGTGGGGGCTTAACGGATGGGTTCAGTCAATGGGCGCCCCTGCGGGTGTCGTATCGCTCAATCGATGGTATGACTCCAAGGAGCGCGGCACCTACTATGGCTTCTGGAGCGCAAGCCACAATCTGGGCGAGGCCATAACGTTTATAACCATAGCGCTGCTCGTCAGCTATATGGGGTGGCGCTCGGGGATGCTTGGAGCCGGAGTCATAGGGCTGTTGGGCTTCGGTATGTTGCTGCTGTTCATGCGCGACACTCCCCAGAGCCAAGGCTTCCTGCTCAACGAGAAGGGCGCATCGACCGCCGCCACAGAAAAGGGCCGTACAGAGGACTTCAACAAAGCGCAGAAAGCGGTGCTCCGCAATCCCGCCATATGGATACTCGCGCTCGCCAGCGCATTCATGTACATAAGCCGCTACGCCGTCAACAGCTGGGGAGTGTTCTACCTCGAGGCTCAGAAGGGCTACTCGACGCTCGACGCAAGTTTCATAATATCCATAAGTTCGGTGTGCGGCATCGTGGGCACAGTGTTCTCCGGCTTAATCTCCGACAAGTTTTTCAAAGGCAGCCGCAATGTTCCGGCCTTGATATTCGGACTTATGAATGTAACGGCGCTGTGTCTGTTTCTGCTCATACCGGGCGAAAACTTCTACATCGACGTACTTGCCATGGTGCTGTTCGGCCTCGGCATAGGAGTGCTTATATGCTTTCTCGGCGGACTTATGGCTGTCGACATTGCACCCCGGGCAGCTGCCGGCGCGGCTCTCGGCGTGGTAGGCATAGCAAGTTATCTTGGGGCTGCGCTTCAGGATATAATGAACGGAGTACTCATACAAGACAACAAAACCGTGGTAAACGGCGCGGATGTATACGACTTCACGTATGTAAACTGGTTCTGGATCGGCTCGGCCATGCTGTCGGTGCTGCTCACCCTGCTCGTATGGAACTCCAAGCGCGAAGACCGCTGATCCTCCCCCCACTACGCCCATCAATTCAGTTCATAGTATAATAGTTGGAAAAACACCCGTGCGGCTCGGAACCACACGGGTGTTTTATATTTAATCTTATTTCAACAGAGCGATTAGAAAAAATCAGCGGGGTTGTTGGGTGAGTTCTATGTCACGTTTGCTGTACCAGACTCCGCCGAGGGTCATGTTGATGTGGCGGGGTTCACCGCTTTCGTTGGGCGAAATGGTAAACGACAGTTTGAACGGAGGCTTGTCGGTAAGGTATTTCACGCTCCCCCACTCTCCGCTAACCAGCGGCTTGGTGAGCGAAATAGGTTTGTCGGCGGTAACGACACCCTGCCACACCGTTTTGTCATTGACCGAGAGCGAAGATATGAAAGCGTATTGGGCTCCGTCGCCCACACCCTGCAAGGTGAATGAGCCGCCTCCGGGCGGTATGGAGCCATGGAGTATGTCGCCGTCGTCCAGCTTTATGCCCGTAGCCTCGACCTTTATCAACGTCCAGCGTTCGAGATGTTCAGAGCCGTGGCATCCTGACAAAACTACAAGCGCACACAACACGGAGGTGCAGAGCACACCTCGCAGTAGATCAAAAACACGCATAATCAATGTTGTTTAAAAAGTTGAGGAGCAAACTTGGCGAGATATATGCGCCAATTCTTCCAGATGTGACCGTCGGGACTCTCATAATAAGTATAAGGGTAGCCGTTGGCGTCCAACATCTTGCGATACTCTGTATTGGCTTCGTAAAGGAAGTCCTTGTCACCTATAGCGATCCAGTAGAGCGCGGGTGCCTTCTCAAACTGGCGTTTCAGCTTGCCCTCAAGGTCGGCATACACAGGCAAGGTCTTCGACTTGTCGGGGAAGATGGCGGCAGAGAAAAGTCCTACGTAGTCAAACATGTCGGGATACTGCTTCGAGATATGCATAGAGTGGTAGCCACCCATCGACAGACCGGCAATGGCGCGCGCACTCTTCGAAGGCAACGTGCGGTAATTGCGGTCTACAAACTCCACCACTTCGGGGAAAGACTCCTCGAATACACCGTCCATAGTATGCGGAAGCTGTGTTGTAGGAGGGGTGAGTCCGGCCGAAGTCTCTCCCGGAGCCGCCTGCATATCTACATTGCCGTTTGTCATTACAACAATCATGGGTTCGGCCTCACCGCGAGCTATAAGGTTGTCGAGTATCTGTGCCGCACGTCCAAGTTCGCTCCAAGCATTTTCGTCACCGCCCATGCCGTGAAGCAGGTACAGAACCGGATAACGACGGTCGCCCTTTTCATATCCGGCGGGAGTATATACGGTCATACGACGGTCGGTACCCGTACGGCGACAGGGATACCACACCTTTGAGACAGTACCGTGAGGCACATCGTTGACGCGATACAGGTCGGCCAGTCCGCCACCTATAATAAATATGTCGGACATGGTACTTACATCACGGCGTTTGTACACGTTGTTGGGGTCACTCACCTTAAGCGAGTCGACATAAAACGTATAGCTGTACAGTTCCGGAGCAAGAGGTTGAGGAGTCGTGTATGTCCATATGCCGTCAGCTCCCTTTGTCATCAACTCAAATCCACGGGGAGAAAAGTCGCCGGCCACTACAACAGAAGAGGCCTTAGGAGCATCAAGACGGAAAGTCACGGTATTGTCGGCTTTTACCTCTGGCGAAATCATCGTCGGGATGCCCCAAAGTGCTTGCTGAGCAAACACAACGGCGGCTGTCATGACAGCCGCCGTCAGTAAAAATATTCTTTTCATCGAGCAAAAAAATATTGAATCGGAATAATCAGATCATATTCATCATGCCGTAGCGGTGAGCAGAACGGCCTTACCGTCGGCCGACAACGTCTTAGTGGAAGCAGCGACCAGAAGGGTCTCTCCGCGATGCAGTTCGGTAGCCTCGCCATCGGTAAACAAAGTACACTTACCGTCAAGACACATCACCACCATGAACGAGTCATCGGCTACAGGTATATCTATTTTGCCGTCGACCACCACACGTTTGACATCGAAATGACTGCACTTAACAAGTCCGGTCACGCCGGTGGCATCCTTATCATAAGAGCCCTTGTACTCGGGGTATACGGTATAGTCGATAGCATCCTTGGCGAGTTCTGTGTGAAGCTGGCGGGGATTGCCGTCGGCATCGCGACGGTCGAAGTCATACACACGGTAAGTTATGTCGCTCGTCTCCTGAATCTCTGCGAGCAGATTGCCCGCGCCGATAGCGTGAATACGTCCGGCGGGAAGGAAAAACAGGTCACCGGCATGAGAGTCATGAGCGGCCACCACATCCATAATCTTCTTCTCCTCCACAAGACGCGTATAGTCATCGGGAGTTATCGATTCAGAAAGGCCGGCATATATGCGGGCACCGGGCTCGGCATCAATTATATACCACATCTCGGTTTTACCGAGAGAGTTGTGGCGCACCTTTGCCAAAGCGTCATCGGGATGCACCTGCACCGACAAATCTTTCTTGGCATCAATAATCTTTATCAGCAGAGGGAAAGTATCGCCATACTTATCCATGATGTGAGCGCCGACAAGGTCGGCACCGTACTTAGCGATAAGCTGCGGTAGAGTAAGGCCTTTGTCATCGCCCTCGGCCACAACAGATTCATGGCCGGGCACGCCGGATATTTCCCAACTTTCGCCGATATTATCATCTTCAACTTCAACGCCCTTGAAAGGAGCTATCTTCTCACCACCCCAAAGCACCGGTTTGAGATATGGTACAAATTTAAACGGTAGTATCATAATGTGTATATTAACACATCAAAGTTACTAAGAATATTTCATTCCGACAAAGCGCGTATGATTTCGGTACACATACGGCTGTTATGGTAAGGACATTTCCAGAATCCGGCTTTGTCCTCATCGCGGTTGACTGTTCCGTCGGGACGACGGCTCCAGAACCACTCACCGCCTTCATTGTCGACAATATTTTCTTTTATATATGTCCAAGTCTCACAAGCACGTTCGAAAGCATCGGCCACTCCGTGATATTTGTACAGATATATCTGCCCTATCATATTCTCGGCCTGAACCCACCAGTGGCGGTCATTGTCAAACGAACCGGAGCCGTGGCGTTCGTATACCATCGAGCCGTCGGCACAACGGCCTTCAAGAGCGGCTTCGGCTATAGCCTTAGTATGAGCGAGAGCACGCGCCTCGACCGCAGGGTCGCCAATGGCCTGCGCCGTCTCAAGCAGGAGCCAAGAGGCCTCGATGTCATGACCATAGGATGTCTCCTTGTCATGGCGCTTCCAACCTTCGTCAAAGAAGAGTCCGAGATGATGAGAATGTTCGTCCTCCATTATGTCAAAGAATATGTCAAGCAACGACAGGATAGCCTCGCGCAACGACTCATCGGGCCACACCCGATAAAGATTGGTATAAGGTTCGATGATGTGCAGATGAGTATTCATGGTCTTGGCCATATTCTCATCCTTGTCGCTCAGACGCATGTCATCTATCGGTCCCCACTCGCGGGTACAAGCCTCAATGTAGCCTCCACGCTCGCGGTCACGGCTATGAGTCTCTATGTCATGGAAAAGTTTTACGGCATAGTCGAGAGCCTCCTTGTCGCCGGTAGCGCGCACATATTCCGACAGCCCGTATATAACGAAGCCTATGGCATAAAACTGTTTTTTAGTGTCAAGAGGTGTGCCGTCGGCATTGAGCGACCAATATATGCCCCCAAACTCGCGATCATAGAAGTGCTCAAGAATATAATCCTTGGCCCTCGCAGCCATGTCAAGATACTCCTTGCGGCCTGTGGTGCGATAGGCCGACGCAAAGCTCCAAAGAAGACGACCGTTAAGGATAGCACCCTTGGGCGCATCGGCGTCAAGACGGTCGTAGCCGTCGCGACGGCCGTAAAAACCGCCGCGAGGGTCAACCATTTTATTCATCCAGTAAGGGAGTATGCAGTTGTCGAGATTGTCAAGCAACTCCTTTTTTAAAGTCAGTTCAGTCATTTCAGTTAATCAGACGGGTTCCACTTCGCTATTGCCGGGTTCCGCAACCGGATTGAGTCGCTGTTGCTTGAGTTGCGCCACAATATCGTCCATGCGTTTGGTAGTCAAAGGATATAGCCATACGATAACGAGTGACAACAAAGCCACACCCGCGGGAATGAATGTCATAAGCATCCAAAGACATGTTATGGCGCTGTCAGGCTGCACTATATCCACAGTCTGCACTCCTTCGGGACGCTCCACATAGCCGTAGCCGTGCAGAAGCCACATAACCGCGGCTCCACCGATGGCACCACCGAACTTCTGCGCCATCGAAGCCGACGAGAAGATGAGTCCTGTAGAAGCCGAGCGGTATTTCAACTCCGAGTAATCGCTTACGTCGGCATACATAGACCATACGAGAGGCGACATGACACCGGTAAGTACCGAGATGATAATCTGAAGCAGAAGCATGACAAGCAATCCGGCATTACTTTCCGGCGAGCATGTGAAGAAGATAATGCTGAATACGATAAGCAGAGCATCAACCAGAATAAACGTCGGTTTCTTGCCCAACTTCTTCGTAATAGCCACAGCAAGAGCCACACCCACCATATTGGCAACCTCACCCACACCGAGGAACAGACCGGAGTAGAAGAGCATAGAGACAGAGAATATGACTATATGCTGCTCTCCACCGATAATGTCGGCAAAGAAGAAGGCCACAGTAGCACCGCGTACGGTGTTAAACAGGTTGAAACACAACGAAGCGCCGTTAAGCAACCACCACGGCTTGTTGGTGACGAGAGCCTTCAGGTCCTTTCCAAGCGAGGCGGCGCTCACCGTAGTGAGCTGCTCGCGTGTGAGCTTGAAACATAGAAGGAACAGGATGAAACAGCACGACGCTATTACAATCATGGCAAACTGCCAGCTGGACTGCAAGGAGAATCCGAAGCCGTTCTGAAACATCTTGCACAGAGGATCCCAAGCGAAGAGAGCGATAAACGAACCTCCGTAAGCGAAAAACATGCGGAAAGACGAGAACACGGTCTTTTCCTGAGAGTTGTCGGTCATGACACCGAGCATAGCGCCGTAGGGTACATTGATACCGGTGTATACGGTCATCATCATTATATAGGTGACATAAGCCCATATGAGACGGGCCGCATAGCCCCAGTCAGGGGTCGTGAACAACAATATGCCGCATATAGAGAAGGGAGCGGCCACCCAAAGGAGATAGGGACGATATTTGCCCCAACGTGTTTTTGTACGATCGGCTACAGCCCCCATCATGGGGTCACTCACGGCATCCCATATGCGGGTGACGAGAAGTAGCACACCGGTGTCGATCAACGACAAGCCGAAAACATTGGCATAGAAGAAGGGCAGATAGTAGCTGAAAACTTTCCAGAACATGGACGAAGCCATGTCGCCGAAGCCATATCCGATTTTTTCGCGTAACGGAGCCATAACAAAATTACTTCTTTAATTACTTCTTATTTATTATTGCAAGATTATGATCAATAAGAGCGTTGAGAGTCTTTACCGAATTGCCGGTAGTAAGGCCGTCGACGGGAGTATTCATGCAGTAGTCCACCAAACGGTCGACAGTTGAAGTAGCCACATGCATGCGGGTGTCGCTCGAAGCGTAGTAGATGAACACCTTGCCGTCCTCGTCGGCTATCCAGCCGTTGGTGAAAAGCACGTTCATGACATCGCCTATATACTCTTCGCCTACAGGAGCCATGAAGTAGCCGCCGGGGGTAGCTATAGGACGCCACGGCTCATCGAGCGCAGTCATGTACATGTACAGCACGTAACGCAGACCGGATGCACAACCGCGCACACCGTGGGCAAGATGGAGCCAACCCTTCGGGGTCTTTATAGGATGAGGACCCTCGCCGTTCTTAACCTCCTTGATGGTGTGGTAATAGCGGCTGTCGACAATCAGCTCTTCGGTAATCTCGGCATGAGTCATGTCATCGACAAGCGCCCATCCGATACCACCGCCGCTGCCGGCGTCGATAAATCCGTCCTGCGGGCGAGTGTAAAGCGCATATTTGCCGTCAACAAACTCGGGATGAAGCACAACATTGCGCTGCTGGCTGCGGCTCTTCAGGTCGGGAAGACGCTCCCAATTCACAAGGTCCTTTGTGCGGGCAATACCGCATGTAGCCGTAGCCGCCGAGAGGTTGCCGGGTTGAGCATCATCATGGCGTTCAACGCAGAAAAGGCCGTATATCCATCCGTCTTCATGACGGGTAAGTCGCATGTCATATATATTTGTACCGGGTATGTCATCCTCGGGCATGGTTACGGGATGATCCCAGAAACGAAAGTTGTCGACGCCGTTAGGACTCTCAGCCACGGCAAAAAACGACTTGCGGTCAGAGCCTTCGACACGCACCACGAGCACATACTTGTCGCCCCACTTTATGGCGCCTGAGTTGAGGGTGGCGTTAACGCCGATGCGCTCCTCAAAGAAGGGATTGGCCTCCTTGTCGTAGTCATAGCGCCAGAAGGGAGGCGCCATTTCGGCGGTTATAACCGGATTTTTATAACGGCAGTATATGCCATTGCCCTCAATGGGCTCGTTTTTGCGGGTTACGAGTTCCTCGTATTTTGTCTCGACAAATTTTTTTCTTTCTTCAAATGTCATGATAGGTAATTCTATTTACAGGTTAGGGTGAATCATTATTTTATTTTAGAAATATCTTTGGCAAAAAGGGTGGTTGAGTCATTGTAAAACGCCTTGAACGACTCTTCGGCGGGGTGTCCGGGATAAGGAACGTAGAAATGGCGCGGTATATTGTCAGCGTTTCGCCACACAGACACATACACTACAGGAAACTCCTTGACGAGCGGCATAAGCACGTCGGTATACCAAGCGGGCACGGTGATACTCTCAAGGCCGGTCTCGGTAAAAGCCGCGAGCTTTCCGCGAGCCTCGGCCTGCGACACAGCCGCGGAGAGCGTAGACTTTACTCTCGAAGCATACTCATCCAGAGCTCCGTCGCCTTCAAAACAATATACATCGGCGCCCATTATGTCGACATACTCGTCGCCGGGATAGCGCTCCATGTACTGTTCCACGGATGAAACCTTATCGGGAGAATATGCCCAAACCACATTGTCAATGCCTTTGTCGTCGAAAATGCGGCGAGTCATATGCCACAGCTTCTTGTAGCTTTCGGTATCGGTATTGTCACCACCCCACCAGAACCAAGAGCCTGTATGCTCATGCCACGGACGGAAGATTACAGGCACGCGGTTACCATCGGCGTCTTTGATAGAGCCTATAAAATCGGCGGCACGTCCAATCCACACCTTGACGGTGTCGTTAAGCGCGGTACCCTCGGTGACAGCCTCTTTCACGACATTCCCGCCGGTAGTGTCCCACGAGTCGCCTTTTGTGGCGGGATTGCGCGGATGCCAGCTGAACGTATTTATACCGCCGCGTTCATTCTGCTTCAAGGCTTCATTATGTATCAGTTCAAACGGCACACCGTCGAGCTGTTTTTCAGTACCCCACTCCACAAGTCCGAGGTCCCAGTTCATGATGGCAGGATAGTCGCCTGTGACCTCCTTTACGTCGCTACGCCCCTCTTCACCGCGCCAAGTATGGCCATAGGCGGTATCGTCATGATGTCCGAAAGCAAATTTGCCGGCATCGCGCACCTTTCCGAGGCGCTCTATCAGCTGCATACGTGGAGTAGCGGCTATGGTATCATTGTCGGTAGCCGAAGCGGCCTTGTTCTTACCACCGGAGCATCCGGTTATAGAAAAGGCACCAAACAGGACTACCGAGATTATTGATGCAATGTATTTCATCGATTATCGATTGTAAATTATTTTTATCCTAATGTAACTTTTACTTCATTGACAGAACCTTCGGGCTGCACCGGCACCACATTGCCCTCAAGAGGAGCGCCGTTGAGCGTAAGGCTCTTCACGCCGCGGCATACACCGTCAGGATTGTCAACAGAGATATGGTATTCGGCACCGCGGAAACGTCGGGTCACCTCGTAGTGCTTACGGTCGGGAGAAACACACGGGTCTATCTCAAGGCCGTCATAGCCGGGACGGATGCCGAGGATGAACTGAGTTATGGCATACCAGTTCCAAGCAGCCGTACCCGTGAGCCACGAGTTCTTGGCCTCACCGGGGCGGAACGCATCCTTTCCGGCAGTCATCTGGCAGTATACGTAAGGCTCTACTTTATGCAGGTCGCTCTTCTCCTCCAGATAAGCGGGACATATCTTCCGGTAGTACTCCCACGCACGGTCGCCACGTCCGAGAACGGTCTCGCCTATTATAATCCACGGATTGTTATGAGCGAAGATACCGGCATTTTCCTTATAACCGGCGGGGTAAGTCGAAATCTCGCCATACTCCATGACATACTCGGTAAAGGCCGGATGATTGAGTACTATGCCGTGCTCGCAGTCAAGGTACTTCTTCACAGAATCAAGCGACTTCTCGACAAGCCCCTCTTCGAGACCTATGCCGGCCATAGTACACCAACCCTGACTCTCGATGAATATCTTGCCCTCTTTGTTTTCATGACTTCCGACCTTCTTGCCGTAAAAATCATAGGCGCGTAGAAACCACTCACCGTCCCAACCATGCTTTCTGACAGCCTCCTTCATGGCGTCGACACAGGCCTGTGCGCGGTCAGCCTCGGCGTCAAGTCCGAGACGCCGGCAGAGTTGCACGTACTCCTGACCGTAAATAACAAACTGTCCGGCTATCATCAGCGACTCGGCCCGACTGCCCTCGGTCTTGTTCTCGGTAGTCTGGAACGACTCGTTGGGGTCATTGGAGAAGCAGTTCAGGTTAAGGCAATCGTTCCAGTCGGCACGACCGATAAGCGGCAGTCCGTGAGGTCCGAGATTATTGACAACATGGTCAAACGACACTTTCAGGTGCTGCATAAGGGGCACTTCAGAGCCGGGCACGTTGTCAAAAGGCACCGGGGCATCAAGTATGGACATGTCGCCCGTCTCTTTTATGTAAGCGATCGTACCGAATATGAGCCACATGGGGTCATCGTTGAAACCGCCGCCGATGTCGTTGTTGCCACGCTTGGTGAGCGGCTGGTACTGGTGGTAACAGCCTCCGTCGGGGAACTGCGTGGACGCAATGTCGATAATACGCTGACGTGCGCGCTCCGGTATCTGATGCACGAATCCCACGAGGTCCTGATTGGAGTCGCGGAAACCCATGCCACGTCCTATACCACTCTCGAAGAACGAGGCCGAACGCGAGAAGCAGAATGTAATCATACACTGATACTGGTTCCAGATGTTGACCATGCGGTCAAGTCGCTCGTCGCCACTGTCGAGGCTAAATATGCCGAGCAGGCGATCCCAGTAGGCACGCAGCTCTTCAAAAGCCTTGTCAACTTTATCGGCCGTATCGAAACGCGCCATCATCTCACGGGCCTTTGTCTTGTTTATGACGCCCTTAGACTCCCACTTGTCATCCTGCTCATTCTCGACATAACCGAGCATGAACACGAGGTCGCGGCTCTCGCCGGGCTGCAGCGTCATCTCGATATAATGCGACGCCACGGGCGACCAACCGTGAGCCACGGAGTTGCCGGGCTTGCCTGCAAGCACAGTCTGCGGCTCGTCGAAGCCATTGTACAGACCGAGGAAAGTCTCGCGGTCGGTGTCGAAGCCGTCGACAGGAACATTCACGTTGTAGAACGCATAATGATTGCGGCGCTCCTTGTACTCAGTCTTGTGGTATATTGCGGAGCCGTCAATCTCCACCTCGCCGGTAGAAAAATTGCGCTGGAAGTTCTCCATGTCAGTGGCTGCATTCCACAGACACCACTCTATGAACGAGAAGAGCTTAAAGGTCTTGGGAGCGTCAGATGTATTTGTGAGCGTAAGTTTGGTGACTTCGGCATGAGTCTTGAGCGGAACGAAGAAGAGCAGCTCGGCGCGCAGACCGTTTTTTTCGCCGGTGATGCGCGTATAGTTCATGCCGTGACGGCACTCGTAGCTGTCAAGTTCGGTCTTGGTGGGTTTCCATCCGGGATTCCACACCGTGCCGTTGTCGTTTATGTAGAAATATCGGCCGCCGGCATCCATAGGTACACCGTTGTAGCGGTAGCGGGTCAACCGGCGAAACTTCGCGTCCTTGTAAAAGGAGTAACCTCCGGCGGTATTTGATATCAGCGAGAAGAAGTCCTCATTACCAAGATAGTTTATCCACGGCCACGGGGTGCGCGGATTTTCGATCACATATTCGCGAGCTTTGTCGTCAAAATGTCCGTATTTCATTTAAGTCAGTTGTTAGTAAAGTGTAGATAATTTGTAATTATGATACAAATTTACGCAAATCCTGCGGGGCAGCCGTATAGAGAATGTAAACAAAAGCACCATACAATGTTGCCCGCGGTTGTATACAATCATAAAAAATTCCCGACCCGGAAATATCGGGGCCGGGAATTTTATGATTACAAGTCAATGTATCTTATGCAGGTATTTACTTCACGCTGAACTCGCCGCGGCTTACTACGTAAGGCGAATTAACCATGTCGCGCCATATTTCGGCACTGTTCCACCGGTCAAACTGCGGGGTATCGGCATTGTCGCCCATCTCGTACCACTGCATGAACCAGCTCCAGAGAGCACCGTTGCTGTAGGCCGACGCGGGGTCAATCATATTGCCCACCTCGCCGAGAGCTATTACTTTTTTCTTATCGACAAGAAGGTTGATAAGGTCAAATGTATCGGTCTGATCGGTCATAGGATCGTCGATATACAGGTCGGCACATACTATATCAACTTTGTCATTGCCGGGATAAGCGGCCTGCAGTTTGTCGAGCGACGCGAGCTTGCCTTCGTCGGAAGTCTGCACGGTCCATACCCAGATTAAGTTATTGAGTCCATAGTCATTAGTAAGCTTGTTGTAGAGGTAGTCCCAGAGCTGCTTTGTCGTATCGACACCGCTCATGCCCCACCAGAACCAAGCGCCCCAAGTGTAATCGCCTGCAGCCTCGTGGAACGGACGCCAGATAACCGGTATGCCCGCATCCTGAAGGAGCTTCAAATAACCTGCCACCTTGGCAATGTCGGCGTCGAGCACCTTGTTTTCGGGTGTACCTGCCACAAGCGCGTTGGCCGCATTGAAGTCGCCCTTGGCATCGAGTTCGTCAGAGGGAGCGCCGTCGCTGTATACTTTTACAGAAACGAGTGTATAGTCATGACCACCGATTATAAGGCCACCCTCTTTCACCTCGGCGGCAGTCTTGGAGTCGAGAGTTATCGAGAAGTCGCCGGTTATGTTGAAGTAGTCGTAAGTATCGCCGTTATCCGCTACAAGGCCGTCCCAATTGCTATCCTTAAATGAGCCTTGAGCACCTTCGGCGACATCCTTTACCGTAACGGTTATAACCGTACCTGCGCTGACATTGGCCCAAACAGCCTTGGCATCATCATCGGTAAGCTGCAAACTGGCTGACCAATCGGGAAGCATTACAGTCTCAGTGGTCGATACGGTCTCGTCAATGGGAGTACCGAATGAAACGGGAGTGTTCCAATGCCAAGTGAAAGCGGGAATACTGCCGGCGTCCCACACCTGCTGCACGGGAGTTATGTCGCCGTAGTCAATCCAGTTAGATGGCGAATTGGCTATGTGTATATAGTCAAAGCCAACGATAGCGGGATACTTGCCGGCTTCCTGCGCGATGAAATCGGAGAAACGGGTGCCCCAAGCGACCTCGCCCATGGCTCCCGACAGCTGGGTCTTGCCATAGTTGTCGACAAGGTAAGTGTAGAGCTTCTTGGCCTCGGGTGTAGCATTGGCGTTTATAAGGCCTGTAGTCACTTGACTGCGGTCAAGACCTACGTTGGTGTTGAACTTCACGGTCTTGGCGGGAGCAAACGCAGCAGGATTGTCCTTGATGCAAACGGCGCCCTCAGGAACCTCAACCGTATACTCGGTATAGGCTGTGAGCGTGAGCGGTATGACAAGCTCCATGCCGTTATCGGGATTGACCGAGGCGGTAACAGCCTGACCATTGACAGTAATGCTCTGGTTGGCGATAGCCACAAGGTTGTTGTAGGCCAACGTCAGGGCCACGGTCGACGAAGGACGCACCGTAGCACCCTCCTCAATCGACTGCGAGCGGTTGACCATGTCCACTCCGTCAAGCACACCGTAGTTGTCATCGTCGTGACAAGCGGTCATAGCGAGACCGAGCATCAACGCCGGAACAATGTATTTGATTGTCTTCATTATCTATCGTATTTAAGATTGTTATATAGTGCCCGTTTTTCAGACGGGCACCAATATTATTCAAGAGTTACCTTATTAAGAATTATGTTACGTCCTTGGAAAATCAAACAATAACCCCAATCGGTAAGCGTAGTCAATTTTTCATAAAGCGTCTGATCAACCGTGATAGCCACACAAGTCATATCACCCCAAGTTTTTTCATTGAACTGACCTCCACCATCAATTTCAGGGAAAGTAAGACCGCCCCAGTGACCGTCGAAGATCTGCAAATGTATGTTGGGTTCGTCCAAATTAGGCGCAGCTGTAGGAGTCATGTAGAATCTAACCGTGGAACCGACTTTCACACCGGCATCAACAAATGCCGTAGGAACATTCATTTCCAGATTTATAGCATAATCGCCCATATCCTGATTCGGCTCCCAAAGTGTTACTTCAAGCGAATTTTCCCACTCGAGGGCAACCTTGTTGACAATACAGTTCTGACCTTGAATAACCAACGCGGTAGTTGACCAACCGTCTTCAGTCGTAAGTATGGTGTTGAGGACATCGGATGTCAGTTCAAGTTCAGCCACTTCGTCATCGGCAGCAGGCTTAAGAGTAACAATCTCACCCCAATTGGCATTATTAACCTGTATCTGAGCCTCGGCACCCGGTTTGATATGGAATACGAGTTTTGCGCCAACAGGCACACCTTCAAAGGACTCCTTGTACAGACGGAATTTATTTACACCTTCATCACCGCTCCAGCTAAGATCAATCATCTGATCAAAGATGACATTCTCAACATGTGTGGCGGGAATAACGTCAAACGTGTAGTCAAGGCTCTGGTCGCCCGACACGAGAGTAATAACAGTGTTCTTACCGGCTGTAGCGGGCAGATTGATGTATAGGTCAGTTCCGTTGAGAATATACTGGACATCCTCGCCGTTTACTTTGACTCCGGTAAGTAGCGACTCGTTAGCTATTCCAACCTTCATTATAGTACCGGCAGCAAGTTCGGCATCCTCGGCAGGCATCTGAGAGATATAAGCTATCGAGGGAAGCTCGACGGTAAGTTCGGGGCCTTCGACACTCTCGCCGTTGGTCATGACAAACTTCACCATGCCGGAAGCGGCTGTAAGGGGCACAGTCACCTTAAGTTCGGTAGCCGTGGGATCTTTCACCTCCACATTGACACCGTCGGTGAATACAACCGTCTTCACGAGGTCAAGATTGCGTCCGGTCACAGTAAGTTCATTACCGGCAGGCGCGGGTGCGGGGTTGTAAGCTATATTTTCGGGTTTGGCGGTAGCGATGGCTACAGTCACGGTTTTGCCGCTCTTGAGATTTAGCGTTATGTCACCTGACTGAGCGTCAGCAGGCATAACGACCTTGACTTCGGTAGCGCTGACTGACGAGGGTTCAACAGCCTTCTCCACATTGGGGAAGACAACATCGGTCACCTGATCCATGTTGACACCGGAGATGGTGATAACATCGCCGCCGCGCAGACCGTCGGCAGGCACAGCCTTAACCTCGGTGGGGATAACCATGCCTATGTTGGCGCACGCAACCTTGACACCTGACGCAGTGACGAATACAATGACACCGTCGTGAGCATTTTCGGGAAGATTGAATGTTATGGTGCTCTTCTCGGCATCGTAAGCGAACTCAATATCATCGGCGTCATTGGCACGTCCTTCAGCCTGAGCCTCGGGAGTGAAAGCGTCGATCTGCATCTTGGTGACGAGGTCGAGGTCGGTACCTTTGACCGTCACTTCCTGACCGGGCTTGGCATCGGTAAGGTCAAGCACCGCTTCGGGTGCGGGAAGTACAACGACGAGTTCCTCCTCCTCGAAAGGCATGACATTGGGAACCTCCTCGGCGGTAGAGAGCTTGAGGACACCTCCGCGGGCTTCGGCAGGCACGACTACCTTTATGGTGGTGCGGGTATGCTCGACGAAGTCCTCGGCATAAACGTTGACGCTGTCGCCCATCTCATCGAAGGGGAAGCACACCTCTTTCATAAGGTTCAGGTAGTCACCGGTTATGGTGAGCTCCTGACCGGGCTTGACGGGATTGGGAGCTATGCCGGTAATCTCGATGGGTTCGAGGAATGTAAGCTCGGTGAGAGTGGTTATCTTGCCACCGGCATGGTTGAGCACTACAAGGCCGGGCTCGGCATTCTGCGGCACCACGATCCGGATTTCACCGGGAGAAACCACCTGTATATCGGTGATTTCCCCGGCTCCGGGCAGGGTTATGCTGTTTATCTTGTCGAGACCCGAACCGATGAAGCGGAGTTCACCGCCGCGAAGCACGGGGCACGGACCGAAAGCATTCAGGTGTACACCTCCCTTGAACTGGTTGGTGTCTATATCAGTACCGTCATCGCACGATGTGAAGGCGATCGAAGTCACCAACATCAGGCACATCATCAAGACGGCAGTGAATTTATTGCTGTATTTTTTCATTTCAATTTCTCGATTTAAAGATTAATTAAGCACCGCACGTATATTGTCGATCTTGATGATGGGCTGGCACTCCGTGCCGTTGATACCGCCACCAACGACAAACATGGTAAGGCTTGCGAAGTCCTCGGGCTTTGAGGGAACAGTGTTGGTGGCGTTGCCCTCGCGGTCATACATGAAGCTGCTCATGGGTATGGTGACGGTAATCCACTTGTCGTTGGTGTGGAAGGAGCCGGTCTTTGCCCACGGGCGATACATGGCGCGTCCCCAAGTGCCCATGCCGTCCTCACCGTTGAAAATCTTGGCGTTAGCGCCCATGACAGTGCCGTCGTAGCCGTCAATAGGATTACCCGAAAGCGTAACCTTATCATAACCCTCGAAAGCGATCTGCATGGCACCGGCACTCCACGGATTGGAAGCGGGAACGAGCATCTCAAACTTCAGCGACATATTGGCGAAGTCCTTGAAGTTTACAAGATTGTGTAGAGCAATACCCGGACCGGAGGTCACGTTCTGCGGGGTATCCCAAGAACCGCACCAGTATTCAAACGCGAAGTTGGAGTCATCCCAGCCGCCGTCTTCCGACATTACGGCTGTACCATTGCCGAGCTGCACATACTTACCGCTGAGCGACCACTCGTCTTCTATGATTTCACGGGGGTGCCATCCTTGGTCGATAAGACCGGTGACGCCGTCAAATTCAAACAGCAGACCTCGCGAGTCACGGTAATGGAAGCCCGACTTGGCCTCGCCGTAGATAGTGGAGACTTCGATAGGACCGGCTTCGGTAGCCGCATCGGGAATGATGAACGTAACATTGTTCTTGTCGATTGACTTGATATTGTCGGCAGGCACTGTAACGCCACCGGGCATAACGATAGTCAACGGCACATTGGGATCGTCGACAAAGAAATCGCCGTAGATAGTCACCTCGTCGCCGGGATTTGACCACTCAAGCGACATCTCGTCAAGACGTGGTCCGGGAACCACGACATTGAATGGGAACTCAACGACCTGATTGGACGAGGTCTTGAAGAAAATCTTGTTTGACACCTCGCCGGGTATGCCGGAAGGCACGTTGACGATTATGGTGTGGTCGGTCATGTAGCTCGTATTGAGCGTAGCTTTCTGGTCGTTGAACCATATCTCATGCACACTCTTGAGGTTGTCGCCGACTATGCATATAAGACTCTCGAGAGTGGCCGATGTAAGAAGTGAGTCGGCCTGCTCGGGGAGCGTAGGACGTATGTAGCTGATGGTCGGCACACCGCCGGTGGGCTTGAACTCGTCGGGCTGGTCATCGCACGAGGTCATAGACACAGCTACCGTCATAGCGACTGCAGCGGCTGTCCACTTGAAATATTTAGTTAAGAATTTCATTGTTGTAATAGTCCTTTAAGATTAGTAAGTATATTCAGCCCTTACATCCACATGAATAGGATCTTTAAGCAGATTCGGATTGAATACCACGTCGCCTTCAGGCATCGGGAAACGAAACACACCCTCTGTGACGCCAAGTACCGGAGGATTGGTGTCATACTGCATGCTTTCGGGCTTCACGGTCCACTTGCCGGTCTCCCAATAAGTCTTGTACAGTTCGTCAAGACCATTGTAGTAAGAACGCTTCTGCGACTTAAGCTCGTTGATAGCGCGCTGAGGATCGTAATAGCTGAGACGTACAAAGTCAAACCAACGGTCGCCTTCGTAAGCGAGTTCAAGACGACGCTCTTTCCATACATCTTCCCAGCTTACCGAAGAGGGCGCTTCCCAGTCGGCGCTTACAGCGCGGTGGTGTACGGCGTGGAACGCATCGATAACCGAAGCGTCGCTAGAGGAGCCGTTGTTGCCTATCTTGGCCTCGGCATAGATAAGATACACGTCGGCAAGACGGAGCACATGGGTCGACAGACCGGTAGCCTGCTTCAGGCCTACATATCCGAGTTCGGCCTTATGATCTTCATCATTACCGACAAGGTGCTTGACTGCATTGGCTCCCGTACCGCTTGACAGCGACTCCTTTGCATCGGGGTTGTACTCCTTGTCATAGAGGAACTTCAAGTAGTCAAAACCACCGACATTACGCCAAAAGTAAGGGTATTTGTCGCCGGCCAGCATCATTGTAGCCTTACGGCGAGTGTCTTTGTTAAGACGCTCTTCCGGATTCTGAAGGATATCCACACCAAAAGCCTCCTGCAAATCAATGGTCGGGACAGACCAGTCTCCCCATGATAGGGTATTGGTAAAACCACCCATCGCGAAGATAGCCTGAAGCTGGTTGCCAACTCCCCACGGATTTTCAGAACCGTACCAATGCCAAGCAAGAAGGCTCTCTTGGTTAAAGTTATTGCTTGCGCGGAATATGTCCTCGTAGTTCTCCATCAGTTCGCGGCCGGAATTGTCAATGACATCCTTTGCGAGGCTTGCAGCCATGTCGAGATCGGCCTGATTGCGGCTACCCGACTGTCCGAGGCCCGATTTGGCGAGATAAACCTTTGCAAGAAGACCTTTGGCCGAAAAGCAGTCTATGCGTCCGGGCTCAGATGACTCGGGAAGGAGTTCGATGGCCTTCTCAAGAGTCATTATAATGTACTCATAGACATCAGCACTTTCAACACGATACTTGTCATTGTAAGTTCCGCCTGAAATCTCGCTCTCGGTATCATGTATGATGGGTATCGGGCCAAGCATACGCACAAGGTTGAAATAAGCGAGTCCTTTCCAAGTAAGAGCTTCGCCCATACATGAATTTTTCATCGCTTCTGAAGCCGATGCTCCTTTTACTTTATTATAAGTAATATTTATCTCGGCAATCGCACGCCAATTGGCTGCCACCATCTTACCAAGGTTGGTGTTGGTACTCTGGATAGACAGCAGCGTAAAAGCATCACCGCCTTGATACTGATTACCGGCCGCATTTTCAAGCGAATAGAAATACGAATCGAGCAAGTCGCTCCACGGAAGTCCGTAAAGATGGTTAACACCTGAACGACACTCTGCGTCACTCTTGTAAAACTGCTCGGTTGTGTAACCGTCCTCGGTAGGACGATCAAGGAAGTCGTCGCATGAAGTCATACCGAATCCTATGGCAACAGCCAATACAACTGCAAATTTATATTTTTTAAGAATGTTCATAGTTAATTGCGTGTGTTTTAAAATTAGAATGATACATTTAAACCGAAAGAATATGTGGTCGGCGAAGGATAACGACCGTTGTCGAGGCCGTAAACATATCCGCTTGACGACTGGGTCGACGCGCCGATCTCAGGATCATAGCCTTTATACTTAGTAAACGTATGAAGGTTCTGAATATTGCAGTACACACGTAGGTTGTCAAGATGCAACTGACGAAGCCACTGTGAACGCAAGGTATAACCGAGAGTTATGTTCTTGATACGCAGATACGATCCATCCTCGATATAGCGGTCGCTGATGCGGTCGTTACCGTTAGGATTGGCTACAGTGGCGCGAGGTATGCCTGTCTTCCAATTGGTGACACGGATATTGGTTATGTCATCATACCAGTTCTGTCCGGCGGGATAAACCTTGTTGGGATCAATAGGCTCAAGGTTGGCACGATCATTGACTACAGCGAGCTGGTTGCCCCACGCCGAATTCATTTTGGTAAGTGCGATAGAAGAATAGTTCATTACTTTGTTGCCGTACGAGCCGTTAAGGAATATGTTAAGGTCAAAGTTCTTGTAGCGGAAAGTATTGTTCCATCCGAAAGTAAACTTGGGCATCGGTGAACCGATATTTGTACGGTCATGCTCGTCGATAATGCCGTCAGGCACCCCGTTAGGACCGCTGATATCCTTGAACTTGAGGTCGCCGACCCATACGGTATTGTTGCGGTTGAACGACACACCGTCCTTTGGATAAGCCGCGGGCTTGGGTGAGTTCTGTATATCCTCAAGGTCACGGTATACGCCGTCGGTCACATAACCATAGAAATTGAAGAGCGGGCCTCCGATATTGGATACAGACACGATATCATCCCACTGTCCGTAGCCTACAATCTGTGCATTTGAGGTACCGGTAAGTGCAAGGAGTTTGTTCTTGTTGAATGAAATCTGGAATTCGCTGTCCCACTCAAACTCACCTACAAACGGATGACCGGTGATAGTGAACTCGACACCACGGTTACGGATATGTCCGTAATTTCCATAGGGGGGGTTAAGCTTGTTACCGTCGTTACCTGAGGTACCCATATATGAGGGTAGCTGAAGAGCCATAAGCATGTCCTTTGACTCCTTGTTATAGAAGTCTACCACAAGACTCAGGCGGCTGTCAAAAAAGTCAAGGTCAAGACCTACATTAAACTGCTCCTGAGTCTCCCACTGAATATCGGGATTCGGGATACGAGTGGGCCGCTGTGAAGTGAGCTGACCGAAACCGGAGTCCGACGGATTGCTCAAAGGCGAACCCCAGAGGAAGCCGGGTATATTGGAGTTACCGGTCTGACCCCATCCGAGACGGAGCTTACCGTTGTTCATAACATCGCGTATGGGGAAGAACTTCTCGTTGGTGAAGCGCCATGCACCGGCCATAGAATGGAAACCGGCCCAACGCTTGTTAGGACCGAAGTTGGAGTTACCGTCATAACGGTAAGTGTAAGTCAACATATAGCGACCGTCCCAGTTAAGAGTCTCGCGGGTGAAGAACGAAGCCATAGCCGAGCTGCCGAAACCGTATCCAAACTCCTGTTTATCGGTACCCAGAGCTGGATTATGTACTATATCATTGGGAAGACCGGTATTTTTCACATAATTGTTCTTGTAGCTTGCTTCCCAACATTCCTGACCCACCATGGCGGTAAAGTCAAGTTTCGACACCTTGCCGGAATAGGTGATATAGTTCTTAACCTGCCAGAAACTGTTGTAGTTGTTCTGGATACGGCTCATATTCTTATCCTGACTGAAGTTAGGGAGCTTGATAACCGGCTCGTAGCTATTAGCCTCCGACCAGTTGAGGTCCCAACCGAATTCAGTGTGCCAAGTCAGGCCCTGTATCGGCGACACGTCAAAGAATATGTTACCGTTGAGTTTCTGACGGGTCAGCTTATAGGAATTGTTCATTGCAATCGCCACGGGGTTGGGTGTGAAGCAGCCTTCGCGATATACGCTGGCGTAATTGCCGTCGATATCATAGATAGGTATATCGGGATTTGTAGTCAGAGAATAGTTTATTATACCCTCGTTGGAGTCGGCAAGTTTCAGATCCTCACCGGTGTGGTTGTAGCTGGCGCTTAAACCGAATTTCAACCAAGACTTCAGGTCGGCGTCAAGATTGGCGCGTACGCCGAAGCGGTCAAACTCCGAGCCGATAATAGTACCCTCCTGATCAAGATAAGATCCGGATACATAGTATTTCACCTTCTCGGTACCACCCTGCACCGAAACCTGATGTGACTGCTGGAGAGCCGTGCGGAACACGGCATCCTGCCAGTTGGTGCCGACACCGAGAAGTAAAGGATCGGCAAGATAAGGGTCAACTTTGGCCATACCGTTTGCTACATAATCATTATAATACTCCGCATATTCACGGAGGTTCATGATATCGAGGCGCTTGGCCTGATGATTGACAGCGAACATGCCGTCATAAGTAAACTTGGCCTCGCCTGCCTTACCGCGTTTGGTCGTGATAAGCACAACACCGTTGGAGCCCTGCGCACCGTAGATGGCGGTTGCCGAAGCATCCTTGAGGATCTCCATCGACACAATGTCGGCGGGGTTGATGGTAGACAGAGGCGATACGGTAGAGTTTGTACTGTTGCCGAGAGCGTCACCGAAACCAAGCTGATGACCACTGGTAGCGGGTGACTGCACGATAACACCGTCGATAACGTAAAGAGGCTCGGCATTGGCGTTGATAGTAGCCTGACCGCGCACGCGTATAGACGATGACGAACCCGGAGCTCCTGAAGTCGAAACTGCCTGCACACCTGCGGCACGACCCTGAAGCGACTGGTCGAGGTTGGTGATGATAGAACCTTTAAGATCGGCCTCGCTCATCGATACAGACGCACCGGCAAGGTCGCTCTTCTTCATCGTACCGTAACCGACAACTACAACTTCGTCGAGGCTAACACCCGACTCTTTGAGAGTGACGGTGATGTCGGTACGTCCGGCAAGGGCGACCTCTTGGGTCTCCATGCCCACATAAGATATTACTAACACTGCGTCGGGCTTAGTAACTTTGATAGTAAAATTACCGTCAAAGTCGGTAGCCGTACCCACAGATGTCCCCTTCTCCATGACGGTGGCGCCGATAGCCGGCTCACCGGAAGGCTCGAGGACAACACCCTTTACGGATGTCTGAGCAAACACCCCTACCGATACTGACACAAATAGTATCAACAGGAGGGCTCTAAGATTCAAGATGTTTCTTGTCATCATGAGCAATTTTAAGGTAAGGTTAATGTATTTAGGTTATTAAATGATTGGCTTTAATCCGCACCGGTTTGCATGATGCGTACCGGTGCAAATTTAGGCACTTTAACAGAGATAAAATAATACAATCTTATCTTGATGTAATACTTTTGTTGACAATCGAATCAACGCATGTTCTTTCTAAAAAATTCCTTAACTCGCGGACTCCAGTCATTATAATCGACTGTATGGCCTTTGTCAGGATATATGATAAATTCTTTGGGAGAGCTTATGAGGTTATAGCCGGAAAAATTGGTGTGCGGCGGACAAGTTTCGTCTTGAAGTCCCGCACCCATCAGCACAGGGCACTTAATCCATCGGGCGAGGTTTTTGATATCGAAGTAGCTAAGTGTTTTATACATAGCCTTTTCGGAAATACCGGCTTGAGCGGCGGCAGCCTTTACCGGATCGGCAGGCCAATGCACGATATTGAAATAATCGGGATAGTCGCTCAAGAAAGGTATGTAAGGAGCGATAGCGGCGACACGATTGTCGAGTGCGGCCGACACGAGCGTAAAGGCTCCTCCTTGACTTCCGCCTTCGGCAAAAATATTGTCGCGATCGGTCTGCGGCAGTTGATAAATAAAGTCAATTGCGCGCACAACATCCATAAATGCTCCACGGTAATAAAACTTACGGGGATCATCGACTCCGAATGTTATCCAGTCGCCATACTTATTGTACTTTTTACACAAACCCTGCCCGCGGGTAAATATCACGAAATCAATCCAGTCGGGATTGCCGTCGGCAGCAGGGCACCATGGCTCGGCGCCATAACCGTTATAATATATGTGTACCGGATATGCTCCCTCCTTGACCGGAATAGCGACATAACCGCATATGGTGTCACCGCCGAGCGAACGCATCGAGGCAAGATACACTTTGCGCTGCTTACCGCTCAACTCCGGCACCTCCTCCATTCTGTACTGCGGATCGACCGCGGCAAGTTCGGCGAGCGCCTCGTCCCAGAACGCACGCAGATCGGGCTGCGAGTCGGGTAGCGACACTATGTTTTCAGGCTCGTAACCGAAATTCATGGCAAGCAGCCGGTCGGCACTGTCGTATACCGACAACCGATAAAAACCGGGAGTCTTTACTTTCGGCTCAAAAGTGATGTCGGCAACTCCGGCGGCAGGTACGCGTACATGGCGCATCTCCTCGCTGACGGGAGCGAAGTCATCGGTAGTGACGACTATACGCAGGTCAGCTTCACATGCCGCTCCGATAGAATCGCTAACCTGAAGAGTCAGCGAAGGCTTTTCGGGAGCGAGCCACCACCAGTCATGCAAGGGCAGAGCCGACACTTTCAGATTGGCAGCTGTAGCCGCCGACGTAAAGGTCATGATAAAGGCTACTACGGCTACAAGAGTGTGTGCAAATCGTTTTTGTAATATATTCATAGCTTATTTAGTGTTTATATTACGTGATATTTTCGATATTATTGCAATCGTAGTGTTATCTTTTGTGAAAACGGAGTTAAGCCCCTGTTCCTCTTGAGCCGGGTCGCACACATAGTCGTCACCGGGTTGCCATACCACATGAGCCGGTTCGGCATATCCACCCCATCCCCAGAAGTTGCACCCGGCAAGCAGATCGCCCTCTTCTACGAGTGAAAATACATACTCATAAAATTTGTCGCGGCCGGTGACAGGAGAGCCGAGAACAAACGACATGGAGTCGCGCGGATAACCGAACTCCTCAAGCACCAACGGCTTACGGGCCTTCTTCATCATCTCGGCATGAGGCATAATATACTCGAGGGCCTTTACACAAGCACTATCTACACCGCTCGACAGAGTTTCCTTGTTAACCCAGCTCCAGTTATAGGGCCATAGATGCAGAATACCGTAGTCTATTTCAGGATAGTTGTGTATCTCCTCCCAAAGCTCAATATCCTGCTCGCATCCGTGCTTGCCCTCACTGCCGGTCGACACGAGATGGTTCGGGTCCATCTCCTTTATGATGCGGGCGGTAGTGCGTATCCAGTCGGCAAACGCACGTTTCTGAAGACTGTCGTCGGCAAACGCACGGGGTTCGTTCGCAACCTGCCATGCCATTATAGCGGGGCTCTCTGAGTAAGGCTTTCCGGTAACACTGTTGGTGCGCCCCACAATGTTGCGTACATGATTGTACGACAACTGCTTGGCAGAGTCACAAGTCACAAATTGTTTTACATAATCCATATAAGCAGGCCAGCCGTCAACACTCGGTATGGGAGCCTTACCTTTGCCGGCCCACTGCAGATAAGCGCTGTAGCCTCCACTCCATTCCCATGCGTTGTTCAGATACAGCACGGCTTTCATATCGCGACGCTCAAGTTCAGCCATAAGATAATCAAGGCCCTGAAGTAAAGTGTCGTTATACACTCCGGGCGCGGTCTGCAGTACCGGACCGATGTGCGAGGGGAGCCCTTCGTCACCGTCCCCACCCACAAGTATGCGCAGATTGTTTATGCCGGTCGACTGAAGTAAGTCCAGCTCACGGGCAAGACGCTGCCGGTCACCGCCACGGCCTTCGGAAGCAAGTATAGGGCCATACCAGAAGTTGGTGCCGACAAACCGGTACAGACTGTCGCCTATATAGAAGTTACCGTCGCGCACAGTTACGAAGTGCTCACCGGCAGCGGCCGTTTTCTTTGTCGAATTACATGCCCACATAGCCATAACGACAAGCGCCGCAATACACAGATATATTTTTTTCATCTGAAATCACACATTATTATATATTAGTTCTCCCAATTGTCGGTACGGAAAGGCACCAAAGGAAGCTCACGCATACTATAGACATATGTCGGTTGCCAGTTTCTGAAACCGAAACGCACCGATTTTATATCTTTGACCTTGTCGGAAGTAACCTTTATGGCATTACATCCGTTGCCACATAGCACGTCGGCTTGCGCGGGATAAAACACCCGGTCCTCGCCGGCAACCTCAAATCCGGGGATATTACGGTCGGGCATAAATCCGTCGGCGGCATTAGAGAAATGCAATACCGCACTGTTGCCGTCAAAATCAACCGATTCAAACTCGGGTGCCTCGGCCTCGATGCCCTTTACGCCATAGTCGCGGGTGGCGGCCATGTAAGCGAGACGCTCACCTATCTCAAGTTTCTTGCTCGGGTGTATCTGATAGGATGTCCCGGGAGTTACCAAGTCGGGGGTAGGCACTATACCGGCATTGGGTATAGCCTTGACCGACTTATGCTGGGCCTCACGCAGAAGCGCGCCCCAAGTACCGTTGTCATCGCCATAGTAGTGAGGCGGTATCTCCACACAATATATCGGCAGGTCGCCCTGTCCCCACAGGTCACGCCAATGGCGCACCATCGTGCCGAAGCGCCCGGGATAGTCGGCATGTGCTCCGACGTTACTTTCGCCTTGATTCCACAAAAAGCCGCGCACGGTATAACCGGCAAGAGGATACAACATACCATTGTACATAATCATAGGTTTGCTGTATTCCTGATATTCGGGATCGGCCGCATTGGCAAGATTAACATCAGAATATGTTTTAAGTATATCGGCCGGGAGCCATCCTTCAACTTTGCTGCCTCCCCAGCTGCAATTGATGATGCCCACAGGCACATCAAGTATATTATTAAGTTCGCGCGCGAAGAAGTAACCGACCGCACTGAACTCAGGTGCATTCTCCGGCACGCACTCAACCCACTCTCCGGCTACACGTTCCTGCGGTGTCAGCGCCTTTGTCTTGGGCACAGTGGCAAAACGGATGGCATGCTTATACCGGCCCGACTCGGCGATAGCCTTGTTGGCGCCCTCGATGGGTGCGACCCAGAAGCCGCGCAGCGGCATCTCCATGTTGGACTGCCCGGAGGCAAACCACACCTCGCCTATAAGTACGTTGTCAAGATTCACGGTAGTACCGTCGCCGGTCACGGTCACATTCTGTACATCGTAAGAAGCCGCCGGAGTAGCCACCTTAACATCCCAGCGTCCGTCTTTACCGGCGGTTGCCGTGTAGCTTTTGCCGTTCCAGCCGGTAGTTACCGTAACTTTAGACTGTGGTTTAGCCCAGCCCCATAACGAAGCCTCGGAATTCTGTTGGAGCACCATATTGCGGTTGATGATGTCGGGAAGTGTGAGAGCCGCGCTCTCAAGCGATGCCGCGGCAAGACACATCGCGGCGATTGTTCGGAAATTAATTTTCATCGTATTTTCGGTTATGAATTAATATCAACGGTTGCGCTTCAGGTAGTATTTAACCAATACGGCCCACGGTTTCAGGTCGTCATCAGTCCACTCTTCGCCACGCGACGATGCCGAGGGGCGGAGCATGGAACAGGTCTCGTCCTTATCACTTACCGACCAGCATATCCAGCTTATACCGTGCTCGTCGGCCAAGTCCATCCACTCCTCCCATGAAGCGGTATCGATGACCCCGTCGCCAGTATGCACCATGGACGCACATTCAGCCATGAACAGAGGCAGCCCCTTGTTTATGGCATAACGGGCTTGCTCACGCAGATAATCGGTATGAGTGGCGGCATAATAATGAAGCGAGTACACAACATTATCATCTGTCGTTATAGGATCATCGGCCGCTTCGTGTACATTCTGGTCCCAACGCGGAGTAGGTACAATGACGATAGCTTCGGGCGCATTCTCGCGTATTACGGGAAGGAGTTCCTCGGCATAGCTTTTAGTTTCGGCCCACTCAACCTCAAGCGGCTCGTTCCATATCTCATAAAGCACATTGGGAAGTTGGCCGTACTTTTTCGACACATTGGCAAAAAACTCTTTGGCAAGAGGCAGATTGTTGGCATGACTGTGAAAGTCGATAAGTACATAAACTCCGTTTTCAACAGCGCCCTGCACTATACTGTCAACCAGAGCATAACCTTTTTCGGGCTTTTTGTCGAAGGTCTCGTCATCAAGGTCAAGACCTATCGAGGCACGCACTATATCGGCACCCCAATTATTGGCAATTTCGGCGACAGAGCTGCGATTGTAAAAACGGGGCCACATATTGTGCCATCCGAAACTCACGCCGCGAAGTTGTACCGGCTCTCCGTGGCTGTCTACAATCTTCGCGCCGTCCACTTTCAATCGACCGTGTTTTTCAACGGACGACAGCGGCTTTTCATCTGTTGTATTTGCACCGGTGGCTCCGCATGACTGTATCAAAAGAGCAAGAGCCGTTAAAATAGATAAGTTCAATAATTTCATAAGTATTTCAAACAGGGTTAATATTATTTATTTAGGAGCAGTTTGCGAGAAAAATGATACTATTTTATCAAAGCATCATACTATTACTTTATTTTTGCGATAATTCTCACGGAATACTTTTGGCGAACACCCTTTCTTGCGCTTGAAAATGCGGTTGAAGTTTGACACATTGTTGAAGCCGCATTCATAGCATATCTCCACTATAGACATGGTGCTGTCGGCCAACAGACGCGATGCGTATCCGAGACGCATGTCTATTATGTAATCGGATATCGTGCGACCCGTACGCAATTTGAAAAACCGGCTGAAAGCGGCGGGAGTCATGCCGACCAGATCAGAAAGAGTCTGAAGCCTTATCTCTTTGCTGTAGTTATTGTTTATATACTCCTCTACCTTATGCACGCGACGGCTGTCGGACGACACCTTGACGTTGGCAAACGAAGTGCTGGCAAGTGTGTGGCAACTCTCTTCAAGCGAAAGCTCATACAATATCTCAAATAGCTTCAACACACGATAGAATCCGGACTGTATGCGCGTTATCTCGTCGATGCGACTATATATACGCATTATGGCAGGCACTTCAAAAGCTATGCCGGAGCGGCAGCGTTCAAACATCAGTTCAAGGCTTTTCATCTGATTTTTGGCAAGAAGCGACTCGCCAAGCAGATCGGGCGAAAACTGTATCGTGACCTCTCTTATACGGCCACCTTCGCATTTATGCTGCTCCCACATATGCTCAAGACCGCCTCCTATAAGAGCGAGGTCGTAACGCCCAAGCTCCTCCATGTTGTCGCCTACAATGCGACGTGCGCCGTCACAGTTCTCAATGAAATTCAGCTCATACTCCTCATGACGGTGCAGCGGATAATCAAACGCATCCTTATACCTGTCTATGAGGTAAAAGCAATCTTTAGATGACAACGGAGTTATCTCTGTGATAATTTTGTTCATGTCTGTCAGAATAAGGTTAATTGTGACGATGCAAAGATACTATTTTTTCAAGTATGGGCAAACCTTTTCATGCAAAATAAATATATATTTTACATCTAACAGACACTTTATTTACATTAATTCCCTGTAGCAAATACATTCTACAACAAAACAGCCTTATATGTGTTAACATCATATAATACGTAACATAACGAAACAATCAAAAATTATGGGAAGAAAATCTAACTTTTGGACATATTTGTTCTTAATGGCCGCCGGCATAGCGCTCATATGCATGCACACAAAAGTCGAACTGCTTTCATGGGTAATAATGTTCATCGGAGCCATGTTTGCCATACCCGGACTTATCGGAGTTATCTCGGGCATAATCAGAAGCTCCCGCAGCGAGCGGGTTGACGGCATGTCGGTCACCTCAGCCCTCGGGTCACTAATCATAGGAGTAATACTAATCGTATGGCCTACACCTTTCGTAGGAGTATTTGTATATATCCTCGCCGCAATACTTATAATAGGAGGACTCTGCCAGATATGGTCACTTGCCACCGGCTACCGTCCTTATAGAATGCCCTTCGGGCTTTACATACTGCCGGTGCTCATCATCATTACCGGAGTGGTCATAATATGTTCAAGCCTAAAAGAGATACAGGAAGTGTTCACACTGATGGCCGGCATAGCTATGGTGGCCACCGCCGCCAACGGTCTGTTCATTTATCTGACAGCATATAACGCCGTAAAAAGCTCCAATCGCATCGACACCACCGATCAGAACCTTTAAAGGTATTTATCATACATTTTTGATACGGCGACGCAGATAGTCGCAGATCACCTCAGCCACGTCATCCATCGGCATTGATGACGAGTCTATGGTCAGGTGATATGACTTGGCGTCGCCCCATGTTTTGTCGGTATAGAAATTATAGTAGCCGGCACGCAATTTGTTGGTCTTCTCGGCCAAAGCCTTGGCCTGCTCATGTGTAGTCTTGTCGCCACGCTTCATTATACGCTCTATACACGCCTCCATAGGCGCATGTACAAATACGTTGATGCATAACGGGTGGTCACGTAGTATATAGTCGGCGCTTCGTCCAACTATGACGCACGAGTGTGTATCGGCCACGGAGTGTATAAAATCGCTCTGCGCCCTGTACAACGAGTCGTCACTTATAGAAGTAGAGCCGGAATACAAAGTATATGGATTATATCCCATCGTAAACGAGAAGAGTCCGTTGAAAAACTTCGGGAACTTCTCGTCTGACTTCTCGAAAAATTCCGGACTGACACCGGCCTTTTTAGCCGCCTCGCATAGCAACTCCTTGTCATAATACGCTATGCCGAGTTTATGTGCGAGCAGTTTCCCGAGTTCACGTCCACCGCTGCCGAATTGGCGCCCGATCGTAATCACATATTTCTTTTCTTCCATAATATACGGTATAAACAAAGGCAAATATACGAAGAATTTATATATACAAAGCGCAAAACATCCTCTTAGTTGTCGCATATCACGGATTTTAATTACATTTGCAAAAATTAATCTTAACCATAGATACCAAACCATGAGATATAGTTTTATAAAAAGACGGTTAATCCTCTTTTTCGTACTGCTGACAGCGGTATCCGTAAATGCACGTGCGGCGGCAGGGCCCTCCGGAGATGATAACGTTCCGCCTCCACGTCAGACCGATTACGAAATACAGACTCCCACTTACCTCTCCGATTATTTTACAGAAAGTAAAAAAGGATGCATCGGCACTGAAAGCGACGGCTTCATACGTCGTTGGTTGCTTCTGGAACCGATCAGCAAGCCCAACCGATCAAACACGGTATTTACCGACAGCTATATCAACCATGTTCTCGACTCCGTATATTTCAAAGGGCAGTTTACCGACATACCACAAAACGGCAAGAAAGTAAAGGTCGGGAAACACAAACTCACATGGCATGCGCTTGACAGCCGGCTGTTTAACGTAAAGTTATACCGTTTTGCCGCCGCGCTCAAAAAACCTGTTTACGGTGTGATATTCATAGCAGTAACCGTCATTGACTGCCCGGAAGATATAAAGGATGTGCGTATGTCGGTAGGCTCCAACTCGGCATCAAAATGGTGGCTGAACGACGAGGAGACAGTGATCCTGTCGGGCGACCGGCGCATGGTGGCCGACGATTGTGTGTCAAAACGACTCACTCTACGAAAAGGGCGCAACATAATATGGGGAGCTGTCATCAACGGCCCCGGAATGAGTGACTTCTGCGTGCGTTTCCTTGACGAAAACGGAAAACCGGTTAATAATTTCACAACTTGTTTTGAATGATCATGAAAATCAGAAATATAATTTCGGGGACAGCCGTGTCCCTTGCGCTTGCATCGTCCATAAGCGCCTACTCACAGTCCGGAGAGCCATATATCCATGACCCGTCAACAATCATGGAGTGCGACGGCAAGTATTATACCTTCGGCACCGGCGGCGGAGGCCTTATATCGGAAGACGGATGGAACTGGTATCCGGGAGCGGTAAGACCCGGAGGCGGAGCGGCACCCGACGCTATAAAAATCGGCGACCGCTATCTGATAGCCTACAGCGCCACAGGCGGTGGTCTTGGCGGCGGTCATGCGGGCAAAGTGCTCACTATGTGGAACAAAACCCTCGATCCCTCATCTCCTGATTTCGGATTCACGGAGCCCATCGAGGTGGCCCACTCGCTCGATGACGAGGATTGCGACGCCATAGATGCGGGACTTCTGCTTGATCCCACAACAGGACGGCTCTGGCTGTCATACGGAACATACTTCGGCTTCATACGCCTTGTAGAACTGGATCCGGCCACAGGCGCACGTGTGGAAGGAAACGAACCTGTTTACATAGCCATCGACTGCGAAGCCACCGACCTGATGTACCGCGACGGCTGGTATTATCTTCTCGGCACACACGGCACATGCTGCGACGGCCCCAACTCCACATACAACATCGTAGTCGGGCGCTCGCGCAATGTCACCGGGCCATATCTTGACAACATAGGGCGCGACATGCTTCAGGGTGGCGGCAAGATGCTTCTGTCGGCAGGTAACCACAAGACCGGCCCGGGCCACTTCGGGCGCTACATCGAAGATGACGGCGTAGAGAAGATGTCATTTCATTACGAAGCTGACTTCGATCGCGGAGGCCGCAGTGTGCTCGCCGTACTTCCGCTGTTGTGGGAAAACGGATGGCCGATAGCCGGTGAGCCGGTAAAGGAAGGTGTCTACGAAATCGAGTCGCAGCGCCACGGCTATGCATTGGAGCTGGCTGTTGATTTTGTAAGAATACCCTACAAAAGATTCCGCTTCTGGGAAAAGACAGAAGGACCGGTCGAGCCGCTCAAATCACAGACTCTTGACGATGTAATAGATACTTGGCCCGAAGGAGAGACAAAAGTGCGTCTGGGCGACTACATGTTCCGGCCCCATCAGCGGTGGTCGGTGCAGCCGGTACCCGAATATGGCGGCTACCTTGACGCCCCATATTACAAGATAGTGATAGACGGCACAAACCGCGCGCTCACAGCCACCGCCGAGGCGGAAGTGGCCGCTGTACCAGAATTTACCGGAGCTCCGGAGCAACTTTGGCGTATAGAGCAACTTACCGACGGCACTTATCGCATAATGCCCAAAAGCGTACCGGGACATGAAGGCGAAGACCTTGTACTCGTATCGGTAGCCGACAGCACACCGTCGCTCGGCAAGTTTGACATGAGCAGCGACAACTCCAAATGGCGCTTCCGCGACCGTTAGCGTCTGTCGCAAGAACTTTCAGCGCTTTATAGAGAGTATATAGCCGCGCTTCTTTATTGAGGTTATGACTACGGCAGGATCGTCGATAAGACGGCGCAGGTAAGTTATCTGAACATTCAAGGCAAGCGAGTTGGCGTAACTGACATCGCCCCATACTTGGGTCAATATTGCGTCACGTTCAACAACATTGCCTGTATTTTCGGCTAGCATTTGCAATATCTCGCTCTGACGCACCGACAAAGAGTGGGTCTCGCCGCCGTATGTCAACGACGACAAGTTAGGGCGAAACAATGTAGAGCCTATGTGGTATTCCTTATCATTACGCATCGTCAGGCTTTCAAAGCGTTCGTTTATCTTAGCCACAAGCTCTTCGGGATAAAACGGCTTGGCTATGTAGTCGTTACCTTTGAGAGCAAATCCTTTGAGCCGGTCGGCTTTCTCCGTGCGGTCGGTAAGAAAAAATATAACCACGCGCTTATCGTCATGCCTTATACGCTCCGCCATTTCGAAGCCGTCCATGACCGGCATATTAATGTCGAGCAATATAAGATCGGGCTTTAAAGCTGCATAGCGTTCGAGGCCCGACGCACCGTCGGGGGCATAATCCACCCTGAAGCCCTCCGCTTCAAGAAAGCGACGCAAAAGAGCTGCATTGCGCACATCATCATCGACAATCAGAATATCAGGCTTCATCATTGTGGCAAATTAATGGTAAAAGTACTACCCTCCCCCACCCGGCTCACGACATCAACCCGGCCGCCGTGAGCTTCAGCAATAAGTCTTACATAAGCAAGTCCCAACCCCACTCCGGGCAAGCCGCTCTGCATGGCTGACGGACCTCGATAAAACTTTTCGAAAATCTTGTCGACATCGCTGTCCGCTATACCCGTGCCGGTATCGGAGACGGATATAGCCACATGGTCCTCTGTTTCCTCACATCCAAAACGTATTCTGACACTTTCTCCCGAATATTTTACCGCATTTTCAATAAGATTGCCTATCATCTGCGAAAGATGCAGTTTATCGGCGGTTATACTTACATCGCGCCCGACATTATTTACCAACTCCACGCATTTGCCCGACGGCAAATGCGTTTTCGCAATGGCCTCTTCGACCATATCATATAGGCCGAAAGTCTCGACATCAAGCGGTATCTGGCTTGCTTCATTGAAAGTTATATCACGCAATCGGGAGAAATAGGTCGACAGATTATTCACCGCCATACGGCAATCATCGAGAATTTCTGTTCGAGAGTCATCATCATAGACCAACTTTGTATTATCCAATGACGATATGCATAATTTCAGAGTACTGACGGGACGCTTCAGTTCATGTATCATCGTATGCACAAAACTGTTTCTTACACTGTCAAGCCTGACAAACATCTTTATTGTGCGTATCTGCCATATCAGGCATACAATAAGAACCACCGATAGCAGCATAGTCACCACCAATGTGGCACCCATCGACTTAACAACCGACGCCACAGCTATAGGCATAGTAAAACACACCACCTTATGCTCAAGAGAAACGTAGGGAAACACACCCTTAATCTCATGTCGGAAAAATGAACCCTCCCTGATGATTTCAGGGTCAATCATCAGCGAATCGACAGTAGTCAGACTGACGGAAGCTATCATGCCAAACTGCTTCATAACCGAGTCGACCCCTTCGATTGTGAACGGAGAATTATGGTCTAACGTAATCTGATCGGCCATGTCCCATACATTTGTCTTTAACGGTATATCATGCACCTCAAACCGTTTTACATCAGTATGGCCTGAGTCGGGTTCCATAAAATTGATTAGCTCACGGGCTTTCGTCCGCATATCCGAAGTGACTTCCACGGTGTCGGGTAAGCCAAGCAGATCTGTCACCTTGTACATGTAAAAAGAGTTTGTAACAGTCGATGTCTGCTTGGATTTATGACTTTTATAATCTATGTTTGTGTTGCTCCATGCGATAGTGGTACTGTCGGTATAGCTTGTGTCAAGTTTACGGATATCGTTATACTTCTGCACAACAAGCCCCATCAACTTGAAATTCTTCTCCTGCTCCACATCGAGGGTGACATTATATTGCTTATACAGCCATATACCCTGAACGACAATAAGACCGATTATTGCCGCCGCGGTAAACATATATAGTGTCTTGATTTTCTTTTCCATAGTGCAAAGCTACCGATAAATAGCGAGATTACGGCATGGAGTAATAATTTAGTAATAATTACATAACAATTGAGTAATGATTATTTTAAGCATGAAGCACACTCCGGGGATAATTTTGCAGTGTCAAACAAAAAAAGAAAACAATGAAAACCAAACTGCTCATTATCTCAATCGGCGTGTTCCTCATAGGAACTGCGGTCACCAACGCGAGGATAGTACGTCGACAACTAAACATCCTTCAGTCAAGCGTCCCTGAAGCCAAAACCCTCGCCGAAGGAAATCTCGAATTCATATATGACTACACATTCAATGCCGACACACTATACAATTCTCAGAGAGATCGAGAAAAGATGCTCCTTCAGGTCGGCGCTGACGGCATATCGAAATATTCAAGCCTGAAGAATGCTACTATTGATTCGATAATCCCAACCCTCTCAGAGGAGGAACTCGTCAAAAATGCAGAACGTCTGGCCAACGGACCATTTATCAATATCTTCAAGAACTATCCCGACGGAAAAATCACTCATACTGAAAAAATTGCGCTTGATTGGTTCAAATACGAAGAAAATATGCCGCAATTTGACTGGACGCTTACAGATAGTGTACGCACCATACTTGGCTATGAATGCCGACAGGCAAAATGCAGCTTCCGCGGTCGCGAGTGGACGGTGTTCTACACAGAAGAGATACCCGTAATGGACGGTCCGTGGAAACTGTGCGGACTTCCCGGGCTTATCATGTCGGCTCGTGATGAAAAGGGCCAATACGTCTTTGAATGTGTAGGCATCAAGTCAAGTACTTCACGTCCTATAACTATGTATGACGTGTCATATAATGAGACTAACCGCAAAAAATTCTACGACACACTGCATCGCTACGAGTCAAATCCTTACGGATACGCAGAGACCGTATCAGGCATCCACATAACCGTTACCGACAATGCCGGAAACCCCGACCCCACCGCCTATGACCCGATAGAGCTCGGCTATGACTACCTCGAACGCGACTAGCGCGAAAAATAAACCAACCGATGATGAGAATCGTGTTTTTCATACTACTTGCTTTTGTCACTTTATCAGCAAAAGCCGAGGATATTACAGGATTATTGCTTGATGCGGAGAACCGTGAGCCGGTGGCAGGCGCCATAATCAAAGCGGTAGGAAGCAAAAACTTCACAGCCTCCAAAAGTGACGGGAGTTTTACTCTTAAAGGTCCTGCCACACAGCTTTCAATCCGTTGCATGGGCTATGAAACTAAAAACGTGGAAGTACCGCTGAAAAATAGTGAAATTATGCTACTCCCAAAAGAGACGGTGCTCAATGAAGTTGTCGTACAAGCCCCCGACATATTCCAGAAAGGCGACACTCTTGTGTTCAACGTCGGGAAATACGCGACTTCCGCCGACGATGCCATAATAGATGTAATCAAACGTCTGCCCGGCGTAAAGGTCGAAAAAGACGGGACCATCATGTATCAGGGAAAGCCGATCAACAAATTCTATATCGACGGCAACGATTTTGTCGGTGATGCATATGGACTTGCCACCAACAATATATCGAAAGATGACGTGGCTGCGGTTGAGCTGATGGAGAATCATCAGCCAATCAAGGCTCTTGAGGATATTGAGTTTTCCGATCAAGCGGGCATCAATCTGAAGCTGAAAGAGGATGCCCGCTCACGATGGGTAGGCGTGACAAATGCAGGCGGCGGCTTATGCCCCGCGCTTTATTCAGGTTCCATATTCGCTATGCGGCTTGCACGGAAGATGCAGAATATGTTTACACTTAAAGCCGACAACACCGGTTGGAATCCTGAAAATGAGATCAAGGACCACAGCTACGAACCTATGTTCTCATCGGTCTATCAGGAAGCGCTGTGGCGCGAGTATATAAGCGCTGATGCGGCCGGAGCGCCACTTTCCGAATCACGCACACGCGACAATCGGTCATGGCTTGCCAATGCCATAGTCTCTTGGGGCAAGGGCGACGCTTCAAACAGGCTTAAACTGAATTACATCGGTGACCGCTTGGATTATTCATCGTCTATCTTCACAGACTATTTCAGCCCGGAGATAGATAATCTAAATCAGAACGACGCACTGCAAACACGACGCCATAGCCTTAACGCCGAATTAAAGACAGAAATCAACAAAAAGAACTACTTTTTGAAGGACAATCTTAGATTTGATATCGGATGTCAACGCGGAGCGTCGGCAGTAAGCGGCTCATTTAACCTCAATCAGGATGTAGCGCGACGAAGGCTTTCGGTCACCAACGACCTGCGCCTCATCAAGAAGACCGACAAACGCATTTTCACACTCTCATCGCGCAACGGTTTTCTTCACAATCCGGCGAGTCTGTCGGTTACTGCCGATTACGGCGAGCCGACACAACGGATAGGCATCAACGACTTCCGAAGCACTACCGAAAGCCAATATGGTCTGTTCAAAGGCTTCTGGCGCCTTTATGTGGATGGCGGGGTTGACATAAACTATCGCCACATCTATTTAGACTTGTCGCATTTTCCCGTTGAGCAAAATACAGCCGGCCAATACAACGCCCTACTCGCCTGCGCCTATCTGTCGCCGAAAGCCGAATATGACCGGCGCGGATGGCGTGTTGTCCTGCGCATTCCGATTCAATGGCGCCATTATACACTGCAAGGCAATCATGACTTTGCCACATTCAGTCCGAATCTATATCTGTACCGGCAGTTGACTGCCAAATCAGACTTTTCAATGCAGGTATCTTATTCTTCATATGCTCCTGATGCAGCCATGTTTGTCGACTGCGCGGTGCTGTCAGACTATCGCAATCTTTTCATGGCCACGCCGGTTAAGAAGACCGTCAGCGCAACATCAGCTTCAGCCACGTACCGCTATCGCAATCCGCTTACGGCTTTTTTTGCCAACATATCCGCTTCATATACATACAGCCGTTCGCCATACATAAACAATCAGAAATTTGTAAACGATTTTATCTTTACCACATATGAGCCGCTATCCACCGGGGCACACAATTTCAACACCAAAGGCGGAGTGAGCAAGGGGTTATGCCACAACCGTTTGGTAATAGGGGTGGATCTGTCTTATTCAAATATATCGGCCGCAACAATGCGCGACGACACCAAGCGGGATTTCCGGCAAGAGGTATTTAACGCAAATCCATATTTCAAAGGGAGTCTTAATCGTTGGCTTTCGATGAATTATACAATTAACGTGAATGTCAACACTCTGAAGATAGGCAGTCAGTCATCCTCTGACGCAGCTTCACTGTACCAGACACTGTCGTTCACTATCATCCCTGACGATAACTTGCATTTTACACTTGGAGGAGAGCATTACTACACCCGCTTCGGCGACAGTCAGACCAAAGATGCCAACCTCGTGCTTCTTGACGCTTCGGCATCATGGCAGATAAACGCCAAACTAAGATTGGGACTTACAGCCCGCAATCTTCTTGACCGACAAAATTACCGCTACAGTACATTCGGCTCCTTGTCGCGCACAGACCACATCTACCGCATACGCCCGCGCAACGTACTGGTCACCGCGCAATTACGTTTCTGATATACCTACTTTATTTTATAGCCTTTCATGTTAGCATAGCGTAAGCATAATCAATTTTTTTGTTTTTGAATAAACATTTACGTATATTGTGCGTCATATATTACGTGTAATGTCATAAAACTGTTTTTATTATGAAACTAATCAATCGCACCCTGCCCGCGTTGCTTATTGCCGCCGGCATATTTTTTCTCGGTATCTTTATCAAAGCGGGTATTGACAACTTCAGCAATCGCGACCGTGTCATCACTGTACGCGGACTTGCCGAAAAAGAGGTAATGGCCAACAAAGTCACTTGGCCCATAGTCTGCAAGGAAGTAGGCAACAACCTACCCGCAATATACGACAAAATCACATCGACCAACAATGCCCTTATCAAATTTCTGACATCCAACGGTATCACAAAAGAAGAGATATCGGTCAACGCGCCCGACATAATCGATCTTCAGGCCGAACGCTACGGTAACCGCGACTTCCAGTATCGCTACAACGTGAGGTCAGTAGTAGTGGTAACGTCAAGCAATGTAGCCAAAGTAAACGAACTTATCAAACGTCAGACCGAACTGCTGAAAGAAGGCATAGCCATAACTGCCGGCGACTACAACTACCAGACCATCTATGAATACACCGACCTCAACACGATAAAACCGGGCATGATAGCCGAAGCCACCCACAATGCCCGTGAGGCCGCCAACAAATTTGCCGCCGACTCGCACAGCAATATCGGCAAAATCAAAACCGCCACACAAGGCCAGTTCTCCATTGAGAACCGCGATCCATACACACCCTACATAAAGAATGTACGTGTAGTATCGTCAATCGTCTTCTACCTCGAAGACTGACGATTTAAGCCGGTAAACAAAGATATTTTTTATAAAATTGCGAAAACTGCAAAGGTAAGTTTTGAAAATACGAAAATTCGGCTTATCTTTGCACTCGCAATGCCCGGGTGGCGGAATGGTAGACGCGCTCGTTTCAGGTGCGAGTGCTGCGAGGCGTGCAGGTTCGAGTCCTGTTCTGGGCACCACAACCTCTTGATAATCGACAGATTTTCAAGAGGTTTCTTATCTTTCAGATGTACTAAAAGTGTACTCTGTGAAAAAGTGCACTGCAAAAGTCAACCAAAATCGGAAAGCAACAGCAGCAGAATAGTGAGTTGTATTTCGGGAAATAATAACCGGTTTTACGCATCGGACAGCGATAACATTTTGAGAGATATTAGAGAGCAGGATTGTGATGTGACTTTCAAAAATTTGAGTCCCTTTTTAAATTAACGATAAGAAAAGAACGAGTGTTTCCGATTAAAAGGATAATTTTGTTGCGGAAAGCGGTTGACTTATTGTGAAATCAGAAATAATATTTAATTTTGCGATTGCAATTCAGAGTATTTGATGAATTCACGACATAGCAATTAGCTTTGACCAATTACACGGCTTTAGTAAATTCTGGTAAAATTTCCTCTGAGTTCCGAGTAATGAGTCGAAAGATGGGTTGCACCCGTTCAGGGCGCCGACCGCTTTCAACTTATTTGAACTCAAGGTTTACCAGAGCCGACTAAAGCAAATAAGCGAAAAGGGTGTCGCGCCTTTTCTTTTTATCACTCGCGGCCGCAATACCGAAATGCGTTAATGTAGGCAAAGACCATCCGTATAAATGCAGACATCTGAAGGACATACTTATATCTTGGAAAATCTACTTTCTGAAATAAATAAAATTAGTGCTCGAGCCAACGGCTTTAGTTATTTAGCAATGCTCGGACAAACTACGCGCGAGATGACACATTCAGCATTTATTGCTGAGCTACTGAACCCATGTGGGTGCCATGGCGAGGGAAGCTTGTTTCTTGACATTTTTCTTGAGCTGTTAAGCCAACAGCATATATCTATACGCACCAACAATTTTAATAGCAAAACTGCCGAGGTCTGTATCGAGAAAGATTTTGGACCGGAGCGAGAAATGGAAGATGGTCATTTCGGAGGGCGGATAGACATATATATTAAGGACAATATTGGGAATGTTATTGTCATTGAAAATAAGGTATATGCCGGTGATCAGGATTTTCAGTTGGAACGTTACTATAACTCAACCGAGAAGAAAGCGGATATCATTTATCTTACCCTTGACGGGCGTAAACCATCTGCCAAAAGTCTTGGTTCATTGAGTCGTGACAAGGTTCTCAATATGTCATATTCGTGGATAATAGAATGGTTAAAGAGTTGCATATCGCACACTAAAAATGAATTATTACAGTCTGCAATGGAACAATATGTCAACACAGTAGAGGGTCTATGCTCAGATTTCAAAATAAGAGAAACGATATTGTCGTCGTCGGCCAATATGAAAGCGTCATTGGCTATTAAGGCGAATATTGACGATGCTCGTGATATGGCCACAACGGAATTTATGATGATGCTGAGTGAAGAGCTGCATGGAGGTGAAGTCCGTAAAGTAGGCAAAGAATGGCTTTTTTCACTTGGCGAATTTGAAGTCGGGATCGAATGGAGACTATTCGTAATAGCTAAACGCAAATATGAAAACAAACCCCGGGAGTGGAAATATGTGACGATAAATGGTGAAAAGATTAACTTTCATACGTTTGAAGGCATTGCATCTCGTTGGCTCGATGAGCCTAAAGAAAAATTCATTAAAGAAGTTGCCTCGGCAACAAGAGGTGTCAAGAACGAATTGGAAATAGCCGACTGACATTATCGTAATATGAACGAGGATATAAAGTTGCTTTATTGCGAGGAGGAGCATCTTATGCGGCTTATGAAATTGCCGATAAAAGATGTTTTGTCTTATGCCCGTCAGTTTCGCGAAATCAGCAATCATACGGCTATTACGAAGCTGAAGGAATTATATTCATCAGTCGGGGATGACATAAGATGGGCCAAACTCATATTTTGGGCTTCATATTTCTAGCAGGATACAGAACATCAGTTCAGGTCTGATTTTCCCTGCCCGCAGTTGCAGGTAGATGATACGATGTGGCTCGACTGGGAGACGACCATAATGATGATTGGAACCCTTGTCAAGAACGGGCAGGACAAAGAAACACTCATAGCGATTTCAGCCGGCAGTATTTACCGGTTTATTGGAGCCAATTGGAACTATACGCTTGATCGTATTTCAGATGATGACCTTAACGATTTCGCATGGCTATTTATCGAGAAAGATACAATATTTGCGGAAGAAAGGGTACGGAGATACAATAAACGAAAGCATGATTACTCTGAAAGCGAAATTGACCATCTTAGTAAAATGAATGAACGGTTTGGAGAATTGACAGAAGAAATGTTTGTCAGGCTGAAAAAAATCATAGCTTCATCTAAAGGAGCGGTCAGCGAAGGGGTGGCAAACGAAGGAACTGTTGTAATAAAGGCTTCATTTTATTTTGAAGGGACAACTGATTTTACAAAACCGCATTGCATCCAGTTCTCACCTAATCCGTTGGAGACCATTATAAATGTCGCGAGTGTAGGAATTACATATGTATTCAGTAACGATGAGGATAAGGCGTACTATCTCTTTAGTGAAAAGTACTGCAATCCGGATGGTATATTGGAAACTTCTCAAAAACAAATCCCGTTCGAAGCACTGCGTGAGCAATATTCCACCTGTTCCCCGACTATACAATCAGCAGGATTAGTTGAGCGAATTGCAGAAAAATATGGCATCGAGGGATATGTGAATCCGTATGATAAATTGAACGATGACATTATCAGTCTGCAAAAAAGAATTGGAAGAAATCTTAATTATTTCTTCAAAAAGATGTTTTATGACGGACTTCTGACTCTTGAAGATGCTCTCAGAATCATCGCGGACAGATTACGGTATAAATTTGACATTCAATTGATCTGATAGATAGCCCAAGTAATTCGGAGTTATCGGTTAGAATATTTCCGAAAAATCCATTTAATCGGAATTTGTATTGCCGATTAAAACCTTAACTTTGTAGCAGAAACAAAAAGACATAAATAATGGTAGACATTCTGCTCAAACGATACCTATGGCTGATTGACACTCTCCGCAACAAGGGAGAGATGATCTACGATGACATAGCCGCATCGTGGGAACGCTCGGCGGCCAATGATGACGGCTCATCGCTGTCAAAGCGCACTCTGTACAACCACTGTCAGGCGATTCTGAAGCATTTCGGCATAGAGATTTCGTGCCGCAGGGGGCGAGGGCTTAATCTATATTATATAGTCAATCCCGAAGAACTTACGGACAACAGTATAAATAGCTGGCTTATTGAGAACTACTCATTGAGTACACTTCTCGAAGAGAATGGCGATATAGCAGATAAAATCTTACTTGAGGATATTCCATCCGGCAGACAATTTCTGGCGGTAGTAATGAAGTCATTGCGGGAATCACGGGTACTGCACATCTCATATCGAAATTTCTCCGGCAGAGGATACGACGATATAGATGTAGAGCCTTTATGTGTCAAGCTGTTCAAGCGGAGGTGGTATATGCTTGTCCGTATGGTTTCAAACGGATATTTGAGAATATTCTCTCTTGATCGTGTTCAGAAAATGGAAATGACAGAGCGACACTTCATCTATCCTGAGGACTTCTCCGCTCAAACATTTTTCGAGCCATACTTCGGCATTTCCGCCCTGTCCGGTGAAACGCCGCAGCAAATCATTTTCAGAGCTTATGCCGAGCTGCCCGGATATCTACAGTCTTTGCCGATGCACCACTCTCAAAAAATCATCTCACAGAATGAATCTTATACAGAATTCGCACTAAATGTTGCCCCAACGTTTGAATTTGTTCAAGAGATTCTTCTGCATCGCGACCAGATAGAAATCATTTCCCCTATTGATTTGCGTAACAAAATCAGAGGCATAATCAACAACATACAGAAACTATATAAAAAATAATACCTTACCTGATAAAAAAACTACACAAATGAAACATAACAATCTTATATTTCTCAAGCCGTTCACAATCAAGAATCCTACGCTTGACCAGCAGAATGATTTTCTGACAAGAGAGTTTCTCATCGAAACCGAATGTGCCGATCTCGGCAAGATTTATGATAACGACGCCCTGCATGGCAAAAATCTTGCCACGTTCATCCCCGAAACTATCCAAAGCGTAAATCCTGAATGGGTTATCGCAGACAGCGAATGTGCAACCGTAGCTTTGGGACTGCATTATCAAAAGAAAATACTCATCAACCCGTCGGTCTCGACGAGGAATCTTAACAATGTGCCAGATTTCGCACTCGAAAATACATATGCGTATTTCGACATGGCTCACGAAAGAGACTACGAGCGGATGCAGACTATCTATCCAAATGCTGTCCTGATGGGATTTTTTGACGGAGGGTCCGATGCCATATCTCTGTTTGAGATTAAGGAGATGGTGGAGGAGATTATTGATGATAAAGAATAACACCAATGTCACGAAGCCGTAAAAAGAATCCTGTCACAACATACTGTGCACAAACTCAAAAGATGGACAAGCGTTGGTGTAATCGTGCTTTCAGAAAATTGGAACGTCAGAATCTACGTATAGGCAGAGCACTCCCGATGAAAACAATTGAAATTCAGGATACTTGGGGTTTCGTAGGCGATGGTAAATGGCGTTGTACTCCTGACAATGATTATTACGAAAAGATAATGCGAAAATAAGCCTATTATGACATTTGAAGAATTTAAGAACTTGGCGTTGAATCCACCCAAAAGAAATGTCGAGACATTCTTTGAGGTAATAAAAATTGTGATAGCTCCTCTCAAGAATGGCAAACGCTGCCATTATCCAAATTTCAAAGTTTATCGCCAGCTTGTCAGTGTTACTCACACACTAAATGAAGCCGAGAATTTGATGATGGAAATAATATCTGACGATCGAGACTACAGAAAAGAAATCTATTGCTTTCACATCAAAGAATATCCTTTCGGTGAAATTGTGAATGATGCTTTCTGTGGCAATGGAATGTCTTTGCGTCTATATGATGCCGACGGCAGATTCATGGATAAAACTTATTGCTCTGCGCTTCAAGCAGACTGGGATACTGAATACGGGCGTTTTCGCGGGCGCCCTGTCGAGACGCGCCGCTTCAAAGCGGGAGATATAGTGGAAGTTCTTGACGGAGATGAGGTAAGACTTGCTGTCGCAACCTGCAATGGAGCATTATCCATTGAGGAATGCTGGAAGCGATGGTTCGGCTGCTCAAGGGAGGAGTTGCAAGCAGAGGGATGGCGTGGAATGGGGCAAGGAATGTCTGATGAAGAATTTGAAGATTTCAAGATGTCGCATTCAATCTGGGATGCCTCTGATGATCAGATTCCTGTGATTGACGGATCCGGATATGAGTATCACGAGCATATACAGACTCTTGACATTATGCCTCTGCGCTTCAAGTTGTCAAAAAAGCTTCGCCAGCGTTACGAACGCTATTACCGAGATCTGCGTCGTGCGGATGCCGGATTTTTAGAGGGCAGCATCTCAAAAGCCGGTACAGGGCTGCCTGTAATTATTTTTGTTTACATGAAAGATGTGGATGATGATATTCCAGTAATCAAGTTTCAGAACACATATTCCAACAAAATCCAGCGCACAACGCTTATCCCACTGACAATAAGCGACGACCCTCAGATTACGACACCAAACGTGGCACTCAAAATCACTCATGATGATTTTGAAAAGATTCATCAGTGGGTGATATTGAACAAGGAAATCCTTCTACAGCACTGGAATTACGACATCACAACTGCGGACGTATTGGATAGGATGAAGAAAGTGTAAACAGCCTGAATGAAAATAACAAGCAAGCAACAACCACAATGAAAATACTGACTCCACGAAACAATAAGGATTACTATGACTATCTGACCGGCATTTATGGCATGGATCCTATGGTGGTCTATGACCGCCGTCAGTTTACAGTATTAGCAAGACTCGACACACCTTTCTTCAACAAAACCGCAACAGAGAAAGATACCCAGAAGGAAGAAATTCGTACCCAAAAGTGGATTGACCGCCATTGGATTTGGGTTAATGAGTATGTTGCGACTACATTATATTGTATGCTCGAAGTCGGTCTGAAATGGTATTTTTTTGAAGTCGAAAGATATCTCGACAACTTATCCAATGTTTGCCTTGATTGGAAGATTATACAATCCAAAGAGATATCCAAATCTCAACATTTGGGCATTTCGCCAATGACGTTCTTCAAGGCATATAAGAACTATTCATTGCCGTGGCTAAGCGAAAAAATTGATATCAGAGTTGACAAGTCCGATGCCATATCCAATCCGATTCTGGACGAAACGCCAATAACGTCTCTTATTTCTCCTCAGGAAATATACCTGTGCCTCAGCGCATATCTCTCATCCCTAAAAGATGTTGACGTCACCGATAGCCGTACGGATGAACAAAAGGCCGAATCTGCCGGATTCGACCGTAAGACATCCTTTCGCAACATAAAATAAAGTATCATACTTATGAACTTGATAGCTTACAAAAGAATTTACGGGTCACCCGATGTCGTGGGATGGAAATAGAAAAGGCTTGCGATTGCAAGCCTTTTTAGTGGCGGGGACAGGACTCGAACCTGTGACCTTTGGGTTATGAGCCCAACGAGCTACCACTGCTCCACCCCGCGATGTTGTTTTGTGAGTGCAAAGGTAGGAAGTTTTTATTTATTATCCAAACATTAGCATGTCGATAAGCGCTTTTTAACCTCTTTTAATAAATAATCCTTTAAACGGATCAATGTAAGAAAGCGGTGGTTAAAGAAGATGCGTCCGTTTACTCTGCGGGCAAAACTCATTCCTAAAACCGGGATTGCATTCTACAACAAAAACATTCCCCAACAAAAAATCAACGGCTCACCGTGTTTTGCACCTGATACCTTTAAGCATCACGAACTCATCATATAATATGATATTACAAAAAGCATATTGCATTAATAATATAAGTCTATAAAAGAAGAGCCGAGGATGTTTTTCACATCCCCGGCTCTTGATTTCGGTAAGTAAATCGATTATTTGTTTACTTGGTATTTGTTGATGCCGTCACGGAGGTAGGCTACTACCTGATGGGCAGCTGCGATACCGGCGTTGATGTTGGCTTCAGCGGTCTGTGCACCCATCTTCTTGGGCGTGAAGAACACACGGTCGCCGAAGCGGGCTTTGAGCTCCTCGGCATTATCAGGCTTCACGTCGGCCACATACTTAAGGTCGGGACGCGCTTCAAGGGCTTTTTCAAGACCTTCTTCATCCACCACTTCTTTGCGTGCGGTATTGATGAGTACCCCACCCTTAGGCATCTTTGTAATAAGGTCGAAACCGATGCTCTTCTTGGTCTCTGGAGTAGCGGGAATGTGTATAGACACGAAGTCATTTCCGGCATAAAGCTCCTCAACAGAGTGTACAGGCTTAATGCCGTCGGCGACCATAACATCATCGGGGCAATAGGGATCGTAAGCCGAAACTTCCATGCCTACGCCCTTGGCTATGCGGGCAACATTGCGTCCTACCTGACCGTAAGCCTGAAGGCCGAGACGCTTGCCTTTCATCTCTGTGCCGGATGTACCGTTATACATGTTGCGCACGGCCATGATAGCCATACCGAACACCAATTCGGCAACAGCGTTTGAGTTCTGTCCGGGAGTATTCTCCACCACCACGCCATGAGCTGTGGCCGCGGCGAGATCTACATTGTCATACCCTGCACCGGCACGTACAACAATCTTAAGATTTTTGGCGGCATCAAGCACTTCGGCATCAATGACGTCGCTACGTATGATGACAGCATCGGCATCGGCAACCGCGCCGAGCAGATCTGCTTTTGAAGAGTATTTCTCAAGCAGCTGAAGCTCATAACCGGCTTCATCTATAACTTTGCGTATACCGTCGACTGCGACTGCGGCAAACGGTTTTTCAGTAGCTACAAGTACTTTCATAGTCAACGGAGGATTAATGATTTTTCTCAAATTCCTTCATGGCATCGACAAGCACCTTGACGCTCTCGATGGGAAGAGCGTTGTAGAGCGATGCACGGAAACCGCCCACTGAACGGTGACCCTTTATACCGACAATGCCCTTGGTCGAAGCGAAATCGATGAACTCCTTGTCAAGTCCGTCATACTCCGGCTTCATGACGAAGCATACATTCATAATCGAGCGATCCTCGGGAGCGACAGTACCTACAAACATGCGGCTTGAGTCGATAGCCTCGTATAGCATCTCGGCCTTTGCAAGGTCGCGGCGCTGCATCTCCTCGACGCCGCCCAACTCCTTATAATACTTAAGAGTCTGTAGAGCGGAATAGATCGGGAGTACGGGAGGAGTATTGAACATCGAACCCTTCTTAACATGTGTGCGATAGTCAAGCATGGTGGGAATGGCCCGATCCACATTGCCGAGAGCGTCTTCCTTGACAATAACTATAGTAACACCTGCAGGAGCGAGATTTTTCTGCGCACCGGCATAGATAACGTCATACTTCGATACATCTATAGGACGAGAGAAAATATCGCTCGACATGTCGGCCACAAGGGGCACTTTCACGTCGGGATCATGACGTAACTCAGTACCGTAGATTGTATTGTTGGTTGTATAGTGGAAATAGTCGGCATCCTCAGGTACGGTAAATCCTTTGGGAATAAACGTATAGTTCTGCTCTTTACTCGAAGCCACTACATCAACTTCACCGAAAAGGCGAGCTTCCTTTATGGCATTGGATGCCCAAGTACCGGTATCGAGATATGCGGCTTTCTTCTTCAACAGGTTGTAAGGCACCATGCAGAACTGCATCGACGCACCACCGCCGAGAAAAAGCACTTGATAGCCGGCAGGCACATCAAGAAGTTCCTTCACGAGTTGCTGTGCCTCATCCATGACAGCTACAAACTCCTTACTGCGGTGAGAGACTTCAAGGATTGACAATCCGGTACCCGCGAAGTCCTTGATGGCTTCGGCTGTATTCTTTATTGTGTACTCACTAAGAATTGATGGCCCGGCATAAAAATTATGCTTTTTCATAAATTTTATAGTTAATGATTATCGTTAGGCTTGCAAATTTAATGAATTTCCCCTATTCGTGTCAACAAAAAACGGCAAAATCCGGCATTTTCTTTCATTTTTCATCACAAACGGCACATTTTGCGACATTTTTACAAGCCACAAGTCATATTTCCATACATAATAACAGCGATAACATCACTTCGGCGACAAAAGTGAATATACAATTTATCCATTGCATAATATTGCCGCATATATTAACTTTGCGTACCCATAAAACGAAATTATGACCGATCATTCCATACTTCACGATCAATGGGACCACGACCACCTATGGCATCCCTATACCTCGACAATAAATCCATTGCCCACCTATAAAGTCGACTCGGCAAGCGGCTCCACCATAACACTCGTTGACGGCACTCGCCTCATTGACGGCATGTCGTCATGGTGGTGCACCATACACGGCTACAACCATCCGTCCATCAATGCGGCCGCAGCCCGTCAGATCGACAAGATGTCGCACATTATGTTTGGCGGCTTCACCCATGAACCGGCCATAGAACTTGGCAAGAAACTGCTTGCCATGGCTCCGCCGTCAATGAACAACATATTTTATGCCGACTCCGGCTCAGTAGCAGTCGAGGTAGCCATGAAAATGGCGATACAGGCAGCCATATCGCGAAGCGGTAGCCACGAAAAGAGCAACTTCGTGACCATACGGTCAGGATACCACGGCGACACATGGAACGCCATGAGCGTATGCGATCCCGTGACCGGCATGCACGGGGCATTCGGGCCGGCGTTGCCTATAAGATATTTCGTCGAAGCCCCATCCGTGGGGTTCTACGAAGAGTGGCGTCCTGAAGCTACATCCGAGTTGGAGACCGTATTGCGAGAGCATAACGACGATATAGCCGCACTAATACTCGAACCGATAGTACAAGGAGCCGGCGGAATGCGGTTTTATCATCCGCAATACCTGCGCGAGGCACGCAAGTTATGTGATCGTTACGGAGTATACCTTATATTTGACGAGATAGCGACGGGCTTCTGGAGAACAGGACGACGCTTTGCATGGGAATGGGCCGGCGTTGAACCCGACATAATGTGTATCGGCAAAGGACTCACGGCAGGCTACCTGACCATGAGCGCCGTACTGACGACCAAAGACGTGGCTGACACCATATCGCGCGGCGAGGCCGGAGTTATGATGCACGGCCCCACGTTTATGGCCAACCCGCTCGCATGTGCCATAGCTTGCGAGTCGCTACGTCTGCTGGAGTCGCAGGACATGGCGGCATGCATAACCCGTATAGAGAAGATAATGAAGCGCGAACTCGCCCCCGCACGTAATATCGATCGAGTCAAGGATGTCAGAGTACTCGGAACAATCGGCGTAGTCGAAATGAAGGAGCCGGTGGATGTAGGCGCATTTCAGAAACGATGCGTTGAACGAGGCATATGGGTACGACCGTTCGGGCGCAACGTATATATCATGCCCCCCTATGTTATAACCGACGAGGAATTGGGCCGCCTCTGCCGCACGATGCTCGACATACTTCCCTGACACAAAGCCAACAAAACGGCATAGTTAAGTGTTAAAATTTCATCTCATCATGTTAAAAAACGACATTTCTACAATGAAGTATACCATCAGCCAGATATCGGAGATACTCGAGCTAAAAGCCCCGGCATTTCTATTGCACACAATATCGGTGCTGCTTACCGACTCACGCTCGGTCACATATCCGAGCGAGTCGTTGTTTTTCGCGTTGCGTACGCGTAACAATGACGGTCATCGCTATATAAAGGAGCTTATAGAGAAAGGTGTGCACAACTTCATTGTCGACAATGTGCCTATTGACGTGGTTGGCACTCCCAATGTAAACTTTCTTGTAGTCAAAGATGTCAAAAAAGCCCTGCACAAGATAGCCCGGTATCACCGCATGCAGTACGGCATACCGGTCATAGGCATAACCGGCAGCCGCGGCAAGACCACGTTGAAAGAGTGGCTCTATCAGTTGCTGCAACCCGACTATCGCATAGTAAGGAGCCCGCGTAGCTTCAACAGCCAGATAGGTGTGCCGCTGTCATTGTGGGAGATGAACCGCGACAGTGAGATAGGCATATTTGAAGCGGGCATCTCGCTCAGCGGCGAGATGAAAGAGCTTCAAGCCATGATACAGCCTACGCTCGGCATACTCACCAACATAGGTGGAGAGCACGCCGAGGGATTTCCGTCGAAGCGCGAGAAGTGTCGCGAAAAGATAAGATTGTTCAAAGAGTGCGAAAGCGTCATTTATTGCAGCGACGACCCGCTCGTAAGAGAAGTCATGGAGGAGGAAGAGATAGCGGCCCGGCATCTCGACTGGTCCGTGACCGACCCCGAAGCCACCGTAAAGGTAACAATCAACAAACGTAGCGACGGCACAACCGGCATATTATGCCGTATGAACGGTGAAGACTACGAAGCATCAATCAACTTCAACGACCCCGCCTCGATAGAAAACGCGGTAGGAGCCATAATAACCCTCATATATTTAGGCGTAACACCTGAAAAAATAGCCGAGCGCATAGAGAAGCTGACTCCCGTAGGCACACGGCTTAATGTCATTGAAGGTGTCAACGACTGTCTGCTCATATACGACTCGTACACGAGCGACTATCATTCGCTAAGTCCGGCGCTTGACTTCATGCAGCGACGAGCCACGACCGACCGTACATCGACTGTGATACTAAGCGACGTCATGCATGAGACCATGACATCGGAAAACATGTACAGCAACATAGCTCACCTGCTGAAGCAGAAAGGCGTGACACGCATAATCGGCATCGGAGAGGAGATATCGCGCCATGCCCCATACTTTAACCAAAACTCGAAATTTTACCGCTCGACCGAAGAGTTTCTTGCCGACACAACTCCCAACGACTTCAGCCATGAGCTGATATTGATAAAGGGCTCCGACGACTTCGGATTTCATCGGCTGAGCGACGTACTTGAAGCGCGCCAGCATGAGACAGTGCTTGAAGTCAATCTCGACGCCGTGGTGCACAACTTCAACAATTTCCGTTCACGCATAAAGTCCACGACAGGCATAGTGGCCATGGTGAAGGCATCGGGCTACGGCGCCGGTTCTTACGAACTGGCCAAGACTCTGCAGTCGCAAGGCGCAGCCTATCTGGCCGTAGCAGTAGCCGACGAGGGCGTAGACTTGCGCAAGGCAGGCATAACTATGCCCATCATGGTGCTCAACCCGCGTGTGGTCAACTACACCACGCTCTTCGACTGCCGTCTGGAGCCTGAGATATATTCGTTCGAGATACTTGAAGAGTTTATCAGAGAGGGACGTCGCCACGGCATCCATGACTATCCCGTACACATAAAGCTCGACACGGGCATGCACCGACTGGGATTTCTCGAAGCCGACATGACGCGGCTGAAGAAGGTGCTTCAGGCACAGGACGTGCTCACACCGAAGTCGGTGTTCAGCCATCTCGCCGCAGCCGACTCGCCGGAAATGGATGACTACACTATGGAGCAGTTCGCTATATTTGCCCGCTGCAGCGAGTCGCTACAGCGAGGTTTCGACCACCACATACTGCGCCATATCCTCAACTCGACAGGCATCACACGCTTCCCTGAATACCAGTATGACATGGTGCGTCTGGGCATATGCCTGTACGGCATACCCACCATGCCCGACAACTCGCAAGGCGATCTGCGCCCGGTAAGCGCGCTGCGCACATCAGTCATATCGATAAAGGAGTGGCCAGCAGGCACAACCATAGGATATTCGCGTAAAGGGCTTCTGCACCGCCGCTCGCGCATAGCCACACTCCCCATAGGCTACGCCGACGGTCTGAACCGTCACTTGGGCTACGGGCATGCGGCAGTATGGATCAACGGACACCGTTGTCCTACCGTGGGAAGCATATGCATGGATGTGTGTATGGTCGACGTCACCGATACCCCCTGCAAAGTGGGCGACAGCGTGGAAGTGTTTGGCCACAACATATCGGTAATAGAACTGGCCGACATACTCGGCACCATACCGTACGAGGTGCTTACTTCAGTGGCCTCGCGTGTCAAGAGGGTGTACTATCGGGAGTGACGGCCGAAGCTTTCGCCTTGTCGGCCGACGGCACGAGGAGCGCCCCGAACTCCCACAGCAAATATACGGGCAGGAAGACCACGCCGAGCGTAAACGGGTCGCCTGTGGGCGTTATGAATGCCGCCGCGATCAACAGCACGACTATGGCGTGGCGCCGGTAACGGTTGAAAAGACCGCGGTGGACTATGCCGAGCCGACCGAGAAGCCAGCATAACAACGGCAGTTCAAAGACAAGCCCCATGACGAAAATCATCATCAGAAAATTGTCCATATATGAGTCGAGCGATATATGGTTGGGCACAGCCGCGCTCACCTGATAATCGGCAAGAAACCGCAGCGTTAGGGGAAACACGAGAAAATAGCCTACGGCAAGACCCGCAAAAAACATGAGGTTGCCGAGAAGAAAGGCCGTTTTCACCCCTCGGCGCTCATGGCGGTAAAGGGCGGGGCTGACAAATGTCCACAGCAGATACATTATGACCGGACAGGAAAACACCAACGCCAGCCAGAACGAAGAGGACACATGGATGAAAAACTGCGACGCCAGCTTTATGTTGACTATCGTCACCGAGAAATCGCCGGCGCCGAGAAGCCCGTAAAGCCAGAAGTCAGAACGGCAGGGAGCCATGATGACCTCATCGAAAAGCCGGGGCATGACGGCAAAAAACAGCGCTGTCAGCACTATGACCACCCCGGCTGCGCGCAACAGCACCCCGCGCAGCGCGTCGGCATGGTCCCAAAACGACATATCTTCCTGACGGCCCCGCTTCAGAGAGTCATCGGTCGCTGTCGCCATCTGATTTTTTTCCGGTAGGCTTTGTTATTTCATCCTGTATTTCGTTCATGCCCTGCTTGAAACTGCTGACGCCCTTTCCGAGGCCGCGCATCAACTCGGGTATCTTGCGTCCGCCGAAAAAGAGCAGCACCACCAGCGCTATGATAAGTATTTCGGCCAGACCGAGATTGCCGAATAAAAGAGGTATAATGTTCATTGTCAATGATAAAAATTAGTATATCTGCACTTTCAATATGCGTAAAGATACGAATTTAATCGCATATTGTCGCAATTATGGAAAAAAATCCGTAATTTTGCAACCTGATTTAACATATAATCCAATCATTTAAAGATTATGAAAGCATTTGTATTCCCCGGCCAAGGGGCACAATTCGTAGGCATGGGCAAAGACCTCTACGACAACAATCCCGTAGCCCGCGAAATGTTTGAAAAAGCCAATGACATCCTCGGCTTCCGTATCACCGACCTCATGTTTAACGGTACAGATGAGGATCTTCGCCAGACTAAGGTAACTCAGCCTGCCATATTTCTCCACTCGGTAATACTTGCCAAGACTCTTGAAAACGAAATCAAGCCCGACATGACCGCCGGACACTCGCTCGGTGAATTTTCAGCGCTCGTTGCCGCCGGTGCTTTGAGCTTTGAAGATGGTCTGCGCCTCGTAAGCGCCCGCGCACAAGCCATGCAGAAAGCATGTGAGCTCAAGCCCTCGACAATGGCTGCCGTACTCGCACTTTCCGACGAGACCGTGGAGGAGATATGCGCCTCTGTTGACGGAGTGGTTGTATGCGCCAACTACAACTGCCCGGGTCAGATAGTAATATCAGGTGAAGAGGCCGCCATCGACGCTGCATGCGAGAAAGCGCTTGCCGCCGGTGCAAAGCGTGCACTCAAGCTGAAGGTGGGCGGTGCGTTCCACAGCCCCTGCATGGAACCCGCACGTGCCGAACTTGCCGAGGCTATCGAAAAGACTCCGGTACACACTCCCGTATGCCCCATATATCAGAACGTTGACGCCAAACCTCATACCGATCCCGCCGAAATCAAGGCAAACCTCGTGGCACAGCTTACCGCTCCCGTACGCTGGACTCAGACCGTACAGAATATGGTTGCCGACGGAGCCACTGAATTTATCGAAATCGGCCCGGGCAAAGTGCTTCAGGGTCTTATCGGCAAGATAGCCCGCGGCATGGAGGTTTCCGGCCGTCAGTAAAATTAAATGCACAATGCATAATGTTCAATTCATAATGCATAATGCTTAATTCATAATTATGCATTGTGAACTATGAATTATGAACTGAGAATTGTGAACTGTAAAAAAGAAGCGCGAAAATTCGCGCTTCTTTTTTGCCCTCTACCCGTCCCTCACATAGGTCCGTGGCCGACACGCGGTAGTACTCATTGAATATCCGCGACTAAACGGAATGTGCTTAATGCGCCTGTGCACCATGCGGAACTTTACGCTGTAAACATATGCTTCCGTTCCGAGAAGCTGCACCATTGCCGGCAACCCCGGCGGGTTTGTGTCCCAACCCCGACCCTATGTTACACCTTAATTATACTATTGTATTATTCTTTCAGGTCCACAGTCCAGTTGATGCTCTGAATCTTCATGTCAAGCTCACGAAGACTGCGCGAACGCTCGTCAAGTTTGCGACGAGCCTCGGCCACATCTATAAGCCGCACGGTTTTTATCTCGTTGCGCCCGTAGCGGTTATCAGGCTCCGACACAAAGTCGAGAACCTCACGCATCGACGACACTCTTAATGTAAGCACATCGCGACGTGCTATCAGCGCGGTAAGAGTCACGCCTTCGTCATCAACCGTCGTGAGATTGGTAACATTAATCCGGTATATCAGCTTCTCAAGCTGCCCCAAAAGCGAGTCAAACTCCTTCTCAAGCACCGCAATATCCTCCGGAGGAGTGTCGCCCTCCTGAACTTTGGCGCTTTCCTTCATGCGCCCTTTCAACTGCGCGAGACGTTTCTGCAGGTCGGCACGCAGGCTCAAAGCTTCAGCCAGTTTCATATTCGTGGTCTTTAAATGTTATATCGTTTTTTTATAACAAAAAATATAGCCGCATTGTTAACCGACACCCGTATTACTTGGTAGGCACGACGGGCTTTATCGAGCCGTCGGGGTTGAATTCGAGCTTGTCCATACATACCTGACGATGAATGCCGGGCCGCTTGCCGCGGTCGATATAATCGGGGTGTATGCGGTGATATACGATACGCCATTCATCGGTGCCCGGAAGATTTATTACCGAATTATGTGCGGGGCCATAAATCTTCTTTTCGGGTTTCTGCACGAGGACATTGCACGGTTCGGCAACCTTGATCTTACCGAGCGGAGAGTCAGATGTGCCGTAAGCCACATGATAATTGGGCGAGCCGGTATCGTCAACCGACCACATGAAATAATAAATGCCGTTGCGATAGAACACATAAGGAGCCTCACGGAATGCATAAGTATCAAGAGTGCCTCCCTCGGGAGTCATGACGGTCACAGTCTCTTCCTTGATCGATGTCAGATCATCGTTAAGTTCGGCCCCGGCCATATAGCCGTTGCCCCAATAGAGGTAATATTTTCCCGAAGCGGGATCCTGAAATACATCAACATCAATCTGCTGCCCCCAACCTACAGGCGATTCGTCGACAATAGGTTTGTCGACGGCATAGAACGGTCCGGCAGGGTCATCGGCCACAGCCACACCGATAGCCTTACGGTTGTTTGCCGGATTATGGCCGCTGAAGTAGAAATAGTATTTGTAGCCGTCACCCTCCTTACGCTCTATGATAGCCGGCGCCCAAGCGTTTCCCGTAGCCCATGACACCTGCGGGCCTTTGACATCAAGCATGATGCCCTCGTCGGTCCAGTCGGCAAGGTTATGCGAGGAGAACACACGGAAGTAATAACCGCCCCAGCCCGGAGTACCGTCGGTAGTCGAATATATATAGTACTTGCCGGTCTTGTTTGAGTACATGATCTCCGGGTCGGCATGAAATCCCGGGAGTATCGGGTTGTGCTTGTTGTCAAGCGCCGAATACAACGTGCTTATGCCGGCGGCCGACGCATGAATCGGGCGTATCGTGCCGTCCTCATTGTACTCAAGCGGCTCGGCTATCACCGAACGGCTGCCGCTACCTCCGCCAAGTCCGCCTATGTGTGAGAAGAAATAGTTTTTTCCCTTGAACTCCACTATGGCGGGATGAGTCGTATTGCTGTTGCCGGCCACTTCCGATATAATGCCTTGATATTCCCACGGGCCGTTTATGTCATCGCTCATGGCATAAGCTATTTTTTCAGGCCATTGAGCCGCATAAGTAAGATAATACTTACCGCCCCGTTTATGCACCCACGGCGCCTCGGTAAAATCGGGCACATGCACCCGCTTGATCTCGCCGTCAAGTTCGAGCATATTCTCTTTCAGCTTGGCATAGTAGCAGAGCTGATTGCCCCAGAAGAAATAGGCCTGTCCGTCGTCATCGATGAAAACGGTAGGGTCAATGCTCACCCAGCTGTGATTGGCTCCCTTGCAGTCGGCCATAGTAATAAGCGGCTTGCCTATGGCATCCTTGAACGGGCCTTGCGGGGTATCACTCACCGCTATACCTATGCCGGAGCCGTTGGTACTGATATAGTAATAGTATTTGCCATTCCGTTCAATGCACTGCGCCGCATATGAGGCGTGCGAGCTGTCCCACTTGAAATCCTTCACGGCAAGCGGCGTCGGATACTCGGTCCAATTCTGCATGTCGGTGGTCGAGAACACGCACCAGTTGGGCATATGATATCCCGGCTTGTTACCCGGCTCATCGGTGCCGGTATAGAGCCATAGCGTATCGCCGATAACCAAAGTGGCCGGATCGGCCGTATGCTTGTGCGTTATCAGCGGATTACCACGATTCACAAAACTGTAAGGTGCATTTTCACCCCACTTAGCAATGAGAGCCGCCTTTTCCGACGCGGTTATAGGCATCACTGTACCGTGACGAGGAGCAAAATTCATCGTGAATGATTTGGGCTCTGAAGAAAAATTCACAAGGTCAACCGAAGTCTGATATTCATAACGTCCTGAAGTATAAAGGTCATACATCAATACATATTCATCGGAGTTATTTAGTTTAAAAACACCTGAACCCTCTACCGGTGTTTTACCGGCGTAAGCATCGATGTACTCAAACGACTCTTTCCATGGGCCGCGGAGATGCTTTGCAGTAGCTTGTTTTATTCCGTTTTTGATTTCTTTGCCATTCTTGTCCTTCGTGTTTCCTTTGAAAAACATATGCCATCGCCCGTCGGGACCTTTAACAATATCATTGTCAATACAACCGTCCTTTGCACGGAACAGCACTTTTGGCTCGTTTTCAAAACCGGAAAAATCTTTATTGGCATATGCATAATATGTGACAAGCCCTTTCCCGGCATCTTTACGACGAAGAGTGAAATAAACCATGTATTTACGGACATCGGGATCATAGATCGTCTGTGGCGCCCACACCCAGTAAGCATCGGCGAAATGCCGTGGATAATCTTTTGACAGATTGACTGTCGAGTGTGTCCAGTTGATAAGGTCGGGTGATTTCATCAGCACCATTCCCGGATTTGAGCCCCAACCGTCACGTACGGTATTCATATCGGTAGCTACCATATAGAAATTTCCGTCTTCACCGCGCAGAATATGCGGATCACGTATCCCACCGGTCAAGGAGATTGTATCGGAAGAGATGACAGGCGCATTATGATTGAGCGCCTTCCAATTGAAGCCGTCATCACTGACTGCGAATCTCAGATGTTCCTGACGCGCCCCATCGCCTTTACCTTCAAAATAGGTAAAAAGGTAGGCATCACAATTATGATCGGCTACAGCCATAATAGGCTGCGACGACATTAAAACGCACGTCAAAGAGAGTAATAATGATTGATATTTCATATTTTTATTAAAATAATATGTATAAATTCAAGTTTATATCGAATGGAGCCTTACTCTGATTCACGCAAATATACGTAGAATATTTGGTTTTGCGCTTGACTTATTCGTATCTTTGTAGAAATTACCAAAAGTCTCACATTCTATGCAAGAGAAAATCATTATTCTTGACTTTGGATCGCAGACCACCCAGCTTATCGGACGACGTGTGCGCGAGCTGAATACCTACTGCGAGATATTGCCTTACAATAAGTTTCCTCACGACGACCCGTCGGTGATAGGTGTCATCCTTTCAGGCAGCCCCTTCTCGGTCTATGATGAGAAAGCGTTTAAAATCGACATGAGCCGTATACGCGGCAAGTACCCCGTGCTCGGCATCTGCTACGGTGCTCAGTTCATGGCATACAGCAACGGCGGCACTGTCGAGCCGGCCGGTTCGCGCGAATACGGCCGTGCACATCTCGAAAAATTTGACCACAACAACCCTCTGCTCAAAGGACTGCCCGAGCATTCGCAGGTGTGGATGAGCCACGGCGACACAATCACCTCGATACCCGACAACTTCAAGATCATAGCCTCGACCGACAAAGTGGCCATAGCCGCTTATCAGATCGATGGCGAGAAGTCATGGGGCGTACAGTTTCACCCCGAGGTATATCACTCGACCGACGGCACCCTGCTGCTGAAAAATTTCGTAGTCGACATATGCGGCAGCCGTCAGGACTGGAGCGCGGCGTCATTTATCGAGAGCACCGTAGCCCAACTCAAAGAACAGCTCGGCGACGACAAGGTTGTGCTCGGACTTAGCGGCGGCGTGGACTCCTCGGTGGCCGCTGTGCTCCTCAACAAAGCCATCGGTAAAAACCTAACCTGCATATTTGTGGATCACGGCATGCTCCGCAAAAACGAGTTCAAGAACGTACTCCATGACTACGAGTGCCTCGGACTTAATGTGATCGGCGTCGATGCTTCCGCAAAGTTCTTCAGCGAACTTGCCGGCGTTACCGACCCCGAGCGCAAACGCAAGATAATAGGCAAGGGCTTCATTGACGTCTTCGATGAAGAAGCCCACAAGATAAAAGATGTGAAGTGGCTTGCTCAAGGCACCATTTACCCCGACTGCATAGAGTCGCTATCCATAACAGGCACCACGATAAAGAGCCACCACAATGTAGGCGGACTCCCCGAGAAGATGAACCTCAAACTCTGTGAGCCGCTCCGGCTTCTGTTTAAAGACGAAGTGCGCGCCGTAGGTCGCGAACTCGGCATGCCGGAACATCTAATAAAGCGTCATCCGTTCCCCGGCCCGGGACTGGCAGTGCGTATACTCGGCGACATTACCCCCGAGAAAGTACACATACTTCAGGATGCCGACGACATATTCATTCAGGGACTCCGCGACTGGGGCCTGTACGATCAGGTATGGCAGGCAGGTGTCATATTGCTCCCGGTGCAGAGCGTAGGCGTGATGGGCGATGAGCGCACATATGAACGCGCCGTGGCGCTGCGGGCCGTCACCTCCACCGACGCCATGACAGCCGACTGGGCCCACCTGCCCTACGACTTCCTCGCCAAGGTCAGCAACGACATCATCAACAAGGTCAAGGGCGTCAACCGCGTATGTTACGACATCTCCTCCAAGCCGCCGGCAACAATCGAATGGGAATAACCCTCAACCATACAAAGGGCTGTGTCAAAAAATAGGCACGGCCTATTTTTTTGAAGTTTCTTACAGAAGCCTTTTCTTATCTTACCCTTTTCCGGTGGAGTCGCTTCGCTCCGCCACCAGCTATTTGACGGAAGAGTCCTTTGGACTCGCCATGTCAATCCTCTTCGGGGAATGGGGCGTGTATCTGTGACGGCAAGGCATCGCGCCGGGGGATATGCCGCATGTCCGACGGTATGTTGGGAGTCGGAGAGAGCACCGTATATGTCCGGAGGACACATCTAACAAATAGACGGTGGCGGAGCGAAGCGACTCCACCGGGCCATCGGTGATTTATTATTGTTTCTGAAAGAAACGTCATAAAAAATCATTTCCGGAAATATGCTTTTTTATGTCATTCCACGGAGATAATAGAGGCTACGCCTATTTTGACACAACCTCTTTGTCATATCCCCTAAACCGCTTGCAAAATTGTGCACGTTTGTAGGGGCGCCTGTACCACGGCGCCCGCATTTCCGTATGGCCATTCGGGTCGCAACCGGCCAACGAAGAGCCCTCAGGTACCCGAATACCATCTTGATCGCGACCGGCCGCCGTACTTCCGGCGACCCTACCCTCCAAGCCGAGCCCGCAAGGGCTCATGCCATCCGTAAGCCGTGGTACGAAGTGCACGGTAAAATGACACAACAATTGCTCTGAGCCTGAAAAGGCTCGCGCTTATTCCGCCACAACCGCCCCACTTGGTGTGACCAATCCGGGTGCGCGGGCGCCGTAATACTGGCACCCCTACTTTACGGCGGGATATCAACGGATCAATGTAAAAAATCGGTTGTTAAATTGGGTGCGTCGGAGATGCACTATGTGCAAAACCCCGCGATAAGCCGCCGGAGGGAACAAAGTGACCGCTGACGGCGGTTCGTGGGGGGTGGTCTAAGCCCTAATAGCAAATGCCTGTCGGAGACAGGCGACATTCCACATAAGTCCATTCGGATATGTATCGCGTCCCCGACGCGAAGTTGTGTCAATCAATTATCTGCACGCCCCATGAACCGCGCTTTAGCGCTAATCATGGGGTTAAACATATCTCGAGTCTCCGACTCTAATCTGCGGGCAAAACTCATTCTAAACAGATATTGTATTAGCAAACAAATAATGGGTCAATGTAAAAAATCGGTTGTTAAAAGCCGCTGTGTTTGTAGGGCCGCCAGTAATACGGCGGCCGGCTTCGTCCTATATAGCCATCGGGGTACGCGGACGCTGGACTACCCGGTGCCCCTACTTTCCGATAGGAAATTAGCCGGATGGTCACACAAATGTGGACGCGTCGAGATACAAAAGTGCAGAAGTTTGCCTACGAAACAGACTAGATTATCTTAGGGCGGCGTCCGATTTTATCGGTGCGTCAGAGACGCTGTATGTGGAGAGCTCCACGATAAGTAGCCATATCTGTGAAATTGAGTTGGCATGTAATATGTATACCTCCAAAATGTATTCGTCTGTTTCGTAGGCAAACTTCTGTGCTTGTGTATCTTTATATAATTTTTAACCCTGATTGTCTTAACTCTTCAACCGGGTTTTGCTTCTGATCCTTTGTATGCAAAAAGTGCAGCACCTCACGGGGCCGCACTTTTAACTAAGTAGATCAAAAACGCAAAAGGGTTTTAGCAATTCCCTTGTAACAGTTTCTGTTTACAAAAGCTCGATTAGCGTGTCCGGTCTGTCGCTATAACCGGACGCTTAGTTTATCCGCTGACAAAGTTAACGGATCATCGCCATAATTCCAAATATTTAGGCAATTATTTCAAAGATTTATTTGAATAGTTTCTAAAACCAAGCACTCCACACCCCGATACTACACATAATATTATATTAATTGCAATTTTGCAAAATCAAACATATGTTGTATTTTTGCGTTATATCACAAAAATCAACTTTTTTATTATGAGAATTTCATCTTTTATCACATCAGCCGTGATGCTGTTGACTGCCGCCTCGAGTTTGGCGCAGACAGTGGAGACCCGTCAAGGTAGCCTCATCACGCCCGAACGGACAGAATTCCGCCCACATTGGTCAATGCAACTTCAAGCCGGAGCAGGCTACACCATAGGCGAAAACGACAAGTTCACCGACTTGTTGTCGCCAACGGCAGCCATCAATTTCGGCTACACTTTCACCCCCGCATTCACTCTGCGCTTCGGCGCAAGCGGATGGCAGGGCCGCGGAGTTTGGGCCTCACCATACAGCAAATACAAATTCAACTATCTTCAGGGCAACGTCGACGCCGTGCTGTCGTTTACCGACCTTTTCCGCGGCTTCCGACCCGACCGACGCTTTAATTTCTACGGATTTCTCGGCATAGGCGGCAACTACGCCTTCCACAACAACGAGGCCGAGTCACTGGCCGCAGAAGGCATGAACTTCCAGAAACTCTGGCGCGGCCACCGCTGGGGTATCGCCGGCAGAGGCGGCCTCGGCATGAACATATGGGTCAGCCCCAAAGTAGCCGTCAACGTCGAAGCCAACGCCAACATGCTCCCCGACAACTTCAACTCCAAGCGCGGCAGCCACTTTGACTGGCAGTACAACCTGCTCGCAGGCGTCACCATACGCTTCGGCAAAAACACCCGCACCATACCGGCTGTATACGAGCAGTTGCCTGTCACCCGTCCCGAGCCCGTACGTCAGCCCGAGCCTGAACCCGTACAAGAGCCGGCACCGGCGCCCGCGCCTGTGGTAGAAAAGGTGCAGCCCCTGCAGCAAGATATATTCTTCACAATAAACTCGGCTGTTGTGCGCAAGGCCGAAGCCGAGAAGATAACCGCACTTGTCGACTACATGACAGCGCATCCCGACGCTAAAGTCGTAATAACCGGCTACGCAGACAAGGCCACCGGCACACCGCGCTACAACATGACCCTGTCGCAACGCCGCGCCGAGGCCGTAGCGGCAACATTAACGAAGAGCGGCATAGCCGACAGCCGCATCTCGATCGCCGCCAAGGGCGACACCCAACAACCCTTTGACATCAACGACCGCAACCGCGTGGTCATAGCCGTAGCCGAATAGTTCAATTCACTCCCGCTTTGAGGAGCGCGTTCTCCGCTATCAGCTGCTCTATACGGCGGTCCTTCTCTCGAATCATCGCAAGCAATAACTCTCTATCGGGGGAGGTAGCATCATTAGAATCTACCCCCCCCCATTTTAACCTTTGTTCACACTTCATGTCTCCCCGTCCGGTAATCAGCCAGTCCACGTTAAGCCAATCAAATGCTGTAGCCACCTTATATAAAAAGTCATAACCCGGCTTATTGCGTCGCTGAACCACAACTCCCCTTACCGTCTGATCGCCAACACCTATAAACTTCGCGAAGGCCGCCACCGACATATGTTGCGCTTCAATCAATTCGTTAAGTCTATCACATATTTCCATGATAAAAAGTCAAAATATTCTCACATTTATTTGGCAATATCAAATATTTGTTTGATATTTGTACCCAAATTAGCTTTGTATGTCTACAAATGTAATAAATCTTTAATGATATACAATAGCTGACCAATCATATTTTATGAAGCGATATGCTTAATAATATATTATTAATTAAATCTTTAATTTTATTATGAGAAAAACTTTTCTTAAAGTTTCGCTCGTCACATTGATTGCAATGTCTATGTCTGCTACATTCACCGGATGTAAGGACTACGATGATGACATCAACAATTTGACCGAGCGCGTCGACAAAATCGACGCAGCCATCAAGGCAATCAACGACAAGGTTGCCCAAGGCTTCGTCATCACTAAGGTAGAGCCCCTTACCGACGGCACCGGCGGTATCCGCATCTACTTCAGCAATGACACCCATCAGGACATTTACAATGGTGCCAAAGGTGAACAGGGTGTTGCCGGTACTCCTGCCGTTACTTGGGAAATCGTCAAGAACGATGCCGGCGAATGGGTATGGAAAAACAGCAAAGACGGTATAACCGACATACCGGCACAAGGCCCCGCTGGCCCCGTTGGTCCTGCAGGACCTGCAGGTACAGGCAAACCGGGTGAAACAGGTGAACCCGGTCCGTACTGGGCACCCAACGAAGAGGGCACTCAGCTCATCAAGTGGGTATACGATAAAGATAAAAAGACTTGGGTCAAGGATGCTACCGCTACTCCCATCGACATCGCTGTTAACGTTGAAGGTACAGGCATAATAGCTGTCAAGGACAACGACTTCCTGTATCTGCACGGTGTTGAGACAGGCGAAAAGGATGAAAACGGCAAGCCTATCACCGAAACAGTAAAAATATCGATCAACGGTCTGCTTCGCGGCATGGTATTCGTTCCCGACCTGTATCTTGACGGTGTTGAAGGTACCCGCTACGCATTTGCTGAAGGTATCTACAAAAAGCCCGGGACTGATGCAACCGATGGTACAATTACTATAACTCCCGCCGTGACCGATGCTGATGGTAACGAAACAACTGCAGCCGTTACCGCAGACTTCACAATACCCGCATCATCTGCATGGTCATATGTTGACATGACCGGTGATGGCAAGGACTATCAGCTCGGCTCAAATGACTCTATACTCTTCGAGCTCAATCCTCACAACGCCAACATAAAGAGCGCCAAGTTCTTCTTCGCCAACATAGCCAACAAGGAGCAAGTTTCTACTTCTCGCGCAGCCAATACCGATCCCTCATTTGCAGTGAGCAAGACTAACGCTCCGAAAGTCAATGACAAGGATCAGCTCGTGCTCAGCTACACTATGGCCAACCCCGGCAACGTGAAGTACACCGCCGATGGCAAGAACACTCTTCCTATCACTGCTCTCAAGGCTGAGGTAGAGGATGACACCATCTCTTCCGACTTCTTCACCGTAGTTATGTCGCAGGTTGAGTTCACTGCATTCAGCTTTATACCCGTAGATCCCGCCACTGATGACGAACACTTGGCTCTTACCGGTAAGGCAGCTATTGAAGGCGCTCACGAAATAGCGCTCTCTTACGCGCAGGACCTCGACAATCTCTACGACCTGTCGGAGCACATACGCGTATGCTACAAGGAAGCCGACTTCGGCAAAAACCTTGACGCTACCGGTACCGACGCTCTTGCAGAAAAGCAGGCCTCTCTTACCGAACTCGCTTTGCGCTGGGGTCTTACCGTTAAGTTCGCAGGCATGCCCTATTATGTCGGCACCAGCCAAACTGACGAGTCAATGTATGCTAACGTAACTGAAGCAGGTGTAGTAACACTCCGCTACATTACCAACGGCGCTTGGACCAACTGCGTTGACAATGCGGCTTCTCGCTCAGCCATTGGCAAGCACCCGGTTGTAGCCGTTACCCTTCTTGACGGAGACAAGGTTATCCTTGCCGGATACGTGAAAATAACTATCGTTGACAAGACTGCCGTTCCTTCTCCGATTGACAATAAACCTATTGTACTTAGAAGCAAGACATTCCCCTACCTGTGTGACGCAGCAGCTCCCGCTAAGAACGACACCGTACAAAGCTCTTGGGCTACTACAAGCGACAAGGTACTTTCGGTTCTCGGCATCAGCGAGGCAGAATTCAAAGCCACTTATGCAGTAGAGGAAGGCACAACTTATGTAGAAGGCACTACCGCCAATACATTCGACAAAGTTGCCGACAACAAGTACGGTGACGTTGTATACAACGCCGACACCGAGGCAGGTCCTACCAACGGCTTCCTGACTTGGACTTACAGCAAAGACGCTGCTGACGAAATCGCCGATCTTACCGGCCGCAAGGTTAAACTCTTCCGCAAGTTTACTAACAAACTCAACGCACAGTCATTCCTCTACCTCGGTGTTGAAGTGACTATCGCAGACGCTCCCTCAATCACTTTCGGTACACTTGATCCCGTATTCTTGGCTACCGGAAAGACTGACGAAGTAGGTATGCGCGTTCCGCAGGCCAAGAACACTCTCGGCAAGGATGTATACGCATTCAATGCATTGCTCAAAGACTACTACAAGAACGATGTTATTACCGAAACGTATACAGGAACAGCTCCTGCCGGCTACCCGACTATCGACAAACTCGTTGTAAACAAGACTTACCGCTTTGCCGACACCCAGTTTACCGGGCTTACCCTTAACGGAGACAAGGATCAGCTTTTGTCAGGCACCGACCTTATTGCAAAAATTAACAAGACAACAGGTGAAATCACTTACGGTAACGGTGCAACAACCAGCGAAAAAGCAAAAGACCTGTTGAACGGCGGTACAGACGTTTACAACATCTGGGCTAACGTTAAGATCGACGCTACTTATGGCACTTGCGGCCTTGCCTTCAAGGCACTCGCAAGCGACGTAGTGAAAGTTGATTTCAAGAAGCCGGTTATCGTAGGCGGTGCTAAAAACTATTCTATCGCCCCCAACGGTATCGACCCAAGCAAAGAGTCTATCGGTAACTTCTTCACACTTACCGACTCTTACGGCAACGCACTCTTCGGCAAGGCATCCGGTGCTACTACTTGGAGCGACATAAACAGCATCTACGCCTTCTACAAAGTAGAAAGTGCATCGATCGACTTCAGCAAGGTTGCAGTCAGCGGTGTAACATTCTCTATGGAAGGTCCCGCAAGTACAGTTACCGCTCCGACTGCAGCTACCGCAACAACTCCTGCTAACCCCGCTTACGTAGCTAACATAAGCAAAATAGCAAACCTTAACGACATCAAGGTTGTATGCAACTACGGCAACGAAGTTCTCGAGAAAGCACAGACTGTAGAAATACCTGTAGTGGTTAAGTACAGCTGGGGTACTCAAGAGGTAAAGGCAACAGTAACGATACTTCCTTTCCCCGGAGCAGCAGCTAACTAATCTGACTTTTCTATTCTCAATAAAAGAGGGTGCATCCACAGCGATGCATCCTCTTTCTTAATAAACTCGACTATATGAAGAAACTGTTTATAACGGCGGCCGCATGCCTGATGCTGTGGTCCTGCTCGTCCGAATCAAAAAAGGGCTACAAGACCTTCAGCGACGTGGAAGAGGAATTTGCCGCCACACTGACCGCCAACGACTCCACCGAAGTGCTTGCAGCAGGCACCGCCCTACTCGACAACCTGAAAGCCGGCAATATCGACGATGCCCTCGACATGCTCAACAGCACTGACGGACAAGGCAATGTAACGGCACTCCCCGACGAAAAACGCCAAGAGCTCGCCAAACGCTTCAAGCGCTTCCCAGTAATGGACTACGAACTTGAATATTACGCATTTTCGCTTCCGGCGCTCAACGACCTGAAGTATCGCACCTTTTTCGCCGAAAAAGACGCCTCCGGCAATGCCCCCGCACTGTCACTGATGCTCAATCCCGTCAAAAAAGACGGCAAGTGGTACCTCTGCCTTAAAGAAGCCGGCCAGCCCGCCAAAGACGCAGCCAACGCCGTCAACCCCGACCTAATCATCGCACAATAACTCCCCGGGCCCACCCGGTAGTGTCTCGCGTCCACGACGCGAAACCCGACAACCCGGCACTCCACCCCATGAACCGCGCTCCGCGCTTATCATGGGGCTTTTCACATCACGTGTCTCCGACACTAATCGCCTACTCACCCCAACGACCGCATCGGAGATACGCAACGTGCAGAACCCCACGATTAGCCGCTGGAGGACACGAAGTGGCCGTAGCAGGCGGTTCGTGGAGTACCCGCCCCCTCAACAACAACTGCCTGTCGGAGACAGGCGACATATCCGCCTACCCACCCCAAAATCATGCGCAAAACATCAACCCGGAAGGTAGGGGCGCCAGTACCACGGCGCCCGAACATCCGCATGGCCATCCGGAACGAATCCGGCCGCCGTACTACTGGCGGCCCTACATTTACGACCGCATCGAAGATGCGACATGTGCAAAACCCCACGATTAGCCGCCGGAGGGCACGTAGTGACCGTAGTCGGCGGTTCGTGGGGTACCCGCCCCCTCAACAACAACTGCATGTCGGAGACAGGCAACATACCCGCATGGCCACCCAAAATCATGCTCAAAACATCAACCCGGAAGGTAGGGGCGCCAGTACCACGGCGCCCGAACACCCGTATGGCCATCCGAAACGAATCCGGCCGCCGTACTACTGGCGGCCCTACATTTACGACCGCATCGGAGATGCGACATGTGCAAAACCCCACGATTAGCCGCCGGAGGGCACGTAGTGACCGTAGTCGGCGGTTCGTGGGGTACCCGCCCCCTCAACAACAACTGCATGTCGGAGACAGGCAACATACCCGCATGGCCACCCAAAATCATGCTCAAAACATCAACCCGGAAGGTAGGGGCGCCAGTACCACGGCGCCCGAACACCCGTATGGCCATCCGAAACGAATCCGGCCGCCGTACTACTGGCGGCCCTACATTTACGACCGCATCGGAGATGCGACATGTGCAAAACCCCACGATTAGCCGCCGGAGGGCACGTAGTGACCGTAGTCGGCGGTTCGTGGGGCTTCGGTCCCCACGACACCAATTGCCTGTCGGAGACAGGCAACATACCCGCATGGCCATCCGGAAAGAATCCGGCCGCCGTACTACCGGCGGCCCTACATTTCCCCCCTTACCGGCCGGGGCAACTACACATAGATCATTTTGCGGGTCATTCCTCCGTCTACGACGATGTTCTCCCCGTTTACAAAATCATTGTCGGGCAACGACAAAAACATACACATGCGGGCTATATCTTCGGGACGCCCCACACGGCCTGACGGATGCTGACTATGGTCGGCCCCGGTCAGGCCGTCATAGTTGTCACAACATATCCAGCCGGGCGATATGGCATTGACTGTCACCCCGTATGGCGCCATCGACATCATCAGCGCATGGGTCAACGATGACACCGCGCCTTTTGACGCGGAGTACGCCTCCGTGCCGGTCTCGCTCATGACGTAGCGTGTCGAACTTATATTTATTATGCGGCCATAGTGCGGCTCCCCCATCATCTTGCGGTGACGGGCAAGCAACCGCGACGTCACAAACACCGGCCTGACATTGACATGCTGCACGCGGTCAAATTCCTCGACCGTCATTTCGTCAAGAGGCCTGAACACGGACACACCGACATTATTGACAAGCACGTCAATATCGCCCCATGCCTCGATGACACGGCCTACACACGCTTCAAGAGCCGCAACATCGGCCACATCCACAGGATGAAACTGTGCCCCGAGAGCCTGCGCCGCAGCCGCACCCGACTTGGTGTCGACGTCGCAGAAAGCCACACGGCAACCTGCATCGCTGAAGGCCTTTACAATAGCCCGGCCTATGCCCGAAGCGCCACCGGTGACAAAAACACGCCTTGGCGGAAACTTGACCGACATACGACCCGGCCTGTCGCCCGACGGAGTAAGCTTGGCGCGGTATCCCCCGGATTTACCCGAGCGGTACTCCTCCATCTTGCGCTCCAAATAATTATCAGCCATACTATATAAATAAAAAAGCGCGCCGCATTTTGATAAATACACGACGCGCAATAAATATACTGAATTTTTAAGCCTCCAATACTACCGACTGACTCGATGGGGGAGCGGGTGTCTGACGGGCCTCCCAACCGAGAGCGCTTGCTCCAAGCACGGCTGCGTCGCTCTCCTTGAGTTCGGAAAGGAGCAATTTTGTCTTGCCCTTGAACACATTGAGCATATTGCGGTCCATCGACTCCTTGATTGGCTTCATAAGCAATTCGCCCGAACGCGCAAGTCCACCGAAGAGTATTATGGCCTCAGGGCTAGAGAATGCCACGAAATTGGCAAACGCACGGCCCATGATCTCACCCGTGTACTGGAATATCTCCTTGGCCAGCTTGTCGCCGAGCACTGCCGCATCGTAAACATCCTTTGATGTGATCTCCTCTACGGGAATGTCGCGGAGACGAGACGGATCGGTGCGTATCTCAAGGAACTCGCGTGCCGTGCGGGCCACACCCGTAGCCGAGCAGTAAGCCTCGAGACATCCGCTGCGGCCACAACCGCACATACGTCCGTTGGAGGGCTTCACGATGACATGTCCGAGTTCGCCGGCAAAACCGTCGTGGCCGTATACAAGCTGTCCGTTGACAACTATACCGCTGCCCACGCCCGTACCGAGAGTTATCATTACGAAGTCTTTCATACCGCGGGCCACACCGTAAGTCATCTCACCGATAGCAGCCGCATTGGCGTCGTTGGTCAGCGCCACGGGCACACCGAAAGCTTCGTGAAGCAGATGAGCAAAAGGTATCTTGCCCTTCCACGGAAGGTTCGGCGGATTCTCGATGCATCCCGAGAAATAATTGCCGTTAGGAGCGCCTACTCCTATGCCGGCTATCTTGTCGACAGCGTCGTGAGCCTCAAGAAGAGACGTCAGAGCAGTCTTAAGGTCGGCTACATAATCATTCACATCGGCAAACTTACCGGTCTTTATGGAACTGCTGGCAATCACGTTGCCGCGTGCATCTACAATTCCGAATACAGTATTGGTACCGCCTATATCGATACCCACTACATAAGGTTTCATGTTAATTGATATAATTTGGTTAACTTATTATTGGTTTTCCACAAAGTTAAGCAAATAAATCATACTTCGCTCACATTTGACGGTTAAATTGTTAAAAAACGTCGTCAGCGCCCGCGATACGGGCATTCATGACGTTGGCGGGCGCCCGCCCCGCCTCCAGCTCGGCCTTCATGAACTCCATGTAGGGAGCCACATGCTCGAAAAAGCGATAGTAGCCGCTACACAGATAATTGAGTCCCGGCTCACCGTCGGCGGTCACGGCAAAGCGGTTTTTAGGGCACTCGCCGTTGCATATGTCAAGGAAACGGCAACCCATGCACTGCCGGGGCAACGAACCGCGCTTGGCAAGACCGAAGTCGGTCTGCTGACGGCTCATGACCATCTCGACGAGCGACCGCGAGGCTATATTGCCCAACTTATACTCCGGAAACACGAAATGGTCGCAGGAGTAAACATCTCCGTTATATTCGAGCACAAGCGCATGGCCGCATGTCTTTCCGAGCGAGCATATGCCCGGCTCCTGTCCCACCCAATTGGCCAAAGTGGCGTCGAAAAGCTGGATGAAGTACCGGCCCACATCATGCCTTACCCACTCGTCAAATATAGTGCACAGGAAGCGGCCCCACTGCTCCGGAGTCACCGAGAAGTCGGCAAGCCGTATGTCGCCCCTGTCGGCGGGCGATGCAAGATGCCGACCGTCATCATGGGGTAAAATCCGCTCCACGATGGGAGCAAACTGAATATACCGGCACCCGATCTTCTTGAAGAAGTGATAGAACTCGAGCGGATAATCGGCGTTGAAGTCGTTGACGACGGCCATGGCGTTCCACTCCACGCCGTGACGGTTGAGCATGTCGATGCCGCGCATGACCTTGTTGAATGTACGCGCTCCCTGCCGTGTGCGTCGGTACTCGTCATGAAACTCCTCTGGGCCGTCAATCGATATGCCCACGAGCCAATTGTGCTCCTTGAAGAAGCGGCACCACTCGTCGGTAAGCAGAGTACCGTTGGTCTGTATGCAATTGTCGATAATCCTTCCGCGGGCATACTTGCGCTGAAGCTCCACCACACGGCGGTAAAATGACAACGGGCGCATGAGCGACTCGCCGCCATGCCACGTGAAGAGCACCTGCGGCATGCTTTGGGAGTTGATATAACGCTCGATGAAAAGCTCGAGCATGGAGTCGTCCATAAGAAAACGACGCGCGCCGGCGGCATCTTTATAGATATTGGACTTCTCGAGATAGTAGCAATACTTGCAATTAAGGTTGCACATGCTGCCGGCCGGCTTTGTCATTACATAAAACGGCTTGGCAAAAGGTGTATACAGCTCCATGGCGTCACTCTTTGCGCAGTGCCTCGGGCTTGAATTCCCTGACGTAAACGACCGTCATGTCGGGGTTGACCCTTATGCCCCCTTTCTCCTCGATAGTCTTCAGCTGCTCCTCGCGAAGTCGGGCTATGGCGGCATCGGCTTTCTTGGGAGTGTCGGCCATAAGTTTTCTGATGACGCGCGACTCAATACCTATCTTATAGAAGGCTATGCGTATGAACTTCCAGTTCTGATCGGTAAGATCATATTTTTTCTGCAACCGGTCGGCTATGCTTATACCCTCGGCATTGGCCTCGGCATCGTAAACTCCGCGATAGTATTGGGCCAGCTGCTCCCGATCGAGAATCGAGGCGAGGGCGCTGTCACGGAGTTTACCCATACGGTTGCGGGTCTTCACCGACATAACGCCGTTGTCGGCCGCGATAAGGCGTACAAATTCGGCATTTTCACTGTCTATGGCCTCGGCGAGCTTCACCTGCTGCTGCGGAGTAAGCTTTACATAGCGGCATACCTCAAATGTCTCTCTGACTGTGGATGGCGGAAATGACTTGAGCGCATCTGTGTCGAGGGTCTGCGCATAAAGCGAAACGGCGACCGATGACAAGAGCGCACCTATAATTGCAATGAAATGTTTTAGCATGGATCTGAATTTTATGTGAAAGTATTTTATTTCGCTTGGAAATACAATTATTTCGTTTAAAAGTATTAACTTCGTACAAAACTACTAAAAACTTTAAATATAATCATGAAACCCGGTAAAAAATTTAATTTTTTATTGTGTGGCGTAAATGCCCTTGCCATGACCTCCATGTATGCTTCGGCGCAAGACAATAAAAATGCGGCTCCCGACACGAGACCCAATGTGCTCTTCATAGCCATCGACGATATGAAACCGTGGATATCGCCCTACGGCGACAAGATAGCCCGCACCCCGGCCTTTGACAATCTGGCATCGCGCGGAGTTACCTTTAACAACGCCTACTGTCAGGTGGCGCTAAGCGGCCCCACAAGATCAAGTCTGCTTACCGGTCTTAATCCCGACCACACGGGCGTATGGTGGCTCATGGGCTCGTTCCGCAAAAACAACCCCGACATAGTGTCGATGCCTCAGGCCCTTAAAGAGAACGGCTACGAAACGGTGGGCGTAGGCAAGGTATACCACCCGCTGACCGATAAAACGGTGAAAAACGACCCCTTGTCATGGAGCAAGCCCTATGTCAAGGCACAAGGCGCCACTTACGCGCTCGCCAACGGACGCGTGGCCACGGAGTGTGCCGATGTGCCCGACAACGGCTATATTGACGGAGTCATAGCCGACGAAGCGGTCAAGACCATGAAAAAGCTCAAAGAGGAGGGCAAACCATTTTTCCTCGGCGTCGGCTTCAAGAAGCCGCATCTGCCGTTTTGCGCGCCCAAGAAGTATTGGGACATGTATGACCGCGACACCATGCCGGTAGCGGAATTTCAAGATATGGCCGAGGATCCCGTCGAGTATGCCTACCACAACTCGCTTGAGATAAAAGGCTACTCCGACATACCGCCGTTTGAGAGCTATATGGATACCCGTCGGCTTGATACCGACACACAAAAGCGTCTTCTGCACGCCTACTACGCATGCATATCGTATGTCGACGCACAGGTAGGCAAACTTCTTGACGCGCTTGACGAGAACGGACTTGCCGACAACACGATAATAGTCCTTTTCGGCGACCACGGATATCACCTCGGCGACCACGGTCTGTGGAATAAACTGACCAACTTCGAGCAGGCTACACGAGTGCCGATGATCGTAGCCGCACCGGGCATGAAAAAAGGTGTACGTTCCGATGCCATGGTGGAGTTTCTAGACATATTCCCCACCATATGCGAGCTTACCGCCACAGAGCATCCGCAGCAACTTGACGGCGCGAGCCTCGTGCCGGTACTTAAAAATCCGAAAGCCAAGATTAAGGACTACTCGATAAGCCAGTTCAGCCGTACTACTACCGAAAACTACACCATAAACAGCGACACAGACTTAAAAGGCAAAGCTGACGAACTCGCCGACGACATAATGGGCTACGCTCTGCGCGACAAGCGCTACCGACTCGTGGAGTGGACCAAAGGCTTCAAAACCTACATGCCTTTCGACAAGTCAAAGGTGCTGGCCTACGAACTGTATGACTACGAGAAGGATCCGCAGGAGACACGCAATCTCGCAAACGATCCGAAGTATGCCGGAGTCGTAAAACGCCTCACCCGTCAGCTACACGAATACTACGCCCGCAGCTACGCCTCCCCAATGAGTGCCCCCATAGCAGCAAAAGCCGCCGAAAAATAATCGGCGGCTTTTGCCCGGACCTGATATATATAGCTTTAAAGCAGATTCTTATGTTCACGTATATCGGCATCACCGGCGGTACACTCCTCAAGAGAGCCTTCGGCAGCCTGTATACATATATAGACCATCGGCTCCTTTGACGTACACTTCAGATTACGATCGGCCCCTGTCGATACTCTTATCACCGAGCCCTCCGCTATGTCAAACACATCGTCGTCAACCTGAAACCGTCCTGCTCCGGAAAGTATGACATAATTTTCTTCGTTCTTCCTATGGCTATGGAAGAACGGCACCTCGGCACCGGAAGGAAGGGTACCGAACGAAATCTCGCACGAAGACGCGCCTGTTGCTTCTTTAACAAACAGTTTACCGTCAAAGGCCTTTAGAGTGCCTACCGTGGCATGAGCAAATTTTGCACCGGTGTTTTTTACATTGATCTCATTCATATTTTTGTGATTTAATAAAATTGAGTAACTTTACATCTGAAACTCACTATCGTTTTGATAGTGCAAAGCTAATACATTTATGACTTATATACAAGAACTTACGAAAATGTAAGGCACTTACAGAGAAGTAACTATTACTGAATATGAACAGTTTGCCGTTAAAAGAAAATCTAAAAAAATACACCTGCATCACAGATTGTCCGGTGCGTAACATCATATCACGTTTTTCCGGTAAATGGGCTATCCTGATATTGTGTGTACTCTCGGAGAATGAGACCACCCGTTTCAACACAATCTCCAAGGCTATTCCCGACATATCGCCCAAAGTTCTTACAGAAACTCTGAAAAATCTTGAAGCCGATGGTCTGATAAGCCGCAAAGTATATGCTGAAATACCGCCTAAAGTGGAATATTCACTTACCGCGCTCGGCAAGAGTCTGCTCCCGATAATAGAAACGCTCATAACATGGGCTCTCGACAACTTCACCGCAATCACCCGTAACCGACATTCATAATATACTCAACTATCCTGCTGCACTGTAATCATAAACTTTTGTCTTAACATGAATGTTATTATGACGATGTGAGAAAATCTCACGATAAAAACATTTATCTATATGAAAAAGAATTTATTGTTACTGTTTATTGCAGTTTGCGGGTTTATGGCGTTTCAGAGTTGTAGCGACGATGACGATGATGATCGCGGACAGGTATCGGAAGAATTCGTTACCGCTTTAAAAAACAAGTTTCCTGAAGCAACCGGAGTGAAATGGGAACACAAATCAAACTACCGTGTGGCCGAATTTAAGAAAAACATGACCGAAATAGACGTGTGGTTCAATCCTAAGGCCGAATGGGTCATGACCGACACCGATTACGGCAAGGATCTGTTTCTCATACCGGCTGAAATAGGTAAGGCATTTGCCGAAAGCCAGTTTGCCGACTGGACGGTAGATGACATAGACCTATATGAGCGTCCCGATAAAAACTTCTATGTATTTGAAGTGGAAAAGAAAGGTATGCGTGACATGGAGCTCTATTTTAACACTGACGGCACAATGATAAAGGCCATAGAGGACGCAGATATGGACATACTTCCTACAACTCCGGTATAAACGACGACACACATAATATAATTATATATAATGGCCCGCGGCATCACTGTCGCGGGCCAACTATATTGAGTCATCGCAATGAAATTATACTTGAACCTTAGTTACGGGAGTAATTAAGTTTCATCCATCAAATAATATATGTTGTAAATAGACTCAATCAAGATTGTAATCCATGAACGGCGAGGCAAAGATAAAAATATTTCGTTTAAACTGAAAATTTTAAATTAAATTATGTTATCTTTGACATATAAGACTATTTAAACAAATGACCATGACAAAGTGCTTATTGTATGTAGCCGCCGCGCTATTCCCGCTTGCGGGAGGCGCGGCAACAGTGAAAAGTCCTGACGGAAAACTCTCTGTCGACATAACCTCAATCGACGGCAATCCCGTATACACGGTTGTTCTTGAAAATGACACGATATTGTCAAAATCGCCGCTCGGTTTCGTATCGGATACAGGCGACTACAGCCGCGGTATGAAAATAACCGGCGCAAGCGAAGATGCCGTTAAGAAGTCATATCGACAGGATAAAATCAAGAAAAGCAGCATCGACTACAACGCCAATCTGCTTAAAGTCGATTTTAAGAACGAGAAAGGCAATGCCATGACTGTGGAGTGCCGGGTAAGCGACAATAACGTGGCCGTGCGCTATCTTATACCGCGCCAGAACGGAGGCGAGACAGGGGCCATGGTTATAAACGAAGAGAAAACCGGATTCCGATTTCCCGAATGTACTACTACATTCCTGACACCGCAGAGCGATGCCATGGTAGGATGGAAGCGTACCAAGCCAAGCTATGAAGAGTTTTATACAACCGACGCACCGATGGACACCGTGTCGCAGTTCGGTCATGGATACACATTTCCGGCGCTGTTCAGAATCGGTGATAAAGGATGGGTCCTCATTAGCGAGACCGATGTCGACGGCTACTACTGCGCGAGCCATCTGAGCGATTACAACGACGGAGTGTATACCGTAGCCTACCCGATGGCAGAGGAGAACAACGGTAACGGATCCGCAGCTCCCGGCATAGCATTGGAAGGCACAACTCCTTGGCGCACGATAACCGTAGGCCGCGATCTGGCCCCGATTGTAGAGACCACGGTAATGTGGGACGTTGTAGAACCACGCTACGAGGCATCGCGTCCCGCAGCCGCGGGTAAAGGCACTTGGAGCTGGATCATATGGCAGGACGCAAGTATAAACTTCGACGACCAGAAGACATACATAGACCTTGCAGCCGACATGGGCTATAACCATGCGCTGATTGATAACTGGTGGGACACCAACATCGGTCGCGAAGGCATCGAGAAGCTGGCGGAATACGCCAAATCAAAAGGTGTAAACATAGCCATGTGGTACTCGTCGAGCGGCCATTGGAACGACATCGTGCAAGGTCCGACGGGTCTTATGGATCGCCCCATCGTAAGAAAAAAAGAGATGCAGTGGCTTAAAAACATCGGTGTCAAAACAATCAAAGTAGACTTCTTCGGAGGTGACAAGCAAGAGACCATGCGCCTGTATGAAGACATACTCAGCGATGCGGCCGACTACGGTATTGACGTTATATTCCACGGCTGCACCCTGCCACGCGGATGGGAGCGCATGTATCCCAACTACGTGGGCAGCGAGGCCGTACTTGCTTCGGAAAACCTTGTATTTGACCAACACCACTGCGATATAGAAGCGTTCAGCGCCACTCTTCACCCGTTTATCCGTAATGCCGCCGGCATTATGGAATACGGTGGTACCGTGCTGAACCGACGTCTCCACCGGAGCAATAATGCCGGAACAACGCGCCGCACAGGCGACGCTTTCCAGCTTGCCACTTCAGTGCTGTTTCAAAATCCGGTACAGAACTTCGCTCTTACTCCCAATAACCTGACCGAGTCTCCGGCGGAGGCTATAGAATTCATGAAAAAGGTACCTACGACTTGGGATGACGTAAAGTTAATTGACGGTTATCCCGGTAAGTATGTAGTACTTGCGCGCCGCCATGGCGAAAAGTGGTATATCGCCGGTGTCAATGCAGGTCCCGACACAAGAAAAATCATTCTACCCCAATTTAACGCAGACAAAGGCACCTTGATCGTTGATAAAGATACAAATACAATCGAAAAGAAAGAAGTGAAACTTAACGGAAAGAATTCTATAAACCTTCCTGTAAATTGTGGATTTGTACTTATCACAGAATGATAAAATAAAAGTGATTAAAGATATTTTAAAATAAATTTTTGATATATTTTAAAATAATTCAATAATTTTTGGTAGTTTCAAAAACATTGATTATATTTGCATAAATTAAACACTAACGGATAAATACATTTTTTTGCACAATTCGCCTCGTAAAACTGCACTAACCATTACTATATAATGCAACGAGTCCGATCTTATGAAAAAACTTTTTTAAATGACAATAGAGCCGGTCCATTACGAACCGGCTCTATTGTCATTTAGGCATTTGTATTATCTTTAATCTCGGCAATCTCAACAAAGTATACTGAAAGGACTATCAACCCTATAGCAAGCATTTGCCACCAGCTAAAACGATCCTGTCCCAAAACGTAGCTCGCGATAGAAGCCACGACAAGTATCAGATAGCCGTAAAGAGCCACTACCGTAGCACTCAGATTGCGAAGCCCGATAGTAATCAAGAAATAACTGACCACAGTTGTAAATACAAGCACAAACAACAAAACGAGCATAGGGGTGGAAAAGAGCGACTGATGCAGTACCGGAGCAAACCATCCGGTAAAAGCTATCATAACGAGGGCGGAGAAGAAGCCACCGAGAAATGTCCATTTAGATACGGTAATCTTGTCTATTTTCTTAAGTAACTGCTTCTCGAAAATCAGGTAAAGAGAATATAGTACTGATGATGCGAGACAAAACATATTGCCCTTAAACGGATCGGTGGCGATATCAGATCCTTTCTGCGTGAGGATTATCGTCAACGCACCGCCAAGACCAAGCAGTATGCCGATCACTTTACGCCAAGTAACATGCTCGTGAAGAAAAATGACACATATGACAAACACCCATACGGGCTGCATACTTATAAATATTGACGATGAAATCGGGGTAGTATAAGTAAGCCCGATAAGCAGACAATACATATAACCGAATACACAAACAGCACCGAGCGAAAACAACATAGCACGCTGCCGAAGAGTAACGGACGTAGCATCACGCCGCGTGAACAATCCGATAACCCAGAATATTGCACTTCCAAAACCGAGGCGCATCACCACACCCGAGTAAGCCGACATCCAAGTCGGGAGAAGATATCGCAAGGCATTTTCATTAAGTCCTGAAAACGTCTTTGATACGAGCATGGCAAGATTGCCTTTTATTTTGCCGGAAGCCATAATATAAAGAATTTTACATTTTAATAATAACCGCCTCCAGCAATATAATGTTTGGAAAAATCTAAAGATAATGTTCAGGTTGGGGTATAAAAAAAGGGTGCAAGCATTGTGCTTGCACCCGAAGGGGGCGGTTACCTACTCTCCCACTTTCGCAGTACCATCGGCGTGATGAGGTTTAACTTC
>VSOZ01000016.1 GCA_009775095.1 Muribaculum sp.
CTCATGGGGCTGGGGCGGTCCTGCGTGGCGACCCGGTTGGGGTCCCGGTTGGGCTTACAATCCCGGTTCATATACACCTAACGGACGCCGTCCGGTGGGTGTGCGCAACGGATATACCGGCGTGACGAGCAATCATTACCGTCCGTCATATAATGGTAGCAGCCACCGCGGTTTTGCCAACGGCTCGACGGGCAACTTCCGTCCCGGCTCGACAACCGGCAATCACGGTAATTACGGTCGCCCGTCAAATAACGGACGTCCGTCCAACAACGGCAGCTACGGCACCACTACCGGCAATCGAAACAGCTACAACCGCAACAACAATAACAACTATAATTACAACCGCAGCAATAACTACAATAACAACCGCTCATACTCGACGCCGAGCTACGGAGGCGGTTCGCGCGGCGGATACTCTGGTGGCGGAGGTGGCGGCGGTTCACACCGCGGCGGTCGCCGATAATCCGTGGGCGTTATTGGAAACTACGTAATCATTTTTCAACACTATAGGATATGAGAAATATCAAACAATTATTTATAGTTGCCGCAGTAGGATTGATTCCTGTAGCCGGTATGTCGCAGGCTGCTGTCGATCTGTACAATCTGTCGCGGCCCGACCTGCGCGGTACCGCCCGCTTCATGTCGATGGGCGGCGCTTTTACCGCACTTGGCGGCGATATATCGTCGCTTAACCAGAATCCTGCCGGTATAGGTATATACCGAAGTAGCGAGGTTGGCATGACGCTGAACCTTGACTTTCAGTCGACATCGACCGAAGCACAGGGCTCCAAAATCAATGACTCGCAGACGCGCTTCAGTTTCAACAACTTCGGCTATATCGGTTCGATCAATACTATGAGTGATGTCATGCCGACATTCTCGTGGGGTGCCACTTATGCTCGTACCGCATCGTTTGACCGTATATTTACCGGCGGTATCGGCAACCTGAACGGCGCTTCGCTCAGCAATTATGTAGCCGCGCTCACCAACAGCGAGGGTGTTGACCCCGGTGAAATGTTACCCGGCAGCGATTGGAATCCGTGGCTTGACGGAAATGCGCCGTGGCTCAGTACGTTGGCTTTTCAGGGTTACATGATTAATGATAATGTAGATAACGGTAAGGTTAATTACTCGGGCCTTATGGGCAATGGTACTACCGGCAGCGCCTCTTTCCAAGTGCGTGAGAAAGGCTATGTCGACGAGTACTCGATCAACTTCGGCGGCAATCTGTATAATACCGTCTACTGGGGTATAGGGCTAGGTATAACCGATATAAACTACACGCAGTTAAGCTATTATCAGGAAAACCTTGATAATGCTTATATAGCAGCTGAATCAAAGGTTGACGGTCAGTACAATATAGTCAACGGCTCTGCCGATTATCGCCTGTCAAACTACTTGAACTCCAACGGTAGCGGCTTCAACATCAAGCTCGGCGTTATTGTGAAGCCTATCAACGAATTGCGCTTCGGTTTCGCTATCCATACTCCGACTTGGTACAGCATGACCGATACCTATTGGGGCACAGTGACATATCGTTATACTCCGCAGGATCAGAACTCGTTCTATGACAACATCACCGACCGTAAGAATCCGGCCCCGGAGACCAATGACGGCATGGACAGCTGGAATGACTACAACATGCGCACACCGTGGCGTATGATGTTCGGTGTCGCCGGTGTCATCGGCGGACAGGGCATATTGAGCCTCGATTATGAGTATCGCGGCACATCAGCGACCCATATATCGGATGTTCAGGGTGAGGGTTATATAAATGATGATGTGAAGACTTACTTCAAGGGCACCAACATATTGCGACTGGGTGCCGAGTACCGCATAACCCCGCAGTTCAGCCTGCGTGCAGGTTACAGCTGGGAGTCGTCGCCCGTGAAGAAGGAGGCCGCCAATGACGGTGAAGTCATATGGACTGCCGGTACAATACCGAGCTATACGTTTGACAAGACCACTCAGTACATAACCGCAGGACTCGGCTATCGCTACAAGGGCTTCTATGCCGACCTCGCCTATGTGCACAAGAACCGTGAGTCGACCTATCACGCATTCTCGCCCGTGATTGAGGAAACGGCTCTGCTGCAAGGCTCGCCTTCGGCCAAAGTCACCGACAACAACAATCAGGTGATATTGAGCTTGGGATATAAATTTTAAAAATTATTTTATAACTTTGTGCCCGAGGGTGCCGCCCGTATATGTATCCGGGAAGGCACCCTCGGTTTGTCATATATACAGGCATGAAAAAGGAAGTCAGCATCGATCTTGAAAATCCGGAATTTCAGAATGTGTGGAGGCTTGTCCGCTTTACCCGTCAGTCGGTATTTCTTACAGGCAAGGCCGGTACGGGTAAGTCTACATTCTTGAAGTATATATGCGAAAACGTGCACAAGGAGCATGTGGTACTCGCTCCGACCGGTATAGCCGCCGTCAATGTCGGGGGAGTGACACTGCACTCGTTTTTCAGAATACCTTTCAAGCCGCTGTTGCCCGACGATCCGGAGTTTGACATGAAGCGCGTGCGAGACAGGATGAAGTACCCCAAAGAGCTTATCAACCTGATTAAAAACGTGGAGCTGATCGTAATCGATGAGATATCGATGGTGAGGGCCGATATAATAGACTTCATCGACAAGATACTTAAAGTGTATACCGGAAATTTCCGCGAACCGTTTGGCGGTAAACAGATGCTTTTTGTGGGCGATATATTTCAGCTTGAACCGGTGGTGACCGGCGATATGCGCGATGTGCTTGCACGCTACTATCCGCAGCCTTACTTCTTTAACGCCAAAGTGTTCGGCGACATGAGGATTGTGCCCGTCGAGTTGTTGAAAGTATATCGGCAGACCGACAGCGATTTTGTAGGGTTGCTTGACCGCGTGAGGGTAGGGCGTCCGTTGCGCGACGACATTTCGAGACTCAATGCCAAGGTGATAAGGCGCGATGGCGTGAAGCACGATGACGGACGTATGGTGATGACGCTCGCCACCACGCGCGACATCGTTGATAACATAAACTCACGTCGGCTTGACGAACTGCCTGCGTCGGAAATCGTATATACCGGCATGGTGAAGGGCGACTTTCCGATGAACTCGCTCCCTACGTCGGTCGACCTTGTCCTGAAGGTGGGGGCGCAGGTGGTGTTTATAAAGAACGACCCCGACAAACGGTGGGTCAACGGCACTATAGGACGTGTATATGACGCGCAGCCCGACAGGCTAATGGTCGAGCTCGACTCGGGTGAGCGCCACACTGTGGAGCTTTCTGTATGGCACAATATAAAGTACGAGTATGATGACAAGAACCGCAAGGTGATAGAGAAGGAGCTGGGGTCGTTCACTCAGTTTCCGGTAAAACTTGCGTGGGCGTTGACTATACATAAGAGTCAGGGGCTTACGTTTAAGGATGTGGTGGTCGACGTGGGTCACGGCACCTTTGCGGGCGGCCAGACTTATGTGGCGCTTAGCCGCTGCCGCAGTCTTGAAGGATTGTCGTTGCTAAGCACGCTCAACGAGCGCGACATATTTGTCAACCCGTCGGTGGTCGATTTCAGCCGATTGTTCAATGACAGCTCCCTTATCAATGAGGCTCTTGACAAGGCCAAGGCCGACGACCTTTATAACGAGGCGTTGGACGCGGTGGGTACGGGCGACGTCGAGCGGGCGTTTGACCTGTTTGTCGAGGCGCTGAACTATCGCGACGAGTGGCAGAACCCTGCCGTGCGTCGTCTGATTAGGCGTAAACTGTCGGAATTGGGCGGTTTCAGTCGGCGTTGCCGGGAGTTGGAAGAGCGTCTGGAGGCGGATCGGGTAAAGTTCAGGCGTCTTGCCGCCGAGTATGTGGCGATGGGCGATGAGTGCCGACGTGAAGGCATGGAACCTACGCCCGCCATAGCCAATTACGATAAAGCGTTGTTTATCTACAACGACTGCTATGAGGCGTGGACCGGCAAGGGATTTACATATGCTGAAATAAATGATTTTGATGAGGCCGTCGGTGCGTTTAAAATCGCTTATAGCATTGACCGCAAGCGTTTTATTGCCCCGTGTGAGCTCGGACGTCTGTATTTTGCCGCCGATGACATGGCCGGGGCCCTCAACTGGTATCTTATAGCGCTTGACATCGATGACCGTTCTGTTCTGCTCCACGAACGTATGGCCGAACTTTACGATAAGGTCGGAGATGACGAAGCGGCTTCGCGCCACAGGTCGGAGGCCGCCAAACTCCGTAAAAAACAAGGACGCCGCAAGCGTTGATGCACACTTGCGGCGTCTATTATGTGAACTGCTGTCTGTTAGCGGGGAAGTACTTCCACTTTGAGCGAGTTGTAGGCGCGCTCGGCCTTTTCGCGTGCAGCGTCGACCGTATCGGCGGTGGCGAGTATCACACCCATGCGGCGGTGACCCTTGACTTCGGGCTTGCCGAATATGCGTATCTGCACGCCGGGTTCCTTGAGTACCTCTTCGAGATTGTCGAAAACCACCTTGTCGCTGTCGCCTTCCACCACGATGGCGCGCGATGCCGAGGGACCGTAGAAGCGTATGGCCGGTACGGGAAGTCCGAGGAGTGCGCGGGCGTGAAGTCCGAATTCGCTCAGGTCCTGCGATATCATCGTCACCATGCCGGTGTCGTGGGGACGCGGTGAAACCTCACTGAATATTACGTCGTCGCCCTTTATGAACAGCTCGACGCCGAATATGCCGTAACCGCCAAGCGCATCCGTAACCTTTTTGGCTATCTGCTGTGCTTTTTCAAGCGCTGCGGTGCTCATGGGCTGGGGCTGCCAAGAGTAGCGGTAGTCTCCGTCAATTTGTATGTGGCCTATAGGCTGGCAATATGTTGTGCCGTCGCAGCTTCTTACGGTCAGCAGGGTTATTTCGTAGTCGAAATCCACGAATCCCTCTACGATGACACGTCCGGCTCCGGCACGTCCGCCCTCCTGCGATATGGCCCAAGAGCGTTCTATGTCGTCGGCTGTGCGTGCCACGCTTTGGCCGTGTCCCGATGAACTCATGATCGGTTTTATGACGCAGGGCAGACCTATCTCTTCTACAGCAGCTTTAAACTCGTCGTAGTCCGATGCGAATCTGTAGCGTGATGTGGGTATGCCGAGTTCTTCGGCTGCAAGACGTCTGATGCCTTCACGGTTCATGGTGAGCCAAGCGGCGCGGGCTGTAGGTGTCACGTTATAGCCCTCGCTCTCAAGAGTGCGAAGCATGTCGGTGGCTATAGCCTCCACTTCGGGGATGATGTGGTCGGGTTTCTCTCGTTCGATGACGTCGCGCAGTGCTTCGGGGTCAAGCATGTTGAATACATAGCTTCTGTGAGCTATTTGCATTGCCGGTGCGTTGGCATATCGGTCACATGCTATTACTTCCACTCCGTAGCGCTGCAACTCTATCGCTACCTCTTTTCCTAATTCTCCACTGCCGAGAAGCAATGCCTTTCGGCCGACGGGGGTCATTACTGAGCCAATCTTAGCCATCTGTCTAAATTACGGTATTAATATGGATTAAACGTGTTTTAACGTAAATCGCAGAAAGAGACCGTGTTAAGCGGATGACTTCCTGCGATTTTATTTTTGAGCCACAAAGGGGGCTCGAACCCCTGACCTTTTCGTTACGAATGAAATGCTCTACCGACTGAGCTATTGTGGCTGATTGCGAGTGCAAAGATAGTAATTATTTACTAAATATTACATCGTCTGGCGGCTGAAAGTCAATTTTATTTTTGCTTTGTCGACATTGATTTTGGCCATTGCCGGTGTATCGACGTAAGGCACTATGGCCACTACGACCGTTTCATACTGGTAATAGCCCGTCTGGGTGCTCTCCGTAACCAACGACACCGGAACAAGTACAAACTCTCCGTCAGCGGCCGTGATGTTGTCTTTATTGCTCATATCCAAGAAATACTGACGCATAGCGCTGAATTTGTAGCTTTTACTGTTAGCATCGTAAGCCGCGTAGAATGAGCTTACGTTGTCATTTATCTGTTGATCAGCGAAGAATTCCTCTTTTTTGTCTTTTCTCACAAGCAGTGCATAGGCCGGCGGCGCTATTTCGTAGTTATTGGTTACCTCTTCTACCGGCACCTCAAGGGTCATGCTGTTGATGACGGTAAAACTGTTGTCCTGCTTACGGTATTTTTCAACCATGTCCTTTATTGGTAGATTTACTTCTACGTCATATCCGGTAGGTGCAACCAACATGGGCGATGATGCGGCCATGTCATTTACCTCCTGACTCAAGGCCATGTTTATGTTGTTGTTGTTGATCACCTCGGGTGTTACGGCAAGAAAAGCCTTCAGGGAGTTGATGGTAGTGTCCTTGTCGTTGACCTTGGTGTCTTTTTTGTAGTAAAGATACATGAGGGTGGAGTAGAAGCGCATCACGCGTCCCGAACCGAAGCTGTTTTTGATATACAGACCCGGGAACCATTGGGCGAACTTAACCGGGTCGTTATATATCTCGGGGTCGCTCTTATACTTGCGGTAGAAGTCGCGGCCCATCTCTATGGGCAGTTTTACGTCGACTACGCGGGCTTTGGCGCCGGTGTATATGCCGGCTATACTGTCGGGTAAACCTATGACTGTGGCCGAATATGTGGCTGAAGCCACCTTGTCTTGCTCCGAGTAGTAAGGGGTCGGGTCGAAGTTGCTGTATATTGGCGACGTAAGTCCGCGGTTTAGTTTATATACTTCGAGGCCCATCGGTATGATGGAGTCGCCTATAAGGGCGCCTTCGTTCATGAACATGCGCAACTTTATCGAGTCGATGCTCTCTATGGTCACACCTACGGTGTCAAGCGAGGTTGCCGGCATGAATTGGGTTATGAAGTCGCTCGACAGTTTGCCGAAACCTTTTGCGTCTATGTTGCCGAGAAGCTGGTTGTCGGTGCGTGACTGGATAACAGGATTGGCTACGGAATATCCGCTTATAGTAAATGTGGAGTCGATAATTATGTCGACTTTATCCTGAATGATTGACGAGCCTATGGTGCTGTTTTCCTCACAAGCCACCGCCGACAGAAGCAGACATGCGGCAGGGATCAATCTTAAAAATTTCATTGCTGTAACAACAAAGTGATGAATTATAAGGAGTGGTAAAACTCTGCATATCGGTCGGCATAGTCCGTATCGCCGGGATAGGGCATAAACGGCTTGCCTGAGGCCTTGATGTATTCGAGAAGCGCCGGCTCAATCTCGGGCGATGCCTGTATGACTGCGTCAGAGTAGTCGATGGCGAGCTTGTTGAGCGCTATCACGTCGACCGGTGCCGATGCTATTGATGACAGGTCTTCGTCGGTCAACCCCTCCATTTTTAACTTTTCTACAAAACGGGGGTCGAGTGTGCCGTCAAACTTATCGTTGAATACCGAATAAACTACTTTTGCGTTTTTAAACGAGGGATCGTCGGCATATATTCGCTTGAGATATATCGGAGCAAGGGCCGACACCCATCCCGAACAGTGGATAAGATTGGGGTCCCAACGCAGTTTTTTTACCGTCTCGACGACTCCGCGTACATAAAACATGATGCGTTCGTCATTGTCTTCCGGCATTAAATTTATCTCGAGATCCTTGGCGGTCTGTCCGCGCAGAAAGAAGTCCTCGTTGTCGATAAAGTATACCTGCATGCGTGTGGGCTGCAACGTGGCCACCTTTATTATAAGAGGGTGGTCGGCGTCATCGATGATGATGTTGAGTCCCGACAGGCGTATTACTTCATGCAATTGGTTGCGACGTTCCTTTATACACCCGTACTTAGGCATGAAAGTACGTACTTCAATGCCTTTTTCCTGAATGCCCTGCGGCAGTTTCTGACTAAGCTCGGCCATAGGGGTTTCAGGCAGATAAGGGGATATTTCTTGCGAAATGTAAAGAACTTTATTAATGTCCATTAAACTGATAATTGCTATATAATAAATGCAAAGTTACAAAAAAAATCTGACAATAACGCCAATTTTATCGTAATTGAGCATTAATCTATTATGTTGAGGCGTTTGAGGGCGTTGAGTATGCCGTCGTTGTCGACGCTGTCGGTGACCATGTCGGCTTCTTTTTGGACGTCGGGAGCGGAGTTGCCCATGGCTACGCCTATGGCGGCTTCTTTCAGCATAGGCACGTCGTTGCCCCCGTCGCCGAAGGCTATCGACGCCGACAGCGGTAGTCCGAGGCAGTCAAGCATTATCTTGACACCGCGGGCTTTGGTATTGCCCTTTGCGGTAACGTCGACAAAGGCGGGGTACCAACGGTTGAATTCGCATCCCGGCATGAGCGGAGCTATCGCGGTCTCTGTCTCCGCATCGAAGAAGGGTGTCATCTGATAAATCTCGCTGTTCCGCGCCTCTTCAAACGTAGTTCCCGCTATTTCGTCGACGTTAAGAAATTCATTGAAAATCCTTCGCACCTGTGAGTCGGGATTCACAACTTTCAGCTCTTTTTCCGTCACGACGATACAGGGGTAGCCGTGTTCGGTGCATATACGTCCGAGTGTGGCCACATCTTCAGCCGGTATGGGACTTTTGTACAGCACTTTGTCGCCGGCAAAACAGTAGGAGCCGTTCATAGTTATGTATCCGTCTATAAGATTGCGCTCCTGAAGTGCGGTCAGGTTGTTTATTATGCAGTAAGGGCGTCCGGTAGAGATTATTATTTTGTTACCACGATCATGGGCTTTCTGCAGCGCTTCTACCGTAGATTGCGGCACTTTGTGCGTCTCAAAGCTGACGAGTGTACCGTCGATGTCAAAAAATAGTACATGACTCATGATTTCATCCTGAATGAAAATTACCCTGCAAAGGTACGCCATTTACCCGTACGAGCCAAAATCACTTCCTCCCTTTCATGTAAAAACAAGAGCGTATTTAACAATAATTTCAAAAAAACACTCATAATTTAAACTGGTCGCATCGGAGATGCGCTATGTATTAAACCCCACGATAAGCCGCAGGAGGGCACGAAGTGGCCGTAGACGGCGGTTCGTGGGGTGGGCTAACCCCGCATAGCAAATGCCTGTCGGTGACAGGCGACATACCACATTAGTCCATGCTGCTATGTCTCGCGTCCTCGACGCTAGGCTCTGTGGTTCAAGTGACGATATACCCCATGATTAGCGCAAAGCGCGATTCATTGGGTTCTTGATATCTCGTGTCTATGACACGACTCTTGTAGATAAACTTTATAACTGCAAGCATAATTTATCTTCCCTTAAAATAACCTCAGTGCTATGATTATGAAAGTTTGCCGAGAAAGCACGGCTCTTTCATTTAAACATGAAACAAGACGTTGAGCTAACCTAAATATCTATCAGCCACAAACATTGAAATTTCAAAGCATTTTTAAAATGAAAGGGTCGTGGGGTCAGGAATTGAAATCGGGCGGGAATTTCTGTAATTGGATTTTTATGTGTAAATTTGTGTCAATAAATTATAGGATATGAAACATTCCCGTCAGGAGAAGATAGAGGCCTTGGGCCGCGTTATCGATACGCTCGACCGGCTTAGGGTCGAGTGTCCGTGGGACCGCAAGCAGACCAACGAGTCACTGCGTACCAATACGATAGAAGAAGTCTATGAGCTTTGTGACGCTTTATTGAACGATGACAATCCGAACATATGCAAGGAGCTGGGCGATGTGCTGCTTCATGTGCTGTTTTACGCCAAGATCGGTGAGGAGAAAGATGAGTTTGACATAGCCGAAGTGGCTGACCGTCTGAATAAGAAACTTATATTTCGTCATCCTCATGTGTTTGGCTCCGTGCATGTCGACGGGGCCCATGACGTGGAGCTTAACTGGGAGCAGATAAAGCTTAAGGAGAAGGACGGCAACAAGACGGTGCTGTCGGGTGTGCCGGCATCGCTTCCCGCCATGATAAAAGCCGACCGCATTCAGGAGAAGGCCGCTAACGTGGGATTTGACTGGGAGGAGCCGCGTCAGGTGTGGGATAAAGTCAAGGAGGAGGTAGCGGAGTTTGACCGCGAGATTGACCGCATGGATCGCGAAAAAATGGAGGAGGAGTTTGGCGACGTGCTCTTCAGCATGATAAATGCCGCCCGACTCTACAAAATCAATCCCGAGAATGCTTTGGAGAAGACCAACCGCAAGTTTATATCACGCTTCAACTATGTCGAGGCCAAAGCAAAAGAATCGGGGCGTCAGCTTAAGGAGATGACTCTCGAAGAGATGGACCGGTGGTGGAATGAGGCTAAAAGCATAGACACGATAAAATAGTACAAGTCGTTATGGACAGTAAGAAAAATAACAGAGTGTGGATTTTCGGATTTGCGGTGATGTTTCTGCTTGTCACCGCATTTGTATCTTATGCCCGCAGTGAGCGTAAGCCGCGTTACAGCATCAGCGACGGTATGCACCTGACTCTCGTTATAGACAGCATTGACTATCGCGCCGACCTTACCCGTATGTACGGTAAGTTTGTCGGACGTCCTCATACGTCGCAGCAGGTAAAATCGATAACCCTCTATAACGGCTCACGTAGCTATACCGCTACCGACATTGACGGTGTGGACTTCAACCGGTGGTTTCAGTGGGAGGAGGACGGCGTGATACCCGTCGAGATCGATTTTGACAAGATGCCCGAAGTAAAAACCGGCAAACTTGTCATTGTGACGCCCCGCGGCACTGACAGCTATACAATGACCAAACAATAATTGCGGCGCCGGTGAAACTGTGTATTACCGAGAAACCGAGTGTCGCCAAGGACATCGCCGCCATTTTGGGCGCCGATCATCGTTGCGAGGGCTACTACGAGGGGGGTGACTATAAGGTCACTTGGACCTTCGGCCACTTGTGTACGCTAAAGGAACCCGCCGACTATACCGACCTGTGGAAGCGCTGGTCGTTGGGCGCACTGCCCATGATACCCGGACGGTTCGGCATCAAGCTGATAGCCGACAAGGGCATCGAGAAACAGTTCGGCATTATTAAAAATCTTATAGGCGAGGCCGACGAGGTGATAAACTGCGGCGATGCCGGCCAAGAGGGTGAGCTTATACAGCGCTGGGTCATGCAGAAAGCCGAGATAAAATGTCCGGTGAAGCGCCTGTGGATAAGTTCGCTTACCGACGAGTCGATACGCGAGGGCTTCAAGTCGCTCAAGCCAGAAAAGGATTACGACCGGCTTTACCATGCCGGTTTATCGCGTGCCATAGGCGACTGGATACTCGGCATGAACGCCACGCGGCTCTATTCGCTCAAGTATTCCGCGCCGGGAAATGTCCTGTCGATCGGCCGTGTGCAGACTCCCACGCTCGCTCTTATCGTGCAGCGCCATCATGAGATAGTCAACTTCAAGCCCGAGGATTACTGGGAATTGAAGACCCTCTATCGCGACGTTACGTTCAACGCCGTGTCGGGTCGCTTCAAGACGCAGCAGGCCGCCGAAGAGGCGCTTGCCAAGATTCACGATAAGCCCTTTGCCATAGTGGATGTGGCCGACAAGCAGGGGCGAGAGGCGCCTCCGCGACTGTTTGACCTTACGTCGCTTCAGGTGGAGTGCAACAAAAAGTGGGGATGGACAGCCGACGATACCTTGCGGCTCATACAGTCATTGTATGAAAAGAAAGTTACTACTTATCCGCGTGTCGACACGACCTATCTTAGTGATGACATATATCCCAAAGTCCCGGTCATATTGAAGCAGATGACTCCCTATGCCGGACTTACTGCCCCGATTGTCGACAAAAAACTCCCTAAATCAAAGAAAGTTTTCGATAACTCGAAGGTGACCGACCACCATGCCATAATACCTACCGGGCAGTCGCCGTCATCGCTTGTAGGCGATGAGCGCAAGCTCTACCACCTTATAGCCCTTCGGTTTATATCGGCGTTTTATCCCGATTGCACATTCCGTTCAACGACGGTCAACGGCGCGGCCGGCGACGTTGGTTTCAAGGCGAGCGGCAAGGTCATTGTGGCGCCCGGATGGCGCGCGGTCTATGCCGGCAAGGATAACGCGGAGCAGGATAGTGCCGACAAGGATGATGACAACAAGATATTGCCGCCATTTGAAGTGGGAGAGAGCGGCCCGCACGAGCCCTCGCTTCTGAAAAAGCAGACACAGCCGCCCAAGCTGTATACTGAAGGTACTCTGTTGCGGGCCATGGAGTCGGCCGGGAAGACCGTCGATGACGAGGAGTTGCGCGAGGCTATGAAAGAGAACGGCATAGGTCGTCCGTCAACACGTGCCTCAATCATAGAGACCCTCTTCAAGCGCCGTTATATATATCGAGAGCGTAAAAATATTCAGGCTTCGCAAGCCGGAATCGACCTTATAGCCACGATAAACGAGGAGTTGCTGAAAAGTGCCAAACTTACGGGCTTGTGGGAGAATAAGTTGCGGCGTATAGAGCGCGGCGAGTTTTCTGCCGCCGAGTTTATCTCGGAACTGAAAACGCTTATAGGCGATATCGTCATAAATGTGTTGAGCGACAACTCGTCAAGGCAGATTGAGGTCAAAAGCGAGGAAAAAGAACAGCCTGACAAATCGAAGAAAAAACGTACGCGTGCGCCTGCGGTGAAAAGTCTTGACGACATACAGTGTCCGCTGTGCGGCAAGGGTCACTTGCTGAAAGGGCGCAGCGCCTACGGGTGCAGCGAGTTTCGCGGCGGTTGCGGATTGCGTATCGATTTCTCGGAGTGCGGCGCCGACCTCACTCCGGCAAAGGTAGCGGCTTACATAAAGAAAAAATATAAAGATGAACAGTGAGGAATTGTTTCCCGTAGTGGATGAGTCAGGCAATGTCGTCGGGAGTGCCACCCGTCGGGAGTGTCATGGCGGCTCGATGTTGCTGCATCCTGTAGTACACCTTCATGTTATGTGCGACGGAGGCTTTTTGTATCTTCAGAAACGCGCTATGGACAAGGATATCCAGCCCGGCAAGTGGGACACGGCTGTCGGCGGACATGTGGACTTCGGCGAGGAGATAACCGACGCGCTTTGCCGTGAGGCATCGGAGGAGCTCGGACTGCGCGGTTTCGCTCCTGTCAAGCTGCCTCCTTATGTATTTACATCCGACAGGGAGCGTGAACTGGTGAATCCTTATTATGTCGTTGTCGGGGAGGATGAGGTGATTACACCCGATCCGGGAGAGATAACAGAAGGCCGTTTCTGGCATGTTGACGAGATAACGGCCAATTTGGGGCGCGGTGTGTTTACTCCGAATTTTGAAAACGAGTTTGAACTTATAAAAGATTATATAAAGTGACTGTTTGCTGGACTTCGACCGATTTTATGCTGCAATGGATGTGGGTGGCATTGATTGTGGTATGTGCCGTCATTTTGGCCGTAAGGCATTTTCGTAAATCATGGCGGCGTGCGCGTAACGCCAAGACTCCTCAATGTGCCGATTGTCCTCTTTCCGAGACATGTGAGAAGGATGATGCACGTTTATCGGAGTGCGCCGACAAGAACGACGACAGTGACTTATGCGGCTGCTAAAAGACCTCGGCTATTCGTCCTGCATGAGCTGTGACAGTCTGTGCTCGAGGTCGGTCGACGACATGCGACTCGTGATTTTGCCTTTGTACGCAAACGATATTCCTCCGGTCTCTTCGCTGACCACTACCGCTGCTGCATCTGTAGCCTGACTGATGCCGAGTGCCGAGCGATGTCTTAATCCCATCGAACGCGGTATGTTTGTATCATGACTTACCGGAAGTATGCATCCCGCCGCTTTTATGCGGTCATGGGCTATTATGAGCGCTCCGTCATGGAGCGGTGAATTCTTGAAAAATATGTTTTCGATAAGCCGTGAGTTGATGGCAGCGTCTATTACGTCGCCGGTCTTTTCATAGTTTTCGAGCGGAATGGATTGCTCTATCACAATCAGCGCTCCGGTCTTGGACTTGGACATTGACATACAGGCATACACTATGGGCATGACCCAACGTCGGGCGTCGGCGCTGTGATCTTTGTGCCCCCGGTGATGTCGGAGTATGTTGCGCAGGAAGTGCCATCGCTTGTGGTTGCCGAGTTCTACAAGAAACCGTTTTATCTGGTCCTGAAACAGTATGACAAGTATTATAAGGCCGATCGACATGACTTTGTCGAGAATGGTACCTATAAGCCTCATCTCGAATATCTCTGACGCCACTACCCATACTATGATGAATGCGAGTACGCCGAAAAATATGTTGATCGTGCCCGACTCTTTCATTATGCGGTACAGATAGAAGAGCAGCAGGGCTACTATGATTATGTCAAGAGCGTCTTTTATGCCGAATGGAGTCATAGACATGTTTGTGGATTAAGAGGGCGCATCTAGGCGCTCTCAAAAGTTAATGAAACTGTTTTTATCGTGTCGGCAGCCGCTTTCACGTCGTGCACGCGCAGTACCGAGGCGCCTTTCATCAGCGCTATGGTGTTGGCGGCCACTGTGCCGTACAGTGCATCGGCCGGTTCTGTGCCGAGAGGTTTATATATCATCGACTTGCGCGACATGCCTACTAAAACAGGACGTTCAAACACCTGAAACAGTTCAAGGTCGTGAAGCAACCGGTAGTTTTGAGCCACTGTTTTTGCGAAGCCGAAGCCCGGGTCGACTATTATGTCATTCACTCCGAGCAGAGCTAAACGGTTGATTTTCTCGGCTGTCTCGGCAAGCACGTCGGCAGTGACGTCATTATACTCCGTAAGGGTGCTCATGGTCGAGGGAGTGCCGCGCATGTGCATCAGTATGTAGGGCACGTTGAGCTGCGCCACCGTATCGGCCATGTCCGGGTCAAGGTCGCCGCCCGATATGTCGTTTATGATGTCGGCCCCGAGCTGAGTCACCGCATAACGGGCTACCTCGGCCCGAAAAGTATCGATACTCAGTATTGCTTCCGGTGCCGCTTCTCTTACTGCTTCAATGCCTGCGGCAAGCCGGTCGAGCTCTTCTTGCGGCGACACATCGTCGGCCGACGGGCGTGAAGAGTATGCGCCTATATCGATCCAGTCGGCTCCGTCGCTTATCATCTCCGCTGCTCGTCGGCTTACGGCATCATGTCCCGATACCCGCGAACCGCTGTAGAATGAGTCGGGAGTGACGTTGATTATGCCGGCTATGACCGGTCGGTCATATGTTATCAACTCGCCTTGTCGATTGATTGAAAACGGCTTAAACTTTATCACGCTGAAGAATGTGTTAAAATTATATTAATGTATGTGCGAATATACGTAAAATCCGTTTAACGGCAAAAAACTTTTTCCCGCAATTAAGACGTTACAAAAATAATTGTTTAAATTTGTAATTCAGTGCAAAACCAGCTTTAAGACCGCAATGTTAAAAGTAATTCGTGTAATTCTCGCCGTGATATGCCTGTTGGCTGTCACATTTCTGTTCTTGGATTTTACCGGCATAGGAGTCCGGTACTTCGGATGGCTTGCCAAGTGGCAGTTCATTCCGGCCCTGCTTTCCACCGCCGTGGTGCCGTTGGTGGTGCTTATCCTGCTGCCCTTTGTGTTAGGACGTGTGTACTGCTCCGTATTGTGTCCGCTCGGGGTGATGCAGGATGTCATATCGTGGGTGCATCGTAAGGTCAGCCGTCGCCATAAGTTCGGTTACCGCCGTCCGCTGACCATGTTGCGTTGTGCGGTGCTGCTGCTTTTTGTTGTTGCGTTGACGCTCGGCTTGTCGAGGCTCGCCGCTTTCATAGAGCCGTACAGTGAATATGGGCGTATCGTATCGTCGGTATTAAGACCGGCATATGTTGAGGTCAACAATCTTATTGCCGCCAATGAAGCTACCGACAGCTACACATTTTATAATTTGGATTACTACGTGACGCTCTCAATGGTTATTGTGGGCGTGGTGACACTGCTTGTTGTCGGTGGTCTGGCATGGTGGCGCGGCCGTATATACTGCAACTCGATATGCCCCGTGGGCACGATACTCGGTTATATGTCGCAATTCTCACTACTTAAGCCTGTTATAGACTCGTCGAAATGCGTTAAGTGCGGCAAGTGCGCCCGCGAGTGCAAGGCCTCGTGTATCGATGCCAAAAAGGAGCGTATCGACTATACACGTTGTGTGGCCTGCATGGACTGTATAGGCAACTGCAGTACCGGGGCCATATCGTATAGCTATTCTTATAAGTCGAAAAACCGGAAAAGCGAAAACTCCGATGCCGGTCCTGACAGCGGACGTCGCAGCTTTTTGACCGTCAGCGCTCTTCTTGCCGCGACGGCTGCCGTCAAGGCGCAGGAAAAGACTGTCGACGGAGGTCTTGCCGAGATTATAGACAAGAAAAAGCCAGAAAGACGCACACGTATAACACCTCCGGGCAGTAAAAGCCATGACAATTTCTATCGTCATTGTACGTCATGTCAGTTGTGTGTAAGCAAATGTCCCGAAGGTGTGTTGCGCCCTTCGGTTGAGGCCGGTACGTTTATGCAGCCCGAGGTGAGCTACGAGCGCGGATATTGCCGCCCCGAGTGTACCGACTGTTCGCAGGTGTGCCCCGTGGGTGCCATTCTGCCGATTGACGCCGCCGAGAAGAGTGCCGTGCAGGTGGGCCATGCGGTGTGGATACGCGAAAACTGTCTGCCTGCTGTCGACGGTACATCCTGCGGAAACTGTGCCCGCCACTGTCCTGTAGGTGCCATAACCATGATAGCCCTGAACCCTGATGACCCGGCTTCGCCAAAGGTGCCGTCGGTCAATACAGAGCGTTGCATCGGTTGCGGTGCGTGCGAGAATCTTTGTCCGGTGCGTCCGTTCAGCGCTATTTACGTCGAAGGTCATGAGATACACCGTATGGTATGACAAAAAATTGAATAACAGTTATGAATAAGAATATAAAGATAGATCGCCGCAGGTTTCTTCAGGTATTGGGTGCCGGAAGCGCCGGCGTGGTGCTGTCGCGTTGCGGCGTCAAAAAGAAAGAGGGTGATGAGGCTCCCGGCCTATCGTCAGGCAAGACTTCTGAAGGTACGATGACTTATCGTGTCAATCCTACTACAGACGACAAGGTGTCGATACTCGGTTACGGGTGCATGAGGCTCCCGACCAAAAATGAAAACGGAGAGGATGTCATCGATCAGGATGCCGTGAACCGTCAGGTGGATTACGCGCTGTCGCACGGCGTGAACTATTTTGACACGTCGCCCGCATACTGCAAGGGCAAGAGCGAACAGGCTATGGGCATAGCCTTGAGCCGTCATCCGCGCGACTCCTATTTCATCGCCACGAAATTGTCTAATTTCTCCCCCGATACATGGCCGCGCGAAAAGTCATTGGCTATGTACCGCAACTCCATGAAGGAGCTTCAGGTAGACTATATAGACTATCTTCTGCTTCACGGCATAGGCATGGGCGGTATGGAAGCCTTCAACGGCCGTTATATGGACAACGGCATGCTGGAATTTCTTTGTAAGGAGAAAGAGGCAGGCCGTATACGCAATCTCGGTTTCTCCTACCACGGCGACGTAGAAGTGTTTGACAATCTTCTGGCCATGCATGACAGGGGAGAGGTGCACTGGGAGTTTGCTCAGATACAGCTCAACTATATCGACTGGAAGCATGCCAAGGAGATAAACGAAAGAAACACCGATGCCGAGTATCTGTACAATGAACTTCACCGACGCGGCATTCCCGCCGTGATCATGGAGCCGCTGCTCGGCGGACGTCTGGCGCAGGTCAACAATCATATAATGGAGGAGTACAAGCGCCGCCGTCCCGATGACAGTGTGGCGTCGTGGGCGTTCCGTTTTGCCGGTACACCCGAGGGCATTCTGACTGTGCTCAGCGGCATGACCTACATGGAGCATCTGCAGGACAATATACATACTTATTCTCCGCTTGAGCCGTGCAGCGACGAGGAGCTGGCTCTGCTTGAGACTTCGGCCCGTCTTATCCTTGATTATCCCACTGTACCGTGTACCGATTGTAAGTACTGTATGCCTTGTCCTTACGGGCTTGACATACCGGCTATATTCGCTCATTACAACAAGTGTGTCAACGAGGGCAATGTTCCCGAAGGGCTTCAGGACCCCAACTATGCCAAAGCCCGCAAGGCGTTTCTTGTCGGCTATGACCGCTCGGTGCCGAAGTTGCGGCAGGCCTCGCACTGCATTGGCTGCGGGGTGTGTCGTCCTCACTGCCCGCAGGGTATAAAAATACCAAAGCAGATGGCTCGAATCGATGCTTTTGTAGAAAAACTTAAGCAGAACCGTCCGTAGGATTCAGCCGCAAATGAATATGGATAGGTAAAAATGAATAAGATAAAATTCATATTGGCGTCATTGGCGGTAATGCTGCCGATGGCGATGGTCAACGCTGCCGGACAGTCGATTATAGAGGTTACCGGTACCGCTTCATTGAATATCGTACCTGACCGTATAACGGTTGAAATCGGTATCGAGGAGTATTTCAGGGCGGCATCCGGCGATAGCGTTAAAGTAAAAATTGCCGATATAGAACGTAAGGTGCGCGCTGCCCTCGCAGAGGTCGGAGTATCGGAAGTAACCGTATCCGATATGGGAAATTACCGCAATCGCTCGGTGTCGGACAAATTCCTGATGGCCAAGACGCTTTCGACCGTGTTGACCGATTTAAGTCAGCTTAATAAAATAGCTTCCCGATTACCGTCGCAGGGCATTTCAAGTTTTCAAATATCAGGGCTTGACAACAGTGACATGGAGTCGTATAACCGTCAGGGCCTGAAGGCTGCTCTTGATGCCGCGAGGGAGAAGGCTTTGTTTATTGCCGATAATGAGAATGTGAAGTTGGTGATGCCGCTTGAGATAGTCGAGACCGGTCCTAATTATTATGAGACTCCGCGATTTAGCAATGTGGCGTTTGACAGTGGGGCCGGTATGGACCATATGCGCCGTATCTCGCGTCGTTATAGCGTGAAAGTCCGTTATCTGTTTACAAGCACAAGCGGAATACAATCTGATTGTTCATCGTTTGTCGGGACCTATCGTAGTCCCGTTGACGGTTCGGACTTGATTATAACAGATAAGGGGAAAGGTGAGTATGGCGTACAGGTCGGACTTTTTCGCCTGACAAGTCTTGATGACGGAGTCGGTAAAATAACACCTGACGGACTGCGATTTGCCGCCACCGATGCTGCGGGCAATCCAATACTCGGCTTAATCACTCTTGACGGGGGCAACGCCTTGTTGACGTTTACCAATTCCGCATGGGAATATCTTCCGTCAGGTACTTGGATTGAATTTGAACGAAGAGTGACCGATAATTGATTGTCTGTATGAACATTGAAGAGTTTCGTGAATATTGTCTGTCGTTGGGCGACGTAACAGAGAAAACGCCATTTGGTAAATTTGCGCGGCGCTATGATTCAATATTGGTGTTCTATGTGCTCGACCATATGTTCTGCCTGACTGATATGGACAACTTCTACTCTGTAGATGTCAAATTAACACCGGAGGAGATTGACGAGCTAAAACTGACATATTCATCCGTAAGCAAACCTGTAAACCTGAGCGAAAAGCATTGGCTTCAACTTGACTTCAACGGCGATATGTCCGACGATAAGATCTGTGCCCTCGTCAAGCGGTCGTACGACATCGTAAAAGAAAAATACAGCAGAAAACGCCCCCGCAATTCCAAAAGCCAATAATGGCATAGGCCGGCGGCATACTTCACGAACCGACGTCTGAGGTCACTGCGTGTCCTTTGCCGGATAATCGCGGGGCTACACGCATCTAACCAGTCTTCCTCCTAACAGGTTGTCTGATAGTTATGTAAGGTATGCAAAATGGTAGGGACGCCCGTACCACGGTGTCCGGCATCGACCCGTATGGTCGTTCGGCTGTGTCTCGCATTTCCGATGCATCTCATCCGGCTTCCTCCTAACAGGTTGTTTTATAGCGATGTAAAATGTGCAAAATGGTATGGACATCTAACTGATAATTGCGATATCAAGTCCGTCAGGACTTGTGCTCCGCGTAAGCCGGACACGCAGTGTCCGGTCAGAGATCCACACAATGCTATTGAGTCCCGTCGGGACTCTTGCTTATTCCTTCCGACTATCCGTTGTAAGCAAGAACCTTCACAGGTTCTACGGTGGGTGTAGGCCGCTATATCCGGGCACTAAGTATCCGGCTTACAGGTAGCAAGAGTCTTTTGCAAGGCTCTCAAACTCCTGTCCATCCGCCAGTCTCCGACACTTCCGCACCGCCACCAACATTCGACCCATCCACCCCACATCGGTACTTCCATCCTCCTTTGAAGAGTGTCGAAGACACGACATATGCGAAACCCCACGATAAGCGGCTTTGCCGCGGTTCGTGGGGCCCTCAACCCACCTCGCGCCCTTGCGTATCGGAGATACGCGACATACCGACAACGTCGCGCTCACAAAAAATGTAACACGCTAATCTGCAGTGTATTTCGTGCATTACGCCCGATTGTGCATAAAAACGGCGATTCGGTGTATTATCTTTGCGGAAAACAACATATTAAACCAATATCACATACAATGAAACGTACACCGAAATTTGACAAGGCATGGAGCGAGTCCATAGCCATGCTTCCCGAAGAACTGCAACAACCCCTCGTCAACGCCATCAAAGAGTATCAGACCACGGGCGCCGAACCAACCGACCTTAACCCGATAGCGCAGTGCGTGTTCAATCTGTTGAAACCCGTTATTGACCGTCGCGCCAAAGCCGCATCCTACCAACGCCGTCGCCGTGAGGCAAAGGCCGTGGTGCAATGTGCACCCGTCACAATCGAGTCAGGCCACCGTGTCAAGCAGGACCGCAAGTACATCCGCCTACTCGCCAAGCGCTACAACCTTATCCACCGCGACATCAAGGCCGAGATAGACCGCATGTCCGTCCTGTTAACCGCCAACGGCATCGACCGCATCCCTGTCTACATCTACAAAGAATACCTTGAACATCACCTCGACGGCAACCCATTGGAGTTTATCGGTAAGCCTATATAAGATAGGGGCGCCGTAATATCGGTGCCCCTGTTGACCGGCTGCTGTACAGCCGTTTTGTTGAGAATGGATTATTCCGATTTAGGGATTGGCGGGATTGACGGCGGTGTTATGGCCGCGGATGCGTCGTCAGTCTTGTCTGACGGTTGCTCGTTGTCGCCTTGATTGTTCTCTTTATCCGTACTGTCCTCTTTTTTGCCCTCTTCAAGCTGGCGTCCGGCAAATATTTCGTCGGTACGCGATATCCACTGCCGTTTGCCGAATATGTGTTCTACATCTTCGGTAAATATCACCTCGCGGGCTATGAGTACGTCGGCAAGTTGTTTATGGCCTTCGGCATGCTTGCGCAGTATCTCTTTGGCGCGTTCATACTGTTCGTTGATTATGCGCGATACCTCGGCATCGATGTCTTTGGCGCGCTCTTCGCTGTAAGGCTTGGAGAAGCCGTATTCCTGACCGGTGGAGTCGTAGTAGCAAAGGTTGGGAAGGCGGTCGCTCATGCCGTAATAGGCTACCATGGCGTAGGCCAGTTTTGTCACGCGCTCAAGGTCGTTGGCGGCTCCGGTAGATATATGTCCGAGGAACAGTTCTTCGGCGGCGCGGCCTCCGAGAGTCGAACACATTTCGTCGAGCAGTGCTTCCGAAGGGGTTATCTGGCGTTCTTCCTGCAGGTGCCATGCCGCTCCGAGAGCTTTGCCGCGGGGCACTATGGTAACCTTGATCAGCGGGCTGGCATAGCGCAGATGCCATGATATGGTGGCGTGCCCCGCTTCATGTATGGCAATTGCCCGTTTCTCTTCGTCGGTAGTTATCTTGGAGCGCTTCTCAAGGCCGCCGATTATGCGGTCGACAGCGTCGTTGAAGTCTTGTTTCTGCACGCATTTCTTGTTATGGCGTGCGGCAATAAGGGCGGCTTCGTTGCATACATTGGCTATGTCCGCGCCCGAGAAGCCCGGAGTCTGACGTGCAAGCAGTTCCACGTCAAGCGAGTCATCGGTTTTGATGTTGCGCAGATGCACGTTAAATATAGCCACACGGTCGTTAAGGTCGGGCAGGTCGACATATATCTGCCGGTCAAAACGTCCGGCGCGCATCAGCGCCTTGTCAAGTATGTCGGCGCGGTTTGTGGCGGCAAGTATTATGACGCCGCTGTTTGACCCGAAGCCATCCATCTCCGTAAGAAGCTGGTTGAGCGTATTTTCACGTTCGTCGTTGGCTCCCATATTAGGATTGCGGCCTCGTGCCCGTCCTACGGCATCTATTTCATCGATAAACACTATACACGGCGCTTTCTCCTTGGCTTGACGGAACAGGTCGCGCACACGCGAGGCTCCTACGCCGACAAACATCTCTACGAAGTCAGAACCTGACATGGAGAAGAACGGCACATTGGCTTCTCCGGCCACAGCTTTGGCAAGCAGTGTCTTACCGGTTCCGGGAGGGCCTACAAGGAGCGCACCTTTGGGTATTTTTCCGCCGAGGTCGGTGTAGCGCTGCGGATTTTTGAGAAACTCCACTATCTCTTCGACTTCGGTCTTGGCTTCCGACAGTCCCGCCACATCCTTGAATGTTACCTGAATGGGGCCGTCCTTGTCAAATACCTTGGCTTTTGATTTGCCGACATTGAACACTCCGCCGCTACCGTCGCCTTTGCCCGACATATGGCGCATGAATACAAACCAGAATACGATAAGCAGGAGTATGGGGGCAAACGACCAGAACATGGCCATAAAATCGCTCCCTTTTTCAAAAGATACGGAGCCGGTGAATACACCGTCTTTCTGCCATTGGTCTATTTTGTCCTGAAGTTTGTCGGCACTCGGTATGGATGTAGTTATTTTTACATCATGGTGTTCGCCCTGAGTGTATTGTGAGGGGGTGAATATCTTGGCGGCAAGTGAGTCGGTGATAAATGCCTCCGCCTCGTTTTTATTGGTGTATACCACGATTTTCTCCACACCGCCTTCGGTAACATACTTTTCAAATTCGGAGTATGTCACTTCTTTGGTTATGGAGTTCTGGTCGAGGTAGTACAGTCCGCCGAGTACGAGAAGTATGATGGCATACATCCAGTACAAGCTGAATTTTATGGTCTTTTTCTTCGGGTCCGGTTTCATATGGGGACTATGGATGATATGATACTTTTGGGGTTATTTAGAGGTATTGTCATTTGACACCTTATCAGTCGAGATCGGGTATCTCGGTTATGTCGGCGTCGCTCCATAATTCCTCGAGGTTGTAATATTGACGCACGTCGGGCAGAAACACATGCACGAATGTGTCGCCGTAGTCGATTACTATCCATTGTGAATTTTGGTATCCGTCGTAATTATATGGCTTGACGCCGCACTCTTCACGCACTTTGTCTCTGATGCTGTCGGCTATTGCCGATACCTGCATGTTGGACGTGCCTTGACATATTATGAAGCGGTTGGCTGCCGCGCCCTCGATGGCGCTTAGATCCACTACGGAAATCTGTTTTCCTTTGCGATCCTGAATTCCCTCGATGATGAATTTTACAATATCCGTATTCTTACTCATTTATAGTTAAATTGTTTGCAAAGATAGTTCAAAAAATCTAAAATACAGGGTATTTAGCGATACTTAATATTTCAATAACAATTTTAGCGCATAAATAGGTCATGGGTGTATACTTATTTATTCATAACGTATTGAGCGGCAGGGACTGATGGATGACACTGCATGGCTGGGCAATATGATCGTAAGTCCCGCGATGACAAATACCCCGATATTCAGCAGCACGATGTAGAGCCAATTGATTTCGACCGGCACGTAGTTGAGGTAGTAGGAGTCGGGGTTCAACGGCAGTATCCTGTAATGTTGTTGCAGCAACAGCAGTGTTATGCCGACGATGTCGCCGATAATCATGCCTCGTATCACGATTTTCTGAGCCAGATATATGAATATGCGGCGCACTTCGCCGTTGGTGGCTCCGAGCGCTTTGAGTATGCCTATCATGTTGACCCTCTCGAGTATGATTATAAACAGGCTTGATACAAGCGTGAAGCCGGCCACGAGCATCATGAGCACGAGAATGACGGCGACATTGGTGTCAAGAAGTTCGAGCCAGTTGAAATACATCATGGCCGTGTCGAGTACGCTGCTGATGCTGTACATGCCTTGAAGATGTCCGTCCTCGGCGCTCTGCATCATGGCATCCTGAAGATGCAGCGCGGCTTCGTTTATCCTGTAGGTGTCGGCGGCTTTAAGCTCCAATCGGTTGCCTGAAAGGCTGTCGACATCGCATATGCTCTGAGTGAATGACAGCGGTGCGAATATGTATAACTTGTCGTAGTCGCCGAAGTGGGTGTCATAGATGGCAGCCACCTCTATACGGCGGGTCTTCACGGCTCCGTCGATGAAGAAGTAGGCATACATGCGGTCGCCGGGCTTCAGGCGCAGTGCACGGGCCGTCGTGCGTGACACCGCCACCTTGTTGCGGTTATCGGCGATGTCGCCCTCGGGAAGCTCGCCCTCCACGATGTTGTCGCGCACGAAGTCGAAGCCGCCGCCCGCCTCGATGCCTTTGACAATGACCGCTTGAAAGTTGTCGTCGGTCTTTATGACACCGGTCTGTTGCAGCACAAGCGATGCCGATGTGAATTCTCCGGTGCGTTTTATTATGTCGGTAAGTTCCGGAGTAAGGGTCAGATACGCTGTCTTGTCATAATCGGACGACTCGGGGTGTATGGTGACATGTGAGTCGAAGCCCATGACTTTGTTGCGTATCTCGTCCTTGAAGCCGAGCACAATACACAGCGAAGCCATCATGATCATGATGGCCAACGCTATTCCCGCAATGGCTATGACAATGCTTGTCGAGAGGCCTCGCCGGCCTTCACGGTTAAGTCGCAGCCGTCGGGCTATAAAGAGCTCGTAACTCATATGGTGCGCCCGGGGTAGGCTTTCAGAGCTTCGGCAAGTACCTTCATGGCTTTGGCAAGCTCTTCTTTATGTAGTACGTAGGCCATACGCACTTCGTCTTTGCCCATGCCCGGAGTCGTATAGAAGCCCGATGCCGGAGCCATAAATATGGTCTGACCTTCGTAATCGAAGTGCTCGAGACACCATTCGCAGAAGCGGTCGGCATCGTCAACCGGCAGTTTTACAACGGTGTAAAACGCTCCCATAGGTATGGGCGAGTAGCACCCCGGTATCTTGTTTAGCTGGTCGATGAGGAATTTTCGCCGTTCTACATATTCGTTATAGGTCTCAAGCATGTATTCCTTAGGCGTATCGATCGAGGCTTCGGCCACTATCTGTCCTAATAGCGGAGGACTCAGGCGTGCCTGACAGAACTTCATTATATTTTTTTTCAGCTCTTCGTGTTTGGTGATAAGCGCGCCTATGCGTATACCGCACTCGTTGTAACGCTTTGACACGGAGTCGATAAGCACGACTTGATTCTCTATGCCGGGCAGGTGGAAGGCCGAGATGTAGGGCGCTCCCGTATAGCAGAACTCGCGGTATACCTCGTCGGAAAACAGAAACAGATCATATTTCTTCACCAGATCTCTTATCTGCAGCATCTCTTTCATCGTATACAGGTAGCCGGTGGGGTTGTTGGGATTGCAGATAAGTATACCTTTGGTCTTGGGGGTGATAAGTTCCTCAAACTTTTCCACGGGAGGAAGCGCGAAGCCCTCTTCTATGCTCGACGGCACGGTTATGATCTTTGCTCCCGCCGATATGGCGAATGCCATGTAGTTGGCGTAGGCCGGCTCGGGCACTATTATCTCGTCGCCCGGGTCGAGACAGGCCAAGAATGCGAACAGCACCGCTTCGGAGCCTCCGGTGGTCACTATTATATCGTCGACATCCACGTCGATGTTATATGTCTTGTAATATTGATGCAGTTTGCGTCGTAATGACAACAAACCCTCCGACGGGCTGTATTCGAGTACGGTGCGGTCAATGTGTTTCAGCGCGTCGAGACCCTCTTTGGGGGTGGGCACATCGGGCTGTCCTATGTTAAGGTGGTACACTTTTATACCTCGGTCTTTGGCTGCATTTGCGAGCGGAACCAGCCGACGTATAGGCGACGCAGGCATTTCGGTCCCTCGTTGTGAAACATTTGGCATAATCTGTCAGAATATATTAATACACAAAATTAGGTAAAAACAACGAGATTTCTTGTCTACATCGTTAAAAAGAATCGGTATCGGTCGATATTTGTGATAAAAAATATCAACGGTGTATATGGATATTGATTAAGATTGATTATCTTTACCCACAAAACATGATGGAGTTACTATGTATGACAGTATAGTTAAAAATATATCGTACAGCGGTGACGACGAACAGGTATTGTCGATACTTTACGAGCGTATCACCGGTATATTTCCCGAGGCAGTGGTGCGTATGCCGGGAGCCGGCTCTAACCGCAGGTATTACAGGCTGTCGGGAGTCTTTGATGTGGTAGGTGTGTCAAGTGAGGATTTAAGCGAGAACAATACGTTTATCTATCTCGCCAAGGACTTTTACGCCAAAGGGTTGCCTGTGCCTAAAGTGCTTGCGTCAAGCGACTCGGGTGCGCATTATCTGGTGGAGGATCTCGGCGATGTGTCGCTGTTTGACTACATTTACCGCGGACGTGAGAGGGGAGAGTGGAACGACGAGATTATCGACATGTTGAAAAAAACGATTGCCGCGTTGACCGACTTTCAGTGGTGCGGCATCGCCGGACTTGATATAAACCGTCTTCCCGTGCCTCAGATGGACTATGTGTCGGTCACATGGGATCTGAATTATTTTAAATATTGCTTCCTGCTGCCGTCGGGGGTAAAGTATAACGAAACTCTATTGGAGAAACAGTTTGACCGTCTTGCCACGGCGCTGCTTGAAGTGAAGTCGGATGTGTTCATGTATCGCGACTTCCAGTCGCGCAATGTCATGATAAAAGACGGCACTCCATGGTTTATCGATTTTCAGGGCGGACGCCGCGGTCCGTGTTATTATGACGTAGCGTCTTTTTTGTGGCAGGCCAAGGCCTCTTACCCCGACCGGCTGCGCGAGGAGCTGATAACGGCTTATCTTGACAGCGCCAAACGCTATGCCGACATAGACCGTGCTGAATTTCGCCGTCATCTTGATGACTTTGTACTGTTTCGTCTGCTTCAGGTGCTTGGCGCTTACGGCTACAGAGGCAACTTCGAGCGAAAATCGCATTTCGTCCAGAGTATACCCTATGCTCTTGAGAATATAAAAGGTCTTGTGCCGAGGATTGAGTCGAGGTACGGCTATCTGTGTCAACTTCTGCTGGATGTGGCCGATACACCGCGTTACCGCAAGGTCGAGCCTGCCGATAGGTTGACGGTGAAGGTGGCGAGCTTCGGCTACAAGCGTCACGGTATACCGAGTGACATATCGGGCAACGGAGGAGGCTTCGTCTTTGACTGCAGGGCGCTCCATAATCCCGGCCGTTATGACGAATACAAAAATCTGTCGGGCCGTGACAGTGAGGTCATAGAATTTCTCGAGACAAAAAGCGACATAATAGCCTTCGTTGACGAGGCGTGCAGGATGGTCGACCGTTCGGTGTCGGTCTACCGCGAAAGAGGTTTTACCGATCTGATGGTAAGTTTCGGTTGTACCGGAGGGCAGCATCGCTCGGTCTATTGCGCCGACCGGCTGGCTCGCTACATACGCAAGGCTTATCCCGATGTGCGTGTAGAGCTTACTCACTTTGAGCGCGGCATAAAGGAGACTTTTAATCCACGTCTTCCCCACCGCCAATGAAAGCTATGATCTTTGCCGCCGGTTTAGGCACTCGGTTGCGCCCGTTGACCGATGACCGGCCCAAGGCGCTTGTCGAAGTGGACGGAGTGCCTGTTTTGCAGCGTGTCATCATGAATCTAATGCGTTTCGGATTTGATGATGTGGTAGTGAATGTACACCATTTTGCCGACAAGATAGAGCGGTTTCTTGAGCGGAACGGTAATTTCGGTATAAAGATAACCGTAAGTGACGAGCGGAAACTGCTGCTTGACACGGGCGGGGGCATAGCCGCCGCATCGGGGCTGCTTGACGGCGACGAGCCGTTTCTGGTGCATAATGTGGATATACTTACCGATATTGACCTCGGCACACTTTATTGCCGTCATTGTGAATCGGGTGCTGACGCCACATTGCTGACCTCTGACAGAACCACTTCGCGGTATCTGCTTTTTGACCGCGAAAACCGCATGAAAGGGTGGACCAACGTATCGACAGGCGAGGTACTCCCACACGGTCTGGATATGGACGGACTCGTGAAACGCGCGTTTGGAGGCATACATGTCATATCGCCGTCGATGCTGAGGCCTTTGTGTGAGTATGCGCCGGGCCAGCCGTTTTCAATTGTGCCGTTTTATGTCAGCGTATGCCGCGACATGTTGATAAAAAGTTATGAGCCCGATAGTGAATATTATTGGTTTGACATAGGGCGTCACAGCACTCTCGCCGCTGCCGCCGACCGCCTACGTTCATTGAGATGACGCAGTCAACCGGCAGCAATAACTACTCCGGCATATTATCTTACCGATACTTTATGGCTTACACCGTCGACAACCACTATGTATATGCCAGGTGCGAGTGAGTCAAGGCGGTTTATGGCAAGGCCGTCTATCGTGAACACCTCCACGGTTTCGTAGACTCCGTCAATTGTTATCACTCCCGTGCCTCCGCGCACACCTACGTTAACGGCATTGTCATCGAATATGTCGTCAATGGCTGTCACATCCTTGCTTGCGTAAACAGCGAATGCCCCCGGGAGCAGACGCACCTCATTGCCGTTGAGTTCGGGAGTCGTGCCGTAGCTGCCGCATAGCATAGTGTAGTCCGAGGCGTTTGCCGTGAAGGGCACCGCTATCGACCGGGTGATTGTGGTACTCGGGTTTACGATACAATACAGCTCGCTGTTGCCGTCGGCCGATTTGACGGCTACTGAAAAGCCTGTCGACCAATTGCCGCTGTTGCACTTCATCGTGGCTTTGGCCTCTTTGCCAAACAATTGCGGATTGCTGTTGCGTATGTCGTTGAGCCGGGCGTATGTATCCTTCAGTCCCGCACGATATTCGTTGTCAAGATATTTCCAGATTACTTTCTTAGGTTTTGTCTCGTTGCCTCCGGTGCTTGTCTTGGTTGTCTCGTCGGCGCCGAATTCCTGAAACTGCCATATCATGTGGGCACCCGGCGTCATGAGCATCACGGCTGCTACCGATCCGAGGCGCCTCATGGTCACTTCCATATTGTCTTTTATATCCGTCACTCCGTATTGAGCCACTTTATAGGCCATGCGCTCTTCGTCATGGCTCTCGGCGTATGATACGGTTGAGCCTGCCGTGCGGCTGTCGTCGGGGGCGTAGAAGCGGTTGAGGTTGCAGTCGCTGCTGTAGCCCATGGCAAACTGACATGAAGCATTGTTGATGTTTGCCCAGTTGATTTCGCCGTCCTGCGCCATCTCGTTCTCTTCTTTGGCTGTGGCGAGATTTTCGTTTATGAAGTATGCGTCGGGTTTTACCTCCTTCATGGCCGAGTGAAGCTCCTTCATGCGTGCCACGCGCGAAGCGTTGTAGGCATCGGTCTTCGCATTGGTCACGCCGGAGTACTTGTTGGTCGAGGGGTTGTAGGTGGCGTTGTAGCTGTCGTCGTTGCCGAGTCCTTTGACAAGGTCGAAGCGGAATCCGTCGACGTTGTAGGTCTCAAGCCAGTATTTGAGAACATCCTTGAATTGTTGCTGAACCAGAGGATTTTCCTGCTTCCAGTCATTGAGCACACTGTAGCCGTGGGGCGCCGAAGCGTTGTAAAACGGATTTTTGGCCGGTGTGTACATGAGCCACCACGGGTGCTGGCCGTCGGTCTGGTTGAACACCACGTCGAGTATCACGGCCATGCCGTGCTCGTGTATGGCGTCGACAAGGCGCCGGTAGTCATCAGGTGTGCCGTAGGCCTTGTCGGGCGCGAAGTAAAAGTTCGGGTTGTAGCCCCATGAATTGTTACCGGTGAACTCCATCACAGGCAACAGCTCGATAGCGTTTACTCCGAGCGACTGCAGGTAGTCGAGTTTTTCCATTACTCCGGCTATTGTGCCGTTGCCGTCGGCCTTGCCCTCGGTGCCTGTAAAGTCACGTATAAGAAGCTCGTATATGACAAGGCGGTCCTGCGGCACACCTTTGAAGTTCGTTACTTTCCAGTCGTAGTCGTCGATTGCCGAGTTGTAGACTGCCACGCATGTATTGTCGACGTATGCCGACGGGTATTGGGGCATGTCGGGAAACACCGATGCCGGTATATACTTGTCGTTCCACGGATCGAGCACGAGTTTCGCATATGGGTCGCCCATATTTGTGCCGTCGATGTTGTAATAATATATGTAGTCGGTCTTTTCTTTCAGTCCGCTGACAGTCCACCAGAAGTAGCGGTTGCCTTCGTAGTCGCAATAGTATGTGTCCGACGAAGGAGCATAGCCGTTCCACTCACCGCACAGGCTCGCTTTCGTCTTGCCGGGCGCCGCTATGCAGAATGTCACGTCGCCGTTGGCGGCTCTTGAGGTCCCCATTTTGGGTGTGCCTCCGGGATATGGCTTTTCTATCGGGGAGTTGGGCCATACGTAGGTCAGGGCTTCCTCTTTTGTCACTCCTCGGCATGTAGCACGTGCCGTTACCGTAGTCGTGCCGGTGTCGGTTATGTTCATGGAGTAGGAGAGGGCCTGAGTGGCGGAAGCCGTTTTTTTCTCGCTGCCGTTGACCAGCAGGGCTATATCGGCGTTCTCGGTGGTATTGACAGTGAAATCGACTTGAGTAGGGCCGCTGAGCAGTCCGGGTGCCACTGACGGAGTCGTGACAAGAACAAATTCACCTGCCGGATATACATTGACAAATATATCGCCCCCGCTTTCAGTCTTGCCCTCTTTTGTGCCTGTGGCGTTTCTGAATACGAAAGCAAGGCGCTCCACGGTTTCACCGTCGGTAATGCCGTAATACTCTTTTATGTCGGGCAATGTCAGTTCCCATGTATCGGCGCTTTTATATGTCAGCTTATACTTTACGCTGTTATCGAGCCATTGAGGAGCGTGCGACCAGCTGTCCTGTCCATTGAGGATGACGCCTGTATGGGCATATACAGGTGTTGACGCGGTTAGACCCGCCAGACCCCTGTTGCCTCGATCGGCATGAAAAGTTATGACGATCGGTGCGCTGTTTTCCTGAATGATGGCCGGCGATGTGGTGACAATCTGTGCCTTAAGCCCCATACACGACACTATCAACAGTGCACAAAACATAAAGTAAAAGTGTCTCATAAAAACGCTATAAGAATTTGTGTACAACTATCAGAGTGCAAAGTTGGTTAAATAATATGAATCTGCAAAACCGAAATAGTTGTTTTACAACATAACCGGTTTCTATGAATATACGTCTAAGCCTATATTGTGTAAGTCTTAAGATGGTTTTATTTACCGGTTATCAGAGTCCAATTCTTGCTCTATTTCCTCAATAGTTGGCAAACTGCCACGGAAGTCTTTAGGCAATGCTTGTCCCAATTCGTAGTCTGAGATTCCGATTGGCTTATGAATGTCACGCAAGGCATATTCTGCCTTGATGCGGTTTTTGGTCTTACAGAGCAGCAATCCTATGGTTCGGTTATCTCCCTCACGACAAAGGATGTCATCTACGGCAGAACAATAGAAATTGAGCTTGCCTATATATTCCGGCATGAACTCCGTATCTTTCAATTCAATAACCAAATAACGGTGCAGAAATGTATTGTACATCAGGATGTCTATATAATAATCATCACCCGATACTTCTATGTGGTACTGTCTACCCATGAAGGCGAATCCGGCACCCATTTCCACGAGAAATCTCTCAACATGATTGACCAAACCGAGTTCCACATCATGCTCATTGTATTGGTCGGTGAAAGTCAGCATATCAAATATATACGGGTCTTTGAGCATTGATTTCACATCGTTTGCTTCCGGCACAGGTAAAGTTTCAGTGAAATTGTTAGCCAAAGCTCCATGCTTGCCGTAGTCGTCAAGTTTGATGGCTTCTTGAAGATAACGTGTATTCCAATGTGATGTAATGCTTTGAACCATATACCAATACCGCGCCCGAATGTCCTTGACCTGTTGTAAAAGGATCAGATTATGAGTCCATCCCAAATGTTTTATGGGGAGGGTGAAATTATATCCTTCTGATTGCGCAATCAATGATTGCGTAATTGGAGAATCAACCCCTTTCACCATTGTAAGTTCCTGATTATATTCGTTGAAGAACTGTATCATACACTGCATATTGCGGACGGAAAAGCCCTTTATCTCGGAATAATCGTTCTTCAAATCTACGGATAGTCGCTGCAAAGTTTTCTTGCCCCACCCGTCTGCATTTTGGCTTTGCTGTAACATTCCGCCAATATCCCAATACATTCTAAGCATTTCTTCATTTGCGGCATATATAACCCGTTGCTGGGCAATCAGTACCCTTTGCTTTATTTTGCTAAACAGTGCCGCATAACCGCGAAAGTTATCCGTCAAGTTATCAGCTGCCTGTATATTTGAGTTCTTAGCCATGCTTTTCCTTGCTTCGGTTACAAAGTTACTATTTTTATTCGGGGGTAAGTCAAAATTTTATAACTTTCGTTTGTTGCCGAGGGTAAAGCGCAGGCCTACGTTCAGGTTGAAGTTAAGCGGTCGGTCGCTGTATATGGTTCTGACCTTGGAGCCGTTGTCGAAATAGTAGCTTATTCCGGGTTCGGCGTAAAGTCCTACTGCATCGGAGAGGTTGCACTGCACGCCTGCCGATGCGTTTGCTGACCATTGAAGAGGCTTTACCGTAATGTGTTCAGACATGGACTGCGTATTGTTGTTGTCGGGTGAATAGTCTTTGTTCAATTTACCCGAGACGCATTTTTCGGCAAGTACGCCGCCTGAAGCGTACAGGTCGACTGCCTTCCATGAACATATGCGATACTTGATGTTGACGGGGATGCCTATGTAGTGCAATTCCTGTTTACCCGAGTAGATGTGATTCTCGCCGCTTTGTTTTATATCTGAAGCGAGAAAAGTATAGGTAAGGCCACTTTCCACGGCAAGTCGGTCGGTTATGTCGTAGGATACGGATATTCCCGTCCTTACGGGCAGTCGGTGATTTACTTCAGTCTCAATCTCTTGTTTTTTGTTGAGGATCAGCATGTCAAGAGTGGGGCTGTCGTTCCAGCAATCGTCGGCAGGACCTAACGCGCTCAAAGCACCTGAAAAGAAGTCTTTATGGCTCGACGTGTTGCCCAATCCCCCCGATGTATGTATACTTACCGATAAGTGTCGGTCTGCACGAGGATGTACTGCGGCAAGAGTCAGGTCGCGGTATGTATTTCCGGCTTTTTTATGTATCGGAGCGGTATTATCGTGTTGTGGCTGTGTCTGTTTAATGTCATTTGCAGACGGTATTTTTTCTTCCATCTTTTGGTCAGCCGATACTGGTTTTTGTACAGTATCACACGCTGCTATAACAGTTTTTTGAGTTATGGTTTTCTTTTGCGCGGATGCCTGTATCTCATAGGTGTTATCTCGTCCATGTTTTTTATCATCGATATGATGATTTCCAGCTGTTCTTATATCAATGTTTTCCGGCATGGAGAGGTCGGGTGTACTTTCATAAAACAGAGTGCCCGTTAATAATGCTATGGCTATGACTGCAGCCGCGGCTCCGACTCGTTTTGTCCATGCAATTATGGCCTGACGATGTCGGTTGCGTCGTGAAATTCTGTCAAGCATGCCTGATGCTTCAATATTTTCCCACAGTTTGTCGGGTTCGTCGATATTGAAATCGGCCATGCGGTCATGTATATCTTTTAGCCAATTGTCTTTCATAATTCGCGAGCGTTTTGAAATTGTCTTATTTTTGCGGCAAGCATGGTTTTGGCCCTGTGCAGCTGCGATGCGGAGGTGCTTTCTCCGATATTTAGAAGTGTTGATATCTCTTTGTGGCTTTTACCTTCGATTACATACAGATTGAATATCGTCCGGTAACCGTCGGGGAGTTGTCGAATCATATCGAATATGTCCTGCGAGGGTATACAATCAAGATCCGGTTCTTCATCCGCTATGTCATCGGCGGTTTCCGCGAGGTCGGTAAATTCAAGCCGGTTGTTTTTGTTGATAAATTTCAATGTTTCGTTGACGACGATTTTTGCAAGCCAATTTTTAAGAGTGCCGACTCCACGGTATTCGTACGTGTCAAGTGTTGAAAAAATTTTCAGAAAACTGTCTTGAAGTATGTCTTTCACATCTTCGGAGTTGGTGATATAACGCGAACAAACGGCAGTGAGATATCTTACGTATAACTTGTAGACTGCTCTCAAAGCCGTTGTGTCGCCTTCCTTTGCCCGGCGCACCAGTAATTGTTCGTTGTCGACAGTTTCTGAAGTCATTCCGATAACTGTTGCTTCCCGATTGTTCGGGAAGCGGATTCCGAAAGTTGCGTGAATCCGCTTTCTCCCGACATCGGTGCTGTTTTCACAGATTGGATATGTTACTGTATATTAACGGATAAATCTCCGCCTTTATTATATTGAGGGTTTGCGGGTGCGGTGTTTCGCATGCCGACTTCAAACTCCGCCGATTTTTTACCGGTATAAGAATTCCAGTTTAATTTTATTTTTAATACCTCCTCGGAATGCTGCAGATCATTGAGATTAAAGGCTATGAGAGCGTCGCCATGACGTAATGCCGCATCGCCATGGGCGTTGTGTCTTAATTCAAATTCCAACGGGTTTTCAGGATTTACGCCTGACAGCAGGTTGATCTCATGTTTAATGTTGGAGTATCCCCACAATGTGCGCAGACGCAGTGTCAGATAGCCGTCCTCTCCGATGGTGACCCAATCCTTCACTATCTCTATCGGGTCGTTGCCTATATCGTCATTGTCAACCGGGGCCAATATGGGACTCTTGGTGCGTATGCTGTCAATCCAGTTGATGTGCACTCTTCTGATAGCGGAGGCTTTTGCTGATGAAGCAGCCTCTTCATCGTAGTTTACAAGTGCACGCACCTCTTTTTTGCCGAAAGGAGATGTTGACATGTTTGAAGGATAAAGGTCGGTTTTCTCATCAAGATGCATTACAAATGAGCCGTCGGCATTAGGCGATACGGTTACTAATGCTGTGGGGCGTACGGATTCATACGAGTCATCATCGTCAAGACATGACTGTAATGTAGTAGATAGGAGCAAAGCACCTGTAATGATAACAAAAGGTTTAAAAATCTTCATAAATTTATATCTGTTTATAGGTTTAATATCACCTATATAATCCGGCATCCGACTGAATCTTGCATGCGTAAGTGTTAAATAATGTGATTCCGCCGGTCCTATTTGTGTTTCAATGACCCGTTGGAGTATATAAAAAGTCTTGTCGTTGCCGAGTTTTTCACGATGCAGAGATAGTAAAAATTTGAATACTAAAATATGTTGTGTATGTTTTTCTATTCAAAATTTTACTGCAATTTGCTTTTGGAGTAGGAAACGCATCGGTCTGATCTAAAAGCTAATGTTTATTATTGTTTTTTTATTAATTTTGCATGTGGATTGAGGCAACTCTTTCCAAGACATAGATAAAATAAGAAGCGTTATGCTTATCTTGTGAATTGGAAACGTAGGAAATTTCACAATTACACACAAGGGTGGCATAGTGGTTCTCACGCTATAGCGTGGGCTGCTATTACTACATTCGTGTGTACAGGTTTCCTACGACCTCCAATTCAGAACGTGGCATTTGCAGTTCCACGCTTCTGCATAATGAACGGCTCAATTGGAACTAAAAGAGTCATTAGTATAAAAAGAAATGAGAAAATTCTTAGTCACAATCACATTGCTCTTTTCTGTAATTAATATTATGGCGCAAGAGCATCTCTCTTTCAAGGGTATTCCCATTGAGGGAAGTATGACGGCTTTTTGCCAAAAGCTCAAAGCAAAAGGATTTACACAGTTGGGACACGACAACAATGTGACTATGTTCACTGGTGATTTTACAGGTAGACAAGCTACAGTTGGTGTTGGAGCTACTGATGACGGTAAAAGTGTTCATTCTGTTGTCGTTATATTTGATGAAAGCCGCGAATGGAATACTCTTGTGAACACATATGACTATTATAAAAGTTTATATACTCGTAAGTATGGTGAACCCTCTGCTTGCCGAGAACATAATCCGAGCCGTCAGGACAGCAATATTTCTCTCATGTATGAATTAGGACAAGGTACAGTTACCTATGCAAGTGCTTGGAGTGTTACCGGTGGAACTATTGAATTATCAATCGAAAAAGCTGGTTATTCTGACGGTGTTGTTATTATCCGATACCGTGATGCTCAAAATGTGGAGACCATAATTCAAAAGGATTTGGAGGATATCTAATAATTGAAGTGAAGCATAAGAGCCCTAACTGTTATTAGTTTAAGGCTCACTTTGCTGAATAGTAAATGAAAAACAATCATAGAATATGAAAAAATGGCTTGTCTATGTGCTTGGTATAATCACAGGAATTGTACTGACATTCGTTTTTGCATTTTGCGTTAATCTGTTTAATAATTCGGGAATTGTTGGACTTGAAATATTTGAAGAACCCAGAGAGGATATGGACTATTCTCAATTTGAGGTATTCCAAGTATTAGAATCCGGGTGTGCGTTAGCTAACGCCGATGACTCTTTTGATATGACAGTTTTCATTATACCGGATGAAAAACAGCAGTTCTATGATAATCAAAAAATCGTTCTTAAAAACGATCAGTGCGCTCAACGTGTGGGGACTTACAGGTACAGTGCCAAAATGGGAATAGAGAAAACTGTCCCCGCTATTAAAATCATTGATAGTGTAGAATTAACGAAATCAAATAAAACAATTGCGGCTAAAAATAATTCGGTAAAAACATTATTTGATAAGCCCGGAGACTGTGTAAGTCGAAAGAATTTTGAAATACAAAAAGTTTTGGAATCAGGTGATGCTATTGCGCTGGAAATTAGAGAGACAGTTTCAGGGTATGTATTCACTTCCGATTTGGAAGTTTTGATATTAGCTCAAAAGGGTAGTGATTTTTATAACAACCAAATAGTGAAAGCTCCACAAGGAAAATGCGCAAGACAAATAGGAACATATAAGTATCAACAGTATGGAAATACAAAAGTAATACCTATTGTTGCTTTCCAATAATATTGGGGGTTGAACGGGATACGATATTAAATGTATCGAAATAACTTATCATTTTGTCATTTACTAAAAACAAGTTGTCAAGATGCCTATATTCCTTGTTTTGGTTTTATGTATTGTTGCTATGGCTATTATTGCCATAGTAGCAATACGCCTATTGTTAGAAAGGAAGTCAAAAGAGATATCTTTATACATCGAGGGCATTATTCCTTACAAAGTATGTCAAAATAACAAGGAAGAAACTCTAAGCAGAGAGGACAAATGTTTTTTTAGAGATATTGAAACCGATTTGGAACAAACCTTTCATGGTAAGTTCATAACATCTCGGGAAGAAAAACAGTATAAGGAGTATTATACAGAATTGTTTTATGAGGTAAAAGGCTTTCTTAAACGGCTTAAAACATTTGGAGTAGAACCTACAGAAACAATCGCAAAATTTATATCTGATTTTGAGGATCTGCAATGGTATGTCAAAAAACATAACGACAGTTATATAAAAGAGGAACTTAACACCTATAAGGAATTTTTCGACCATTGTCTAAAATATCCGTTGGATAAGCAACAAAGACAATCCATAGTGTCAGACGAGGACAACTGTTTGGTAATCAGTAGTGCAGGAAGCGGAAAGACATCCTCCATTGTGGGGAAAGTGAAGTATCTTATAGAAATCAAACATGTTGAGCCTCAAAATATCCTCCTTATTAGCTATACCAACAAGGCGGCCGCCGAACTGACAGAAAGGATGAGTATTGAGGGATTGCGTGGTTATACATTCCATAAACTTGCCATTGATATTATCGGGCAAGTGACGGGTTGTAAACCGTCGATACACAGCAATACAGATGTGCTGTTTTTGAAAATATATCAAGAGTTACTGGGTGACGACAACTTCAAAAAGAGTGTGGTCGAATACTTCTTTGATTACCAAATTCAAGAACAGGATTGGGAACGGCAAAAGAACGAGCGCAGACAGCAGCTTTCAGAACAAAAAGACACACGGTTGAAGGCACGGTTTCCTGATATGGACGGAAAGACCGTCTATGTAAGAAGTGAACAGGAACAGAAAATATGTCTTGCATTGTCGTTGCTTGGAGTTAAATTCAGATACGAAGAGCCTTATGAGTATCCTTTAGCAGATGAGATGCATTCGCAATACATGCCGGATTTTTCTATTTATTATGAACGAGACGGAGAAACGAAGCGAATATATCTGGAACACTTTGGAGTGGACGAACATAATCTCGTTCCTTTGTGGTTTGCCAAAGATCGAGCTATCACTTATGAAGAAGCCAACCAAAAATATAATGATGGTATTACTTGGAAAAAAGCTGCACATGAAAAATTTGGCACGACATTATTAACAACCTCAAGTGCGGACTTCCATTATTATGACATCAGAGATAAACTTAAGATACAATTGGAAAATGCGGGTGTTCCTGTCAATGAAAAAAACGATGCGGAATTATATGACATGGTTCTTCCTTCAGACAGCAAGCAGGAAAAATCATTTATCCGGCTTGTCGTTACTTTTGTGACATTAATAAAATCAAGCTGCAAATCGATACATGAGATTATAAGACAAGCCAAAGGCAAAGGAGATGAACGTAATGAGTTCATAATAAAAAATATCTTCCAGCCTGTTTATGAGCGGTATGTAGAGACATTACAAAGTCTCAATCAGATAGATTTTACGGATGCTATACTGCAGGCCTCCGATATCTGTCGTTCACTCAATCCTGTGAGATATGACTATATTATTGTTGACGAGTTTCAAGATATATCGTTAGATCGTTACAATTTTTTAAAAGTTCTCCGTGACGGTAACCCTAACACCAAATTATATTGTGTCGGTGATGATTGGCAATCAATATATCGTTTCTCCGGAAGTGATATGGCACTATTTAATCGGTTTCCTGATTATTTCGGTCCAACGGATATCAACAAGATTGAAACGACATATCGTTTTGGCGAGCCATTGGTTAGTTTGTCTTCCAAATTTATTCAACAAAACGGAACACAGATAAAAAAGGATATTCATCCATTTAACCCGGATACCAAAACCGAGTTGCACTTTTGTGAGTACGAGAGAGCCAATTATTGCAATGTTATCAGCCAAATAATTGCCTCAATTCCATTGGATAAATCCATATTCCTTTTAGGTCGATATTCTTTTGACGATTACTATTTGTCATATGGATATAAATTTGTGAAAAAGGATAACCGTTTTTTCTATTTTATAGGTAACAGGAAAATAGAGTTTCTGACTGTCCATAAATCCAAAGGACTTGAAGCGGACTATGTTATAATTCTCCAATGCAACAAGGATACCTATGGATTTCCATCTCTTGTAAGCGATGATCCTGTGCTTGATTACGTTCTTACCGAGAGCGATAAATATCCTTTCGGAGAAGAACGTAGATTGTTCTATGTAGCAATAACAAGAGCCAAGATAAGGACCTTTGTATTATATGATAAGCGTTTTCCTTCTGTATTTGTCGATGAATTTTTACACCCGGAAAAAATTACAGAAAAGAGTTATGCAAAGCATCCCAATGCCAATAAAAAATGGACAAAAAGTGCAGACCAATTTTTATTAAAGCTGCATAGGGAGGGCAAGAGTGTGAAGTATATTGCTGCAAAGATGGGAAGAAGTCAAACGTCAATCGTAATGCGGCTGGGTAAGCTGAATCATTAGCCCGGTTTTTATATAATCTGTGTTTTCTCGCTTTTATATCGGGGAAAATTAGTAAGTTTGTGTATTATGATTGAAATCGATTTTTTGTGCTCGGGTGAGGAGTTGCTGTCGGTATGTGGCGACTTGTCAACTGAATATGTGATATTAAAGAAGCGTGGAAGCCGGGTGGAGATGATGCCCGGAGCTTTGAACCGTATGCGGCAGGTGGCGCGTATGACGGAAGCTGCGATGGTTTATGCCGATTATACCGAGGTGCTTGCCGACGGTAGCTCTGTACTGCATCCTCTGATCGATATGCAGCTGGGGGCGTTGCGCGATGACTTCGATTTCGGCCATGTGCTTTGTGTGGAGCGTCGCGCGTTGGAAAGTGCGCTCGGGGCGGTAAGGCGTCATTGGCGTTATGCGGCGTTTTATGCTTTGCGGCTTGCCATATCGCGTCAGGGCGCGGTTGTGCATATTAATGAGCCGTTGTATAGGGTCGAGCGGAGTGATGATGCCGCGTCGCAGTTTGATTACGTTGATCCTCGTAACCGCGATGTGCAGATCGAGATGGAGGAGGCTTGTACCGAACACTTGAAAGCGGTGGATGCGTACATAGATGCCGATACCGTGACGGCGGTCGAGTTTGCCGATGATTGTGCGGTGGAGGCTTCGGTCGTTATACCGGTGCGTAACAGGGCTGCTACCATAGGCGATGCCGTGCGGAGCGCTCTGGAGCAGAAGACCGGCTTCAGCTACAATATTATTGTGGTCGACAACCGGTCGACCGACGGCACGACCGAGATTTTATCGCGGCTGTCGGCTCAGGAGCCTAAGCTGATACATATAATACCCGATATTGAGGGGCTCGGGATAGGCGGTTGCTGGAACATGGCGCTGATGTCGGAGCACTGTGGACGGTTTGCCGTGCAACTTGACAGTGATGACTTGTACGAGTCGCCTGATACACTTCAAGCCGTGGTCGACAAATTTTACGAGCAGCGGTGTGCGATGGTGGTCGGCGCCTACACACTGACCGATATAAATAAAAATGTCATAGCACCGGGACTGATAGCCCACAATGAGTGGACCGACGGTAACGGGCGTAACAATGCGCTGCGTATCAACGGTTTCGGCGCGCCGCGGGCATTCTATACGCCTATAGCCCGTGAGTTGCGTTTTCCCGACACATCTTACGGCGAGGACTATGCGATGGCTCTTGCCGTATCGCGCAGCTATAAAGTAGGGCGCATATATGAGTCGCTTTATCTGTGCAGGCGCTGGGAAGGCAATTCTGATGCTTCGCTGTCGCTTGAGGCGCTTAACCGCAATAATTTCTATAAGGACCGCATAAGGTCGTGGGAGCTATCGGCACGAATCAACTTAAACAGAGTGCGTGATGAAAAATGACGAAATAAAGGCTTTTGTCAGACGACAGCTTGATGCTTGGCCGGAGGCGGCGGCCCGCCATAAGGCTCTTGATGACGTGAAGGTAAAACGGTTGACTGTCAACGGCACCGACATGTCGGTCATGTATAACAGCGCGCGAAGTATAAGTACGCTCGCATCGGTCGACGGTCGATCGATAGCCGCGCGCAAGTGCTTTTTATGCAGCGGTTCGCGTCCTTCGGAGCAGTTGTCGGTAGCTGACGGTGATTATGACATATGTGTCAATCCGTATCCGGTGTTTCCCGGTCATCTTACTATAATAAACCGCTCCCATACAAAGCAGGCGATAGCCGGGCATGTGGCCGATATGATACACTTTGCACAGACGCTTGAAGGGTATACGGTGTTTTACAACGGTCCGCGGTGCGGTGCTTCGGCTCCCGATCACCTGCATTTTCAAGGAGTGCCCCACGAGTACATGCCGCTTGACCGCAAATATGCGTTCAAACGTATATATATGGTGGATGCGCCCGACAGGATTGTACCGCAGCTGGAGGCGGCGCTTGCGGAACTGCCTATACCGGACGGCGATTATGAGCCTATGGTCAACATGGCCGTGCACCTGCTTCCCGACGGCAATGTGGAGGCTGTCATAATACCGCGTCGCGCGCATCGTCCGCGTTGTTACGACCGGCTGCATGTAAGCCCCGGGACTATCGACATGTCAGGTACATTTATCGTTACGTCGGAGGCTGATTTCGCCGCACTCGATGCCGACAAGGCATCGGAGATACTTGATGATGTGGCTTATGTAAGTCATCAGCCGAGTATCAGAGTGGGTATAATGTCGGCCGACAATATCAAATACAGACTTCTCGGTGATTACAGGGAAGAAAACGACACGTTTTTTCCCGAGGACGAAACCTGCAGTTTTGAGCTTGAGGATGTGACTATCGGTGTAGGATTTCATTGGCAACGTAAGGAGCGGCAGATGTTCAAGGGCGCTCTGCAGTTGCTTGACACTCCCGAAGGTCGCGTGGCTGTCAATGTAGTGCCGGTGGAGGATTATCTTATGAGTGTTATATCATCGGAAATGAGTGCCAAAGCGTCGCTGGAGCTGTTGAAGGCCCATGCCGTAATATCGCGCGGTTGGGTTATGGCTCAACTTGAGCACAAGGAGAGCCACGGCGCGTGCTGTAAGGCGGACAACGGCAGCGACGAGATTGTGAAGTGGTATGACCATGACGATCACAAGTATTTCGACGTGTGTGCCGATGACCACTGCCAGCGTTATCAGGGCGTGACCCGCATAACTCGCGACGAGGCGCGGCGAGCAGTAATGTCGACATGGGGAGAGGTACTCGTGTCGGACGGAAAGCTATGCGACACCCGATTCTCAAAATGCTGCGGCGGTGCGTTTGAGGAGTTTGAGCATTGCTGGGAGCCGGTCCATCATAATTATCTTGAACGAGGCCGCGACATACTGCCGGAGCAGCCGTTGCCTGACCTTCGCGATGAGGCGGTGGCGCATGACTGGATTTTGGGGCGTCCCGACGCTTTTTGCGCACAAGCGGGTCCGGAAACACTCAAGCAGGTGCTCAATGATTATGACCTCGCCACTAAGGATTTTTACCGCTGGTCGGTCAGATATACTGTCGAGGAGCTGTCGGAACTTGTGAGCACACGTTCGGGTATAGACTTCGGTGAAATTCTGGAGCTTCAGCCATTGTCGCGCGGCGTGTCGGGCCGCATCGACCGGTTGCGTATCGTCGGCACCAAAGCCGTCAAAGTGGTGGGAAAGGAGCTTGAGATACGCCGGTGGCTGTCGCCGACACATCTGTACAGCTCCGCCTTTGTACCGGTAAAGGATGCGTCAGGCTTCACGCTTTACGGAGCCGGCTGGGGGCACGGGGTAGGCCTGTGCCAGATTGGTGCGGCAGTGATGAGCGAGCAGGGATATGATTATCGTCAGATATTAGCACATTATTTTAAAAATGCAGAACTCAAACGCATCTATTAACCGGGTTTCGCCGTGGGCGTGGGTCTCGACGCTGTATTTTGCGCAAGGGCTTCCGTATGTGGCTGTCATGACCATATCGGTCATAATGTACAAGCGTCTGGGCATATCCAATACCGACATAGCCCTTTATACGTCATGGCTTTATCTGCCGTGGGTCATAAAACCGTTCTGGAGCCCGGTGGTCGATCTGTTCGGCACAAAGCGCCGGTGGATCGTGTTGATGGAGCTTTGCATAGCTGTCGGATTTGCCGGCATAGCATTTACTATCCCGCTTACATTTTTCTTTCAGGCCACATTGGCGGTATTCTGGGCGGTGGCTTTTCTCAGCGCGACCCATGACATTGCCGCCGACGGCTACTACATGCTCGCACTGTCGGAGCATCAGCAGTCGTTTTATGTAGGCATACGAAGTACGTTTTACCGCATAGCCACGATTGTCGGGCAGGGTGTGCTTGTCATGCTTGCCGGTTATATTGAAAGCCGCAATGACGCTCAGGCGCCCGGTGAAAGCGTTGACTACACACCTATAGCTTGGATGACGGTTATGGGTGTTTTGTCGGTGTTCTTTCTGCTGGTCACGCTATATCATTGGTGGATATTGCCGCGTCCATCATCTGATCATGCAGCAGTCAAGGTGACATGGCGTGATACGGGGCGGGAGTTTGTCAACACATTTGTGTCATTTTTCAAAAAACCGCATGCGGGTATAGCCATTGCATTTATGTTGCTTTACCGCTTTCCTGAGGCACAGCTCGTTAAGATGATAAACCCGTTTTTGCTTGACGGACGCGAGTTGGGCGGACTGGGGCTGTCGACCGCCGAAGTCGGATTTGTTTACGGTACGGTGGGCATACTCGGCCTTACCGCCGGAGGCATAATCGGCGGAATTGTAGCCGCGCGCGGAGGCTTGAAACGCTGGCTTCAGCCTATGGCGTGGAGCATATCGCTCACATGCGGCACATTTCTTTACTTGGCGTTTGTCCAGCCTGTCGACCTGTTGTCGATAAACATATGTGTATTTGTGGAGCAGTTTGGTTACGGCTTCGGCTTTACAGCCTACATGCTTTATCTTATATATTTCAGCGACGGTCCGTTTCGCACGGCCCATTATGCAATATGCACGGGCTTCATGGCGCTTGGCATGATGCTGCCGGGCATGGCTGCGGGATGGCTTCAGGAGCAGATGGGCTATGTCGGATTTTTCTGGTGGATAATGGGTTGCTGCTGCATAACCATCGCCGTCACCGCCTTCATAAAAGTACCTGCGACCTTCGGCCGCAAATAAAACGTATATTCATATATTAGATTGCCCCGCTTAGTATGTATACATGAAGGCCGCACCTTGCATGGCGCGGCCTTTGTATTTCAGTTGTTGCTGCCGGGGAGGGTCAGCGTTCTACGTTGACTTTTTTCAGGATGATGATGGGCTGATCGTTTTTGTCGGACATTATCACGGTGTTGTTTTTGCCTTTCTTGGCATACTCGACGCTCTCGAGCGCGACGAGCAGGGCGGTCTCGGCTTTCATGTTTGCCTCCGGACACATCATGCGGGTTGTGGCTATGTCAAGAAACTGGATTGAGTTGGATTTGTCGGGATTTATTGACAGTGAGCCGTTCATTATGTTGCAGCCGGAATTGCCGTGGAGCTTTTGTTCCTGAATGTCGATCACCATCTCCATGTCGGGATTGTTGTACTCTTTGCCGTTGATTGACTTGACTTCCCATGTGCCGTTTAGGAAGTCCATATTGTGTTTGCGAAGTGTCATTACGGTGATGCCGTTGCTGTTTTTAAGATCAAGATAAAATTCGTGGCCCTTCTTGATTATGGCGTAGCTGCGTACGGCATCAAGGCCGCTGTTTATGGCCTGTTCGTATGCGGCATCGGGGCAAGCCATCATTGTCGATATGACGTTGGATATCTTTAATGAGGTGCCTGATGTTGTGGCGAAATCTCCGTTTATAATGTTGCAGCCGTTGGAACCGTATATGCGATGGTCATCCATGCTGAAATTGATGTAGGGCCGATTTTCGCCTGTGACTTTTTTGCCTCCGACAGTGTATATGGTCCATTCTCCACCGAGGTTTTCAGCCGATACTGCACTCTGTGAGGGCGTGGTCACGGGGCTTTTTACCGTCTCAGTCTTGGGAGTAGAGCTGTTTGCCGTGTTCTTGTTTTTGTTGAATACGCTGCATGAAGTTGAAAACGCCGTTGCTATGGCCAAACATGCAATGATATTTATGTACTTAATGTTCATTTTCATAATTACGTAGGTTTAATTGTGACATAATATATAATAGTGACACTTCAGAGGGTGGAAAGTTTAGCGCTCGCTCCGATATTTTGTCTCCGGAACCGATATTTCAAGGTTGTCATATGCGAGCCTTACTCCGTCGGGCAGTGTCGGTCCGACTTCGGATGATAATCCCAATTTGTCGGAGATATGGGTAAGGTAAGCCACTCTCGGACTTATGCGTTCTATGGCTTCGAGGGCCTGTTCAAGATTCATGTGCGACATGTGCTCCTCCTTGCGCAAAGCGTTTATAATCAATGTGTCTACACCTTTCAGCAGGTCAAAAGTCGAGTCGGGAATCTGTTTCGCGTCGGTTATGTAGGCAAAGTTGCCGATTCGGAAGCCGTATATGGGAAGCCGGTAATGCATGACCGGCAGAGGTATGACATCGATATCGCCGATGCGGAAACACTTATCGTCAATGACATGTATATTGAATATAGGCACTCCGGGGTAGGGGTGCTTTTTGAAGCAGTAGGGCACACGTGCGCGCAGATCGCGGGCCACATCCTCACGGCAGTAAAGGTCGAAGCCGTCCGTGACGTGGCAGTAGGGGCGAAGGTCGTCGATGCCACCCACATGGTCGTAGTGGCTGTGGGTGAGCAGAGCGGCGTCAATGGCCGGCGCGCCGGCTGATATTATCTGCGAACGGAAGTCGGGACCGCAGTCAATAAGCAGATTCTTGCCGTTTACAGTCAGCAGTACCGATGCTCTCAACCGCTTGTCGTGCAGGTCGGTCGATGTACATACGGGGCATGTGCATCCTATCTGCGGCACTCCGGTAGATGTGCCTGTGCCAAGAAAACGAACTTTGATCATAAGCCGATTATGTTTACTTCCGGAGATAGCGATATGCCGAATTTTTCCTCTACCGTTTCCTGTACATGGCGGTACAGAGCTACCACATCATCGGCTGTGGCATCCCCTCTGTTTACTATGACAAGACATTGGAGCGGATATACCTGCGCTCCTCCTACGGCAATGCCTTTCAGACCGGAGCGTTCGATAAGCCATCCTGCCGGAACCTTGATCATGTTCTCATCTGCCGGATAGCTCGGAATGTCGTTATAACGCTCTTTCAGGGCGTTGAAGTGCTCGCTGGTAATGACCGGATTCTTAAAAAAGGATCCGGCACTGCCTATATGCTCCGGATCGGGCAGTTTGGACTTGCGTATATCTATTATGCGTTCACGTACTTTCCGCAGCGACAGCGCAGCATCGGACTTCAACTCTTTGAGAGGTCCGTATTCGAGATTATAGGTCTCTTGGCACGATAATCTATATGTGACATCGAGCACTATGTAGCGTGACGGGACCTTCTTGAACATGCTGTCGCGGTAGCCGTAGCCGCATTCGGTCACGTCAAGATCCCTTTCCAGACGGTCGACAGAGTCATAGACATGTACCGTCGAGATTATGTCCTTAGCCTCGACGCCGTATGCTCCTACATTCTGTACGGCAGATGCTCCCACTTCTCCGGGTATGTAAGACAGATTTTCGGCTCCGAAGAGATTTCGGTCGACGCAAAACTTTACAAAGTCATCCCATACAACGCCTGCGTCGGCTTTAACCGTCACGGTATCGTTGTCAGTGCCGAGAAGCGTGATGTCGTGTGACACCGGTTTTATAATGACTCCTTCATACGGTTTTACGAAAAGCAGATTGCTTCCGCCGCCCATACACATGCGCGGTATGCCCTGCAACCTTGTGTCTTCAAGTATGGCGTGCAGCTGTTCTATGCTGTCGAATTCACCATACCATCGCGTCAAGGCCGGTACATGAAAGGTAGTTATCGCGGTAAGGTCAAAATCACGTAATAGCTTCATCTTGTCAGGTTAGATTATCGTCTAAAACTTTGCAGAAGGCCGTCGTCAAATATCAGATACACTCCGTTTTCGTACATCCACAGTTCCTGCAGGGAGCTTATGGCCGCACGCCGGTCTATTGATGAGGGAGCTCCGAGCGACAATCGGCACTCTTCGCGGGTCATGTAAGGAGCCACTCTTCCGTGGATTATGCGGTCCCACGTCTCGTCGGTTATGGCCGGATAGCGCAGGTGGGGGTCGGTCAGGCTGAACAGTGCGGCAAAGTTTCGGGTAGACCGGGAGCTGTCGCCGACCGACATATATACATATGCCGTGTCATCGTACGGACTGTTGACCGCCAACTTAAGTTTTACCGGATAAACAACATTGCCGGGGGTGACCTCCTCTATTGTCACGGGGATGAATTTCAATCCGTTGCGGGCGTCACCGCTTTCGTTATACCATATGTGGGTCTTGATGTAAAAGGTCTTGCCCGTGAGAGCCTCTTTCGTGGCGTCAACAATCGATGTCTCGATTGTAAACGGTATTTCCACTCTTTTGCGTTGTTGCAGTTCTTCGGGCGAGGCACCTGATTTATATATGACTTCCTGACCGTTTTCTTTAAGAAAAATTATCTCCGTATCGATAGAGCCGGTAAGCGAGGTCACAGGCCGATAGCTGTTGAACGCGATATACTCACCCGCTTTGGGAGCAGGTGTGGGCGATGGCTCGAGTGTCAGGCTGATTTTGTCATCGGTGACATAGAAGAGCTTTCCCGGGCGCCATGCTTCAAGGGGCTCGTAGGTAATATTGTCTAAGTATCGGTCCTCGGGAGTCTGTACGGCCCGTTCTTTTTTTACATCGTTGGCCGTAATTTTAGGAGTGCTCTCGATGCCGGTAAAACAACCGGTCATCAAGAGCACTGTAAATGTAGTGGATATAGTTGCGGCTAAGCGCTTCATTTATTTATCGGTGGGATCTATCCCCAAGTTATAGAAGATGAACGAATAGATGTCGGCATACTCGTCGATAACTTTCGATACGGGTTTGCCGGCGCCGTGTCCGGCTTTTGAGTCGATGCGTATATATTTGGGCGCGTCGCCTGTATTTGAGGCCTGAAGTGTGGCGGCGTACTTGAATGAGTGCGCGGGTACCACGCGATCGTCATGGTCGGCGGTCGTCACCAGAATAGCAGGGTAGGGGGTGCCATCGTTTTTTATGTTGTGAACGGGTGAGTAGTCAAGAAGATACTTGGCCATTTCGGGCGAGTCGGCACTCGTGCCGTAGTCGGAAGCCCAGTTCCAGCCGATAGTGAACAGGTGGTAGCGCATCATGTCCATGACTCCCACGCGAGGTATGGCAACCTTAAACAGGTCGGGGCGCATGTTGACGGTAGCGCCGACGAGCAGTCCGCCGTTGGAGCCGCCCTCTATTGTCATGAGTTCGGGTTTGGTCCATCCCTCCTTAATCATGTACTCTGCCGCAGCTATGAAGTCGTTGAACACGTTGAGCTTCTGTTGCTTGGTGCCGGCAAGGTGCCACGGTTCTCCGTATTCGCCGCCTCCGCGGAGATTGGCCTGTGCATATATACCGCCGTTTTCAAGCCATAACAGGCGTTGAGCCGAGAAACCGGGATTGAGCGATATATTGAAGCCACCGTAACCGTAAAGATATACCGGATTTTTGCCGTTGCGCTCAAGACCCTTTTTGTAGGTAATGAACATCGGTATCTCGGTGCCGTCGGCCGAAGGATAAAATACCTGTTCGGTGACGTAGTCATTCATGTCGAAGTCTTTGATTTCGGTAGCTTTGTATAACTCCGATGCGCCGTCGTTCAGATTGTATTTATATATAGCCGACGGGTAAGTAAATGAAGTAAAGGTGTAGAAGACCTCGTCATTTTTCTTGCTTGCGGAGAAACCGGCGGAACCGATGGCGGGGAACTCGATTTCGCGTATCAGTTTACCGTCGCGCGAATACAGGTATGAGCGGTTGTAAGCGTCAGTCTCGTTGGTCACAATGAGTTTGTCGCCGGCAAAAGTTACGTCAGACATGACACCTTCGCCTTCGGGAATGAGCTCTTTCCAGTTTTTACGCTGAGGCGCGTTGACCGAGGCTGTCATCAGACGATAGCGAGGCGCTCCGTAGTTGGTGAGAATGTACATTGTGCCGTCGATCACGTCAAGCACCGATATCTCATAATCCTGCGAGGGCTCTATTACAGTCCATGAGTTGTCGGTAGCGTTGAGCTTTTTCATTGAAAGCGAGCTTCCGAGACCTTCGCCCGAGCCGTAGATAAATATAACCGATTCATCGTCAGGTACAAATGCCGAGTGGAAGTGCAAGGGGTTGGCTGCATCCTCATATACAAGTTTGTCCTCGCTTTGGGGTGTGCCTATCCGGTGGTAGTACACGCGGTGATTTTCGTTTGCATGAGAGAATTCCTTGCCTTCAACGGGACGGTCATACGCGCTATAGTAAAAGCCGTCGCCATCCCAAGCCGCACCGGTAAATTTGGCCCACTCGATGTGGTCTGACAGCAGTTGCTTGGTCTCGGTGTCCATAACGTAGATTTCGGTCCAGTCCGAACCGCTTCGCGAGATGGTGTAAGCGGTGTATTTCCCGTCGTTGGAGGGTGATATGCCTGTGAGAGCCACAGTGCCGTCATTGCTCAGTTTATTGGGGTCAAGAAATACTTCGGGTGTTGTGCCGAGCTCTTTTGTACGGTATAATACCGACTGATTCTGCAATCCGTCGTTCTCGTAGAAGTAGTACCAGCCGTCTTGCTTGTAAGGCATACCGCTCTTCTTGTAGTTGAACAGGTCGGTGAGGCGGTCGCGCAATTGGTTGCGGAAGGGTATTGACGACAGATAGTCGTCAGTAAGTTTACGCTGGGCTTCAACCCATTTGAGGGTTTCGGCCGAGGTGTCGTTTTCAAGTGGCCGATAAGGATCGGCCACTTGAATGCCGAAATATTCGTCTACTGTCTGCGACGTCGGAGCTTCGGGATATTTCACCGCCGACGCGCATGATGCCAATAATGTCATAGCTGTAACAGATGATAGCAATAGTTTCATAATGATCGGTTTTAAGGAATTATAGGTTCTTGCCGTGGCAATTCTTGAATTTCTTTCCCGAACCGCAGGGACAGGGATCGTTGCGTCCTACTTTAGGGGCGTTGACGATAGGCTGCGGACGACGCTGCTCGCCCTGCTGCGCTGACGCGGCCTGACGTTGAGCGTCGGCTCCGGGGTACTGCTCCTTGCTCGCGCGATAGCGGCTGTAGTCGTTGGGACGGTCGGGCATGGCCTCACGCATTTGCGGTTGGCGGGGTGCCTGACGCTCCGAACTCAACTGTGCGTCGGACGCGCGCGGTGCCTGAGGCTGCGGAATGAATATCTGGCCTCTCATAAGTGCTGACACCGCTTTCACGTTGAGGGTGTTCATCGCGTTTTCGAAGAGGTGGAACGACTCTACCTTATATATTACGAGCGGGTCTTTCTGTTCGTAAGAAGCGTTTTGTACCGACTGACGCAGCTGGTCGAGCTCGCGCAGATGCTCTTTCCACACTTCATCGATAGTGACGAGCATGATGGCTTTGTGCCATTCCTTAAGTATCGAGCGGCACTGTGAGTCATAGGCTTCGCGGATGTCGCAGGGGAGGTTGAACACGCGTTTTCCGTCAGTTATAGGTACGAGTACACGTCCTTTGGCGTCTTTGGTCTCGACAAGTTCCGTTATGCCGGGTCGGGTTATCTCGATTATGCGGTCGCTCTTGCGGCGGAATGCTTCGTTGACAGCGGCAAGAGTGCGGTCGAAGACCTCCTGACGGGGCATAGTGCGATATTCCTCTTCTGTAAACGGCAGCTCCACGGCAAATACCTTGAGCATCTCCATCGATAGGTCGGAATAGTCGTTGGGTGAGTCGTAGGTCGATATGATGTTTTCAACCGTGTCATACAACATGTTGTTTATGTCGATGCCTATGCGTTCGCCCATGAGCGCATGGTGGCGGCGTCCGTATATGTACTGACGCTGTTTGTTCATGACGTCGTCGTATTCGAGCAGGCGTTTACGTATGCCGAAGTTGTTTTCTTCAACGCGTTTTTGTGCGTTCTCGATAGCGCGGTTTACCATCTTGGCCTCGATCATCTCGCCCTCTTTTACTCCGAGAGTGTCAAGCATCTTGGTCACACGGTCGCCGGCGAAGAGGCGCATCAACTGGTCCTCAAACGACAGGAAGAACACTGATGAACCGGGGTCGCCCTGACGTCCTGAACGTCCGCGCAACTGGCGGTCGACACGACGCGACTCATGGCGCTCGGTACCTATGATGGCAAGACCCCCGGCCTCTTTTACTTCCGGCGGCAGCTTGATATCGGTACCACGACCTGCCATGTTGGTGGCTATTGTCACGGTGCCTTTTTTACCTGCCTGTGCCACAATGTCGGCCTCTTTCTGGTGTAGCTTGGCGTTAAGTACGTTGTGAGGTATGCGGCGCAGTGTCAACATACGTGACAGCAATTCGGATATTTCGACCGATGTAGTACCCACGAGTACGGGACGGCCCTGCTCGACGAGGTTGACAATCTCGTCAATGACAGCGGCATACTTCTCTTTCTTGGTGCGGTATACGCGGTCGTTCATGTCTATACGGGCCACCGGTTTGTTGGTCGGTATTGTCACTACGTCAAGTTTGTATATGTCCCAAAACTCTCCGGCTTCTGTCTCGGCTGTACCGGTCATACCCGCGAGTTTGTGATACATACGGAAGTAGTTCTGCAGGGTGATGGTGGCGAATGTCTGTGTGGCGGCTTCGACCTTGACGCCCTCCTTGGCTTCTATGGCCTGATGCAGACCGTCGGAGTAGCGGCGTCCCTCCATTATACGGCCGGTCTGTTCGTCGACAATCTTTATTTTGTTGTCGTCGATTACGTATTCGACATCTTTCTCAAACAGGGTGTAGGCCTTAAGAAGCTGGGTCACTGTATGCACGCGCTCCGCTTTTATGGCGTAGTTCTGCATGAGATCGTCTTTTTTCTCCTGACGTTCGGCTGTCGACAAGGATTCGTTGCCCTCAACTTCTGAAAGCTGCGATGCTATGTCGGGAAGTACGAAGAACTGCGGGTCCTGACTGCGGCCGGTAAGCTCGTCGATACCTTTGTCTGTAAGCTCTACCGAGCGGTTTTTCTCGTCGATTACGAAGTAAAGTGGCTCGACGGCTTTGGGCATCTCGCGGCTGTTGTCCTGAAGATAGAATGCTTCCGTCTCAAGGAGCAGGGGCTTTATGCCTTCCTGCGACAGATATTTAATCAATGCGCCGTTTTTTGGCAAGCCTTTGTAGGCGCGGAAGAGCTGTAACGCTCCCTCTTTTCTGACCTCCTTGTCGGAGCTTGCTATCTTCTCTTTGGCGTCAAGCAACAGCTTGGCCACGAGCTTGCGTTGGGCGTCGTATACTTTCTCGACATTGAATTTATATTCGTTGAAGAGCTGGTCCTCGCCTTTAGGCACAGGGCCGGATATGATGAGCGGGGTACGGGCGTCGTCGATAAGCACCGAGTCGACCTCGTCGACAATGGCGTAGTAGTGCTTTCGCTGAACCATATCCTGCGGCGACATGGCCATATTGTCGCGAAGATAGTCGAAGCCGAACTCATTGTTGGTACCGAACGTGATGTCGCATGCATATGCTTTGCGGCGCTCTACAGAGTTGGGTTGATGCTTGTCGATGCAGTCTACGGTCTGCCCGTGGAACATGTACAGCGGACCCATCCACTCGGAGTCGCGCTTTGACAGGTAGTCGTTGACAGTCACTACATGTACGCCGCGGCCCGTGAGTGAGCGTAGAAATACGGGAAGTGTGGCCACAAGCGTTTTACCTTCACCGGTTGCCATTTCGGCTATTTTACCCTGATGAAGCACTATACCGCCTATGAGCTGCACGTCGTAGTGGACCATGTCCCAAGTTATTTCGTTACCGCCGGCTACCCACTTGTTTTTGTACAAAGCCTTGTCGCCCTCGATGCTGACAAAATCCTTGCCTGCGGCGGCAAGGTCGCGGTCCATCTGTGTGGCGGTGACCTCCACCGTCTCGTTGGCGGCGAAGCGGGCTGCAGTCTCACGCATGGCAGCGAATACTGTCGGCAATACGCGGTCAAGCTCTTTTTCGTAGATGTCGAGTATGTTTTTCTCGCGATTGTCTATATCATCCCACAGCGGCTGACGTTCGTCAAATGGGAGTTCCTCGATTTTGGCCTTAAGCTCGGCTATGGCAGTGGTGTCGGCTTCGGTAGCCGCTTTAAGCTCAGCTTTAATTTTAGTTATTGTGTCGCGCAACTCGTCGTTGGACAACGCTTTCATTTCAGGCCCGAGAGCGTTTATCTTGTCAACGATGGGCTGTATTTCTTTCAGGTCGCGCTGCGATTTGTTGCCGAAAAGTTTATTTAAAATAGATGTAAATGACATTTTCTTATGTTGTTATTTTGATGTTACGTTATTGGTTTTCTTGTCGAGATGCATGGGAGGGAGCTGTGAGGCATTTGGCGAGCGTATGCGAAGCAGGCGTGCCACGGTGGGTGCTATGGAGCGCGCGTCTATCTCGCCTGTTATGCGCGCCGGAGTAAGTTGCGGCGATAGCAGAAACACGGGAGCGGTCATGAGTCCCGAGCGTACGGTTGACCGGTGTTCCTGTTGCGAAGTCGGCTCCACTTCCACGATTTCCCATCCGGGATTGACCTCTATGAGTATGTCGCCTGCATAGTCTACCTGTGTGTTGCGCTTCAGGGCGTCGGAGTTTATACCGGCCCTTCCGGCCTGTATGTCGTCGATTGTCCATGCACGGCTAACTCCGCTCATGCGTTCGAGAAAGTCGGCGGCGTCAACACGAAGTTTCTTCGGGTCAAGACCCTTTTCTTTTATAAGTTTCTGGTTGAGATATATCTGTCCTTTATGGTAGCCCGCTATCCACTCGCCGTTGCCGTACTGTGGGATGAAAAACATGTTGAGCAACGATATGGCGCGGCGTACCGAAAACTCGCCGTTGGGTATGCTCCACTTCTCGTCATCGCGCTTGTCGTTGGCGGGAGCCGGTGTGCCGGCCACCATGATAAACGTGTTGTCAAGGCCTACTTTGCCGTCGATCTCCTTGAACAGACGTCCGAGGTCGGCGTCGAGGCGCAGGTAGCTGTCCATCATCTCAATGCGGCTGTCGGAGTCTTTCGCTCCGGCGAAGGGGGCGAGGGTGTAGCCGAGGTTGAGCATGTCGATGGCGTCATGAGCCCCGAGTTGAAGCCCTTTAAGGTATTCCGAGGCTATATCGGTAATTTCGGTATTGACCGGAGCCGATGTCTTGTAATTGCGGTAACGGTTTACGTCGTTGCGCTGAAAGAGATAGCGAAACGGGTAAAACTTCTTATAGGCCGGCAGGTCGGGATAACGGTCGGGAGCAAGCAGCGGCCGCCATGTGAGGGTGTCGAGGCGTACTGTGAGCGGCTTGGAATAGTTGCGCGACTGCATGGTCGGCGGCACATCCTTGTAGTGGGTGGTCGTAGCCCATTTGCCGGTGGCGTCGTTGATCCAGAACGCGCTGTTGCCTGCATGGCCCGAGAGCACTATGGCCTGCGGAGCCGACGGCGCTATAGAGTGCACGGCTCCGAAACCTCCGCCGTCAATGCGCACTTCGTCAGAGAGGGTGCTGACTCTGATGGGCTTTGGCGAGTAGGTCTCGTCGGTATAATTGCCTATTTTCGATGGGTCGAGCACTATAGGATAGCTGCGTTTGTTTTCCGGGTCATATACCATGGCGGCGGGAATACCGTTTACCGCAGGAGCAGAGCCGGTGTATATCATGGCCGTGGCGGCCGTGGCGTCGACGGCAGTGCCGTAGTTGACGTTGTCAAACATGACTCCGTCTTTCATAAGGCGTTTGAAGCCGTTTTCTCCGAAGTATCCTTTAAGAAGGTCGAGATAGTCCTCGCGCAGACCGTCGATCATTATTCCCACTACGAGTTTCGGGCGTGGTGCGGGGGCTTGTGCCACAACGGTGAAAGTCACCATTGAAGCTACCAAGGCTGTGATAATACGTCCTGTCAGTCGCGGGTCGTTTTTTCGTCGCATCGTGTGATGTATAAATATCGTGCTGTCAATATGGCATCGGTCAGGATAAGCGGTATAAACGCCGGGTTTATCGACTGTCCTGACAAAGGCCACATCAGTGTTAACAAAATTAATGCAACAAAGTTAACAATTCCGTACAATATTACCAACCGACGGCACTTTTTTATGAATATGCACGCAGATACGAGGAGGCATAGCGGGTTGAGCCACAGAAGAAGAATGTTGGGCGACGTGGCCTCGTGTACGGATATGAAAACAAGAAATGCTATGACGCAGCCGGCTGTGCCGTAAAGTGCGAATATTATGAAGTCATACCAGCACGTAATCTTTCGACGCTTTAAGTCGCGGAGCGTCACGGCTACGGTTATGACCAGCAAGGCTATGGCGGCGGCCATAGGGGTCAGATACCATGGAGTAGGCGAGGAGGGGCCGCCGTCGGGCCTCCCTTCGGCTATGATGCGCGTGTCGGCAACAATCGGCAACTCACGTCCGGCAGAGTCTTTTACAACGGCCGTCTTCATCATTTCCGACAGCATCATGGGAGCAAAGGCTTTCTCTCGGTCGCTCATCGGATAGTCTATGCCGCTTCCCAAGGCGAGGTCTATTCCGAATTGGTACCACGGGTAGCCTTTGTGATAATGCCGCATGGCGTCGCGGAACGACCATCCTTCGGTCTTCGCGGGTGCTGTCAGTGCTATGGTGTCGCCAAGTGCCCGCTCTATCATGGACAGCGGTCGTGTGGAGCAGTTGTCCTTGACATAATTGTAGCGATACACGCGGTTTTCAGGACGTAGATTGCTGTCAAGCAGGGCTATTAGTTTTTCGGCTTGTTGCGGGGTCAGATTAAGCGGCTGCTCGGTCACTGACCGGCCCTGACGCCGGTAGTCTTCCATAAAGTATTCAAACGGATATGCCGCCACCATGTAGTCAGTCTCGCCCTTCACGAAGCGATACACGAAGTTGGGGGCATTGAAGTCGAAAATGCCGTAATTGACCGCCATGTCCATATCGCCGCTCCTGACGCGCAGAGCCGTGTGGCCGCACAGTTCATATATGTCGCTGCCCGCCGAGCATGTGACAAGACTTACCCGCACCGCCGGCACTTCGGCCTCCGCCACGCTGTCGGTCGTTGTAGCCGCACCGACCCGCACCGGTAGCAACATTGCCGTCACCATCAAAAATGAGTGAATTATATTATGTATGAATTTTGACAGAATTATGTCAGCTCGTTTATATGTCATAAACTTATTTCTTTTTTGTGGATATAATTTTCTGTCCTATTTGACGTTGAGCACCTGAACCAAGTGATACCATTTTCCCGACGTCGGCAAAATGGTCCGAAATTTTTTCGCCGGCATTGTCACACGATTCTTTTGCGCGTATAAGAGTGTCTTTGAAACGTTCCCATTTGGCATAGCCAAGTATCGGATAAAGTTCACGAGCGCTCCAACACTCAATACCTTCATATTCTATAGCTATTGATTCAAAGTTATTGAATAGCTCTTGTATCTCTTCCGCTTTCATATTATTTTCAGACAATTAGAATATATCGTAATTAATTACAAAGATAGCTATTTTCTCCTATTTATAGCTATTTCCCGCGAAAATGGCATATTTAACTAACATGAATCTATCTGTTGATATAAACATAGGGAAATTAGTAGGGTGAAAAGTATGTTAAAAGTTTTAATGACGGGTTGAATGGGTCGGGGTTTGCTTTGACGGAATTATAATTATGTGTAATTTTGAAGCTAAATTGAGAAAAAAGCGTCATTATGTCATACATAAAGTTACGTAAATACATATTGGGTGTCGCTGTAGCGGTGGCTTCGACGGCGACGGCCTATACACTTGATGAGGCCAAGGAGATGTATCAGGCGGGCGATTTCGAGGGTGCGTTGCCGGCTTTTGAGGAGGCTTTGGCCGCCAAACCCAAAGACCCCGCTTTGAATCAGTGGGTTGGCGTGTGTCTGCTACGTGAAGGGCGCCCCGACGAGGCTTTGTCATATCTTAAATTTGCCGACAGCAAAAGAGTGGCCGAGGCTCCGCGTTATCTTGCCGAGATAGCTTTTTACAAGTATGATCTTGATGAGGCCGATGAGTACATAGACAAGTATGAGGCGTCGCTTAAAAAGTCGCGTAAACAGTTGCCTGAGGATATTGATCTTCTGCGTGAGCGCATAGGCATGGCAAGGGCTATGCTTGACCGCGTGGAGAAGATTGTGATTATCGACAGTGTGGCAGTGGACCGTGATCAGTTCTTCAAGGCTTACAGGCTCGCCCCGGAGAGCGGTTCGGTTAATTCGACCGAGGTACTTCCCGAGACATTTGCTGTGGCCGAGCCGTCGACCGTATATATGCCTGAGACGCGTAATTTCATGATATGGGCCGCACCCGACTCGGCGGAGAATTTTGTACTGACAGGCGCAAGCCGTCTTTTTGACGGATCGTGGGAGACTCCGGCTCCGCTCGGCAACGTTCTTGATCTTGAGGGCGACAGTAACTACCCGTTTATGATGTCGGACGGTGTCACTCTATATTACGCCAACAACGGCGGTGAGTCGCTTGGCGGATATGACATATTTATCTCCCGAAAGGATGAGGACGGTTTCCTGCAGCCGCAAAATATCGGTATGCCCTACAATTCGCCGTATGATGACTATCTCCTTGCAATTGACGAGGTGACCGGTGTGGGCTGGTGGGCTACTGACCGTAACCGTCTCGGCGATTATATAACGATATATAAGTTTATCCCTTCTGACCTGCGCAACAATTATCCGGTTGATTATCCGGAGCTTGCCGACATGGCGCGTATCACCGATTATAAGTCGACATGGGAGGAGGGTAAAGACTATTCCGACCTGCTTGAGGCTATAAAAGAGATCGATCCTGATAAAAAGATGCGTAAGCCCGACTTCCGGTTCGCTCTCGGTCAGGGGCGTGTATATACTTCGTGGGATGACTTCAAAAGTCCGCGTGCCCGTAAACTTATGAAGCGCTATCTTGAAGACAAGAAGCATCTTGACAATCAGTTGGCGGCTCTGGAGAAAATGAGACGTCAGTATCGCGCCGGTGATACCTCGTTGAAAACTTCAATACTGAATATGGAGGTGGAGGTTGACAAAGAGCGGGCCGCTCTTAAGAAGTCGGCCAATGATGTGATTGCAGCCGAAAGTTAAGAGTATGTTTTTTGACACTCTATAATAATAATTAAACCAATCATATTAAGATGACATTGTTTCTTGTGTCTCTTGCCGTATTGGTGGGAGGATATTTTATTTACGGACTCTTGGTGGAAAGGATCATCGGGTGCGATCCCAAACGGGTTATGCCTTGCTACTCTTTGCAGGACGGGGTCGACTACATGCCGCTCCCCACATGGAAGGTGTTTCTGATTCAGTTTCTTAACATAGCAGGTCTCGGGCCTATATTCGGCGCTATAATGGGTGTCATGTACGGTCCGGCTGCATTTTTATGGATCGTGTTCGGTACAATATTTGCCGGCGCGGTACACGATTTTCTGTCGGGAGTCATATCAATCCGTCGCGACGGGGCATCGCTTCCCGAGATTGTCGGAGCGGAACTCGGCACCAATGTCAAGCAGCTTATGCGTGTATTTTCGTTAGCGCTCATGGTGCTTGTAGGAGCCGTGTTTATACTTACTCCCGCCGACCTGATAGCGGGAATGACTCCTGATTGGATGGACTCGACTTTCTGGATAATAGCCATATTCGTATATTATATGCTCGCTACGCTTCTGCCTATCGACAAGCTCATAGGCAATATCTATCCGGTGTTCGGCTTCGCGTTGCTGTTCATGGCGGTAGGTATCATGAGTGTGCTTATATTCGGCGATGTCACCATCCCCGACGGCATATCTGAAGGACTTTACAACCGATCGGCGTCGGCCGACACTCTGCCGCTGTTCCCGATGATGTTTGTGTCGATAGCATGCGGCGCTATTTCCGGATTTCATGCCACACAGTCGCCTATGATGGCCCGTTGTCTTAAGAACGAGAAGCTGGCGCGTCCGGTATTTTACGGAGCTATGGTGGCCGAAGGTATTGTAGCTCTGATATGGGCTGCCGCGGCGATTGCCTTTACCGGCGGTTACGGCGAATTGAGCAGCTTCCTGTCGGAAAACGGCGGTACCGCCGGCCTTGTACACGCTATATCCATAGACTGGCTCGGCGCTTTGGGCGGTGTCCTCGCCATACTTGGTGTTGTGGCTGCTCCTATAACCACAGGCGACACGGCTCTGCGTAGCGCCCGCCTTATTGCCGCCGACTTCATGCACTATCAGCAGAAGACCGTAGTAAGGCGTCTTGTTGTGTCTGTGCCTATATTTGCCTTGACATTTGTCATAATGCAGATCGACTTTGCCGTCTTGTGGCGATATTTCGCATGGTGCAATCAGACCCTTGCCGTATTTACCCTGTGGGCGGTGACGGTCTACCTTGCCCGCCATCGTAAATTTTATTGGCTTACGATGTTGCCGGCGCTGTTCATGACATGTGTATGTACGTCATATATCCTGTATGCTCCGGAGGGGCTGGGCCTTCGTTATGACGTGTCGATTATGTTAAGCCTTATTACGGCTGCGGCGGCTTTGGCATGGTTTGTCAAAAAACAGTACTTTACAAAACCAGTTCTTGTTTCGGAAGATTAAACTTTTTGCAAGTATTTACAACAGATAGTTTATGATTGACTTCGCAAAGATAGTATCAACTACCGACCGATATAATTTTCATAGCCATACCCAGTTCTGCGACGGCCGGGCCGACATGTCGGTCATGGCGGAGGCGGCTGTTGCGTCCGAAATGCTTCATTGGGGATTTTCACCTCACTCTCCGGTGCCGATAGAGTCGTCATGCAACATGTCAAAGGATGACGTGGCCTCATATGTTGAAGAGGTGCAGCGCCTGAAGAATCTTTTAGGCTCGCGCATAAATCTTTATACATCGATGGAGATTGACTACCTTGGTGACGAGTGGGGGCCGTCGCACAGTTATTTTGATACATTGCCGCTTGATTATCGCATCGGCTCAGTACATTTCCTCCCTTGTGGCGAAGGATACGTTGATGTCGACGGACGCTTTGACTCGTTCAAGATAAAGATGGAGCGGTTTTTTAACAATGACATACGTCATGTTGTAGAGACATTCTACCTCCAGTCGGTAAATATGGTAAAGGCCGGAGGGTTTGATATAATCGGACATTTTGATAAAATCGGCCACAATGCTTCGATGTTTGCTCCCGGCATAGAGGATGAGGAGTGGTACGTGGAGTGTGTTGACCGGCTTGTCGATGCAATAATTGAGTCGGGAGTGGCTGTAGAGATAAATACAAAGGTGTGGGACGGTGAACATCGTATTTTCCCCGCATTCCGTTATCTTCCGCGCCTTATTGACAGCGGTGTTACCATTGTGGTTAACAGTGACGCTCATTATCCCGACAAGGTCGATGCCGGCCGAGAGGAGGTTGTAAAGCGTTTTGTAAAAATGATTGATAATTGTAAAAACTGATATATAATGCCTGTAAGAGTACCGGTTTCGCTTCCTGCCGTCGAGATGTTGAAGGAAGAAAATATATTTGTTATTGATGAACAGAGAGCCTCGTCGCAGGACATAAGGCCGTTGCGCATAGGCATTCTTAACCTGATGCCGTTAAAAATCATGACGGAGACCGACCTGCTGAGATTGATATCCAATACACCGTTGCAGGTAGAGCTTGATTTGATCGACACGGCGTCGCACGTATCGCGCAATACTCCCCGTGAGCATGTCGAAGAGTTTTACAAGACATTTGAAGAGATAAAGGACCGTAACTACGACGGCTTCATAATAACCGGTGCGCCGGTTGAGAAAGTCGACTTCGAGGAGGTCGATTATTGGGATGAACTGTGTGGCATATTTGACTGGGCGCGTACTCATGTAACATCCACACTCTACATCTGTTGGGCGGCTTTTGCCGGTCTTTATCATCATTACGGGGTACCCAAACATGTGATAGACCGTAAGATTTCGGGTGTGTTTCCTCACAGAGTAAACGACAGGCGCAACCCTATATTCCGCGGATTTGATGACGAGTTTTATGTGCCGCACAGTCGTTTCAGCGAAGTGCTGCGCGAGGAGGTCGAGCAGGTAAAGGGGCTCGACATAATAGCCGAGAGTCCGGAAAGTGGTGTGTATATGGTGATGGCCCGCAACGGACGAGAGTTTTTTATAACCGGACACTCCGAATACTCGCCCTATACGCTTGACTTCGAGTATCATCGTGACTTGGACAAAGGCATGAACCCGGTAGTGCCGGCCCATTATTATATCGATGACGATCCGTCCAAAGGGCCTATAGTGCGTTGGCGCTCTCACGCCAATCTGCTCTTCAGCAACTGGCTCAACTATTTCGTATACCAGGAGACTCCTTACGACATCCGCGACATCCGCGACTGACTTCGCATCTATAATGTATTAATGCTGAGTATAATGGGGCCGGTTTTATCTGTCTCAATCTGCTGACCCCCTCTAAAATGCGGTGACATTGATTGACGTATTGGTGAAACATCGTTTTCTCGATACTAAAAATATAGCTTTAAATTTGTCATTATGTCTAATGAACATTATGTTCGCGATGCATAATAAACAAGATGTATAAAATAGCATGACTGAAGGGTGCTATTGCTGGAGAGAAGTCCTCGTTAGTCATGATGTACTGTTGCCGAATATGTGTTTGCAACGTGGGAGCAGATGCTGTAAAAATATGCGCAACTTATATATGCGAACGGTCTTGATATCGGTTGCGGTTTATATGTTTACATGAATGACGATAAAGAAGGAATCAAGGTGATTGTAAATTACCTCCCTCCTATTATTATGAATTTGATTGTCTACTTACAATTGGCTATCTTTATTTTGGTGGCGGGTAAAATAATAAAGCCTGTCGTCATTGGCTACGGCAGGCTGTCGGTTTAGTTGAGTGCGATCTCTTTAAGCATTTTCTCTGTCGGGTTCTTCGCTATAATACGGCCTTGCGGGTCGATTAAGAAAGATTTCATTCCCGACTCAAGGTGATAGTCTTTAATCAGTTGATTGGCTTGACTTCCCTTGACATGGAATTGTGATTTCGCGCTAAGACCGTCTCTACGCACTATCTCACGAAAGAGGCGCTCACTACGGTCAAGGTTGACCGATAAGAGACGGAATCGTTCCTGAAGGTTATCCGAAGCTTGATCCTCCTCGAAGTCGGAGTAATCTCTGCATGCTATACGCGAAGCGGGGTCGCTTGACGTCCAGAACTGCAGAAGTATCCATTGTCCCTTCATGTCATCGAGAGCTACGACGGAGTCGTTGCGCTCTACTCTGAACATTGGAGCTCTGTAGCCATTCTTGCCGTCTACGGCAGTATTTGTTGCGGCTGATCCGAGTCCCAAAAGAACGGCGAAGATCACAATGATTGTCATTGTTTTCTTCATTCTTTAAAATTAAGATTACTACTAACAAAAAGATGGCGATAAATATAGTGTCTGGCATTGATGCGCCACTCTTTTTGTTGCCGATTTTCGGCTTAGGTTGAACTCTTTCAACCTTCGAAATAACAATTTCAACGCTGCAAAGTTAGTGCTTTTTGCTGAAAATATGCAATTTTATCTGTCGCCACCCCTCGGTTTAAGGGGGCTTAACCCCCTGATGCCCTTTGTGGGAGCGGGTTTCGAGCGGTTGTTAAATATTCCAAAAACAATGTTATATAACATATTTCGCGCTTTGCGGCATTCAAATCGATTATGATTATAAACATATTGTATAGCTTGTTGTTGTAATATATGTTAACAAATTTATATTATTATGAATAAAAGATTCGCTTTGGCGTTAGTGCTTGGTCTGGGTGCTTTATCGTCTTTTGCAGTCTCTCCGGCCGAACAACAGTTGGAAGAGCTTAAAAAAAGCCATCATACGGTAAATATAGACAAGGATACCGAGTTGGATTCATTAACTGAGAAAGATCTTATCGGTCTGTTTTATTATGATCAGTTCCGACATTTTCAGGATCCTCGTGCGCCTTATTTCATGCTAATGAGTAAGACTCACCAGTATGCCATGGGAGTGGGTGGTGTTGTAAGGATGCGCGGTTGGTATGACTGGAACGGCGCTATGCAAAATAGTGCTTTTATACCTTATAACATCAGTATCCCAAACGATCCTACCCGCGATCGCTGGTTTGGTACCACTCCGGCCGGTACGGCTTTGTTTTTCTCTGTGTTCGGACGCAATCCCAAGTATGGCAATTATCAGTTGTATATTGAGGCCAACTTTAACGGATACGGCAATCGCGACTTCCATCTTAAGAAAGCTTATGCCGCTGTGGGCGACTGGACTCTCGGTTATACCAACTCTACCTTCACCGACCCTGCGGCTCAGCCGCCTACAGTTGATGCGCAGGGCCCTAATTCGGAGACAAGCGATACCAACATGCTTCTGCGTTGGATGCATACCTTGAAGGACCGTTACGTGTTTGCCCTGTCAATCGAGACCCCTAACGGCGACATACCCGAACTTGCCGATGTATATAAACCGTGCAGTGACTATATGCCCAACTTCGCCGCTTTCGTGCAGTATCAATGGAATGGCGGACAGCACATCAGGTTGTCGGGCATTGTAAGAGGACTTGAGTATCGCGATCTGAAAGCCGGGAAGAATTATAAGGTTACAGGATGGGGCGCCCACTTGAGCACCGTATTTCGTCCGGTTGACCCGGTGACCGTTTACGGGGCCTTCATTACCGGCAAGGGCATAAGCAGCATTATCAACGACCTTCAAGGCTCCAATTCAGACTTGGTGGGCGATATAACCCGCGACGGACGCATGTATGCTCCGCTTAGCATAGGATGGTATGCCGCGTTGCAGTATCACTTCCGTCCCAATCTGTTCTCTACAATAATGTTTAGTGAGGAGCGTTTTCTGCCGAAACATGAACCACGTCATGAGGATCTTACATACAAATACGGATTGTACGGTACGGCCAATCTATTCTGGGACATAACTCCGCGCTGTCAGGTGGGAGTGGAGTATAACTTCGGCAAGCGTCAGGATATAGACTTACAGCACCGTTGGGTAAACCGTGCGTGTCTTATGGCGCAGTTCAGCTTCTGATGATGTTATATGAATACAAAAAAGAGTTGTACCCCGGGGTACAACTCTTTTTTGTAGTGTGAAGTCGCTTTAAGACTTATTCAGCGGCGGGAGCCTCGGCAGCTTCTTCTGCGGGAGCTTCGTTAGCGGCCTGCTCGGCTGCTGCGGCAGCTTCAGCCTCAGCCTTTGCAGCTGCGAGTTCAGCCTTCTTCTTGGCTACTTCCTCGGCTTTTGCCTTGTTCTTGGCAGCTTCAGCCTCAAAACGCTGTTTGTTCTCAAGTTCTTTCTTGCCGGCTATCGATGCCTTTGCAGCATCAACGTTAGCCTGACGCTGGGTTTTCCAAGCGTCGAAGCGGCGCTGAGCCTCTTCTTCGTTGAAAGCGCCCTTCTTCACACCGCCCTGAAGATGCTTCATAAGGAGCACGCCTTCGTTAGAAAGGATGGTGCGAACGGTGTCGGTGGGTTGAGCACCTACGTTAAGCCAATACAAAGCCCGCTCGAAGTTTAAAGTTACTGTAGCAGGATTAGTGTTCGGATTATAAGAACCTATCCTTTCAATAAATTTACCATCTCGTGGTGCCCTGCTATCGGCGATTACAATAGGATAAAACGCATAGTTCTTGCGACCATGGCGCTGTAATCTGATTTTAGTTGCCATTGAAAAAATTAATTAAGTGGTTTTGTATTGCAAAATGCGGTGCAAAGGTAGACAAAATCCTTGATATGCACAACCTTTATGCTTATTTTTTTGTGCGCTCCTTGATGATGCCGTGGCGATAGGCATACAGCAGCTCCGATAGTTCGTCGATCTGGCTGAGTAGTTCACGGCCTTTGTCGGTATCGCGTACGCGCATACGCTTCTGGCTCAGCTCCACAAGTTGTATGGTACTCACGATGTCGGTGCCGTTCTTGATAGCTTCTTCAGCCGAGGTAAACGGTTCATGCTGTACGAGTTGCAGTCCGCGGCTGTGAAACACGAGCGTGTATCCGGCTATACCTGTTGTGCCGTGGTAGGCTTTCGCGAAGCCGCCGTCGATCACCATCAGTTTGCCGTTGGCGCGTATGGGGGTCTCGCCTTTGTTTATGCGTACGGGCACATGTCCGTTTATTATGTGGCGGTGTTCTCCACTTACTCCAAACTCGTCGAGTATCATGTCGCACACGGCTTCGTTGTCGCGCAGAGTGTAGTAATAGCCTTTTTCCTCGCGGTGGGTTTCGGAGTCTGTTATAAAGTAGCGCTCAAAGGTGGCCATCCGCGATTTGTCAAATAGGGGAGAGTCGGGTCCGCACCACAGATACCAGTAGTAGTCTACCGCGAAGTCGCGCTCTTGTATCGGGGTGTCGTCGTTGTAAGCCGAGCGCATGAGCATGCCTATGCGGTGCATGAGTTCGCGGCCTTTGTAGCGCCTCCCGTTGAGATCGACCTCCTTCAGCGAGCCGTCGGAGTTAAGCGGAAGCGAGGCATGGAAGAGCAGATTGGAGTTGAAGACGCCGTACATGCATCCGTGTGTGAACAGACACTGCACATGCTTCTTCAGCTTGTCGCTGACGAGAAACGAGTGATGCAGTTTTTTGACAAGATCGGCTTCCTCTTGAGTCAGTCGATACGGGTCGGCGGGGTCGACGGTAGGGAAGTTGCACTCTTTCATGGCATACTCCTTGCCGTCGCGCTTGAATACCTTACGGTCGAAGTCGATGTATTCGAGCAGCTTCCGGTCCTGCATCTTCCACTCCGGGCGCCGGTCTATCATGGCCGCTTCAAGTTTGAATTGGATTATGCTTATGGCCTTGTGCATCTGCGCTATGAGCCGACGTGTCTTCTCGTTGTGGGTTGTGTCGTCGTTGTCAAGGTGAGGGCCGAAAGTGTCGCAGGGGTCATCGCCGTAGGTCTCCATGGCAAATGTGGCCAGCGGCACGAGATTTATTCCGTAGCCGTCTTCGAGGGTGGCCATGTTGCCGTAACGTAGCGACAATCGCAGCACATTGGCTATACAGCAGTCGTTGCCGGCGGCCGCGCCCATCCACAGCGCGTCGTGGTTGCCCCACTGTATGTCGAAGTTGCCGTAGTTGCACAGGGTGTCCATTATTATATGTGCGCCGGGTCCGCGGTCAAATATGTCGCCGAGTATGTGCAGCTGGTCTATGCTCAGGCGTTGTATGACGTTGCACATGGCTACAATGAACGAGTCGGCCTGCCCGGTGCTGATTATTGTCTCGATGATGCGGTTGAAGTAGGCTTGCTTGTCGTCATCTGACGGCGATTCATGCAGAAGCTCCTCGATAATGTAGGCAAACTCTTTGGGCAGGGCCTTGCGCACTTTAGAGCGTGTGTATTTTGACGACACAGTCTGACACACTCTTACGAGCTGATGCAGGGTGACGTTGTAGAAGTCATCGAGGTTCTTTTCAGAAGCCTTTATGTATTCAAGTTTCTGCTCAGGGTAATATATGAGTGTGCAGAGTTCGCGTATCTCCTGTCCGCGCAGCGAGGTGCCGAATATTTCGGTAACTTTGCGCTTTATGTTGCCCGAGGCGTTTTTCAGTATATGGCGAAATGCCTCGTGCTCTCCGTGAAGGTCGGCCACGAAGTGCTCGGTACCTTTCGGCAGGTTCAGTATGGCTTCGAGGTTGATTATCTCCGTACTCGCGGCGCTTATGTTGTTGAATGTCTGCGACAGCAGTTCAAGTACCCTGCGGTCGGTGTCGATTTTGGCTGATGTGGCTATATTAGGCATAGTATGTTCATGTTTTAATGACTTTTGTCAAAGATACGGATAAGTCGAGTGCAAAACCAAATTTATTTGAGTTTTGCCGAGCGAGAGTATCTAAGGCATAGCCAAAGGTAGTGAATATGAATCAAATTACATCGGCTTACGAATGAAATATAAGACTGATTCATAAAAAACAGGCGCGGATTTTGTATGTCCGCACCTGTATGTGTATTATGCAGGGGTTTATTTTTATTCCTCTTTGCCGAAGAGCTTTTCGATCTGTTTTTGTGTAAGGTTTTTTATTTCGATTTTATGGTCTTTTCCTCCTACAAGGGCTATGATAGCCTTTGTCTCTTTTGCCGGATTATCGGGTAGTACGCAGTCAATGACTATCTCGGCGGTGTCCTTCTTGACAACAAGTGGAGTAGCTACATTAATCTTTATTGCCTGACGGAAGCGGGGCTTTTTCTTAGCTTCGCGAGTATAGGCTATGTGGTCCTGTATCACTCCGTCCTCAAAAGTATAGCCGGGTATGTAGTCGGCGCTGACTCCGGGTACGCTATTTTCGTTAGTGAAAGTGATTTTGCCGTCCGATACCATATTTACATCAAGCGACTGCATATTGGCAGGCACGGTAACAATCATACATTGTTTGGTAATGCCGGTGAGTTTTCCCGAATCAGCTATGGTAAAGACGCGAGGGTCACGATCAAGATTTTCGTCCTCATCACATGCCGTGCATAACACTGCCATCATAGCAAAAAGTAAATAAAACTTTTTCATAATAGTTAAGGTTGATATTATTTCGAAATTTATTTGTTGCGAAACAAAAGTTAATGCAAAGTAAATTTATTTTACATTTGAAAACAAATGAAACCTATATGTTATAAAACATAAAATTGCGTATTTAACATTTGTCTCACTGTTGATCATTTATTGGAGTATATATGTCGGTCCTCTTGGTTATTGTCAAAGAGTAATCATCGCCGCGCGTTACGTTGATAACCGGATTCCAGCTTTCAAGAAAGTAAGAAAGCATAAACTGCGCCGATGCATCAGGTTCAGTATCTGTAAATTGACATTTACGATTATCAGATAGCGTTTTATCTTAATACCTTTACTCGGCTCGTCAATATCATAAATAACTTTGTCATCAAAGGTAAAACCGGGTTCAAACTCAGCCGAGATACCTGTCGCGTTGTTGAGCATGTCTATATGTGCGTCAACAGTTGTTACAAATTTAAGCTGTACACTCTGCTGTCGTTTTGGTATTACCATATCAATTTTCTCACCGGTTACGCATTCAAGTGTAGTTTCATCAGCAAGAAAGTAAATCAATGGATCAGCATCATAACCCATGTCTTCGTTGTCATCATGGCATGAGGTGCAGAAAAAAGCCAATAAAATGAAAAGCAAATAAAATTTCTGCATAAGGAGATAATATAAGGTTAATAAAAGTATTTGATTGGTTTTTTACAAAAATAAGGGATTTTTGTGTTGAAAGCAAATGAAAGCATGTGTTGTAAAACATGTAAAACAAATATATTTGGCATTGTATTCGACTTATCCGTATCTTTGGCTTCGCCCAAGATACTCACGCTCAACAAAACTTAAACAAGTTTAGTTTTGTATTTGACTTATCCGTATCTTTGCAAGCGAATAAATCGTGATGTATATTATGAAAGGAAGTAAGGCCGGACGGGTTATGACGGTTATACTCGTCGCAGGTGTATTGGCCGCGGTGGCGGCTGTGGTGCTGTGGCGAGTCTATACGGGAGCGAGCTATAACGGCGATAAGGCGGAGTGGGTGTATGTCGACTCGACGATGACCGAGGAGCGGTTGCTCGATATGCTTCCGCAACAACTTGGCAACGCAGGTAGTAAGGCGGCCGTATTGTGGCGTTTGGGCGGCGGTGACATGTCGCGTGCCGTCGGTGCTTACCGCATAGAGCCGGGGATGACATCGCTGGACATTTACCGTACTATATCGCGCGGCAGGCAGACCCCTGTCAAATTTACATTTAACAATGTGCGTACTCTCGGGCAACTTGCCGCCAGAGTGGGTGAACGCATGGCCGCCGACTCGGCGTCATTTGTAGCGGCGTGCAATGAAGTCTTGCCGACCGCCGGATTCAAGAAGCCGGGGTATATAGCCGCGTTTTTGCCAGATACTTACGAGTTTTATTGGACAGCTTCGCCGAAATATGTCGTGGAGACCCTGCTCAAGCACCGCAACGGCTTCTGGACCGACGAGCGCCGGGCCAAGGCCAAAGCGCTCGGATTGTCGCCTGTCGAAGTGGCTACGGTGGCGTCCATAGCCGAAGAGGAGACCAATGACCGCGCCGAGCGAGCCGTGGTGGGGCGTCTTTATATAAACCGGCTTGACAAGGGCATGAAGCTGCAGGCCGATCCGACAGTCAAATATGCCGTAGGCGACTTTGGCTTACGTCGTATTACGGCCCGGCATCTCGGCGCAGAATCGCCCTATAACACATATAAATATGCCGGTCTGCCGCCGGGCCCCATACGTATGCCGGAAGCGCGTACAATGGAGGCCATACTTGAGTCGCGGCCTCACAAGTATCTGTACATGTGTGCCAAAGAGGATTTCTCGGGGCGTCATAATTTCGCTGCCGACTATGCCACACATCAAGCCAATGCCTCACGCTATCACAAGGCATTGAATCAACGAAATATAAAATGACAATACGATGAATGACAACGATCTTGTAGTGTTTGACACCTACTACACCGATGCCGACGCCTATATAGCAAAGGGTGTGCTTGAGACCAACGGCGTGCCCTGTATAATCAACAACGAGATAATGTCGTCGGTATATCCGATAACGGTGACTTCTCTCGGCGAGATAAAGCTGCTTGTATTTCGTCGTGATCTTGAGCTTGCCCGGCGTATAATGGCCTCAAAGCCGCTTTCCGATCAGGAGGGCTGAGTGTCTTCGTCGGTTAGGGCCGATGCCGGAGTATGTCGGTCGTTATGATGCCGGCGTCGCTGCAGGAAAGTGATGTATTCGTCATAATAGGCCAGCAGCAGGGTAGTGAGCGGGAGCGCTATTATGAGGCCGAGGAACCCGAGCAGGCATCCCCATATCGATAAAGACAGCAGTATTATGGCGGGATTGAGTCCCATGGCTTTACCCATGATTTTCGGGGTGAGAAAGAGGTCCTGTATGGCCTGTACTATACAGTATACGGCCATGCACTCCCAGAATATGACCCAAAAGTCGACTCCCGAATCGACCGAGCACACCAGACACAGCAAGGTGACCGGCACAAGCGATATCAGCTGCAGATAGGGCACCATGTTGAGCAGACCGATGAACAGGCCCAGCACTATGGCGAGCGGCATGTCGATAATTAGGAAGCCGATGCAGAAGAGTACGCCCACACAGAATGCCACGAGCGCCTGACCGCGGAAGTAGTGGTTCATGGAGCGTTGGATGTCGTTGCCGATTTTGAACACCGTCTTGCGGTAGGACGGGGGCACCATCCTGCGGAAGCTCGATGCGAGGCGCTCATAATCGAGCATTATGAAGATGACGTACAGAAATACTATGAACCAGCTGAATATGCCTATTATCATGCTTATGCCGCTTGTCACTATAGCCCAAGTCGACGACAGTACGTTTTCAATCAGCTTCATACGGTCTTCACTCCGCATGATTTTTGACAGGTATTCGAGGTCAATGTATTTTTTTATCAGCTCGTGTATCTCTCCGGGCAGAAAGGGTATGTCAAGTTCTGTCTCGGAGTAGGCTTTCAGCAGGTGTCCCATGTGCTGCATCTCCGATACAATCATAGGTACCAGTATGTAACACAAGATGCCGAATATGAATGTGGCTTCAAAAAGAGTGACGAATATGGCTATTACGCGCCCCCGCAGATGAAGCAGACGCCTGTTGAACTGCACAAACGGCTCGAATATATAGGCTATGAGGCATGCCACGCAGAATGGCAGAAGCACACCTTTAAGCAGGTTTATGAGCATGAGTATGCCGGCTATGACAAGGCATGTTATTATAAGTCTTACGACACGGTCAAAGGTAAACGGCTTTCGGGAATACATAGCAATTATATAAATAATGTTACGAATTTAAGGAATATTTCTGTCATTAATGCAGTTTTGTGTACTTTTGTAAAAAAGAATTAATCACATAATAACAGCTATAGTATAAATGACTACATCTAAAACAAAGGCCAATCCTATTAACACGGCCCTCTGCGAGAAGAAGTGGGCACGCTGGACCGCGTTGGCGCTTCTTGCCTCGGCGATGTTTTTCGCCTACATTTTTGTCGATATCCTGTCGCCGCTTCAGGAACTTCTTCAGGAGCAGCGCGGGTGGGATCCGGTGGCTTACGGACATTTTGCCGGTTCGGAGCCGTTTCTTAACGTATTTGTATTCTTTCTGATATTTGCCGGTATCATACTTGACAAGATGGGTGTAAGGTTTACCGCCGTTTTGTCGGGTGCGGTCATGGTAGTGGGCGGAAGCCTCAATTATTATGCCGTGACTCAGGGTTTTCAGGACAGCGCCGTGGCGGCGTTTCTTACCGAAAATCTCAACTTGCCTTCAGCATGGTGGAATGTAACTCCATTTTATGCCGGAATGCCGGCATCGGCCAAACTTGCGGCTATCGGTTTCATGATATTCGGCTGCGGTGCCGAGATGGCCGGTATCACCGTTTCGCGCGGTATCGTAAAATGGTTCAAGGGTAAGGAGATGGCTCTTGCAATGGGCGTTGAGATGGCTATTGCCCGCGTGGGTGTGGCCGTAGTTGTGGTGGGAGCTCCCGTCGTAGCTTCGATAGTGCCTGTCGAGGTGTCGCGTCCTGTGGCTTATGCGGTGCTTCTCCTTATAATAGGACTTATCTGCTTCATAACCTACGGATTTATGGATAAGAAACTTGATGCGCAGGGCGTGCAGGAGGAGAAGGACGATCCATTCCGTGTAAGAGACATCGGAAAGATATTGCGCCTGCCTATTTTCTGGCTTGTGGCACTACTGTGTGTACTTTATTATTCTGCTATATTCCCGTTCCAGAAGTATGCTATCAATATGCTTCAGTGCAATCTGCAGTTCTCGGCCAAAGACGCCGGTCTGGTGTTCTTCATCTTTCCGCTCGGGGCTGCAGCGGTTACTCCTTTTCTCGGCCATTATCTCGATAAGTACGGCAAGGGAGCCACTATGCTTATATTCGGAGCCGTGTTGATGATATTGTGTCATCTGACATTTGCGTTCATTGTGCCGGCCACACAGTCGGTCATCATAACCCTTACGGCAGTGGTGGTACTTGGTATATCGTTTGCGCTCGTGCCTGCGGCATTATGGCCTTCGGTACCCAAGTTGATTGACGAGAAGCTGATAGGATCGGCCTATGCGTTGATTTTCTGGATACAGAATATCGGCCTTTATGCGTTCCCGATGATTATCGGCAGTGTGCTTGTGGCGTCCAATCCCGGAGTCACCGACCCGATGAAGTATAACTACACTGTGCCGATGTGTGTGTTTGCAAGCTGCGGAGTGGCTGCTCTGCTGCTCGGCTTTGCACTCAAGGCACTTGATGCCAAGAAAGGTTACGGCCTTGAAAAGCCGAACCATGTAGCCGATGATGCGGAAAAAGAGCTTATCGGCGCCGCCGAAGCTATGGAAGAGTAAAATCTGTCAATACATCGTATAAAAACCGGGCATGGAATGCGTAATAGCTCCATGCCCGGTTTTGTTTCATGTAATGGCGAGGGTCAATCGTCGTGCTTTACTTTTATAAGCTTGCCCGCGGTATCAAATCTATAATCGTCGATTGTGCCGTGGCGTACTTCTACTTTATAGCCGCGCGACGGGTTATACTCGATCTCTTCAACTGATTCGATGAGATTGTCATTGGTCAGAGTCAGACAGGCTGCCGCCGGGAGAAGTTCTCTTACAAGCGACGGTTCAAGCATCTTGTAGTCGGGTGCGCTCACTTCCGTACAACGACCTTTGGAATCAAAGTCGATGTCAGTGCCGTCGGCGAGTTCAAGCTCGTAGGAATTTGACCAGAATTTCTTCTCGAATTCATGTATTGTTACACCATCGAAATGTTTTTTCAGGAATGTTTTTGCAGCTACCGGCAGGTCGGTATCGTCAGCCGTGATAGGTTTTTGTGCGTTCTGTGCGTTTGCCGAGAAGTTGCCTGCCAATAATACCGTGGCGACAACCGGCATGATTTTTCTTAAAAATTTGTTCATGATTGTTTAATAAAAAAGTGTCTTATAAGTACACCTATAAGACACTCGTGAAATATAAAAAGTTTAATCGGTCAATAACCGCTTTAAGATTTATTGGCACGTTTACGCTCCAACTCGTCAAGTATAATCTTACGCAGACGCAGGTGATGAGGTGTCACCTCCACATATTCGTCCTCTTTTATGTATTCGAGAGCCTCTTCAAGGCTGAAGACGACAGGCGGTATTATGCGGGCCTTGTCGTCGGCTCCCGATGCACGCATGTTGGTCAGCTTCTTGGATTTTGTGACATTGACAACGATGTCGTTGTCTTTAGCGTTTTCACCTACTACCTGTCCTGCATATACCTCTTCCTGCGGGAAGATGAAGAAGCGCCCGCGATCCTGTAGCTTGTCAATGGCGTAAGCGTAGGCGGTACCGGCTTCCATGGCTATGAGCGAGCCGTTGGTGCGACGCTCTATATCGCCTTTCCACGGTTGATATTCAAGGAAGCGGTGGGCCATTATTGCCTCGCCGGCCGATGCTGTCAACACATTGTTGCGCAGTCCTATAATGCCGCGCGACGGTATGTTGAACTCTATATGCAGACGGTCGTTCTGCGTGTTCATCGACACCATTTCGCCTTTGCGTCGGGTTACCATATCGATGATTTTGCTCGAATACTCTTCGGGCACGTTTATTGTCAACAGCTCTACAGGCTCACACTTTATGCCGTCAATCTCTTTCACGATGACTTGAGGTTGGCCTACCTGCAACTCGTAGCCCTCGCGGCGCATGGTCTCGATAAGTACCGACAGGTGGAGCACACCGCGTCCGAACACGGTCCATACATCTTCGTGAGGAGCCTTGCTTACGCGAAGAGCGAGATTCTTGTCAAGCTCTTTGGTAAGGCGGTCGGCAATGTGGCGTGATGTCACGAACTTTCCATCGCGTCCGAAGAACGGCGAGTCGTTGATGGTAAAGGTCATAGACATGGTCGGCTCGTCGATGGCTATGCGGGGTAGCGGCTCGGGATTGTTGATGTCGGCCACAGTATCGCCGATTTCGAAACCCTCGATGCCCACTAACGCGCATATGTCGCCTGACTTGACCTCCTGTACTCGTTTGCGTCCCATGCCTTCGAAAGTATGAAGCTCTTTGATGCGTTGTTTTACGATGGAGCCGTCTTTCTTGCAGAGTGCTATGTCCATGCCCTCTTTCAGGCTGCCGCGGTGTACGCGGCCTACGGCTATGCGTCCTACGTAGCTTGAGTAGTCGAGCGAGGTGATAAGCATCTGCGCGTCGCCTTCAAGAGTCTCGGGCGCGGGTATGTACTCTATTATGGCGTCAAGTACGGGGAGTATGTTGTCGGTGGGTTTATTCCAGTCGGTAGACATCCAGCCCTGTTTGGCCGATCCGTATATGGTGGGGAAGTCGAGCTGATCCTCTGTGGCGTCAAGATTGAACATGAGGTCAAACACCATCTCCTGAACTTCGTCGGGGCGGCAGTTTGGTTTGTCGACCTTATTTATGACCACTACCGGCTTAAGGCCCATCTGTATGGCTTTCTGAAGTACGAAGCGGGTCTGCGGCATGGGGCCTTCAAATGCGTCAACAAGCAGCAGACAGCCGTCGGCCATATTGAGCACTCGCTCCACCTCTCCGCCGAAGTCGGCGTGTCCCGGAGTGTCGATGATGTTTATCTTGTAGCCTTTATAGTCGATAGATACGTTTTTGGAGAGAATTGTTATGCCTCGCTCACGTTCAAGGTCGTTGTTGTCAAGTATGAGTTCGCCTGCGTTCTGGTTTTCTCTGAAGAGATTGCCTGCGAGAAGCATTTTATCCACAAGGGTGGTCTTGCCGTGGTCAACGTGTGCGATGATGGCAATATTTCTGATATTCTGCATAACCTTTTTTAATTTCGAGTGCAAAATTACTATGTTATTAAACATAAACCAAAAAATAATCGATATAATTGCCAGTCGATTCATTGCTTTTGCTTCTCGAATTCAGTATCTTTGTGTTGATATACCAAAGTTCATCATAATATGAAATTCAGTAATCCCCGTAAACGTCTTGTCCGGGTATGCATCGTTGTAAGTGTGGCTGTTGCCGTTTTATTTACCGTAGTTGTAAATATGATGGTGTCCTATGACTCCGGCCGTCGGCTGTACGGGATAGAGGATGTGCCCCGCAATCGTGTAGGCCTTTTGCTCGGAACCAATCCGCTTAATCGCATGGGACGCCCCAATACGTACTTTTATACGCGGATAAATACAGCGGCGCAATTGTATCATGACGGGAAAATAGATTATATAATAGCTAGCGGTGATAATCATACGCGCGGTTATGATGAGCCCATGGCTATGCGTGATTCTCTTATAGCCAAAGGTGTGCCGGAGAAGTCGATTGTCCTTGACTTCGCCGGTTTCAGAACGCTCGACTCTGTCGTAAGGGCCAAGGAGGTGTTCGGGTGCGACAGTATTACGATTATTTCGCAGCCTGACCATTGTGAGAGGGCGCTTTTTATAGCTCGCAGCAACGGCATTGATGCTGTGGCGGTAGGTGCTCCGGTTATTGCGGGCCGTCTTGTGCGTATAAGGCTTACGCTTCGCGAGTGGCTTGCAAGAGATAAAATGATGTTTGATCTTATTGTGGGAAGAAAGCCTCATTTCTTAGGTGAGAAAATAGAGATATAATTTTGTCAAATAAATAATTAACCTTGAATTATGAAGAAATTGCAGTGTGTCTTGTGCGGCGTGGCGATGGTATTGCCGGGTGTCATGTCGGCTGACAATGTGGAGATGTTTTCATACTCGTTGCCTGAGGGTAATTCCGGTCTGCGTATAGCGTGGCGCGCCGATAAGGGCGCTCCGTGGCAGTCAATCGGTAACGGATATGACTTTGTGCGGTCTGATTTCGGTCCGTGGGGAAGCTTTAAAAAGATGTTTGCTCCGGAACTTATCTACAATGTGGCTGACAGTATGTGGACCTGCGTGTGGTATGCTGACAACAAGAACCGGGTCACGGCATTGGCCGTATCGCCCGATCTGAAAAAGTGGGCGCCGCAGCGCTATTTTGAGAAAAGAGTGGACCTGCCGCGTGATATGAGGCCAATGTATAAGACACGACGTGACAGCGCCGACATAAACGGAGTTAAAGTTGGCGGATATGTACAGTCGGTGCCCGAAGATGTCATAGCCGGTCTTAATGCTTATGTGAAGGAAAGATATGGCAAAAATGCGCTTTTCGGACAACAGGCCTCGCAGGATGGCGAGCGTTTTGTCGGTCTTAAAGGCGTTAAGGTAGATATAACGCCGCGCCCCGCTGAAAGCAAACCTATTTCCGATAAACTTGTAGGTATATTTTTTGAAGATATAAATTACGGAGCTGACGGAGGATTGTATGCCGAACTCGTGCAGAACCGTGATTTTGAGTATGCTCCGTCAGACCGGGGCCATGACACGGCATGGAATTCAACAAAGGCATGGTCATGCGGAGAAGGGGATATTGTCATTAAAACAGATAATCCCGTGCATGAAAACAATCCTCATTATGTGGCTATTGATGCCACTCGTCAAGCAATGACGTTGAAAAACGAGGGTTATGACGGCATATCGCTTAAAAAGGGTGATCGTTACCGCTTTTCGTTTATGGCTCGTTCGCCTAAAGCGGTTGTCGTGACCGTGTCGCTTGTCGACAAAGCCGGAAAGGTATTGTCGTCGGCTAAAGTGAAGGTGTCATCGGCCGATTGGACTACGTACAAAGCCGAGTTGAAACCGTCGCGTACGGTAGGCGATGCGTCTCTTGCCATTACGGTGCCTACCGGTGCGTCGGTTGACGCCGATATGATATCGCTTTTCCCTGTAAAGACGTTCAAGGGTCGTGAGAACGGTCTGCGTAAAGATCTTGCTCAGACTCTTGCCGACCTGAAGCCGCGTTTTGTGCGTTTTCCCGGCGGTTGTGTGGCTCATGGCGACGGTGTCGACAATATCTATGACTGGAAAGGCTCCATAGGCCCGCTGGAGTCGAGAAAACCCTTGCGTAATCTTTGGGGCTATCATCAGACCCGCGGTCTCGGCTATCATGAATATTTCCTGTTTTGTGAAGATATAGGTGCGGAGCCTCTGCCGGTCCTTGCAGCCGGCGTGCCATGTCAGAATTCAGGTACGGCGGCTCACCACTCGCATGAGGCGCTTACCACATTTGGGCAACAGTGTGGTATACCGATGGAGGAGATGGATGCATATGTTCAGGATGTTCTTGACCTTATCGAGTATGCAAACGGCGATGTGACTACGGAGTGGGGTGCCAAGCGTGCCGCTGCCGGTCATCCGGAGCCATTTGACCTTAAATATATAGGTATAGGCAATGAGGATATGATAACCGAGGTGTTTGAGCCGCGTTTCCGCATGATATATGATGCCGTGACCTCACGCTATCCTGATGTAACCGTGGTGGGCACGGTAGGTCCGTTCTATGAGGGTGCCGACTATGATCGCGGTTGGGAACTTGCGCGTGAGCTTGACATACCTATGGTAGACGAGCACTACTACGTGTCGCCCGGATGGCTCATACATAACAATAATTATTATGATGATTATCCTCGTGGCGGTACGCAGGTGTATCTCGGCGAATATGCGTCGCATCTACCGGGGCGTCCCAACAATATGGAGACCGCTCTGTCAATAGCTCTGTATCTTACAGGGGTTGAACGAAACGGCGATGTTGTGGCCATGACCTCTTATGCGCCCCTGCTTGCCAAGAAGGATCATACACAATGGAATCCGGATCTTATTTATTTTGACAATGACAAGGTGCGTCTTACCACCGACTATTATGTGCAGCATATGTACGGCAACAATGCCGGTACGGTTTATGTGCCGTCGTCGGTAAAGATTGACAACAACAGCGCTGATGTTGCCAACCGTATAGGTGTGTCTGTCGTAGAGGATAAAGAAGCCGGGGATTATATAGTGAAGCTGGTTAATATGCTTCCTGTTGAAGCCGATGTGAATCTTGACTTGGCATCACTCGGAGTGCGTTCCTCGCGTAAAGCTGTGGGCAGTATGCTTGTAGGTGATCCTAAAGCTGACAATGTTGTGCCTGTCAATGTCAGCATGACATTGCCTTCGGTGAAGTTGCCGGGTTACTCGTTTACGGTTTTGCGTGTGTCAAAATGACAGGTTCTGATTAAGTGTGAAAATAAAATAGCGGAGTGCCATGTGAGGTGCTCCGCTATTGTTTTATAGGCTGTGTATTATTTAAAGCATGCCTTTGATTTTTTCGTCAAGTGTGCTTTTGGGCTGTGAGCCTGCAAGACGTTCAATGAGCTTTCCGTCCTTAAACAGAAGTATGGTGGGGATGCTCATTATGCGGTATTCGCCGGTAAGGTCTGACTGTTCGTCAATATTGTATTTACCTATGACGGCCTTGTCGCCGAACTCTTCAGCGAGCTCGTCGATGATAGGACTCATGCGTACACACGGGCCACACCATGTGGCCCAACAATCGATAACCACCGGCTTGCCGGATGCTATAACCTCTTTGACGTTAGCGTCAGTAAATTGGAATGCCATAAATGTTATATGTTTTATTAAAATTAAGTTATTTCAGTGCGACAAATTTAGTGAAGAAATATGTATCGGGCAAATTATGTCACGGTCTACATATCTCAAACTTCATGTCCATATCCTCGAGCGTATTGATTAACTTGCGGTTAATCGGTATTTTAACGCCGGCCGACAATTTAAGGGAGCGGTTCAGGCTGTGATCGTGTACGCGAAGATAAAGATTGCCCTTGTCTTCAGTCGACGAAGTGATAAGATCGTTTAGGACTCCGTGGAAATTTTCGTTGGCTTTGTCTGCGTCGATGTCAATTATTATACCGTCAACAAGTTCAGCACGAGCTTTTTCGAGCAGAGACATTCCGGTTATCTGGAAACGCAGATCGGAGTTGTTATAGCGTCTCGCGAACCGTCCTTTAATAAATACGGTGGTGCCGGCTACGCCAAACTTATTGTAATTTACAAAGTCGTCGGAAAACAACATGAATTCCGCCGTTCCGGAGTAGTCTTCTACTTTCAATATGCCGAAACTGCCTCGTTTGCCCTGCTTTATGGTGAATTCAGTGACTCTGCCGCCACATGTAAGCTCACGCCCTTCTACCGGTTCTTCTTCCGAAAGCTCTTTCAGTGTTATATTGCAACCGTGATTCAGCTCGACATAATATGGGTCAAGCGGATTGCCCGACAGATATCGGCCTATCAGTTCTCGCTCTTTTTCGAGCTTTTCGATTTCAAGCCATGGCACAGCAGGAATAAGTTGGGGTCGTCCTGCCGTATTTATAGACTCTTCAAAGCCGCCAAACAGCGAATTTTCATTTTTGCTTTTGTCGTTCTGGAAATTCTGGCCGTATCGTACAAGAATTTCGGCAAAACTCTCTCCTTTTATATTGGTTGCGAAAAAATCTTCACGTTTTACTTCACTGAAACAGTCAAATGCTCCGGTCTGCGCCAGATTTTCTATGACACGACGGTTTATTGCCGAACGGTCGACGCGTTCTACAAAGTCATATATGTCATTGAACGGGCCGCCTTCATTGCGTGCGCGGATGATTTCGTTTACGACATTTACTCCTATTCCTTTTATTGCTGCAAGTCCATAGCGTATATCGCCTTGTTTGTTCACACCGAATGCGGTGAACGATTCGTTTACATCCGGACCCTTGACGTTGATATGCATGGCTTTGCACTCGTCCATGAATACCGTCAGCTTGGTTATATCGGTAAGATTTCGGCTCAGTACTGCCGCCATGTATTCTGCCGGATAATTTGCCTTCAGGTATGCCGTCTGAAATGCAACCCAAGAGTAGCATGTAGCGTGACTTTTGTTGAATGCGTAGGATGCAAACTTTTCCCAATCCGCCCATATCTTTTCAAGGACTTTAGGCTTGTGACCGTTGGCTTCTCCGCCTTTTAAGAATTTTGCTTTAAGGGCCATCATCTTGTCGATGAGTTTTTTACCCATCGCTTTTCGCAGGGTATCGCTCTCGCCGCGGGTAAATCCGGCCAACAGTCGCGACAGGAGCATGACCTGCTCCTGATAGACGGTGACACCGTATGTATCTTTAAGATACTGCTCCATTATAGGTATGTCGTATTCTATAGGCGCCTTTCCATGTTTACGAGCGATAAAGTCGGGGATATAATCCATAGGTCCGGGACGATACAATGCGTTCATGGCTATGAGATCCTCAAATACACTTGGTTGCAGTTCGCGCAGATACTTCTGCATACCCGCCGACTCAAACTGGAATGTGCCGGTGGTGCGGCCCTCACAATAAAGTTCGTATGTCTTTTTATCGTCAATGGGCACAGAGTCGATGTCTACATCTATGCCTCGTGTCAGTTTTATGTTGGCGAGGGCTTCTTTTATTATGGAGAGAGTTTTAAGACCGAGGAAGTCCATTTTTATAAGGCCGGTATCCTCTATGACGCTGCCTTCATATTGCGTCACCAACAGTTTTGTACCGTCTTTGTCGGTAGCCGTACTTACAGGCACCCAGTCTGTTATGTCGTCGCGGCCGATTATGACACCGCAGGCATGCACACCCGTGTTGCGTACATTGCCTTCAAGCTCTTGGGCATATTTCAGCGTTTCTACGACAAGCGGATTGTTGCTTGCAAGTTCGGGCTTGAATTCCGGCACATGCTCGTAACAGTTCTTCAGAGTCATCTTTAACTCTTTGCCGTTTACTTCCGGCATATGCTTTGGTATGAGCTTCGTCAGTCGGTTGCTTTCAGATAGAGGCAATTGTTCTATGCGCGCCACATCCTTGATAGCCGATTTCGCCGCCATTGTACCGTAGGTTATGATACGGGCCACTTTTTCGGCTCCATATTTTTCCGTCACATATTTAAGGACGTCGGCGCGTCCGTCATCATCGAAGTCAATGTCTATATCGGGCAACGATATTCGGTCGGGGTTCAAAAAACGTTCAAATAGAAGGTCATATTTAATCGGGTCTATCTGTGTTATATCAAGACAGTATGCTACGGCCGAGCCTGCTGCGGAGCCACGTCCCGGACCGATTGACACTCCACGTTCGCGTCCGGCGCGTATAAAATCCTGCACGATGAGGAAGTAGCCCGGAAATCCCATATTTTTGATCGTGTCAAGTTCGAAATCAAGACGTTCGATGTGTACTTCGTCGAGCGTGCCCCAACGACGTTTTGCCCCTTCGTAAGTTAAATAGCGTAGATAATCGTCATTGTTGGTGAAGCCGTCTGGTAGCGGGAAATTAGGCAATATGGGTTTGTGGTCAATAGAGTAGGGCACTACTTTGTCAAGTATTTCGAGTGTATTAGTCAATGCTTCAGGAAGATCGGTCCAAACCTCGTTCATTTCCGCTTGAGTTTTCATCCACTCTTGCTTGGTGTAACGCATACGTGACGGGTCGGTGAGATTCTTGTTTGTACTCACACAAATCAGTCGGTCATGAGCTTCTGCGTCACTTTCGTTGACAAAGTGCACGTCGTTGGTCGCGATGATTTTTATGCCATATTTTCGAGCGAGATTTATCAACACTGGATTTACCGATTCCTGTACCTCGTATGTCTGTCTGTTGGCACCGGGCTTGTCGGTCTTGTGACGCTGAAGCTCTATGTAATAATCATCACCGAATATATCTTTGAACCATTTTACCTGACGTTCCGCCTCTTCAAGTTCTCCGGCTTGTATCAGACGCGGTATTTCACCACCGAGGCATGCCGAGCATACGATGAGGCCTTCATGATGTTTGGCAAGGGCTTCTTTATCGGTACGTGGATGTGAATAAAAACCCTCGGTCCATGCCTGTGACACTATTTTTATAAGGTTATGGTAGCCTGTCTCATTTTTTGCAAGTACTATAAGGTGGCGTCCGGTGTCTTTTTTGTCTACGTGCTCATGAAGCGATTTTAACGCCACATACATCTCGCAGCCGAATATAGGTTTGAATATTTTTTTCTTCAATCCGGCTATAATCTCGTCTTGCTGTTTGACGGTGTCTGTGTCTCCCGACTCTTCTGCTTCTTTGCGGGTTTTCTCTGCTTCTTTTATGCCGTCTTTTATTTTTCCGTTTTTCTTATTGACATAGTTGTAGAATTCTTTTATGCCAAACATGTTGCCGTGGTCAGTAATGGCAAGACCCGGCATGCCGTCGGCAATGGCTTTGTCAACAAGAGCCGGCACGGAAGCCTGACCGTCCAGTACTGAAAATTGAGTGTGTACGTGTAGGTGTATAAATGGTTGCATCAATCTTGATATATGTTTCTTCAAAGTTACGACAAAAAATCTGTAGACCGAGCTTTTTTACATATATATTTATTTACATGGTTTGAAATCAATATAATGCAATACAAATTGTTTGTTAATGAAAGTTAAATCTTGTGTTACAGGTATCCTCGTAAAATGTTGTATAACATAGTTTTTGGCGATGTTGCTCGATTATTCATGAAAAAATCGAAGAAAAAATATTTGGAGGTTATTAAAAAACGCTATAACTTTGCACTCGCTTTCAAGAACGAAGCACAAGAACATTGACAGACTTAAATAGACAAGTAGTACAAGAGCATTGAGAAGAAAATGTCTCGAGTCAATTCTAC
>VSOZ01000017.1 GCA_009775095.1 Muribaculum sp.
ACCATGACGGCCCCCACCATGATGAATAGTAAGGCCATGACCATGACGGACCCCAGTACCAGTCATAATAGTTCCATGCCCACGGAGAGTACCACCCCGGGCTATTGATTATAATATTGACTTCGGGCTGTGTCGAATAATAATACTCAACCAACGCCGGGTCGTTTATATCGGATATAATGTCGCTGTTATGATACTTCTCTATACGGCGCGTATAGGCAAAGTCATCATTCCCGGCCTGACGGGCTGCAGCGGTGTCGACCTGAGCATATTTTCCTCGACGGTTATACTCGTCCACATCGCGAGCCGAAGTACCGGTCACGGTATATGTGTCGGCACCCGCATAGTCATGTCCGCCCAAAGTCGGGTCATAATTATACTGATTATAGTATTGGGTCGTAGCGGCAGCCTGCTTGCGCTTGGCCCGCTCGATTTTTTCCTGTTTCGCTTTGGTGTCTTTTGCCGGATCGTAGTAAATGTCGTCGTCATAGTATCCTTGTGCTGAAACCGACATTATGCCCGCACCCAGCATAGCGATTGATAATAAGAGTTTTTTACCTACCATAAGACTTGGTTCCTTAATTTAATAATAAATGATTATACACTTTTGTATCTATTGGACTCGCATCTTAATGCGTAGTTTAATCCAATAACACATAAAGATACATTATTTATTAGCCCAAGTCAAGATATTCGCTATTTTTTACTCTCTTCTAAGATTATTTAACAGATTGTCGGGGCCGGTTTAGTGTTTATATAACAAGAGGGCTACGGAATTTTTCCGTATGTTTGTGAAAGTAAAAGAGTATTAATCAACAAAAGACATTACGTTATGACACGCTTCACATTAATCATCGGCTTACTCGCCGCGCTGCTGTGCTCATGTGCATCGACAGCCAATCTCAGCCCCGAACAAAGGGAGGCACGCGAGCAGGAAAAACGCATAAACGCCATACGCGACTCCATGGCCCACGAATTGGCGGTACAATCGCTCGACAAACTCGACTTCGTACTTGAGGCGGACAAACTCATATTCAAACGCGGACGGTCGGCCTACGTGTCGTCAGCCACCAATTTCATTTCGGTAGTCGACGGCAGAGCCACCGTACAGATAGCACTGCTGAAGTCGCGGCCGGGCATCAACGGCATAGGCGGCATCACCGTAGAAGGCTCACCCTCCTCGATCAAAAGATCGATTGACAAGAAGGGCAACTACCGGATGTCGATGAGCGTATCGGGCACCGGCATCTCTGCCACGGTATTCATAACGCTTCCCGCAGGAAGTACCTACGCCACAGCGGTTATAACGCCTAACTTCCACTCCTACAACATAACCCTGCAGGGCAAGGTATTGCCCGCATCGGCCAGCAGTGTCTACAAAGCGCGCCCGCTATAACCTGCGACATCTATTATAAAGAAAATACGGCGGAGATAGCTTCATAGCTCATCCGCCGTATTTTTATTTATCCGATAAACCGCTCTTTAGAAGAGTTTTTCGGGATATGTGCCGTCTTTATGAAGTTCGGCGAACTTGGCCACCACGCCGGGACGGTCGCCCGCATAAGTCACACCAAACCACTTCGAGTCGGTATCAAGCACTTTCACGGTAGCTTCGCCGGAGTTGATAAGAGTGTCAATAACGATAGGGATGAAGAATTCCGCTTTCGGTGTATTGATATCTTTTTTCAGGAAGTTGACAAACTCGCGGTCGCTGTACTCGAAGTAATCGGGGGTAAAGCCCCAGAGATTCATCGACACGGGGGTCTTGGGGCCGAGCTTGCACACCTCGCCTTTCTCATCGTGGAAGGTTATGTCATGGTTCTCGTCGTAAGCTATGTCGGTACGCTCGGTGACAGTCGTGAGAAGACCGTTCTCCGTGTTGCACACGCCACGTGCCACAGAACCGTTCTCAGACATGGTATTGCCTACGCGGAAACCGACCATGCAATAGTCGCCTTTGCGGTCACGCGGACGGCTCAGCTCCTTGGCAATCACCTCAAATGCGTCGCGTCCATAGAAGTCGTCGGCATTGATGACAGCAAACGGCTCCTTGATGACATCCTTGCCCATAAGCACCGCATGGTTAGTACCCCACGGCTTTGTACGGTCAGCCGGGCAGGTAAATCCTTCGGGCAGAGCGTCGGTGGACTGGAATACAACCTCTACAGGCACATGACCCTCATATTTTGAAATGATCTTTTCGCGGAAATCCTGCTCGAAATCTTTTCTTATGACAAACACTATTTTTCCGAATCCCGACTTAACGGCATCATAGATCGAGTAGTCCATGATGGTCTCTCCATTGGGGCCGAGCGAGTCAAGCTGCTTGAGACCTCCGTACCGGCTTCCCATGCCGGCGGCTAAAACGAATAATGTAGGTTTCATTTTGTTGTAAATCTATATACTATAGTTTGATTATACTCTTCTCCCGGACACAGAAGCTGACAGGGGAAATTGCGGTGATTGGGGGCGTCGGGAAATCCCTGACACTCTATGGCCACACCGTCGTAGTCATTGTACGGACGACCGCATTTGTTCTCGGGGCTGCCTCCGAGCCAGTTGCCGGAATATACCTGAGCGCCCGGCTGGGTTGTAAACACTTCAAGCACACGTCCGCTCTTGGCGGCGGTAAGCACGGCAGCTTTACCGAGGCTGTGCTTGTGCCAGTTGTCAAGCACCCAGCAGTGGTCGTAGCCCTTGCCTATCTTCAACGCCTCGAAGTCGGCGTTTATATCGCGTCCTATAGTCTTGGGCTGCAGGAAGTCCATGGGAGTGCCAGCTACATCGGCAAGCTCTCCGGTAGGTATCTGTGTGGCATCGGTGGGCAGATACTTCGACGCGAGCAACTGAAGCTCATGATCAAGTACCGAACCGCTGTTCTCTCCGTCAAGATTGAAGTAAGCATGGTTGGTGAGATTGATTACCGTCTTGGCATCGCTCTCGGCCTTCAGGTCGATGGTAAGTTCGTTCTTATCGTTCCAAGAGTATATGACCGTGGCTTTTACGGCTCCGGGATAGCCCTCTTCGCCGTCGGCGGCGTAATAAGTGAATTTCACGTGACTGCCGGCCGCCTCCGACTTCCATATACGGTTCATGAAGCCCTCGGGACCTCCGTGAAGAGCATTTGGCCCGTTATTTATGGCAAGAGTGTACTCCTTGCCGTCGATAGAGAATTTACCCTTACATATGCGGTTGGCATAACGGCCGGGGGTCTTTCCGGCGCAAGGACCGTCGCCGAAATAATCGACCGGATTCTTATATCCGAGCACTACGTCATCCAACTTGCCGTCCTTGTCGGGAACGACAACGCTTACTATGCCGGCGCCGAGGCTAGACAGCGTCACAGAAGCACCAGACGCATTTGTCAATGTATAAAGAGTTATGTCACCCTTGGGCGACATAACTCTCTCAGTCTGTATTTTCATATCTGTAGAGTTTCAAGTTAGTCCAACTTACGTGCTCCATCAGAAACAATCACCTCATATACCTGAGGTTCATGTCCGTACTTGGCCTCAAATTTTTTCTTGGCCGTAGCTATGAAGTTGTCATACAACTCGTCTTTAACAAGGTTGATGGTGCAACCTCCGAAACCGCCGCCCATGATGCGCGAACCGGTTACACCACACTCTTTTGCGATGTCATTGAGGTAGTCAAGCTCCACACAGCTTACCTCATAGAGCTTCGACATGCCTTCATGAGTCTTGTACATGCGGTCGCCTACAGTGGCGTAGTCACCCTTCTGAAGAGCGTCGCACACGTCAAGCACACGTTGCTTCTCTTCGATGACATACTTGGCGCGGTTGTAGTCTTCCTCCGATATGCGGTCTTTGATTCTGTCAAGGTCTTCCAGCTCGGCGTCGCGAAGAGTCTCCACTCCCAGTTCCTTGGCCACATGCACGCATGAAGCGCGGCGCTTGTTGTAGGGAGAGTCAACCAATTCATGCTTCACCTTCGAGTCGACGAGCACCAGTTTGTAGCCGTCGAGCTTGAAGGGGAAGTATTCGTACTCAAGCGAACGGCAGTCAAGACGGATAAGATGGTCTTTCTTGCCGAACACCGATGCGAACTGGTCCATGATGCCGCAATTCACGCCGCAATAGTTATGCTCTGTCGATTGTCCGATCTTGGCAAGCTCAAACTTGTCGATCTTGTTGTCGTTAAACATATCGTTCATCGCATATGCGAAGCAGCTCTCAAGAGCGGCCGACGACGAAAGTCCGGCACCGAGGGGTACATTGCCGGCAAACACTGCGTCGAAGCCTTTTACCGTACCACCACGTTTAATGACTTCACGGCATACTCCGAATATGTAGCGGGCCCACTGCTGCGAGGGGGCATCCTCCTCATTAAGGCCAAACTCGGCATACTCGTCGATGTCTACCGAATAGACCCGTACCTTATCCGTACCGTTGGGCTTTATTTCGGCCATGATGACTTTGTCGATGGCTCCCGGGAATACGAAGCCGCCGTTATAATCGGTGTGCTCGCCTATCAGGTTTATACGACCTGCCGATGCATAAAATACTCCGTTACCTCCAAAACGCTGGCTGAATTGCTCGCGTATTGTCTCTTTCATTTTCATAATGGTATCTTTAAATGTTGTTCAGGTTAATTATCTGTTTGCAAATTTAGCAAAATAATTCTAATAACCTTAGTGCAAATCGGTCAATTTACCATTATGAATCCGACAAAATACACGTGACCTAATTCACGTCGGCGCTCATGCCGGGGTTGTGGAGACAATGACACTCCGTGACACTCTCGTCGACATAAGCCTTGAAGTCGCAGGCGTCCTTGAAGTCGCCGTGTATGTGCATCGGGAAAAAGTCGGTCACCTTTATCTTCTCAAGAAACAGCCGCGCTCCGCGCTCGAAGTCTGATCCTTGTCGGGTGTCGACGGGGAACATGGCTATGTCGACCGACGGATTCTCAGAAGCTATACGATTCAGGATGACGCTGAAATGCTCGTCGGCCTTGCGTACCTCGCGTTCCGTCGAGTCATCCTGCCAATGCCAGTCGTTAAGGTCGCCGGCATGAAATATCTTCTTGCCGTCAGAAGTTGTCACAAGAAAACTTACTCCGGCATCGGTAGAGCCGTAAGCCTTCACTTTGATGTCGCCCGGCAGATTTTCAAGCACGTCGCCCGCGCTCATGCCCGCAATACGCTCGGAGCCGGGAATATCCTGCCCGTATACGTCATTGGACAGCACATACACTCTTTTATGGTTCTGTGCAAGGTCAAATATGCATTTGTTGTAATGGTCATGATGATGGTGGCTTACAAAAAACACCACCGGCAGTTGCGGGTTGGCCTCAAGAGCCTTATGCAGAGCGTGAGCCGGATCACGATAATAGTCAAAAACAAGAATGACGTCGGACAGAGTCAGGACGAATCCGCTGTTGTCCATATAGGTAACTTTTGTCATAATAAAATTGTATTTAGTTTCAATATAATATAAACATACGGTCATGACAATAGTTCGGCTATCGGCTCCTTGAACGCGGTATCACCCATACAAGTCGATTAGTTGACGCCGGGGCGGTCGAGGCAGGGTAAATATAATCTTGTTCACGGCGCAATATGGGCGGCAATACCGAAATGGGCATACATCGTCTTTGCAATCGTTGTCCTCGCCGCCGGAGGCTTCGGCTATGGCTTCTTCTATCAGCTCAACGAAAACTCCAGACTGAAAGATGTCGAATGGCTCTACCGCTACGAAAGGCTTTGGTGGGAAGGCAAGGAACAGGAAGATTTGCTGCGCCGTGAAAAAATTTTCGTGGTCGGCACACAGCAGGAGCAGGACTCCATGAAAACCCGCATCCGTCACTATGAAAAAGCTCGACACATTGAGGATACTTTCCTCTATTTCATCCCATCAGAGAAATAGATTTTGATTAATAAGTCAGTCAACCACGACAATTGCTGCCGGGGTTGACTATCTTTGTTTGTATGATTAAGCTGTTTGCATTACAGTTTTTCCATATATCATATTTCCTCGCCTAATTGAGCCTGTCATCATACAGAAATGATGGACTATAGACAGATTGTTTCCCGATTTTTTGGGAATTAAAATTCTATCTTAAATAGCCATTCTCAATAAAATATTGAATCTCAACTCGGTTCAATCTTAGCCAGTGCCTAAATATTTAATGGTTTTGAACGACGTATTGAAAACTTTGTGTTGACATTTTTTCCTCCAACCTTGCCATATATCTTTATTTCAGCATCGGCCCATAGAAAGTCGATTGGTAAACGATCTGCCAATTTGTCAAAATGGATACTTAGTTGGTAACCATCAAAGATTTTAACGATAACTCCGACCTGTTTCTTAGAGGCTTGTACATCTCTGTATGTATGTTCTTCCGGAACAAGTATGCTATATGTACAATCTATCGTATAAGTCAGATTGTTGCAATTGGAGCATGCCAATTCTAAATCTCCATTACAATTAGTTTTGACATCAATATAGTACCCAGTTTCATCCGTATTGTAAGAAAGTAAAATATCTTCAGGGTTTGTATTTGAACGAACCTCAAATAAAAGCGGAGATTCATTCCCTTTCTCACAACCGCTTATAGCGATTACTAACAGCGACAAAAATAGAAATCTCAGATATTTGTTCATGTTTTTATTTATCTTGATTTTATGATTTGAATATAAGATGTTTGGCCTGCTGATTGTGGCACATTCTTTTCCTCTTGAATGGACTCTTAGGAAACTTTATTCCGATCTCCAGATATATTGAGGTGCTTCAAGGTAATATACGTTTTCGCCCCATTCATCAAACTCGGAGTTGTAACCGACCAAACGTATTTCATAGGGCGTATCACCATGATTATATATGTCTATAGGAATTGATGCTTGAATCAGATAGCAATCATCATTCCCTTTGACATTTTGAGCATTACCATTTAAATGTGGTAAAGAGAGATGTTGAACGGAATAAATCTCTAATGGACGGCCGTCGGCATATACTTCAAACGTCATATATTGAGGTTCTACAGTTACCTTAGAACCATTAATTTCGGCATCTTCTTTGTCTGCGAAGTTCTCATAAGATATTGACTTAGTTACACTCATTGGGCGCGTATATATGAGCAATTCTTGCCGACCCCCATACTCAAAAAATGCTTTTGTGCCATAAAGCTCCAGTTTGCCATATCTAATGTCAAGATTTATATCTTTATGAGCGATTACATTCCACGCCCAGAATTCAAGTCGCATTTCATCTTTGGGTACTTGCAACATACGCGGATATTCCTTCGGGCGCATAGCGCATATTGCGGCATAACAACCTTTGGGAATGCTGTCAATTCTATACGAGCCTAATGAATCCGAGTAAGTTTCATAGAGCGTTGAAAAATCTGCATTGGAAACAGACACCGAGCAAGAATCTATGGGCTGATTGTTATAATCTGTAACTCGACCGTAAATGCTGACATAATCAGAGAGCGATTGTGTTCCAATCGTTTCAGAATTCCGCTGCGCCGTCGCAGTTATAGCTATAATTAAGCAGCATATTGATGTGATAATTTTGTGTCTCATAAACTTTGAGTTTAATTAGACTGCAAAGTTACAGCGACGGAAAATAAAAACTCTCAAACAAAGTTGAGAGTCGAAAGATTTTTCAGTTATTTACCGAGTTTCTTGCGGATGCGGCTTAAATACGTGGGCGTGACATTGAGAAACGAAGCTATATCTTTGAGAGAAAACAGCTCGAACAAATCGGGATGATTGGCAATCAGGTTGAAGTAGCGTTTCTCAGGAGATTGGCAGTAAAGTGCGAGATATCGGTCGTAGGTCTGATAAAATACCAATTCTGTGGATTTTGCAACAAGTTCCGATAACCCGGCATCGGTCTTCATGCGCTCTATGAACTTTGCTACCGGAAAGCGGTAAATTTCGCAGGTGGAATTAGCGATGATTGCCAACTTCGCCTTCTCGCCATATAAAGCAAAAGGCCAGTCAGCAATAAATTCTCCTGCGGATGAGAATCCACATACATGTTCTGCACCCAGCTCATCATAAAGAACATATTTAAGCGTTCCCGACTTGACATAGCCTATTATGTATCGTGCGACCCTGCCGATGCTTACAAACTCCTCTCCTTTCGCATATCGGCATAATTCTCCCTCATTGACGCATAAATCCCGCCAACGCTCAATTTCAGGATGTTCTATGTAAGTATTGAACTTTGCCATCAAAATGCGGATAATGCAGAAAATGCAGGGGCTAATCTTGATTTTTGCCGGTTTGCAGGGCGAAAATCTCTTTCTGCCGCTCAATTTCTGCGGTTAGTTCTTCCTTTGTTGGGAGGTATGTCAGATATTTGGCGGCGTATAGTTGCCTGCTGTCTTTGAGGATTGAATACCGTGCTAAATCCTTGCTCGTTTCCGAGCAAAGGAGTAAGCCGATAGTAGGATTATCGCTTTCGGTGCATTTCAATTCGTCATACATTCGGATATACATATCCATTTGCCCAATGTCCTCATGTGTGATTTGCGATGTTTTCAAATCAATGAGTAGAAAACATTTAAGGATGTAGTTGTAAAATACGAGGTCTATATAATATTCGCCGATGTCGGTTTTTATTCTCTGCTGACGGGCAACAAAAGCATATCCCTTACCAAGTTCAAGAATGAATTTTTGCAGGTGGTCGATGATTGCGGATTCAAGATTGCTTTCCGAATATGCTGCCTCCTGCGAAAAGCCTAAAAATTCGGCTACAACAGGATTTCGCAGGAATTTATGGCGGTCTTTCTGATAATCGGCTGTCAGTCGTTGCATCTCATCAATGACTTCACCGCGTTTTGATTCCGGAGTTTGGAGCAGACGATGATAGTATTGAGAGCCAATGTTCCGGTTTAGTGTACGGACACTCCAGTTTTCTCCGGCAGCTTCCCTCATATACCAATCACGTTCGTTATCGTCTTTAACTCGCATCAGTCGCTCATAATGTGACCACGATAGATTGGGAGCTAAAATTTCAGCCAATTCCAAATGGGCAGACGCTGTCTGCCTTTTTACGTTCTCAATGGATCCTGATTGGGCAGACACTGTCTGACCAATTGCTAAATCCTTGAATGTTAGATAGAACTTTCTAAAACTTTTGATATTTACAATTGAATAACCCTTGCCATATTCTGCCGTCAACGCCTGTGATGCAAGTTCAATGATTCGCTTGCCGTATTCAGCCCGCTCCCGTCCATGCTGCTCCTGTTCGACAATTCTCCTGCCGACCAGCCAATTTGCAGCTACTTGAAAAAGGTCGGCGGCTTGATATGCCTTTTGCTTGGCAGTATAGACTATTGCCTTAATATCACTGATAAATTGAGCGTCATCGGCGTTGATATTATCGTATTTGTTCAGTTCGGATTTCATTTTGCAAAGTTACGAATTTTATTGGGAATCAGGGCTATTATCCGAACACGTTCACAAGATATTGCATCATTTTCGCATCAATATAGCGGTATCGGGCAAAAGAAATGACATATTTGCGAAAAATGCCTTAAATTTGCAGTTTAGAACAAACTACAATTTATAAATATGGCACAGAAACCATCCATACCCAAAGGTACGCGCGACTTCTCACCCACCGAGATGGCACGCCGCAATTACATATTCAATACCATACGCGAAGTTTTCAATCTGTTTGGTTTCAACCAGATAGAGACTCCGGCCATGGAGAATCTAACTACCCTTATGGGTAAATACGGTGAGGAAGGCGACAAACTTCTGTTCAAGATACTTAACTCCGGCGACTACCTGCGGGGTGCCGACCGCGAATTGCTCGACTCGGGTGAAGCCTCGGGCAAGCTCACGTCACAGCTGTGTGAAAAGGGTCTACGCTATGACCTTACAGTGCCGTTTGCCCGCTACGTCGTGCAGCACCGCGCCGAACTGCAATTTCCGTTCAAGCGCTTCCAGATACAACCGGTATGGCGTGCCGACCGTCCTCAGAAAGGACGCTACCGCGAGTTCTACCAGTGCGACGCCGACATAATCGGCTCCGACTCGCTTGTCAACGAAGTAGAGCTGCTACAGCTTATCGACGAGGTGTTCAGCCGCCTGAAGATAAATATAACGATCAAGCTCAACAACCGCAAAGTGCTTGCCGGAATAGCCGAGCTCATAGGCGCTCCCGAAAAGATAGTCGACATAACCGTAGCCATCGACAAAATCGACAAGATAGGCATGGACAACGTTAAAGCCGAACTCGCCGAACGAGGCCTGTCGACCGAGGCAATCGACGCCCTTGAACCGATATTGTCAATCGACGGACCGGTCAATCAGCGCCTCGAACGCCTTGCCGAGGTTTTGTCGACATCAGCCGTGGGACTTCGTGGCGTAGAGGAGCTTAAAGAGGTGGTAAGACACACTGAAGCTCTCGGACTGCGTGCAGAACTTGACCTTGACGTGTCGCTCGCCCGCGGCCTCAACTACTACACCGGTACCATAATCGAAGTCAAGGCCCGTGACGTGGAGATAGGCTCCATAACCGGCGGAGGACGCTACGACAACCTCACGGGAGTATTCGGCATGCCCGATGTGTCGGGCGTGGGAATATCATTTGGCGCCGACCGTATATATGATGTACTCAACGCACTCGACCTATATCCCGAGGATACGTCCCGCTCGACAAAAGTACTGTTTATGAACTTCGGAGAGGCTGAAAAGGCTGAATCGCTGAAAGTCATCAAACAACTGCGCGGTCACGGCATCTCGGCCGAAATATACCCTGAGACGTCCAAGATGAAGAAGCAGATGACCTACGCCAACGCCAAGTCGGTGCCTTTCGTGGCCATAATCGGCGAAAACGAACTTAAGGAGGGCAAAATAACACTTAAAGACATGGCCACCGGCGAGCAAAGCACCCTCGACACCGCCACCCTCATCGACAGACTGAAATAATAACCGATATCCATAATCATGAAGCGTGTAAAACGCGACGGAGCAGTCGGTTTTACACGCTTTATAATTGAAACCATTAAACGAAGCTGATGACAAAAGAGCGGAATGACTTGGAGCTATATGGGGTGGACACCGGTTCATCCATATCGTTACCTTATGCCGACGGAGGTATAAAGGCCGGTTTTGCGTCACCCGCCCAATCGTCGATGAACGAGTCGATAGACCTTAATGCAGTGATAGTGGCACACCCGGCGTCGACATTTTACGGCCGTGTGACAGGCGACTCGATGTGTGAGGAGGGTATCGATGACGGTGACATACTGGTAATCGACCGGTCGCTTGAGCCGGTCAACGGCGACCTTGCCGTATGCTGCATCGACGGTGAATTTACAGTTAAGCGCCTCAAAGTAGAGCGTCACCGCATACTTCTCATGCCGGCCAACCGCCACTATGCGCCGATCGAGGTCACCGAAGATGATGATTTCACTGTATGGGGCATAGTCACATACACCATCAAGAAAAACCGCCGCAAGCGGTAAATTCACACCCATGACAGGCCTGATCGACTGCAACAACTTTTTCGTATCGTGCGAGAGAGTATTTCATCCCGAGCTGCGCGACAAACCGGTCATAGTATTGGGCAACAACGACGGATGCGTGGTAGCCATGTCAAACGAAGCCAAAGCACTCGGTGTGACACGAGGCATACCGCTGTTCAAAATCCGCGACATTGTATCGCGACACAACATAACCACACTCTCGGGCAATCATCGGTTGTATAGCGACATGTCATCACGTGTCATGATGACATTGGCCTCTCTCGCCGACGGGCTGGAGATAAGCTCAATCGACGAGGCATATATAAATCTTGATGCTGTCGATGCCGATGAACTGACGGCCTACGGACAGTCGATAGTGAAGACAATAAAAAAGAATGTGGGCATACCTGTATCGCTCGGCATGGCCCCAACCCGTACTCTCGCCAAAGTAGCGGCCCGGTTTGCCAAAAAGTATAAGGGCTACAAAGGGGCATGCCTTATCGACACCCCCGACAAGATGACGAAAGCTCTCGAGCTGACCGCAATAGGTGATGTATGGGGCATAGGCCGACGGCTTTCAGAGCGGCTCAAGACTCAGGGGCTCAACACCGCTCTCGACTTTGCCCGGCTGTCAAAAGAGATTATACGCGACCGCTACAACATAAACCTCGAAAGAGTGTGGCGTGAACTCAACGGCGAAGCCTGTATAGGAACCGACGAGAGCATCGACGGGCCGCAAAAGTCACTTACATGCTCCCGGACTTTCGCTACAGAGATTTACACAATCAACGAACTTAACGATGCCGTGGCGCAGTATGCAGCTTACGTAGCCGAACGACTGCGGAGACATAACTGCCACTGTACGGCCATATCGGTATACATCGCCACCAACCGCTTCAAGGAGTCATACTACTCCAATATAGCACAACACCAACTGCCGGAAGCAACCAACGACACCTCAATACTGTGCAAGGAAGCAAAATCGGCACTCGCCGCAATATTCCGCCCCGGATACGGATACAAACGGGCCGGCGTCACCGCCAACGGCATCATTGACGGGAACGAACTTCAACAGAGCCTTTTCACTGACCATAACAACCTAAAGAAACGCAAGCGGCTAATGTCGGCACTCGACAAAATCAACCGTGAAAGCGCAAGCCATGACAAAGTGCACATAGCATCCATCCCGTCAAAATCGGTAGCCGTGAAGGAGCACGCGTCGCGCCTCTACACCTCGCGCATGAGCGACATCATAGAGATAAAATGTATCGATCCGTCAGATAACGCCGAGACCCGAAAGAAAGACTAAAGCAATGCCGGCAGGAGCCACATAACGCAGGCAGAACACAATAACCCGAAGTATCCACTCCTTTATTGTGCCAGTACCGCACAACTGCGCACGCAGCACTCCCCTGTCGACAAACCAACCTACAAATATAGATATCATCATACCGCCGAGAGGCAACAGGATGTTGCTCGACACGTAGTCAAACAGGTCAAACACCGTAAGTCCGAACACCGTCATCTCTCTAAGCGGGCCGAACGACAACGCGCACAGAGTGCCCAGCACCATGGCTATAAGACAATTGAGCAATGTCGCCTTTTTGCGGCTTAATCCCAACTGCTCGCAAAAGAAAGCGATGCAGATCTCACTCATGGATATGGTAGAGGTCAGCGAGGCAAGGAACAGAAGGAAGAAAAAGAGCGACGACCATAACGCACCCCACGGCAAACGGTGGAAAATGTCGGGTAGCACTTCAAAAACGAGCTTGGGCCCGGCTGAAGGCTCCGCGCCGAATGTAAACACGGCCGGAAATATAATGATGCCCGCAAGAACGGCTACACACGTGTCAAGTACAGAGGTCAACGTAGCACTTTTTACAAGCGGTGTGCGGTCGGAGAAATAGCTCGCATAGGTCAACATCGTACCGAGGCCCAGCGAAAGCGAGAAAAAAGCCTGTCCGAGCGCCCCGAGAAGCACTCCGGAGTCAACTTTGGAGAAATCGGGACGGAAAAGGAAAGCAAGGCCTTCCGATGCTCCCGGCATGAGCAGTGAGTTTATACAAAATACTATAAGTATGACAAACAGTACAGGCATAAGCACATTGGAGGCACGCTCTATACCGCCTTTAACGCCGCGCAGCAGTATCACCGCGTTTACGGCGAGAAACACCAATGTCCACATGACCGGCTTCCAGCCCGTACAGAACATGTCGAAAGCCTCATGCCGGCTGCCGGCATCAAGCGAGTCGAGAGTACCCGTAACCGACTGGACGAAGTATTCTACCGTCCACCCGGCCACAACAGAGTAAAACGACAATATCAATATCGAGGCCAATATGCCCATATAGCCTATCCACGCCCATTGAGGACGCCCGTGCAACGCACGAAACGCGCCGAATATATTGCTGCGTGTGCTCCGCCCCATGATAAACTCGGCACATATGACCGGTACGCCTATAAGAAATATAAAACCTATGTATATTATAAGGAAAGCACCTCCGCCATGAACACCGGCTTCATAAGGGAAACGCCATATATTGCCAAGTCCTACGGCCGAACCGACCGTGGTGGCTATAACTCCGAGACGGGTTGCAAACTGTGCTCTGTTCTCTTTCATAAAATTTAGAGGGTGTTTAATATCTTGGTCAGAAGTATGACGGCAATCAACACGGGAGCCACATAGCGGACCACAAACAGCACCGGCCGATAAAACCGGCGCGATACCGTGTCGCCGTTGGTCAGTTCGTTACGAAAATACTTCTTAGGCGCAAACCAGCCCATATATATACATGTAGATATAGCCACTACGGGCAACATTATATTGGTAGCCGTATTGTCAAGAAAATCAAACAATGTCATGCCCGCAACGGTAAATGACGACAGAGAGCCAAGTGACAACGAACATAACGCGCTAAGTACGAAAAGCGGCAACATGACCACAAGGCATGCGGTAGAACGTTTCATGCCAAACCGTGACTGCATAAACGCTATAGACACCTCGCCCAATGATATGGTGGAGGTAAGAGCAGCTACCAGCAGAAGGGTGAAAAACAGTATGGACCAGAACTGAGTCCACGGCATCTGCGCAAACACTTCGGGCAAAGTCACGAAAACAAGAGCCGTACCCGCAAGGTCATGGTTGTCAAGGCCGAATGTCTTGACGGCGGGAAATATAATGATACCCATCATTACCGCCACAAGCAGATCAAGCAACGATACGGTGACTGCGGTCTTGGTCAACTTGGTGTCCTTTGGGAAATAGCTTGAATATGTGACAAGTATGCCCATACCGAGCGAGAGAGAGAAAAATGCCTGCCCGAGCGCATTGACCACAACGGTAGGTGTAATTTTGGAGAAATCGGGATTAAGGAAAAATTCGAGTCCCTCGGATGCCTTGGGCAACGACAGCGACACTCCCGCAAAGACCAACAACAGCACAAACAGCACCGGCATCAAGATATTGGACATCTTCTCGATGCCCTTCTGCACACCCATAAGAAGTATGCCGAGATTCACCAGCAACATGGCGTATGTCATGACAATAGGCCTTACATCGGTAAGAATATACTCCTGCATCTTGCACTCAAACTGGACGTCAAGGGCGGCCGTACCCGCCGATGCGGTGCCGGCTCCCGCCTCGTATAGCGCTCCCGTTATCGACTGCCACAGATACTCCGCCGTCCATCCGGCCACCACCATGTAAAATGACAATATGAGGTAGGAAGCAAGTATGGCTACAGCGCCTGTTATCCACCACTTTTTACCGTGCGCCAAATGCCGAAACACTCCTACGGCATCGCTGCGGCATCCCCTGCCCAGCGAAAACTCGGCAAGCATAACCGGAATACCAAGTATGAACACACACGCTATATAAAGCAACAAAAACGCAGCGCCTCCATTGCTCTGCGTCTCTGCCGGAAAACGCCATATATTTCCGAGCCCCACGGCCGAACCGACCGTGGCGGCAATCAAACCTATTTTACTGCCGAATTGTACTTTAGTGGCCATCCTCTTTACTGTTTAGTCTGCAAAATTAATCAAAAAGTGACAAACTGTCGCACCGCATACTTTCAAATAATACTTTTTGTGATTAATTTTGCAAAAATTTCAAGAATATGTCAATAACTAACATAATAAAACGTCTGCCTCCCTATATTTTCACAATTACGGTAGTGCTTGCCGTACTTTATCTGACGCTTATGCCCGATCCGCTTCCTGACAATGACATAAGTCTGTTTCCGGGTGCCGACAAAGTGGTCCACGCCATAATGATGCTCGGAGTCATAGGTTGCCTTGCGCTGGACTATCTACGAAAGCACCCCGGACGCACAAAAGCACCCGGGGCACTGCTGATAATATTCTGTATAGCCACAATAGCTTTCGGTGGAGCTATAGAGCTTGTTCAGGGGGCGATGAACATGGGCCGAGGCGAAGACATATATGACTTCTACGCCGACGCCGCGGGAGCGCTTACAGGCCTCTTTATCACCTACACCCTGTGGACAAAAGTCAATTATTGGATTTTTGGAGACCGGCGGTCATAGTCTCGCGCACTACACGACGCAGCGAGTCGCCCTGCATGCCGCGGGCCACGATTACGCCCTCGGGATCGATAAGCATGATATGAGGTATGCCCGATATGCCGTAGAGATCGGTAGGCACGGTCTTTGCATTCAGTATCTGCGGCCAAGGCAGTTCGAGCTGCTCCATGGCTTTCTTGGAGTCTTCTGGCTCATCCCACACTGCTACACCCACCACATCAAGACCTTTTGAGTTAAACTCGTCATAAAGCTCTTTTATGACAGGCATTTCACGACGGCAGGGACCACACCAGCTGGCCCAGAAATCAACGAGCGTATAACGGCCACGACCTACGTAGTCGCTGAGTTTCTGTACAGAATCGCCCTCGATGGTAAAATCGACAAACTTGTTGCCGGCAGCCGTAGCGGCCGCACGTTTATGCTTCTCCACAAGCTCCTTGACACGCTTATACTCACCGTAAGAAGGATACAGAGCCAATACGCTGTCGAGCTGGGCGGCATCATATTCATAGGCCACGTTGACAAACGCAAAGTATCCTACCGGATTGGTGCTGTTCTCGGCGATAACGCGGTCATTGGCAGCATTGTAAGCCTCCTGTATGGCATTTCGTAGAGAGTCGTTTTCAGCAGCCTGATATGCTTTGACAAGCGAGTCAAGTGAAGCCGTATACTTCACAAAGAGGTCATTGCCGGGCGTACCCGCGGGCATACGGTCCTCGTTGATTGAGATATTGCCCGGTTCAAGCACAAAAGTGCCGTTGCGCTGATTACCTACAAGCAGGCGCGCAAGCACGGGAGTTTCGACCGTTCCCGAAATTGATATAACACTATCGGCCACAAGCACACTGTCAATACGCTCGCCGTTGTCATAGTTAACCACATAAGCCCACTTGCCGTTGTCATCGGCCGATACATTTGCAGTCACGGTGTAGGGCTCGCCCTGTGACTGATTGCGGGCACACGATACTGTCATCAGTGTCGCGGCACCCAATAGAAAAATTGAGAATCTCATAAATATAATTTAGTTTCGGAATTGCAATTTACCGGATTTTGCCATTTCAAGAATCAGCTTGTCAGGTACTATATAAATCTCCACACGACGATTTTTAGCCCTGTTCTCACGCGAGTCATTGGGCACACACGGTTCTGTGGCACCGAGAGCATACGACAACAGGTCAACACTCTCCAACTGATTTTTCAGCAAATAATCATACACCGCCGAGGCCCTCGCCTCGCTAAGGCGGTCGGTATAATTTTCAGAGCCGGTGTCGTCGGTATGACACACGACAATCATCTTGTACATGCCCATCTGCTTCAGTAGCTCTGCATAAGGGCGCAAAAACTCCTGCGCATTATCGCGCAATACAGTGTCATTCGGAGCAAAAAGCTGGTCTGTACCGATAGTGGCCACAATTACTTCACCTCCGCGAGTCAGTTCTATACGCGCCAGTTTACGCGATGCGAGCTTACGGGCAAGAGCGCCCATATAATCAGCCACAGCCGTATGCTGCTTTTCTCCGACACGAGGCAACATGACGTTCTCGTCAAGCGATAACTCGGCAGGATCAACAGCCGCTGACTTACCGCCTTTTTTCTTTGACGAACCTTCGTTTTCGGCTGATTTCCCCGACAGTTTGTCTTTCAGTCGGCCAAATATGTTCTGTGCGTCGGCCGACTGTGCCGAACATGTCAAAATGCCAGCGACAAGAAGCAGATATATGTAACGGGTTACACGCATCATATCACTGTCAATCCTCAAGACCTATGGCTTTCTCATAAGCCAGCTCGCCCTCCACTATATAATGCACATCGTCAGTATCTACAACAGCAAGCTTATCTTTGGCAAGCATCTTCTTTACATACTTCATAAGATCATCGGCGGCAGGTGAAGCGCCGGTATCGTCATCGCTGTCGTCTGCCGGAATTTCGAGATAGCCGTTGTCCTCATAATAGTCCCATATCATGTCGAGTATATTGAGTATCTCGTCATCTGTATAATTGTCCCTTATGTTTTCGGGCATATAATCGCGAATAAACTTTATCGCTTCATTCTCATCATATTGCAAGTCATTATCGGCAGCCATGATTCTTCGGATTATGATTAATAATATCGCTAAGTTAGTGAAAAGTATTTACACGAGGCGACGCCATAAATAAAATTTCATAAAATTTAGCATTAAATAAAAAGGCGCACCCTTAAGGATGCGCCTTAAACTATAGGTTATATAAAGATTATACGCCTTGAAGTTTGAAAGTGATGGGCAGTGTGTACCACACGTTAACCGACTGGCCGTTCATCTTACCCGGGATAAAATCGGGCAGAGTCTTTACGACACGAACAGCTTCCTTGTCAAGGTCGGGGTCTTTGCTTCGGGCCACCTTAACCTCACCGATCTTACCGGTCTTTGTTACGACGAACTGTATCACGACACGACCCTGAATATTATTCTCCATAGCTACGGGAGGATATTTGAGGTGGTCGGAGATATACTTCATCAACGCAGCTTCACCACCGGGGAACTGAGGCATCTGCTCAACCGCGGTAAATACTTTGTTGTCTTCAACCGGTTTCTTTTCTTCAACTACGATCTCGTCCTTATGTTCACGCACTACGTTACGGTCATCGGTACCTTTATCGAAGTCGCTCTGACCGAATGCGGTAGTGGTTTCCTTAAGTTCGTCCTGAGTCTTGATTTCGTCCTCGGCTTTCACCTGATCGTCCTCCACGATGGCGAGCTCGGTCACCTTAACGGTGTTGAGCACCTCTTCGGGGAGCACCTCGGGCTTCTCTTCCTCATAACGCTGCTGCTCTTCCTCGGGCTCCGGCTCATCCTCGACAGCATCGCCGAGGTTAACCATAGCCTGCTCGGTAACGTCTTCAGGACGTTCGTCGGCCTTAGGCAACACAGTGTTAACAATAAGCGGAAGCAAGAAAGCTATCGCGATAATAATGACGACTACAATCATCGCCTTATTGTGACGTGCATCAGACTCCTTACGCAATTCATATGCGCCAAAATCTTTGTTTTTACCTTCAAAGACTATATCGCGCCATTCTTTTGATGAAAGATCTACATCTTTTGCCATTTTCTTCTGTCATTTAATAGTTAAACATATAGACACTCATCATCAATTGCGAGGATGTTTAGCAAGATAATCGAAAATCATCAAAGAGTCAACATCGTTGATATTATCGATCTGGTAGCGAGATATCTGGTTGATCTGCATCTCGTCAAGAGCACCGATCAAGCTTTCCCACGAAGCGTTGGGTCCGGCCTTGATAATCACCACGGGACGGTCGGTAATGAGTGAGTCATTACGGATCTCCTTGGCGCGGGCCTGATACTCATCGTCGGTAATCTTCTTGTCCTTCCAGTCAGCTTTCAAGACTGCGATCTTCTCAAGCACGGTCTTGTTCTTGTCGTGAAGGATTTTGCGGATACCTTGGGTCTCGCCGTTTACATTACCTACAAACTTCTCAACCTTAAGATTGGAATTGTCGATACGACCGTCATGGTCTTCGTCAGCAATCTCGGGTTTACCGAAGTAATAGTAAATAAGATGGGCGGGCTTGCCGGTTTCAGGGTCAAACTTTACGTTTCCATCGGCGTCACGTTCGGTGTCGAGGATGAGTGTTACAGCCTGCGACTCCTTAGCCTTGTTTTGCTGCTCCTGCTCCACCTTCTCATTTGAAGGGAGTGAGATCTGCAAAGTCTGCGATTTGATCATCGTGGTACAAAGCATGAAGAACGTGATCAAAAGCATGTTCATATCCACCATAGGCGTGAAGTCCACGTGGATCGACATCTTCTTTTGGGCGCCTTTTTTCTTTTTGCCGTTATCGGATTGTTCTATCTGTGCCATAATGATTAATCGTTTTCAGTTTTCAACGCAGTCAAGAGACTGAATTTGTTCATCTTCAATGTCTGCAAGTTGTCAAGGACGTCATGGACAGTGTTGTAAGGAGTGTCCTTGTCAGCCTTGATTGCAATACCTTCCCCGCTCTTGATAGCACTCTCGAGGTTGGGGTTGGAAGAATTGTAGATGGCACGCATCCAGATCTGGAACTCATTAGGTTTCGCAAGGTCCTTGTTGTCGTCGATGGGTATACCTACGGCAGGATCGTCGAGGTTGGCAATGACTTCATCCTGCTTGGCCTGAGGCAGGTCAAGGAAGGCGGGAAGGTCAGCTATACGCACACCGAACATGTTCATCTTGGAGAATTTTGAAACCTGTTCTTGAGTGAGCTGTACTTGTTTACTATGGGTCTTGTTATACTCGGCCACGGCAGTCTGGATAAGCTCGGCACGCACCTTTTCGCTTGAATAGGTGGAGTCGGCGTCACCGGAAACCGAAAGGAACACCTTTCCTTCAGGCGAAATGAGCACTGTCGTACAGTTGGTAAACGGCACTTTGATTTCCGACACTGAGGACGGAGTCATAACCGTTACCGGCTCCTTCTGTAGGAAGGTCGAAGTCAACATGAAGAAAGTAAGCAAAAGAACAGTCACGTCACTCATCGCGGTCATGTCGATGAGGGTACTCTTTTTCTTTATTTTTACTTTACCCATTGTGTTTCGTTGAGTTGATTAATAAAATCGTTTATTTTCCGAAAGACAACGGATTAGTGAGTAGCAGCAAAAGTCTGAACGATTGAGAAACCGATCTCGTCGATTGCGTAAGTAAGGTTATCGATCTTGTTGGTGTAGAAGTTGTAAGAGATTACAGCAAATGCACCGGTTGCGATACCGAATGCGGTATTGATAAGTGCCTCGGAGATACCGGTAGAAAGCTCGGTAGCATCGGGAGCACCTGAAGCGGAAAGAGCTTGGAATGATTTGATCATACCCATTACAGTACCGAGAAGACCGACGAGAGTACCGAGAGTGGTAAGAGTTGCGACGATCGGAAGGTTCTGCTGAAGAGCGGGCATCTCAAGAGCGGTAGCCTCTTCAACCTCTTTCTGAAGAGTGGCAATCTTCTGCTCTTTTGAAAGAACGGTGTTCTTATCCATTTCTTCGTAACGAACCAAAGCGGCCGAAACAACGGCAGCCACACTACCCTTCTGCTTTGCGCAAAGAGCCTGAGCACCGGCGATGTCGTTTTTCTTGAGGCAAGCCTTAACGTTAGCTACAAACTTGGAGATGCTGCCTTTACCCTTGGCGCTTGAAAGAGCGATCCAACGTTCAACAGAAAGAACGATAACGGTAAGGAACAAAGTCTGAAGGATAGGCACGATGAAACCACCTTTGTAGATTGTACCCCAAAGATCCTGAGGATGGCCGGCTTCGTCGAAGTGCATGTCGTGACCGAACCAGAAGATGAACAACAATAATGCTACGATAAAGCACACTACGATAACCAAGAATGCGTTCTTGATACCACGTACGTTAGAACCTTCGTTCTTAGGTTGTTTAGCCGGAGCGGCTCCAACATTGGGTTTTTGAGTTTCCATAATTTTTGAATAGAATGAATAATGTTATTAAATTGAATTATTTTGATTTATGGTTAAATGTCGTATCTATCAAGCCGGTGTGCGTCGGTGTACACATAAAACCGAAGCGAACTGCCGGTCGGCTCATAACCGACGCAAAACGCCTCGTGCTTACTATATCGGGCCGTGTCGTTCAAGGCCATAAAGCTGCGATTCATGTTCAAACTGTAACCGGTATCGATTTATTAAACATTTGCACCAACAACGGCTTTTGCCGTCATTGGATATGCAAATTTATTATTATATTTTTTACAAACCAAATTTTGTACCGTGATTTTTATTAAATTATCCTTTGCATCCGGTGTGTTAAATTTTTACTATGTTCCAAAGCATAATTTAACAAAATACGCCGCATAATATCTGAATTTATCATTACCTCTCGGTAATTCCGTGAATTTTTCACAACCAAAGTTAAGACAAACCAAAATTATCAGTTAACTTTGCATTATTAAATATATCTATAGTATAATCCACATGGCAAAAGCTATAAAACTTAAGAAAGGGCTTGACATAAAAATCCACGGAGCCGCTCCGGCAGAAATACGGAGGCGGGTAGTCCCGGCTTCATGTGCCGTGGTGCCTGACGATTATCAGGGCATAACCCCGAAAATCGATGTAAAGGAGGGCGACGCCGTGCTTGCAGGCTCGGTGCTGTTTCACGACAAACAGTACCCTGACATACGCGTAGTATCACCTGTGGCGGGAACAGTACAGAGCATTGTTAGAGGCGAACGCCGCAAGCTCGAACGCATCGTAATAACACCCTCGCAGAACCCCGAAGAATCAATGCGTTTTGACACATCGGGCATAGATGACGACGTACTTGCACGGCGCCTGCTGCTTGACTCCGGTCTGTGGGCATGGATGCGGCAACGGCCTTACAATATAGTGCCGGCCCCCGGCATCGAACCGCGCGACATCATGGTGACCGGCTTTGACTCGGCACCTCTGGCACCCGACTACGAAATGCTGCTTAAAGGACACCAAGATGATATAAACGCTGCCATAAAACTGCTCGGCAAGCTGACCAAAGGCAATATATATATAGGTATACGCCAAGGAAGTTGCCTGACCGACATTGAAGGCGCTGAAACAATAATCTTCGACGGCCCCCATCCTGCCGGCAACGCAGGCATACAGCTGGCAAACATCAATCCGGTCAACAAGGGCGACGTTGTGTGGACTCTTGACGCCGTGACGCTGATGCGCATCGGCCGGCTTGTAAACACCGGCACTGTCGACATGAACGTGACTGTGGCAGTGACGGGGTGTGAAGTAAAAACGCCCGAATACATCACCACAACAGCCGGAGCCGACATGGCATCGCTGACCGCAGGCAACATCCATGACGACAATGTACATCACCGCATAATATCGGGCAATGTGCTTACCGGCCGTCCTGTAAGCCGCGAGGACTATCTGCGCTTCCCCTACAGCCAGATAACCGTTATACCCGAAGGCGACGATTACGCCGAGTTCATGGGCTGGGCCTCCATGTCGCCGCAGAAGATGAGTGTATACCGCTCGTTCCCGGGCCACTTCACCAAACGTCTGTTCTGCCCCGACGCCCGCATACTCGGCGGACGCCGCGCCATGATCATGTCGGGCGTGTATGACAAAGTGCTGCCGATGGACATCATGGCTGAATTTCTGATAAAAGCCGTCATATCGCGCAATATCGACCGTATGGAGCAACTCGGCATATATGAGGTGGCACCTGAAGACTTTGCATTGTGCGAATACGTCGACCCGTCGAAGCTCGAGCTTCAGAAGATACTTCAAGAGGGTCTTGACTACATACGCAAGGAACTCAATTAGAATCACAATAACTTTCCATAAAAAGTGAAATCGCTAAGAAAATATCTTGACAGGATAAAGCCCCAGTTTGAACCCGGCGGACGCTTGCATGCGTTTCAGTCGGTCTTTGACGGCTTTGAGACATTCCTGTTCACTCCCACCACCACCTCCCGGTCGGGAGTAAACATCCACGACAGCCTCGACTCGAAACGTGTGATGATCATTGTAGTGCTCGCCCTTGTGCCGTGCCTGCTGTTCGGCATGTACAACGTAGGCTATCAGCACTGGCTTGCCATCGGCGAGAGCCAATTCCCGTTCTGGCAGCTCATGGCCTACGGTTTTCTCGCCCTGCTCCCCCGTCTTTTAGTGTCATACATCGTCGGACTCGGCATCGAGTTCGTTGTAGCGCAGTGGCGCAAGGAGGAGATTCAGGAGGGCTTCCTCGTATCGGGTATTCTCATACCGCTCATCTGCCCCATCGAGATACCGCTGTGGATGCTTGCCGTAGCCACCGCATTCTCGGTCATCTTCGTTAAAGAGATATTCGGAGGCACCGGCTACAACATATTTAACGTAGCTCTCGTGACCCGCGCGGTGCTGTTCTTCGGCTACCCGTCAAAGATGAGCGGCGACGCAGTGTTTGTATCCACCGGAAGCATATGCGGCTTGGGTGAAGGCGCCGTTGTCGACGGCTTCTCCGGAGCCACACCACTGGGCCAGATAGCCTCAAACACCGGCGACACACTCACACTCACCAACGTCGTGGGAGAGCCGCTGTCGTTATGGGACATGTTTGCAGGCTTCATACCCGGCTCCGTCGGTGAGACATCGACTCTCTGCATACTCATCGGCGCGGCCATACTCCTTGTGACCGGTATAGCAAGCTGGCGCATAATGCTGTCGGTATTTGCCGGCGGCTTCGTCATGGCGGCCATTGCACACGCATTCCCCACGGCTACCTATCCTGCATCGATGCTGACGCCCCTTGAGCAGCTTACGCTCGGAGGCTTCGCCTTTGCCGCCGTATACATGGCCACCGACCCCGTCACCGCCTCGCGCACCAATCCGGGCAAGTACGTATACGGCTTCCTCATCGGAGTCATAGCAGTGCTCATACGCACCTACAACAACGGCTACCCCGAAGGAGCCATGCTCGCCGTGCTGCTGATGAACGCGTTTGCCCCACTTATTGATTACACCGTAGTTCAATCCAACATCCGACGCCGTCTGCGCCGCCTGAAATCCAAAGCATAAATAGAGATATGAACAAGCAAAGCAACACTTATACCATTATATATATTGTCGCGCTCGTCATAATAGTAGGCACGGCTCTGGCTTTTACGGCCCTGTCGCTTAAACCGCTGCAGACCGCCAACGCCGATGCCGACAAGATGAAGCAGATTCTGGCGTCGGTACACATCACCCCCGCCAAAAGCGACATTATAACCGACTTCAACAAGTACATCACCGACCGGTTTGTCATCGACACCGACGGCAAGCGCGTCGATGGCGACGCATTCGCCATAAACGTATCGGCACAAAGCAAACTTCCACAGCCGGAACGCAAGCTCCCCATCTACGAGTGCACGCTGGCTCCCGATGATGTGAAGTACATACTGCCCGTGTATGGCGCCGGTCTGTGGGGACCGATATGGGGCTATGTAGCCGTAAACTCCGACGGTTCATCGATATACGGAGCATACTTCGCACATCAGGGCGAGACCCCGGGCCTTGGCGCGGAGATAGAAAAGCCGGCGTTCAGCGACCAGTTCACAGGCCTTAACCTGTTCAAGGACGGAGTGTTCAAGCCCGTTAACGTCATAAAGGCAGGACAGGCTCCCATGAACGGCGAAGACTATGTCGACGCCATATCGGGCGGCACCATAACATCCAAAGGAGTGGCCTCAATGCTTGACAACTGCCTGTCAGGTTACAAGACCTTTCTTGAAAGTCTCACCAATAAAGGACAATGACAATCATGGCATCAAACAATAAAAATCTCGTCACTCTGCTCAACCCGTTGTCGAAGGACAACCCCGTAATCGTACAGATACTCGGCATATGCTCCTGCCTCGCCGTGACGGCCAAACTCGAGCCGGCATTTGTAATGGGCATATCGGTCATAGCCGTGCTGGCATTCTCCAATGTCATCATATCGCTTCTGCGCAACACCATCCCCACCAACATACGTATCATCGTACAGCTCGTGGTGGTGGCCGGTCTTGTGGTCATCGTAAACCAGCTGCTCATGGCATACCAGTATGACGTAAGCAAGCAACTTTCGGTATTCATCGGTCTTATCGTCACCAACTGTATACTCATGGGACGCCTCGAGGCATTCGCCATGGGCAACAAACCGTGGCCCTCGTTTCTTGACGGCATAGGCAACGGTCTGGGCTATGCGCTCATCCTCGTCATCGTGGCCTTTGTACGCGAGCTTCTCGGCAGCGGCACCATATGGGGATTTCAGGTCATACCCGACAGCTGGTACGAACACGGCTACGCCAACAACGGCCTTATGATATTGCCGCCCATGGCTCTTGTGGTGGTGGGCTGCATAATATGGATCCACCGCAGCTACAACAAAGAGCTTCAAGAGTAATAACCACAACACATACAGAATATAATGGAAAATCTGAATATATTCATCAGGTCGATATTTGTCGACAACATGATATTTGCCTACTTCCTCGGCATGTGTTCGTTTCTCGCCGTGTCCAAAAACGTCAAGACGGCACTCGGGCTCGGAGCGGCCGTGACTTTCATGCTCGTGATATCGCTGCCGATAAACTATCTGCTCGAAACCTACGTGCTGCGTGCCGGAGCGTTGAAATGGCTCGGACCGGAATATGCCGACGTCGACCTCAGCTTCCTGTCGCTCATCATGTTCATAGCCGTGATAGCCTCACTGACCCAGCTTGTCGAGATGGCGGTTGAGAAGTTCAGCCCGTCGCTGTACTCGTCGTTAGGTATATTTCTGCCTCTTATAGCCGTGAACTGCGCCATACTCGGCGGCTCGCTGTTCATGCAGCAGCGCGACTTTCCCGATGTGTGGACGGCATGCTGCGCAGGAGCCGGATGGGGTCTCGGATGGCTCCTCGCCATTGTAGCCATAGCCGCCATACGCGAACGTCTTCAGGAGTACAGCAACATACCCAAGCCTCTGCGCGGGGTAGGCATAACATTTATCTTAACCGGCCTTATGGGAATAGCCTTCATGAGCTTCCTCGGCATTAAACTGTAACGGATATGTATACATTTGCAATGATAGCTCTTGCCGACACCGGCACCCTCACTCTGTTGTCGGGAGTCGCTATATTTCTGGCGATAACGCTGCTCCTCGTAATCGTGCTGCTCATAGCCAAGAAGTTTCTTGTACACACCGGCGAAGTACGCATAAACATCAACAACGACAAGGATGTGTTTGCCATGTCGGGCAAAACCCTGCTGTCGACACTTGCCGACCAGAACATATTCCTGTCATCGGCCTGCGGCGGCAAAGGAAGCTGCGGCCAGTGCAAGGTTCAGGTCTTTGAAGGCGGTGGCGACATATTACCCACCGAGACCGTGCACTTCTCACGCAAGCAGATGAAAGACCACTGGCGACTCGGATGTCAGGTCAAGGTCAAGGAAGACATGTCAATAGGCGTTCCCGCATCGGTGCTTGACGTCAAGGAGTGGGAGTGCGAAGTCATATCCAACAAGAATGTGGCTACATTTATTAAAGAATTTATCGTGGCCCTGCCTCCGGGCGAACACATGAACTTCATACCCGGCTCGTATGCACAGATAAAGATACCCGCCTACGAGATGGACTATAACGTCGACATCGACAAGTCGCTCATCGGCGACGAGTACCTGCCGTCATGGGAAAAATTCGGCCTGTTCACACTCAAGTGCAAGAACACCGAGCCTACCATACGCGCCTACTCTATGGCCAACTACCCTGCCGAAGGCGACCGCATAATGCTCACCGTACGTATAGCCACCCCGCCCTTCAAGCCGAAACCTCAGGTAGGATTTCAGGATGTAATGCCGGGCATAGCGTCCTCCTACATATTCACCCTCAAGCCCGGTGACAAGGTGAGGATGAGCGGCCCTTACGGCGACTTCCATCCGATATTCGACTCCAAAGCCGAGATGATGTGGGTAGGCGGCGGTGCCGGTATGGCACCCCTGAGAGCCCAGATCATGCACATGACCCGCACGCTCAACTGTACCGACCGTGTCATGAACTACTTCTACGGTGCGCGCGCGCTCAACGAGGTGTTCTATCTTCAGGACTTCCTGCAGCTTGAAAAGGACTTCCCCAACTTCAAGTTCCACCTTGCTCTCGACCGTCCCGACCCGGCAGCCGACGCGGCCGGCGTCAAGTATACCCCGGGCTTCGTGCATCAGGTTATATACGAAACCTATCTTAAAGATCATCCCGCACCCGAGGATATCGAGTATTACATGTGCGGCCCCGGCCCCATGAGCAAAGCCGTAGAAAACATGCTTTGGGATCTTGGCGTTCCCTCTGAAAATCTCATGTACGACAACTTCGGAGGCTAATCCGCCGACAACTTCTATAAAAAAGCCGCAATCCCGTCTTTGGATTTGCGGCTTTTTTATTGCGGGTGTCCGGAGGACACATCCTACAAATAGCTGGTGGCGGAGCACCGCGACTCCACCGGTAAGGAATGATTTTATGATTGTTTCTGAAAGAAACGTCAAAAGAACTCATTTCGAAAAATATGCATTTTTTTATCTTTTCCGGGATATTTGGGTGGAGTTTTTGTCCAAGGGAATGCAGTAAGAGCCGCTCCCCCGCAAAATCATAATTATATTTGGCATTGTATTCGACTTATTCGCATCTTTGGCTACGCCTTAGATACTCACGCTTGGCAAAATGCAAATAAATTTGGTTTTATGTTCGGCTTATTTGTATCTTTGCATAGAATAAATGAGAGTTATGACAGGGTATAATATCTTCCGTCTTATATGCCTCGCTGCTCTATGGCTGATACTCTGCTATCTGTTGATAGCGGGCAGAGGCTTCACGGCATGGACTCTATTCATAATAGTAATCTCCGGCGGAGTCGTATTTATACCCCTGTATAAAAAATATATCAATGACGGCAATGGAAAAAGGAGAAAATAACATTGACAGTGTTCCCGTGCATTATCCGCTGCTTGAAACAATAGACTCACCCGCCGACCTTCGAAAACTGCCGGCGGAGAAGCTGACGCAGGTGTGTGCGGAGATCCGTCAATTTCTTATCAACTCACTCTCCACCAATCCCGGCCACTTTGCGTCGAGCATGGGGGCCGTAGAGCTTACCGTAGCTCTGCACTATGTTTTCAACACCCCCTATGACCGCATCGTGTGGGATGTCGGACATCAGGCCTACGGACACAAACTGCTTACAGGACGACGCGACAAGTTCACTACCAACCGCAAACTCGGGGGACTGAGCGGCTTCCCGAATCCGGAAGAGAGCGAGTATGACACCTTCACGGCCGGACACGCATCCAACTCCATATCGGCGGCACTCGGCATGGCTGTGGCCTCGGCGCTGCAGCACGAATCGCCCAAGCGCAATGTCGTGGCCGTCATAGGCGACGCGTCGATAAGCGGGGGTCTTGCATTCGAGGGACTCAACAATGCCACCATGACCCGCAACAATCTGCTTATCATACTGAACGACAACGACATGTCGATTGACCGCAATGTCGGAGCCCTGAATTCATACCTTGCACACCTTACAACCTCCAAGGCTTACAATACGTTCCGCTACAGGCTGTACCGCCTGCTGAAAAAGATGCATCTCGTCAACGACAGCACCAAAGACTTCATACTGCGGTTCAACAACAGCATAAAATCGTTGATGACACGCCAGCAAAACATATTTGAAGGGCTCAACATCCGCTACTTCGGCCCCTTTGACGGCCATGACGTGGAGCGAATAGTGCGGGTGCTCGGCGACATAAAGGACATGGACGGGCCGCGCCTGCTGCACCTGCGCACCACAAAAGGCAAAGGCTACACGCCGGCGGAAAACGACCCGGCATCTTGGCATGCCCCCGGCAAGTTTGACCCGCGGACCGGAAACCGCCTGTCGGAGCCCAATGAAGGAGTGCCGCCCAAATATCAGGACGTGTTCGGCGAGACACTGCTTGAACTCGCACGCCGCAACCCCAAGATAGTGGGCATAACGGCAGCCATGCCTTCAGGCACATCCATGAGCATAATGCAGCACGAGATACCCGGAAGAGTGTTTGACGTGGGCATATCGGAAGGCCATGCCGTGACCTTTGCCGGCGGCCTCGCCAAAGACGGCATGCGCCCCTACTGCGCCATATACTCATCGTTCATGCAGCGTGCATATGACCATATAATACACGACGTGGCCATACAACGCCTCCCCGTCACCCTCTGTCTTGACCGTGCCGGCATAGTAGGCGAAGACGGCGTCACCCACCACGGAGTATTTGACCTCAGCTACCTGAGGAGCATCCCGGGAATGACCGTGGCCGCTCCGCGCGACGAAATAACCCTGCGCAATCTACTTTACACATCGCAGGATGCCGACCATGGCCCGATGGCCATACGCTACCCTCGAGGCAAAGGCCGTAATCCCGACTGGCGGGTGCCGATGAAGTCCATTGCCATAGGTAAAGGAGAGCGGCTTAAGGATGGAAGCGATGTGGCCGTGCTGTCAATAGGCCCGATGGCCAATATCGTGAAATCGGCCATAGAACAAGCCGAAGCCGACGGCATATCGGTAGCCCACTACGACATGATATTCCTGAAGCCCCTCGATGAGGAGCTGCTTGCCGAAGTGGCGGCCAAAGGATGCCCCGTGATCACCGTCGAGGACGGAGTGAAAGAGGGCGGTCTCGGCTCTGCCGTGACAGAATGGTTCAATGACCGGAGCCATAAAGTACAGGTGACCCGAATAGGTGTTCCCGACTCGTTTGTACCTCACGGCAAAGTGCCGGAGCTGATGAAAATGTGCGGCATGGATGCCGATGCCATACATGCCGCAATCGTTAACGCTCATAAATCTGACAAAAAATGAGGATCGTCATTGCAGGAGCGGGAGAAGTCGGCTCACATCTGGCAAAACTGCTTTCAAGCGAGGAGCAGGACATAATGCTGCTTGATTCCGATCAGGCACGACTTGCCACGATGGACGCCAACTACAACATCATGACAGTCCGCGGAAATCCCATATCGTTCAAGTCGCTGCGCATGGCCGGAGTGGAGAAGTGCGACCTGTTCATTGCCGTGACCCCCGACGAGACCCGCAACGTAGTGGCATGCTCCATGGCCAAAAGCATAGGTGCACAACGCACCGTGGCCCGCATAGACAACTACGAGTTCATGACTCCGGAAAACCGAGAGTATTTCATACGACTCGGTGTAAATGCGCTTATATACCCCGAACTGCTTGCCGCACAGGAGATAATTACCGCGCTGCGCCGCTCGTGGGTGCGCCATTGGTTTGAACTTCACGACGGAGAAATCATAATCGTAGGAGTGAAACTGCGCGACAATGCCCGCATAATAGGCATGCAGCTCAAAGACTTCGCCAAAACCGAGCACAACTTCCATGTGGCGGCCATAAAGCGCCATCATGACACCATCATACCCCGAGGCGATGACAGCATACTCGCCGGCGACATACTATACTTCGCCGTTACCCGCGAGCATGTCAATGAACTACTCGACCTCTGCGGCAAGACAAGCAAGAAGATAAAGAAAGTGCTCATAATGGGGGCGAGCCGCATAGCCATAAGGCTTGCAGCGCTCGCCGGCGACGAATTCAAGATAAAGATCATCGAAAACAATATGAGCGCCTGCCGTCTGCTGCCCGAGAAGTGTCCGGAGTGTGACATTGTATACGGCGACGGACGCGACATAGACGTACTGCGCGAGGAGGGCATAGCCGACACAGATGCCTTTATCGCGCTGAGCAACAGCTCCGAGACCAACATACTGTCATGTCTTACGGCTAAGGAATTCGGCGTTCACAAGACCATAGCCGAAGTCGAGGACATACAGTTCATATCGGAAGCCGAAGGGCTCAACATAGGCACCGTGGTCAACAAGAAGCTCCTCGCCTCAAGCAAGATATTTCAACTCCTGCTCGACCTCGACGTATCGTCATCAAAATGCTTGGCATTGACCGATGCCGAGGTTGCGGAAATTGAAGCCAAGCCCGACAGCAAGATAACACGCGATACCGTGCGAAACCTCAACCTGCCCCACGGCATGACCATAGCCGCACTTATTCGCGACGGACGGGGCATGCTCGTAAACGGTAATACCCGCATATGCGCCGGCGACCATGTCGTTGTATTCTGCCTTGCCGGGACCATACATAAAATCGAACGTCTGTTCAACCGATAGCGACGATGGCCATATTCAACAACACGCGTCATATCAACTTCCCCATGCTTCTGCGGGTACTCGGTTGGCTCCTTATCATCGAGTCGATCTTCATGCTGTGTCCGCTCGTCACTTGTTTTATATACTCGGAGGATGACTGGTTGCCATTCTTCATCAGCACGGTCGTTACACTCGTCACCGGCATGCTGATGACATTCTGCATACGTCCGTCCAACACCTCGATGGCCAAGCGTGAAGGATTTCTGCTCACGGCACTCGTGTGGGTGGTGTTCTCACTGTTCGGCATGTTGCCGTTCATCATGAGCTCTACGCCGTTGAGCGTGACCGACGCTTTTTTCGAGACCATGTCGGGCTTCTCGACCACCGGGGCCACGGTATACCCCTCGGTCGACATACTGTCGCACGGCATCAACCTGTGGCGCTGCCTTACCCAATGGCTCGGCGGTATGGGTATAATTCTGTTTACCCTCGCCGTTCTGCCCATGCTCAACCACTCCGGCGGCATGCAGATGTTCAACGCCGAAGTCACCGGTATAACTCATGAGAAACTGCGCCCCCGCATAAGCCAGACGGCCAAGAGTCTGTGGACCATATACTTCGTGTTGACAGCCATGGTGTTTGTACTGCTGTGGATAGGCCCTATGGATTTTTTCGACAGCCTGTGTCATGCATTCTCCACGATGTCTACCGGAGGCTTCTCGACACGCAACAACAGTATAGCCTACTGGAACTCCGATTATATCAAGATAATAGTCACCATATTCATGTTTCTCGGCGGAGTAAACTTCGCGCTCATTTTCAAGGCCATACACGGCGACATGAAGAGCCTGTACCGCAATGACACATTCATGACCTACGTAAAAATCGTCGGAGCCGCCTACGTAACATTTGTCATAGCCATAATAATGAGCGATCAAGCCCATACGCTTGAGGATGTAACTATCGACCCGCTGTTTCAGATCATCACCACAATGTCGTCGACAGGTCTTACAGCAAGCAATTTCTTGAACTGGGGCCCGTTTGTGATGGCGCTGCTGTTCATACTTATGTTTTTCGGCGCATGCGCAGGCTCCACCAGCGGAGGAGCCAAAATAGACCGCCTGCTCTTCCTGCTTAAAAACACCGGCAACGAACTTTACCGCTCGGTCCACCCTAACGCCATAAGGTCAGTGCGCATAAACGGCAACATCGTTTCGCCCGACGTAGTAGATAAAGTTATCGCTTTTCTGTGCATCTACGTTATGATCATATCGGTTGGAGGTATTGTGCTAACCGCATTCGGGCTGCCGATCGTTGACTCATTTTTCAACTCGTTCTCCTGCGTATCTAACATCGGACTCGGCGCCGACACGACAGGCATGGGCGGCTTTGCGGGCATGCCAGACGTGGCCAAATGGGTTCTGTCGTTCCTTATGCTCACCGGCCGTCTTGAGATATTCACGGTACTTATCCTGTTTACTCCCGCATTCTGGTCCAAATAACGCCAAAATCACGTATGCTCCCCACCTGTTGCATACGCTTCCTTTTTGCTATAAACCGAGCAAATTTACGGCACTTTGCAAGCAAAAAGCTCCTTTGACGGCACACAGGTTTAATAATTGTTAAACTGACACTAATTTTTCTCGAAATATTTTGCAGGTATCCCATAAAGCCTTACCTTTGCAATGTGTTTTTCATGGTATTAGATTTAAGGTTAACTAAGATTGGTTGTCGGGATGACAATCAATTTTTTTATGTCCCTGCCCCAACCTATGATAAACAGAAAAAGCCATACTTTATCGAGCCGGCCAATGTTGGTAATTGAAAGCAGTCAATAATTCATAGCATTCTGCGTTATCCGCATTTTTCAGTTTTTTATCGTTAACATATAGCCGAAACCACGCTGATTGATGATCGATATGGCGGAGTCGTGGCGGAGTAAACGGCGCAATTTGTGGATGTAGCCGTGTAGAGAATTGCGGTTGCTTAGTTCATCGTGCTGCCACACGGCAATCATCAATTCAGACGCGTCAACCGTTTTGCCAATATTTGCAGCAAGCCGTTCAAGTATCTTGGCCTCGAAGTGTGACAGTTCGGCCGATTTGTCGCCAATCGAAAGTGTCTGAGTCGTAACGTTGAACATATAGGCTCCGATCGCATACCTTATGTCCTCGTTCAGGTTCACTCCGTATCTGCGTAGAAGTGATTTTATTCTCACTGTCAACTCTCGTAGTTCAAAAGGCTTTTTGAGATAATCGTTGGCACCGATTTCAAATCCCTCCTCGACATCTTCAACCGCGCTTTTCGCTGTAAGGAAAAGCAGAGGTACTGACGGCGATAATTTTCTAATCTCCTTAGCCATTGTAAAACCGTCCATCCGAGGCATCATTACATCGGCAACTATAATATCGGCGCCATCAGACTTGAACTTTTCCAGTCCTTCCACACCGTCAGCCGCAGTAAATACATCGTAGCCGAGGCCACACAGCGTATCGGCTACAATCAGCGTGAGATCGGTCTCGTCTTCTACAACCAGTACTTTATTTTTCATGTTTGCCAATTTTTATTGTGAACACAGAGCCTTCACCCTCATGGCTCTTGACCTCAATATCCCATCCCATTTTATCAAGAATACTCTTGACATAGTAGAGTCCTATTCCGTAACCGCGCACATCCTGACGATTGCCATGAGGCACACGGTAAAACTTATTGAAAAGATAAGGTATTGCTTTTGCCGGAATACCGATACCGTTATCAATGACTGAAATACCATTGCTATCGCCCGCAATTGTTATTACTACGCTTTCAGCAGAATACTTGACAGCATTATCAATCAGATTATTAAGCACATTGGCAAGATGCGTTTTGTCTGATTCGACAACCACATCTTCATCCACATTGACACTGATGGTTATGTCTTTGTCTCCTCTCATACGCTGAGCCGATGCAATTTCCTCAACAAACGGCCGCAATAATATTGTCTCCGGTTCAAGTTTAATAGTTTTTCGTCGTTCCATGCTCATGGCAAGAATATTCTCGACCAGTTCCCCGAGCCGTTTAAGCTGTTTGTTGGCGATATTAAGGTATGTCACTTTTTTCTTCTGGTCATTGGCTGTGTCATAATTGAGCAAGGCATCGTTGGCGGAATAAGCGATTGCAATCGGGGTTTTCAGTTCATGAGTCATATTGCTGACAAAATCGTCCTTCATCTCCTCAATAGTCCGTAAGTGTGACACCGTGTGGAACAGATACCCGAACGCCAAAGAAAATGAAACCATAAGCAGAAGAATTGTCACTATCACTCCCGACATCTCCGATACAATGTGGTGGGTTAAAGGTGTCATATATGCACGGTAATACATATCCGACTCTGAATTAATACATAACGAAAACACATCATAGTCGGAACGCTTCAGGGGAATACGGCTATTACCCCTCAAAATTTCTTCCTTTGAATTTACGACCTCAACAGCGACAAAATCCGGATATATGTGACGGTCCGCAAGACGTTTAATTACAATACTGTCCATGATAGTCAGATTAAAATCTACATACGGGTCCATCGTTTCATGCATCTGCCGACTAATATCATTTACCATCTGGTTGGTATACGACCTATCGCGATTCAGCGATGTCCTGTTTTCCTGTGTTTTGCCGTCTTGGTTTGTCGTCGTTGTGATTAAATTTCCATCTCCATCTATTACCCCTGATATCGAACGCTGTCCTTCTATTATCGAATCTCCGTTTTCAGTATATGTCTGACACGCGGCTTTTGCTGCGCGGTTGACTCTGGCGGCGCGCTCCCACATATCATCAATATCTGCATCAGCTATTGCGGTCATCACATCACGTTCCACATTGTTTCTTATCGAATTATAAAGTGATATGAGATAATAGACATTACAACCGAAAATAATTGCAATGACAAAGATGAATGCAGTTGATATGGTCTTAAAGCGTTTCATATCGCAAATTTACTAACAATCCGTCATACAACCGTTTAGGCTTACTTCGATTTAAGACTAAATAAGGGTGCTTTTAAGACTAAATAAGGTCGGTGGTTGCCGATATCAGATCATGCGCTTGTAATTTTGCATCAAAATCCAACAAAACGTCAATGAGAAAACTTATAATTATCGCTGCATTAATTACATCAATATCGGCAGTCGCGCAAAAGGAAGCCTCCGATACTATCACTACGCGGCAACTCAATGAAGTTGTTGTCAGGGGCGAAAAGCCTCAGGTCAGAGGTGAGGATGGCATAATGGTCGTTGACCTACCCGGAATTGTCAAGGATAAACCGGTAAATAACATTCTTGAAGCTCTCGGCTATCTGCCCGGGGTAACTAACAATAACGGCATGATAGGTCTGACAGGGTCATCCAATGTCACCATTATTCTGAATGGAGAGTTGACAGACATGCCGCTCCAGAATCTTTATCAGTTTCTTTACACCACTCCGGTTGACAGGCTGAAAAAGGTCGAGATAATGTATTCCGCTCCGGCAAAATATCATGCTGACGGATCTGTCATCAATGTGGTGTTGAAAACACCCACACCTCTGGACGGTCTGCAGGGACAGGTGAGAGCCGGATACAATCAGGCTCATTATGCCTCATATGGTAAAGGACTTGCCGCCACATACGCATTAAAAGACTGGACTTTTGATTTGAACTATGGACTTTCACGTACAAAATCATGGAATCAGGAAGAATCGTTTTCAAATCATCCTTTCAATGGCAAACACACCATGATTGAAGACAACAGGCGCCGCATGGTTCAGAATTGGAGCAATACTATTTTTGCATCAGCCTCATGGAAGACTTTGAAACTCATATATAACGGACAGATAATTTCTGACTCTAAACAGTGGAGCTTTTCATCAGGCACACTTGGCGACTTCACAAATACCCACAACATGCTGTCGCCAATCGGCTACCATAACATTGCCGTGCGCTATATCACACCGTTCGGCATGACAGCAGGAGGCGATTATACCCTGTATTCCGAAAATCGCTCTCAGTCATTGTTTAAGGATGCCGATTATATACTTGGCTCTGAAAGCCGTCAGGATATAAACCGCTGGCATGTATATATAGACCAACAGCATCAGTTTGGCAAATGGCAGCTGAACTATGGCGCAGAGTATCAGTACTCGGAAGACCACAGTTCTCAACACTACGACATATCCGGCAACTCTGATTTTGACGATATTCTCCGTGAGGATGTGGCCAGTTTTTACGCAGGCACCCAACGGTCCTTCAACCGGGGACTGTCGCTAAACGCTTCGGCAAAAGTCGAATATTATCATAATCAATATCAGCACGACTGGAATTTCATACCCCAGATCGGCGCCACGCTACAACACCCTCAAAGCATATTTCAGCTCAATCTAAGCACCCGACGCATCTATCCTTCATATTGGGAACTGCACGGAGGGACAAGTCATATCAATGATTACTCCACAGTTATCGGCAACCCTAAGCTACAGTCTTACATTCAGTACGACGCACAGTTCAACTACATTTTAAGGCAAAAATATGTCGCAACGCTTTATTTCCAGTATGGTGACAAAGCTACTGCACAGTTGCCGTACCAGTCTCCTGACGCGCTCAATCTCATCTATCAGACAATCAATATGAACTACAAGCGCGTTGTCGGATTAAATCTATATGCGCCTTTCGGTACAGGTTATATCTGGAACGCTACGGCCACAGCCAATGTGTTCAATCAGCGAGAGAAGGCTGACAACTTCCATGACATCAGCTTTGACAACAGAAAATGGATATTTTATGGTTCACTCACCAATTCTTTCAAGTTCAGCCGGAACAACCCAGTGTCATTGTCTGTCGATGTCAGCTACATATCGCCATCATTACAAGGGATAGCAGACTTATCAGCTATATGGAAAATTGATGCCGGAGTCAAATGGCTGTTTGGGAAGAAGCATTGCTTCGAACTTGATTTGAAAGCCGATGATATATTCAACAGATGGTCGCCCACCATGACCATCAGCCATGCCGGTCAGGATTATCGCATGAAAGTGCGCGACATGACCAGCAATCTCAAACTCACATTCATATGGCGATTCAACGGCTTCAAACCAAAAGACAACAACAGTATGGACACCTCTCGCTTCGGCACAGGCAGATAATTTTTAATGACTGACATAATACGAGATTACTGCCATGAAGAAACTCGGACGCATCTACATACTTCGGAAAAACGATAAAAAATAAAGAGACCGCCTGAGAGCGACATTGCTCCCCCGAGGCGGTCTCTGCAAGCTGATGATTCGGGTCTATATCTTTAGCGCTTCTCGTGCTCGTATTTCAGAGTGAGTGAAGGCTGGTCGCATACCGAAGCCGGGCCGAAGTACTGGATAGGACCGGGATAAACGAAGTCGGTATTAACAGCCCAAGCGTCGCGACAAGCGGCAAACTTCTTGAACGGAGCTCCGTCAAGGCTTACAAGAGCTTTTTGTATTACAGGCTTCATGGCTCCGTGACGGCGTTCCATATTCATCATCATAGTGATGGGTATACCGCCGGTGGTCCACTGTACCGAAGGATTGGTAAGTCCGCGCACACTCGACATATAGCCGGTGACACCTGCATTGATAAGGCATGCGGCGTTGAAGCCGAGTGCGTAGCAGTAGTCTGCGTCGAAGTTGGAGGGATCGGCGCAACGGCCTTCATAACCGAAGAAATGGTAAAGCGAAGCAAATTTGCCTACATAGCGGCCTTCGGCCTTCATATCGTTAAGACGGCGTGCCACCATCTCGCCGAGCAGCTTCTCGGTCTCGATGAGCGATACCTGAACGTTGCCGTGGGGGTCGCGGTCAAGGCAGAGCTGACGTGCAACACCTTCGGGAAGGCTGTTGAATATAGCGGCATTCTCGGCACTTAGACGGTCAACAATCCAGCTCAGCTGGTTGGCACGGTCGATTGAAGCGAATTCCTCGGCGTTAACGGCAAGCAGTTCATTAAGCTCGGCGATAAGGACCTTCATGGCGGGTATAAACTCGATAAGGCCTTCGGGTATGAGGACAGTACCGAAGTTATTGCCGTTAGCGGCACGGGCTGCCACAGTGTCGGCTATAGAATTGACGATGTCGTTGAGGGTCTGTTTCTTTGCCTCTACTTCCTCGGAGATGATGCAGACATTGGGCTGGCACTGGAGAGCGCACTCAAGAGCGATGTGGCTTGCCGAGCGTCCCATAAGCTTGATAAAGTGCCAGTACTTCTTGGATGAATTGCAGTCGCGCTGTATGTTGCCGATAACCTCGCTGTAAACCTTGGTGGCGGTGTCAAAACCGAAAGAGGTTTCGATAACTTCATTCTTGAGGTCGCCGTCTATGGTTTTGGGGCATCCGATAACCTGAACTCCCGCATTGATTGACTTGTAGTACTCGGCAAGGATAGCGGCGTTGGTGTTGGAGTCATCACCACCGATTATGACGAGCGCTTTGATGTCGAGCTGCTTCAAAATCTCAAGGCCTTTGTCAAACTGAGCCTTGGTCTCAAGTTTGGTACGGCCCGAGCCTATTATGTCAAAACCGCCGGTATTACGGAACTCGTCGATAATGTCGGCTGTAAGCTCCATGTACTGATGATCAACAAAACCGCCGGGGCCCATAAGGAAACCGTACAGACGGCTGTCGCGATGTACTTTCTTTATACCGTCGAAAAGTCCGCTTATGACATTATGTCCACCGGGAGCCTGACCTCCTGAAAGTATCACACCGACATTAACGGGTGTGCCTTTAGCTGGATTTGCCTCCTTTTCAAAGTGTATTTCGGGAAGGCCGTAGGTGTTGGGAAACAGGTTCTTGATATCATCCTGATCGGCCACTGACTGAGTGGCGTGACCCTCAACCGCCTTTACCGCACCGGTAAGTACGATGGGCAATTTGGGCTGATAAGCGGCACGCGCTTGCTGAAGAGCACTCTTTTTCATGAGTTAAATTATTACAGATTAGTACAATATATTCTTATACAAATTGGCTGCAAATTTCGTAAAAATTTATCAAAAAATCAACATATCATCATCAAAAATGCTTAAAACAGCACGATATAAAAGAGGACAATCACAAATAACCACTCATTGATACAACAATGAACAACACGACCCTTTAAATTATGATTGAAGCAAAAATTTCCATGCCGGGATCACTTCGATTCTTACACCATCTTTTTCTATCATATCTTCGTCGCCGTAAGTTACAATTATATTTCGGCGACAAGACAGGCGTGACTGTACCTTTACCAATGCTTTCGTCTCTCTATCAAAGGAACTTTCGGCATCATTCATCGTATAACATACCTGAATTGCGGTTTCTGTGCCGGGAACATAGAAGTCTACTTCCACGCCATGATTATAGAAATAGACGGCATCTTTTAAACCATATTCCGAAATCAGCTTCAATGCCACCATATTTTCAAGCAACGATGTGCGTATGTCAAGAGCCAGCAAGGAGATTATACGCGGAGAATTTCAGGTCTTATCATCTTCTTATTTTTGTCTTATATGCAAGACAAAAGCGAGTCTTTAATATCTTTTTTACTGCCGTGTTACTGATCTGCGCTGATTAAAAAAATCCGGTCACGGACCTCCATAAGAGCAAAACCGAGAAGATTACAGCCCTTCCAACAAGAAGGATTCGATGCCTCAGGAGAAAACTCGTCAAGCCCAATTCCCCATAGAATATCTTTAGGACTGGCTTCAACAAGTATTCTGTCACCAGTAGAAACAAGATAATCTTTCAGGTCATGGTTTTGCCGGAATTTTTCCAAGTTACCTCGCACAGATATCTGTTGCCTTACAGACGCCCATACACTGTCATCATAGCCCGATACCATACGGCCAAGACTTTTGATAGCCATAGGATTGGTCGCGACCATTATTTTTGAATGGATTTTATCAGCGCCGAACAATCGGGCTTTTTCAGCCATAAGATACTGTTCCATACAATGATAGCTCTCGCCATCCACTTCAAAAGGGCGCGAAAACCATTGACTTAGACAGCCTTTACCCGCAACGGTATGTTTCCAAAAAAATACAAAATCCTTCTCCTCAAAGTTTTTGTCTTTTATATCTTCTACAGTTATCATAATTATATCAGTCATTACCAATCAGCTTCTCGTCAACCCGCTTCTCATCAGGAAGTTTTTTACCGAAAAAACGGTCAACTATAAGAGCTATGAATCCGTCGCCGGTGACATTGCATGCCGTACCGAAACTGTCCATAGCTATATAGAGAGCTATCATCAGAGCCTGATCCTGCGGGGAAAATCCGAGCATCGAGGCAAGAAGTCCGAGCGAAGCCATGATAGCCCCGCCCGGTATGCCGGGAGCGGCGATTATAGTGACGGCAAGCATGGCGATAAAGCCGGCAAACATGGACAGACTGAACGGAAGACCGTGCATAATCATAAGCGCAAGAGCACACATGACTATCTTCAGCGTGCTGCCCGACATGTGGATAGTGGCACACAGCGGCACCACAAAACCGGCTATATCCTCGCTGACACCCATTTTTACTGCCTGCCTCAATGTCACCGGTATGGTGGCGGCCGACGATTGGGTGCCCAGCGCGGTGAAATAGGCCGGAAGCATGGTGTAGAGCAGCTTAAACGGATTGCGCCGCACAAACAGCGCCGCCACACAGTACTGCAATATCAGTATCACAGCCGCCATAAGAAAGATTATGCCTATAATCTTGATGAAGGCCATAAGCACACCACCAACATGCCCCGACACGGTCATGTTAAGAAATATACAGAATATGTAGAGCGGCAAAAGCGGTATTATGACCGTACGTATGGTGGCACTGACTATATCGCGAAACTCCTCGGCACCCCGGCGCAGCACAGTGCCCTTGCTGCAGGCTATGCCCAGCCCCGTCATAAAAGCGAAAACCAAAGCGGTCATCACCTCGAACATAGCGGGTATCTCCACCTTAAAATATGGCGTCACCCCTACCCCTTCAGCTAAGGGAGCGTCAAGAGTGCGCGGCGTTATAAGCGACGGGAAGGTCAGCTCTCCGACAAAGTACGCCAGCAATCCCGACGACACAGTGGCTACGTAAGCTATTACGGCGGTAAGCAGCAATACTTTACCGGCCTTATGGCCGATATCGGCAATAGCGGGCGTAACGAAGCCCACGATGATAAAGGGTACAAGAAAACCCAAGAAGCCGGCAAACAGGCAACTGAAGGTCTCAAACAGTCTCGCGCCACACATGGGCATGACATATCCAAGCCCTATGCCGAGCGCTATGCTTATAAGTATACGAGGGAGCAGCCCTATATTGATTCTCTTTTTATCCATAGTATTTTCAGTCAGTGCGGCAGCACGTTATTTACGTATTTAACGCAAAGATAGCTATAAAATTGTGGAATTCATACACTGAGTATCATTAATAAGGTTAATAAGATTAAGTCGGAATATAACCGGTCATTTTTCCGCCAAATATCGGAATGAAAATACGCCAAATATCGGAATACTCAAATATTTTTCGTAAATTTGGCTATGCCTTAGATACTTTCGCTCGGCAAAATGCAAATAAATTTGCTTTTGCACTCGACTTATTCGTATCTTTGCATCTTGATATTAAAACTATATGTTAAGACCTATAATAGCCGAGTCTGATGTAAGGGCCGTGCGTGACCTGCTTGAAGAAAGCGAGCGTATAGTCATCACATGCCACATGGCTCCCGACGGCGACGCCGTGGGATCATCACTCGGTCTGTCACATACTCTCGCCAACATAGGCAAGGAGGCACGTATCGTAACTCCCGACCGCATACCGGAGACACTCCGTTTCCTGCCGGGGGCAAAGGATATAGTGCCCTACTCCAAGTACACTGACTTCGCCACAAAACTGCTTGAAGACGCCGACCTAATATTCTGCCTTGACTTCAACGCGCTCTACAGAGTCGACCGTATGGCTGACGCGCTGTCAAGCGCATCGGCTAAGAAAATACTTGTCGACCACCACGAGAGTCCGCAGGATTTTACCGACGTCATTATCTCGCATCCCGAGCAATCATCGACCTCGGCGCTAATATTCAGGTTGTTGTGCCGTCTTGAGCTGTTCAACATGATCGACCGCAAAGCCGCCACATGCATCTACACCGGCATGATGACCGACACCGGCAACTTCTCTTACAACTCCAACGACCCGGACCTGTACACCATCATTGCCGAACTCGTGCGCAAAGGCATCAACAAGGACGACATCTACAAGCGCGTCATGAACACCAAGAAAGCCAATGTGCTGAAACTAAACGGCTATGCGGTGTCGCGCATGGAGATATTTGAAGAGTACAAAGCCGCTCTGCTGGTTCTCTCGGCCGATGACCTGAAACGCTTCGACTACGAGCGCGGCGACACCGAAGGGCTTGTCAACGAGCCGCTTGCCATCGAGGATGTCATCTACTCCGTATTTCTGCGTGAAGACGAACGCCATATAAAGGTGTCGACCCGTAGCAAAGGCGACTTCCCGGTGAACCGCATATGTGAACGCTACTTCAACGGCGGCGGCCATGTAAACGCCGCAGGCGGAGAGCTGCCCTGCACCCTTGACGAAGCGATCGATATATTCAAGTCGACGCTGTCGTTTATGGATGAATATTTAAAAGAGAAAAACCAAAGATAAAACTTAACGAATTTATTTTCAGAATAAAAGATGAAATCATTACGCAACCTATTCATTTCACTTTGCACGATTACCGCGGTATCGATTCTCGTTACAGGCTGCAACGACTCCAAGAGCTATGCCGACCTGCTCCGCGATGAGACCAAAGCCATAAACAACTACCTTGCCGACCAAAAAGTCATCAACGAAGTCCCTGACGACTCCGTATTCATAACGCGCTTTGAAATTGCGGAACAGATGCTTCAGCAGCAATCTGTAAGCCCGAGTTCGCCCGACTATGATACAAAACTTGGCGAAGCACTTCAATATCTCGAAGAGCATCCGGGTGAAGACGCTCCCTACTACCGTATGGACGGCGACGGCAATGTATACATGAGGGTCATCAATAACGGCAACATGGACAAACGTCCCAAAGTCAATGATCTCGTGTATCTTCGATTTACTCGCTATAATCTCAGCTATTACAAAAACAAGACTCTACCTTCAGGTGACGGCAATGCCGAAGACGTGTCGATAAGCGAGTCAATACGCTATCAGAATTTCTCGTCAACCAACACATCGGCTTGGGGCGAAGGCATACAGGCGCCTCTCGGCTACTTGGGCTACAACTGTGAGGTGCAGATAGTCATACGGTCACAGGCCGGACGCTCCGACGAAATAGCTGTGGTAATACCCTACATGTACACCATACGCTACTATAAGAGCCAGATTTAACGATAATAAAAACAATAACATAGCATCATCATGTCACTCATAAAATCCATATCAGGTATACGCGGCACCATAGGCGGTGCTGCCGGAGAAGGTCTTAGCCCGGTGGACGTAGTGAAGTTCACCGCCGCATATGCCCACTTTATAGGCAAGAACACCGACACAAAATCGCGCACGATAGTAGTAGGCCGTGATGCCCGCATATCGGGTCCCATGGTCAGCAAACTTGTGGAAGCCACCCTTACCGGCATGGGGTTTGACGTGATAAACATAGGTTTGGCCTCAACCCCCACCACAGAGATAGCCGTGGTTATGGAGAAGGCATGCGGCGGCATCATCATAACCGCATCGCACAATCCAAAACAATGGAATGCCCTGAAGCTGCTCAACAGCGACGGAGAATTTCTTAACGACGCACAGGGCAAGGAGGTGCTGCGCATAGCCGAAAACGACGAATACACATTTGCCGACGTGGACTCGCTCGGACATGTGTACATCAACGACACATACAACCGCAAGCACATCGACGCCGTTCTCGCCCTTGATCTCGTAGACACCGAGGCCATAGCCAAAGCTGACTTTACCGTAGCCGTCGACGCCGTGAACTCCGTAGGCGGTGTAGTGATACCTCAACTGCTCCGCGCACTCGGTGTAAAGAACATAATTGAACTCAACTGTGAGGCAACCGGACACTTTGCCCATACTCCCGAGCCTATCCCGGAAAATCTCACCCAGATATCGGACATGATGCGCGACGGAAAGGCCGACGTGGGCTTCGTGGTTGACCCCGACGTAGACCGGTTGGCAATAGTAATGGAAAACGGCGATATGTTTGTCGAAGAATACACACTAGTAGCCATAGCCGACTATGTGCTCGGCCACACGCCCGGCTCCACGGTGTCAAATCTCAGCTCGTCGCGAGCACTACGTGACGTGACCGCAGCCCACGGATGCAGCTACACGGCCGCCGCTGTAGGCGAGGTCAACGTAGTCACCAAAATGAAAGAGACCGGAGCAGTGATAGGCGGCGAAGGCAATGGCGGAGTCATATATCCGGCATCGCACTACGGCCGCGACGCATTGGTGGGAGTAGCGCTGTTTCTGACACTACTCGCCAAGAGCGGCAAGAAAGTGAGCGAGTTGAAAGCCGGCTATCCCGCATATGCAATAGCCAAAAACAAGATTGAGCTGACTCCCGACATAGACGTCGACGCCATACTCGAAGCCGTCAAGGAGCGTTATTCGTCAGAGAAGATTACCGACATCGACGGCGTGAAGATAGACTTCCCCGACTGCTGGGTGCACCTGCGCAAGTCCAATACGGAGCCTATAATACGCATATACTCCGAAGCGCCCACCATAGAGCAGGCAAACGCTCTTGCACAAGACATAAAAGCGGTCATAGCCTCGCTTTCATAAGCATTTTTTAACAGCCCGACAAAGGGATGTTAATATTCGGTTACAGGGGAAACATTTTGCATCGCCGGCAGGTTATTAAGGTGATTTTATCAACTTAATAATACGTTTTAATTATGAAATGCAGTACTCAAACCTTTTTCATAGGACTCGTATTGGGAGCCCTTACAGGAATGTATGCCGAGAGATATTCACGCACAACAATGCGAGGACGTAAGATAAGAAGAGACGTGGACCGTACGATACGTGATATTTACGGAAATGTAGAGCAACAGATCGGCCGACTTCGCGAAAAAGCCCATCATACCGTAGAAGAGGCAAAAGATCTTGTTGAGAAATAGACATAAATCCTATTATATCAATTCAAGAGAGGTTGAGTCAGACAGGCTCAACCTCTCTGTCATATAACCTCCATCCCTAAAACGCTTAAATGCTGGCCGAATCGTCAAAAATAGAGGTTACATCATGGATACGTCCCGGCAAAGTAGCATGGGACTGGTGGAACTAATGGGGACTGAACGACGTGCCCTTTAAAGCGGGTATAAATACAGAAACCAAAATTATTGCAGGAGAACTAGGAAAATATATCGTAACCCTACGTCGCAGATTTTCTTCCGGAAGACGCAATATACAAAGCGACAATAATAACCGACGGACCTAATGCAGACAAACAGGCCTCCGATTATTTGCTGGAAACATCCTCTGTGAAAAACAGCACCGTGCTTGATTTACCGTTGGCATACGGAGGCGGATTCGTAATACGCATTGAACCACAGCCGAAGTAATGAACGATTACTGCTCCTACTTTGACGTAATTGTAATCTTTAATTCAAAATATAACCCCTAAATTTGCGATAATAATAATAATAATAATAATAATTACCATCATTTTACCATGCGATGAAAAAAAGTATTCTAACTTTATTGCTATTGACTGCCGCCACGACAGGACATGCCGACTCTCCGAAACAAGCCCACGGCTATCCCATTGACCCGGTACCGTTTACTTCGGTCAAGGTTACCGACAACTTCTGGGGACAGCGGCTTAAAGCAAGTCGTGAAGTCACAATACCGCTCGCATTCTCCAAGTGCGAGGAAACAGGCCGTTATCTCAATTTTATAAATGCCGCTCACCCGAGCGACACAATAAAGGTAGGCGGATTATCATTTGACGATACCGACGTATATAAGACAATCGAGGGTGCGAGCTATCTTCTGCAGACCTATCCCGACAAAAAGCTCGAGAAGTATATCGACAGCGTGCTTGTAATCGTGGCCGCCGCGCAGGAACCCGACGGATATCTCTACACAAGCCGCACGATGAATCCGAAGCATCCCCACCAATGGGCAGGTTCGCACCGATGGGAAAAAGTAGAGGAACTAAGCCATGAGTTTTACAACCTCGGCCACATGGTGGAGGGAGCCATAGCACACTATCAGGCTACCGGTAAACGCAACTTTCTCGACATAGCCATAAAATATGCCGATTGTGTATGTCGAGAAATCGGCGACAAGCCCGGACAGCTCACACTCGTACCGGGCCACCAGATAGCGGAAATGGCCCTTGCCAAACTGTATCTCGTCACCGGCGACAGAAAATATCTCGACCAAGCCAAATTCTTTCTTGACTATCGCGGACGCACATCGCGTCGCGATGCCTACAGTCAGGCCCATAAACCGGTCACGGAGCAGGACGAAGCCGTCGGACATGCCGTCAGAGCGGCGTATATGTACGCAGGTATGGCTGATGTGGCGGCTCTGACGGGCGACTCCGCCTACATACGGGCCATTGACAGAATATGGGACAACATCGTAGGCAGAAAATACTACATAACCGGAGGTATAGGCGCCACAAGCAACGGCGAAGCCTTCGGAGCCAACTACGAGCTGCCCAACATGTCGGCATACTGCGAGACATGTGCCGCTATAGGAAACGTGTATGTCAACCATCGCCTGTTTTTACTACACGGCGACTCTAAGTACTACGACGTACTTGAACGCAGTCTTTACAATGGACTCATATCGGGTGTATCGCTTGACGGAGGCGGCTTCTTCTACCCCAATCCGCTTGAGTCGGCAGGTCAGCATCAACGTCAGCCGTGGTTTGGCTGTGCATGTTGTCCGTCCAACATATGTCGCTTCATTCCCTCGCTTCCCGGCTACATATATGCAGTCAAAGACCGCGACGTGTATGTCAACCTGTTTATGTCAAACACCGCTCGTCTCGATGTGGCGGGCAAGCAGGTCAATCTAAGTCAGAGCACAACATATCCGTGGAACGGCGATATCAATATAACCGTCGACCGCAACAAGGCCGGCCGATTCACGATGATGCTGCGCATACCGGGCTGGGTACGCAATCAGCCCGTGCCGAGCGACCTTTACAAATACAATGACAACAAACGTCCCGTGTACCGGGTGAAAGTAAACGGTGAGAGCGTAGACGGGGAGTTACGGAACGGCTATCTCGGTATCGACCGCAACTGGAAGAAAGGCGATCGAGTGGAGATACACTTCGACATGGAGCCCCGTACCGTGAAAGCCGACAGCAGGGTTGAGGCCGACCGCGGACGCATAGCCGTGGAGCGCGGTCCTATAGTATACTGCGCCGAGTGGCCCGACAACGACTTCGACGTGCTCGCGATGCTTGTAAACCGGCATCCCGATTTTAAAGTCGAAGAAGCGCCCGAAACACTTTATGGCATCGACAAACTCGTGACCGACGCGCAGGTACTGAAATACGACGCCGAGGGACGCCTTGCCGCCGATGACGTAAGGCTGACACTCATACCTTACTACGCATGGGCACATCGCGGTCCCGGCAAGATGGCCGTATGGCTTCCGCAGGATGTAAAAGCAGCAACCCCGCTACTTCCGCCCACACTCGCAGCAAGCGGCAAGCTGAGTGCATCGCGCCCGTCACCATCATTAAGCGCGGTCAACGACCGTCTTCTGCCCAAGGACGAAAACGACCGTTCACTCCCCTACTACCATTGGTGGCCGGCTAAAAACACCACCGAGTGGATTATGTACGAGTTTCCCGAAGCAAAAGAAGTGCGAGGCACTACCGTATACTGGTACGACGATGCCCCATGGGGAGGATGCCGTGTGCCTGACAGCTGGCGCATTCTGTACCGCGACGCCAACGGAGAGTGGCAACCGGTGGATGGCGCCGACAGCTATGGCACGGCAAAGGGTATCGGAAATACGGTAGCCTTCAGCCCGGTCAAGACCTCGGCCGTAAAACTCGAAGTAGTACAGCCAGCCGACAATTCATCAGGTGTATTTGAATGGGAACTTTATTAGACCCTCCATGGTGTTTAAACGGCTTATTAACCTCACGGGCAGAATAATTGTCACATAATGCCCATAAACCTCACATGATTTTTGTCGTGTGAGGTTTTTTACTTAATTTTATGCTTTAATTTTCAAGCTTGTCATGAAAAAAGTATCATTCTCAATCTTGGGCATTCTGTTTACACTATGCGTTTATGCACATTGCCCGGCAAAAGTATCAATACTCGGAGACTCATATTCGACATTTCAGAACCATGTTGTTCCCGACACAAACTATGTATGGTATTTTGCCGATGCCAACGAACCCGACCGTACCGACGTAGCCACCGTAGATGATACATGGTGGATGCGCTTCATAAAGCGCAACGGACTGCAACTCGAACAAAACAATTCATTTTCGGGAGCTACCGTGTGCAATCTCGGATATGACGGAGCCGACTTCAGCGACCGCGCCTTTATCAGACGCATGGACAAGCTCGGCAATCCCGACCTCATACTGGTATTTGGCGCTACCAACGACTGCTGGGCCAAAGTTCCGCTCGGCAAGAAAGGCTCCGATGACTTGTATACTTTCATTCCGGCCATGGACAAAATGCTTCGCGAGCTTCCCGCGCTTTATCCCGACGCCCGAATAGTATTTATGCTCAACGACGAGATACAAGGCGATATGCGCAAGGCCATAATAGGCTTGTGCGACGACAACAACATCAAGTGCCTACAACTCCGGAACATATCGAAGCGTCAGGGCCACCCCGACAAGGCCGGTATGCAGCAGATCAGCGATCAGCTTACCGACTTTCTCAGCGCCGGCTGCTGCAACCGTAAATGCCACAAGCACGACAACAAATAAAAATCATATATTGTCCGTATTATGAAAAAGACTCTTATAATTATGGCGGCGCTCATAACCATGTGCGTTAGCGCGTCGCAGGCTCAGTCAATTGTAATGTTTGACAAAGGACATCCGTCAAAAGTCATACAGATAGGCGTACGTGCCGGCTTCAACACCTCCAATCTGGCAACCAATTACGACAAGGCGTTTCCGGAAATCACATGGAACCATACCCAATGGCGTCAAGGCCTGACACTCGGAGCTGTTGTAGACATAAATCTACGCAACTTCTTCTCCATACAGTCGGGGCTGTTTTACAAATCGCGCGGCAATGACTTCCACTACCTTGTAAACGACAATGAAAACCTTGTAGCACTTGACGGAAAGTGGCGCGGCAACTACTTTGAGATACCGCTCTTGGCCTCGTTGCGTCTCGGTGTGTTTGAACTCGCCCAGTTGCAGATTGACCTCGGTCCGTACTTCGCGACAGGTTTCGGCGGTAAAGTACGATATGACGTGTTTGAAACCGATACGCAGGACCCGTTGAAACCGGAAATCTCCCGTAAAAGCGTCAAGGCCGACTACTTCGGCGACAAAGGCATGGTACAGCGCTATGACTGGGGTCTTAAAACCGGCGTAGGTCTGCTTCTGCTGCAGCACTACTATCTCGGCGTACACTTCAACTACAGCTGCCGCAACGTACTCAAAGAGCTTGACGGTGCAACAAAACGGCCCAACGGCCACAACAAGGCTTGGACCTTCACCCTCGGCTACAACTTCTAAAACTTACGCTTTATTTCACATGTGTCTATAAGGGGCGTCTCGCGTCCCCGACACGAAAACTTTATTTGACTTCGATACGACCCCATGAACCGCGCTTCCGCGCCAATCATGGGGTTTTCCACATATCGTGTCTCCTATGCGCCACAATTAACGGCTTAGACGCAAAAAACCGGTTGAAGTGTTGATTATTATGTCAGAAAGTAGGAGCGCCAACAGTACGGCTCCCGCATACCCAAAGGTAATATAACGGAGTCAAGATAACCACATATCGGAGGGCTATATAGGCCGGAACCGGGCACCGTTGTACTGGTGCCCCTACAAACGAGGTTAGCTTTTAACATTGGCCCGAACCCAATTCGGGGGGGACATTATTGACGCGGCGAGTAGATGAGAGTCGATGAATTGGCCGGAGTGATATAGGTCGATACGGCATTGACCACGGCATCCACAGTCACGGTTCTTTGCCTCGGCACGACATCGTTTATGTCCTCGCCTCGCGCCTCACATTGGGCGAGGGCCGACGCAAGATTGGCGTACCCGAGTGTGCCGAACATGTGGCTTGCCTCAAAGCGGTTAAGCACACGCTCAAGCTCATGAGCGGAAGGGGGCAACGATACCAGAGACAAGGCGGAGTCCGTGATAGCCGCCTCGGCCTCTTCAACGCTCACTCCATCACGCAAATGTGCGCTTATAAGTATGAGTCCCGGATCACTTGTACCGGTTATCGAGGCGTCCGCTTTGGAATAAAGCGTTGTACCCATAAGAAGGTCGCGATAAAAACGCGACGAATAACCGGCCGACAGAAGGTCGGTTATCGTGTCACAAACCGGATATACACTGTCATCGTAGCCCGGCATATGGTAGGCCTTATAGATTACTGTCTGCGGCACGCGGCCGTATACAGTGGCGCGACGCGGTTCTGTCTGCACAGGCTCCTGCGGATATACATGCGGCGCTATAGCCCGTGCGGTGATCGGACCGAACCACTTCTCCGCCAGCTCCCTTGTGCGTTCAAGCGATATGTTTCCCGTGACGGCAAGCACGGCGTTGTTTGGCGCGTAATGACGGTAGAAAAAGTCGCGTACGTCAACGGGGCGCACCTTCTCGATATGTGAAAGCTCCTTGCCTATCACCGGGTAGCGGTAAGGATGAACCTTGTATGCCAGCGCGTTAAGATGATGATGCAGATCGCCGTAAGGCTGGTTAAGACACACCTGCTTGAACTCCTCGCTTACCACCTGACGCTGCACTTCGAGCGCCTTGTCATTAAATGCAAGAGCGTTCATACGATCGCTCTCAAGCCAGAACGCAGTCTCCACGTTATGAGCCGGCACGATGTCATAAAAGTTGGTGAAGTCGCAGTTGGTCCAAGCGTTGTTGGTGCCTCCGGCCGCTTCGAGAGCCTTGTCAAACTCCGGAATGTTTTCCGACCCGCCAAACATCAGGTGCTCAAACAGATGGGCTATGCCGGTAAGCTCCGGCGACTCGTCACGGCTGCCCACATTATATAATAAGTTTAGTGCCACCATTGCAGTGGCACTATCCTGATTGTGTATTACCTTTAACCCGTTGGACAGGGTGAAGCGGTTGACCGGAATCATTTCTCGACAGTCATCTTTATTATTTTCACATCCTCTTTCGGACGGTCGCCGGGAAGTGTGGGCGTCTTTTCGATTTTTTCAACGACATCCATACCCTCGATGACTTCGCCAAACACCGTGTACTGTCCGTCAAGATGCGGAGTGCCGCCTACGGTGGAGTAAGCCTCGCGCTGCTCGGGCGTTAGTTTGGCCGGATTCTTTGCGGCTTCCGCCTCGGTAAGAGCTATCAGCTCGTCCTGAAGCGCCTGAAGACCCGCCTGATCGCGGTTGCGACGAAGTTGCATTATGGAGTCGCGGCGCTCCGACGCCAGCCGATTGAATATGTCCTGCTGTTGCATCATGATCATCTGCTTCTCCATCTGGGCGAGTTGCGCCTCGTTGTACGCCTTGCCGGTAACGATGTAGAACTGCGATCCCGAGGACTTGCGTTCGGGATTCACATTGTCGCCCTGACGCGCGGCGGCAAGAGCGCCGCGTTTATGGAAGTGCTTGGGGTATACAAACTCGGCGTCGATCGTATAGCCCGGACCTCCGCTGCCGAGCTGCTTGCCTGCCGGCGCGCCCTTTGAGTCCGGATCGCCGGCCTGTACCATAAACTCGTTTATCACGCGGTGAAACAGGGTGCCGTCATAATAGCCCTCGTTGACCAGTTTCACGAAATTGTCGCGATGCTTGGGGGTGTCGCCAAACAGGAGCACCTTTATATCGCCCATTGTCGTCGATATGTTGACGACGACATCATTTTTGCCTATTTCAGTCATTTTGGTTTCGTTTTCAGTATTTACGGTTTCAGTAGCCGCAGCCGATTTTGTTTCGCTGCAGGATGCCAATTTGATGCTTAACGCGACAATCAGCAATAATGTTTTCAATCTTGACATGGCAGAGTGCTGTGTTATATGCCGGTAGGATACATACGTTTATATATGCGGCGGAAGTTATCGTCGGCGGCACTCAACTCATCTTTATGCTCCTCGTAGTCATTGCCCCACAAAGTCAGCAGATCGCCGATGTAGCGGCGTTCGCGGTCCTTTATTATAGCAGCACCGATAAGGCGCGATATGGCGTCATGATACTTCTCCTTGTCTATGGCATACAGATAGCGCGCCGCACTTACAGTAAACTGCCCGTTAAGATCGACCGCTATCATGTTGTCGACCAACTCGTCGATGACTTCATCGATCGAGTCGATATGATTGGCTATATATTCATAGGTAAGAAGCCCGTCGGTATCCTCGCCCAAAAGCCGTTTTATATCCTCGTTCATCGCAATGATAAATAAAGTTAATATGCAAAGATACAAATAAGCGGGGGGCAAAACCAAATAAAAATAACATATAAAATCCGCCAATCAGCTTATAGGCCTTATACTCAATGATTTTGCAGGAAATTTACGCCGAGTCTCGCACTATATTTTCAACTCTTCAATAGTCTTATCTGTAATTTTTTGTAAATTTGCGGTAAAACCAATCATTATGCGACACACACTGCTTGTCATTATCACGCTCCTGACATTATGTGCTGCATCCTGCAGCCGACACTATGACCGCAGGCTGACTGCGGCAGAGGACATAATGGCCGAGCATCCCGACTCCGCCCTGTCGATGCTTCAGGCTATCGATCGCAGCACTATTGAGTCAGACAAAGACCGTGCGCTCTACGCCCTGCTCATGTCGCAGGCTCTTGACAAAAACTTCATCTATGTTACTGACGATTCTCTTATATCGATAGCCTATGACTATTACTCAAGCCACGATGACAAACACCGCCACATGCTGTCGCAATACTACCTCGGCCGTGTCAGTTTAAATGCCGCCGATTATCCTCGCAGTCTTTTCCTCTTCTTCAAAACTATGCAAGAGGCCAAAGAACTTGACGACCCTTTCTGGATTGGCATGACCGCAAGAAACATTCGTGACACTTATGACGACACATATAATAATATGGAAGCATTGGAATACGCACGTATTTCATATGAGAACATGTTACGGACCGGTAAAAAGCCATATATCGACTAGGCTCTGTTTGACTTGGCCCAATCACTGCACAATATAGCTAAATATCATGAAAGCCTCGAAGTATCTTTAGAGCTACTAAAATCGCCGTCAATATCCGACGAGCCACACTTTAAAGAAGCTCTATACAGATTGATTGGAAAATCATTGATTGGAGTGGATGATTACAGCAAGGCATTGCCATTTTTCGAATATTTATGCTCCACACCCAATGCTACCTCCTCTGATTTCGCGTTTTTAGGTGATATACACCTTAAAAACGGCAACTTGCGGAAAGCCAAGACAGCATTAGAAAAAGTGACCGAGTACGATGTTGCTGCTACAAGCCTAAAGGCAGAAATATACTTTTATGAAAAGGATTATATCAACGCATACAACACTTTAGAGAAAACCCGGCAAATTACCGACCAATACTTTGGAAATAGCATAACCAGCAAAATAACCGGAACTGTAGAGGATTTCTATAAATATGAGCAGGCGCTCGCCGATGCCGAATTAAAAAAGTCAAGGGCCATAAGATATTCAATACTCATTGTGTCATCCCTGATTATAATTGTGTTATTAATAATCTTTTATTATTATCGTCGTAATAAATTGGTTCAGTTGGAACACTCAATAATGATTGCCGAAGAGCTAAAGAAACTACTGACCGATAATAATTCAAAATACAACCGGGCGGAGACCTCCATAAAAACGCTACTATCATCCCGATATGAGACGCTTGACAAATTATGCAACACCTACTATGAATATCACGATAGCCCCAAAATGACAAAACACATATCAGATGAGATAATTGCAATGATTGAACAGATAGCTTCCGAACCCGACAAAATAAAGGAAATTGAAGATGCAATCAATCTCTATGAACCGGAATTAATGACAAACTTCCGTGCCGATTTCCCTAATATGAAAGATGAAGATTACAAGCTGTTCATGTTTTCAGTATTAGGACTTTCGATAAACACAATCTCAATATTTCTAAACGCGCCCAATTTAAGATCGGTCTACAATCGAAAAGCACGACTAAAAGACAAAATACAACGTCTGGATGAAACTAAAAGAAAACGATACCTCGATTTCATGTAACCATTTATTTTTAACAGCCGACACTCGCCTTTATTTCACATTAAAAATCAGCATAATATCCGGCACACTCCCTGTAAGATAAAAATTATTTTTTATCTTACAGGCAAACATCTAATAATCAAAACTTTATTTAAAGCCAAAAATAAACCAAACTTCAACGACTCGAGTCCCGTTTTAAACTTTTAATTATATCTTTGGAATTAATTAATTATGAAATTATGAAACTGTTATTTACATTACTCATCACTTTATGTTTGGGATACGGAAATATTGTATTAGCCGAAAATTCTGCCCAAAGTTCATCGTCAAATAGCAAATATACGAAATTGAATGATAGACCGTTTGGACATCGGAGAAATGCGCCAAGTAAAGTTTATATTATTTGTCATTATTCCGTCGGGCAATTATCTTTTGATTTACCGCCTTATATAGAATATATTGACATAACTATAGGTGAAGAAACGAATCCGGTATGGACAGGCTATGCCGATCATGAGAATTATTCGATTGACATTCCTTATTTATATGGAGAATACGAGATTACTTGTGTTACAGACCAAAACCGCACTCTAACCGGCACGCTACAATTTTATTAATTTTATCATATCATAATCACACATTCATGAGATTCAAACCTATTGCTATCGCACTATTGACCATCAGCATGGCCTCTTGCGACAATGACATGGAGCAAATCATCAGCTCCCAAACATCAGAAATGGCTGAAGAGACAACCTCCTTAAGCCGCTCTTCAGAATTGACATTTGCCGACTCCCTCGGTGAACTCATTCTTTATGAACCCTCTCCTGAGGAACTTGAAAGTTTACTCAAAGTTAATCAGGTCAAAAAATCCCTTTCACGCATAGCTTCTGAAAACACCGACCGCTTCTTCTATTCAAACTTGAAAGCAATAACAGGCCTCCCCTTCAATATCAGCGTCTACTCAATCTGCTAATTATGAAAAGTAAAATTCTTATCGCATTGGTGCTGGTGCTTGGTATGGCGGCTACAGGCTGTCGTGACGATGACGGGGCTTACCTGACAGGTACGACAAAAGAGACCAACGACTGCCTGCGCGACGGCATATCGGTCGGGCCGGGCACGACCGACATCACCCTCGAGTTCAATCACTCTCCCGGGGAACTGAAAGTAACCTCCGACGCAGACGAATGGGTGAAAATTGCTACCGACCCGTCATTAGACGATATATCGACGACCGTGAGCATCAAGATACTGCGTAACGACAACTGGAGTGAACGCAAATGCACCTTGTCGCTGTCGCTGCTCGACAAATATGTCGAGATACCCGTGACTCAGCAAGCGGGAGTACGAGTGGACGCTGAAAGACAGCTTTATAATGTAGGAAGGGGCGGGGGTGACATGACAATCAAAGTCAGAGCCAACACCGACAACATCAAGCCGGTAATCAAATACAAAGCGTCGAGAGAAGAGTGGATCAGCTACGAAGGAGTGGAGAAAACAGGCGATGATGAATACACTCTGCGCTTCCACGTCAAGCCGAATACCAAAGAGCTCGGACGCATATGCGGCATATATTTTTATGACGAGGTATGCGGCCACAACTGCTGTATATGGCAGGATCCGAGAATGTTCGACGCCGAAGAGCGCATAGATGTTGAGTCGGGAACCCTTGACATATGTCTCGGCACCGATCAAGAGAATATCAAGCGCATAAAACATCTGACTCTTGACGGCTCAATAAACGACATCGACTGGTCGGCGCTAAGACAGCTTTGCATCTACAACAGCGAGGGCGAAAAGGCTCCGCAGAACCGCATGATAACTCTTGACTTAAGCAATGTACGATCATATGCCGGAGATGAATCGCTGTTTAGTGAAATCGGCTACGCACCCAAGGAAGTAACATGCGTGTCAGGAGGCGACCGGCAAATACCGGCGTATGTGTTTGAATACGCAACCAACATCGCTGACATAAAACTGCCGACCTCCACGATAGCCATACAACCCTATGCACTGAGCGGCTGCATCGGACTCACACGCATAGAGATACCCAACGAAGTAATAGCGATATCTACCGGAGCATTCAAATTCAGCGAAAACCTGACGGAAATCGTAATCGGGAACTACTCCATGCTGCGATGCCTGAGACAGATGGCTTTTTCAGGCCTCGGCCCAATAAAGATGCTGAACCTGCCGGAGATGCTGACCGATCTGGAATTCGGCAGCCTGCAGTGCTGGGTCGTAGACATGAAAGTCGGCTGGATGACACCTCCGGAACTTAACCCCTACCCGAGAGTATGCGAAAACAGCACGCTCTTCGTGCCGCCCGGCACAGTCGAAGCCTACCGCGCCAACAAGGGATGGGCGCGCTTTCCCAACATAGTCGAACGCGACGATATGGACGAAGACGGCAACATCCTGACACCGGAATGGTAATTACACAACACACGATAGCATTTAATTCCGAAAAGAGAATAAATTGAACTGTTTTAGAATGGTTGAGAAAAACACACGTTAAATATCATCATTTGCATTCAGTAAAGGCCCCTGCCGTACATTGACGTGAGTCAACACCGGCAAGGGCCTACTGATTTTCGGATCTGAACCGACACTTACGGTCTTATGAAGTAAGTGTCAGCGGTTTGATACCGGGTGGCGTCAAAGTCGATCATCAGCCGACCACCACGTATCTCATCCCAAAGTATGCGGTCGATACGCAATATGTCGGCCCGGTCAAGCTTCATCCACTGGTACTGCTCGTCCGCTCCCGGAGCTATGCGCCCTTCGTCTTCAGCAAACGTCAGCACATTGTCGCAAATGTCGCGAAATCCGACTCCGTCGGTCTGCGCATCGATATACCCGAGGACCTTAATCCTCAACTCATCGTCGGTATACCCAACGCGTACCGGCGTGACTCCTAATTTAACTTTCATCATGACAACTAACGATTTTTATACTATAACATCGCCGCGTCACAAAAAGTTATCCACCGCCCGATATCAGGCCAATATTAAGTTATGCTACCGGATCGAAGCCGAGGGACTTGATTTTCTCGATGACAGCGGCGGGGTCGTGGTCGCCCTCTACGTAGGCTATGCCGGCGGGTAAGTCGACAGCCACCGATGTCACTCCGGGTATAAGAGCGAGGTTCTTTTCGACGGAGGCTTTGCAGTGGGCACAGCTCATGCCCTTGATGCGATATTCTTTGTTCATATTTGTTATTGTTTGATGTTTATTATTATACCATTTCTGTATAAGTGCAATGACAAGCAGCCCTGCAAGTATGACGGAGCAGACGGTGTCAAACCATGATGCGTCGATATGGCAGGCTCCGTGGGGCATGGCGGCGAGAGGACTCATAAACCAATCGCGTGGCAGCAGATAGTCGATAGCCAGTCCGAAGGCTATGGCTCCCGCTACAATCGAAGCGATGTACAAAGCGGCACTACGGCGCCCCATTGTACGCGATATGACGGCAACCGAGGCGAAATTGGCGGCTGGACCGGCCATCAGCAACACCAGCGCCGTCCCGGGCGACAGACCCTTCATCATCAGTGACAAAGCTATAGGTATGGATCCCGTAGCACAAACATACATAGGCACCGCTACAACCACAACCGCCAACATAGCCAATAACGGACGGTCGCCAAGCGACACGAAGAAATCGGCAGGAACAAGTACGGTTATAAGGGCGGCAATGACAAGCCCGAGAACGAGCCATTTGCCTATGCTCTGCACCATCTGCACAAAGCCGTAGTACAATGCTTCCTTCATCTTGTCGGCAAATCGTGCAGACTGCGGCTCCGTATCGGCTCTGTTATCGACGATAGGACAAGCCCCATCCGCGTCAGCAAGGTCGCGCCTCTCCGATACACCGACCAGACATCCTCCGACAGCTGCGGTGACAAGTGCCGCAACGGGGCGAACCACAGCAAAGGCAGGTCCGAGTAGCGAGTAAGTGGCCGCAATACTGTCAACACCGGTCTGGGGCGTCGATATTAAAAACGATGCAGAAGCCGCACGCGAGGCACCGTTACGCCTCATGGCCACAGCAGTAGGAAGCACTCCGCACGAGCAGAGCGGAAGCGGCACCCCTATCATGGCCGCTTTAACCACCGCACGCCAATCATGACCCGACAGATGACGGCTCATAACTCGCGCCGGCACGAAAGCATGGAGCAGTCCGGCAATGAAAAGGCCCAACAGTATGTAAGGCGACATCTCATTCAACATGTTTATAAAAGCGTTGAATATTTCCATCGGCAATAGAATTATATTTACTTATGATGCAAAATTACCACATACAAGACACGTGTATGTTACACAATTTGTCAAATATGTTGCATCATGCTATACCTTGTCAAGGGGGCGACGCCGTCCGCCGGTGCGGTACTGCGTGACAGTCATACCCGTAACAGCACGGAATTGCCGTGACAGGTGAGCCACACTTGAGTATCCTGTACGATAGGCTATCTCTGAAGCGGTAAAGCGCCCGTAGTCAAGAAGTTCTTTGACATATTCGATCTTCTGACTGATAAAATAGTTTTCTATAGTACGGCCCTCGACTGCGACAAATGCGCTACCGAGAGTACGATAATCGATACCTGTATGCTCCTCGAGCCATGCCGACAGCTTCAATCTTGTGCCGGACTCGGAACGGACAAGGCCAATGAGCAGAGTCTTTACTTTCTGGGCCGTCAGTTTAGCCTCGTCTTCAATAAGGCCAAATCCGAGACGCCGAAGCTCGCCGGCCACGCCCTCCAATGCTTCATCGTCAAGGAACTCCGCAATATCGGCACTGCCGAGTGCCACATTTACAACAGTGTAGCCAAGCCGCCGCAACAGACTGTCCACTACCATAATGCAGCGGTCACACACCATATTTTCGATATTTAGCGTCATAATTGTACAAAACTACACATTTTTAATGAACAATAAGGGCCATATGGTCCGTTTTATAGCAAACAACTATTTATTGACTCTGCAATGACAACACAGACTACACTATTCAGTCCGCGCAACCTCAGCCTGATGATGGATCTTTATGAACTGACCATGGCCAACGGCTACTTCACAGCCGGCATCAAAGACACTCGGGCGGTGTTTGATCTTTTTTATCGTTCCAATCCGGACGACGGAGGTTTTGCCATATTTGCCGGGCTTGAGCAGGCTCTTGATTATATAGAGCATATACACTTTGACCGCGATGACATAGAATATCTGCGGTCGCTCGGACTTTTCTCCGCCGAATTTCTCGACTATCTTGCTACATTCCGCTTCACAGGCGATATATATGCCATTGACGAGGGCACGGTAGTGTATCCAAACGAACCGCTTGTTACTGTTGTGGCTCCGCTTATCGAAGCGCAGATAATAGAGACTGCCATGTTGTCGCAGATCAATCATCAGTCGCTCATAGCCACGAAAGCCAACCGCATAGTACGGGCCGCTCAGGGCCGCATGGTGTCAGACATGGGAGCCCGACGCGCCCACAATGCCGACGCGGCCGTATATGGAGCCCGCGCAGCCTACATAGGCGGGGTGGAGACCACGGCTACCCTGCTTGCCGGCAAAATGTTCGGCATACCTGTTACGGGTACCATGGCCCACAGCTGGATCATGTCATTTGCGAGCGAGTATGAGGCGTTTAAGATCTATGCGCAGGTATACGGCAGCAATTCAGTATTTCTTGTCGACACATACAACACCCTGAAGTCGGGACTGCCCAATGCCATAAAAGTGGCTCACGACATACTGCTACCGGCAGGTCATAAACTTAAAGGCATACGTATCGACTCGGGCGACATAGCCTATCTGTCAAAGGAAGCCCGCCGCATGCTTGACGAGGCCGGCCTTGAAGACTGCAGTATCATAGCATCAAACAGCCTTGACGAGTTCACCATAAGGTCGATTATATCGCAGGGTGGATGTGTGGATATTTTCGGTGTGGGAGAACGGCTTATCACATCCAAAAGCGACTCCACATTTGGAGGAGTATACAAGTTGACCGCACTTGAAGATAACGGGCGATGGATACCTAAGATAAAGGTGTCGGACAATGTGGTAAAAATCACCAACCCCGGGCGTAAGGATCTTTACAGAGTCTATGACGCCGACGGCAAGAGCATAGCAGAACTGATAGCCGACCATGGCGAACCGGTAAACGGTGCGGTGCCGGAGCTTGTAAGCGCCGATCGCCCGTGGCAGACCCTCGACTTCTTGGGCTGCACTTTCAAGAAGCTGCAACATCAAGTGGTAGACGGCGGAAAACGCATGTCGCAACCGCTTCCGTTATCACAACTGCAGGACTATGTCAGAGAACAAATAATACGTGAAGTGCGCGAAGAGGAGCAACGCCTCGACAACCCCGACATCCACACCCTTGCCATGACCTCCGGTTACTATAACCGAAAACTGACCTTACTTAAAGAAGCCGAGGCCGGCCTCGGCGCGGAATGATGTCAAAAATAAGACGTAGCCTAATCAGAATTCAAGTTAAAGTATATTGTCGCTAAATAGGCGGCAATCTTCAAGCAAATAAGGTTCTGAAAGCCTCTTCGACTTTGGCAACCTCCACGATTTTGATTTTGAGGCGCGAGGTGTCGAAGCCTTTGGTGTTGTTGCGCGGTATGAGTATGGTGGAGAAACCGAGCTTTTCGGCTTCGAGTATGCGCTGCTCAACACGTGTCACAGGCCTTATCTCGCCCGACAACCCTACTTCACCCGACATACACACGTCGCGTGGCACCGCCATATCGACATTGGATGACAATATCGAGCATATGACACTCAGATCAAGGGCCGGGTCGTTGACCTTAAGGCCACCCGCGATATTAAGAAATACGTCTTTCTGAGCGAGTTTGAAGCCTACACGCTTTTCAAGCACTGCGAGCAGCATGTTCATGCGTTTGGCATCGAAGCCCGTCACAGAACGCTGGGGAGTACCGTAGGCCGCAGTCGACACAAGCGCCTGAGTCTCGATAAGGAAAGGACGTATGCCTTCAAGCGTCACACCGATAGAAATTCCCGACAACTCCGCGTCATCGCTCTGCGACAAAAGCAGCTCGGAGGGGTTGGATACCTCACGGAGCCCTCGCTGCACCATCTCATATATACCCAGTTCGGATGTTGAGCCGAAACGGTTCTTTATGGAGCGCAATATGCGGTACATGTAGTGGCGGTCGCCCTCAAACTGCAGTACGGCGTCTACAATATGTTCAAGCACCTTCGGACCGGCTATGGAGCCCTCTTTGTTTATGTGGCCTACAAGAATGACCGGAGTGCCCGAGGACTTGGCGTAGCGCAACAGTTGCGCCGCACACTCCCTGACCTGACTCACACTGCCCGACGACGACTCGATGGCGTCAGAAGCGATAGTTTGAATCGAGTCTACCACAAGTATCTCGGGCTTCAGTTTGTCGACATGGCTCATTATCGACTCGAGCGAGGTGTCGCACACGATGAAACAGTTGTCGCTCAGACGACCTATGCGGTCGGCCCTCATCTTCAGCTGGGCCGCGCTCTCCTCGCCGGAGACATAGAGTATGCGCTTGCCGCGTATCGACAGTATATTCTGCAAAACGAGGGTCGACTTGCCTATGCCCGGCTCGCCGCCGATAAGCACGATAGAGCCGGCCACAAGTCCCCCGCCGAGTACGCGGTTGAGCTCCTCGCTGGGCATGTGGATGCGGGTCTCGGTCTCCGTGACGATACCCGATATGGGCATGGGCACATTATCACGGGCGGGATCAAATGTCGAGGACTTGCTCTTGCCCGAGGCTACGCGCTCCTCGACCATAGTGTTCCACTCACCGCAACCGGGACAACGCCCCACCCACTTTGACGATTCATTGCCGCAATTGCTGCATAACCAAATCGATTTTACCTGTTTTGCCATATTTTTTTCAAGATAATTGGCGACGGCGAAACTCCGCTACGGTTATGGCGGTAGCCGTGCCGACGTTGAGCGACTCGCTCGTGGGGCGCGATGCGGGAAACGACGGTATGTAGAGCCGCCGGTCGACATATCGGGCTACGTCATCCGATATGCCCCGCCCCTCATTGCCCATGACAATGATGCCGGAGTCGCCGAGCGACGAAGAGTATATGTCGTCGCCGTCAAGAAACGTACCGTAGACCGGCTGACCGCATCCGGCCAAGAACTCCGGGAGATCGACGTAAACCGCCTTGACCCGCGATATGGCACCCATTGTGGCCTGTACCACCTTCGGATTGAAGCAGTCGACGGTGTCATGCGAGCAGATTATAGTATCGATGCCGAACCAGTCGGCCACACGCATCACAGTGCCGAGGTTGCCGGGGTCCTGAAGTCGGTCCAGAGCTATGACAAGGCGTCCGGCGATATCAGCCGGAATTATATCATAAATCGGGCGCTCGTAGACGGCTATGACCTGCGGAGGCGTCGACAGATGGCTCATGCGCTCCAGATCGGCGCGCTTGACAACGGTGATTTCGGCAGACCGTCCGAGGTCATGTCCATGCGCTTCAGCCCAAGCGGCGGTAGCAAATATCCACCGATAGGTAAAATCGCCGACAGTGTCGAGCACACACTTAGTGCCCTCGGCGACAAACAGCCCCTCGGCAGCCCTTACCCGCGGGTCATCGAGCGACGCCACGAGTTTGCGCACACGGTTGGTGAGCTCCTCCATCTACTTGGTAAAATTCTTAATTCCCGTTTCAAGAAACTCCGTGAAACGCGGAATATTTTCATCATATGAGAATGGTCCTGACAGAAGTCGGCCCGCGGGGTCAAGCACCACATAATAGGGCTGAGCGTTTGCTTGGAATTTGTAGCGCTGAAGATAGCTCCAACGGTCGCCGTAAGTTTCAAGCACCACTTTCTTGCCATTTTCGGTTACGGTCTCCGGTGCGGGGAGTTTTTTCTTCTCGTCGACCATCAGTTTTATAACTACAAAATTGTCTTCAATCATAGTCCTTACATCGGGATTGTCAAGGACAGCACCCTCCATCTTGCGGCAGTTGACACAACCGTAGCCCGAGAAGTCAATAAATACCGGCTTGCCCTCGGCGGCCGCCGCCTTCATGCCCTCTTCGTAGTCGTCGTACTCCTTGAACACCCCGCCGTAAAGGTTAAAATCCTGAGTATAGAGCGGAGGCACAAACGCGCTCACACCCTTGAGGGGAGCACCCCACAGTCCGGGCACAAGGTACACGGCAAACGACAGCGATATCATCGAAAGGAAGAAGCGGAAAGTACCTATGCTTCCGTTGGCAGGTCCGTAATGCGAGAAATTGAACTTGCCGAGAAGATAAAGCCCGAGCATCGTAAAAATAACAATCCACAACGCGAGGAACACCTCTCGGTCAAGGATGTGCCATCCATAAGCCAGATCCGCCACCGACAGGAACTTCAACGACAAAGCCAGCTCTATAAAGCCGAGCACGACCTTGACGGTGTTCATCCATCCGCCCGACTTCGGCGCGCTCTGCAACCATGAGGGGAACATGGCAAACAGACAGAACGGTATGGCGAGGGCAAACGAGAAGCCGAACATGCCCACGGCCGGGCCAAACTTATCGCCCGTGCTTGCCGCCTCGACCAGCAGTGTGCCGATGATAGGACCGGTGCAGGAGAAAGACACCAGCGTAAGGGTAAAGGCCATAAAGAATATGCTCAGTAGGCCCGTAGTACGCTCGGCTGTGCTGTCCATCTTGTTGGCCCACGACGAGGGCAGTTTGATGTCAAACGCTCCGAAGAACGATATGGCAAACACCACGAGCAGCAGGAAGAAAATTATGTTGCACACAGCGCTCGTAGACAATGCATTAAGCGAACTTGCCCCGAACAGAGCGGTGATGAGCAGTCCTAACAGCAAATATATGGCTATGATAGAGATACCGTATATGAAGGCGTCGGCTACCGAGCGGGCTCTCGACTTGCCTTTCTTGAGGAAAAAGCTTACGGTAAGCGGTATCATAGGCCAGACACAAGGAGTGAGCAATGCCACGAAACCGCCGATAAAGCAAGTTATGAATATGTACCACAACGAAGTGGTGTCAGTATTTTCAGCCTTTTCAGTACCGGAGAAGTCCACCGGATCCCATATGCCGGCATCGGTATCGGCCTCTTTATCCGCAACGTTGGCAAACGGTTTTTCGACAAGAGCGGCGGAAGCCGTATCGGCCACCGTCTCGGAAACATCGGCAGACACGCCCTTTGCAGAGCCGGTAAACTCAAACGTTTCTTTCTGCGGAGGAATGCAATTCTGGTCGTTGCACGCCGAGAACCGTATGGTACCGGCCACGTCATACTTACCGGAAGTGGCAACAAACGCCTGCTTGATAACTACCCGATCGGTCCACCAGCTGAGATTGGCGCCGAACATCTCGTCAAACTGCTTGTGCGACGCTTTGTCGGCCGTCAGTTTACCTTCGAGAGTCACGCCTTCGAGTTTGCTCCAGTCGACCGACAGCGGCGTAGGCCCTATGTCGGGATCCACCTCATGGCTATACATGTGCCATCCGGCATCAATGTCGGCTGTCATGGCGATTTCGCCCTTGTTTCCATCGGTCATGTCAAGCGCTACGGTCCATTTGACCGGGTTTACAAACTGCGCGTTCAGCCCCGAAAACGAGGCCATCAGCATTATAATCAAAATATTAAAAATGCGTTTTCCCATCACTGAAAATACTATGATCATTAATTTAATATACAAAGTTATGTCTTTTGCCACAAATAGCCGCCATATTTCAAGATTTTTCACAACCGCCCGCACAAGACACCCAACTTATGTACGCGGATATTCTGCAGAAAGTCTTAAAAAGATACTGCAGTTCTGCGAGGCATAGCAAATATTCGATTTTACCGGCAGAGTCGTGTCGGCGACACGATATATGCAGAACCCCATGATTAGCGCAAAAGCGCGGTTCATGGGGTTATAGACGCCTTAAACACAAGGGTTCGCGTCGGGGACGCGAGACATATCCAAATAGGCTCATGTGATATGTCGCCTGTCCCCGACAGGCATTTGACATTTGGATTTCGCCAACCCCACGAACCGCCCTCTGCGGTCACTGCGTGCCCTCCGCGGCTTATCGTGGGGTTAAGCACATTGAGTGTCTCCGACACTATACGCCGCCGGCGGGCATCGGCCGAAGATCCGATAAAAGACGCGCTAAACTTTAACAAACCGGTTTTTGCATTGCCAATTTCTCTGCTGTTGTGCACTCTTGAGGGCTCATCAGCCCTCGCCACTCGGACAGCCCCTCACGATAGGAGTAAGAAAAATTGCAACGTTAATGTTGAATAGATTTTAGAATCTATTCAAAAAGGCATCAGGGCGGCTTGTCGCATCAGAGAAATCACCGCCATGTCGAGAAAAGATCGTAAGATGTGGTAATTATGCATGCTCACTCCAAAAAAGCGGTCATCTGACCGCTTTTTTGGAGTGGCATTTGATGGTTACAAACTTTTTATTCCAAGAATACTCCTAACCTACTTTTGTCGTATAGCGCACAAATTTGCTTAATTATTGGCGCACGTATTATCTTCTTCCTTGTAAGGAACTTTGCCCCCGGTAATACTATTTATATAATCAATGAATTTTTCGCCGGATGTAACATAGTCAGGAACAATAAGACCTAATTTTTGAATTTTAGGTAAAAGATGTTCTATCTCCTTATTCATCTTATCTGCTTTAGAATAGTTATATGGATCTGAATATATTGGATATAGTACATCAACCAACATTGTCAAGGCTGCCTTTTGAGCCTGTTCTTTTTCGCCAATTGCCACCAAATATGTCAGTTTAGGATTTGCATGCGTTATGTGCCGGCGTATTTGTTCAACATCAGCAGTCATTTTCCACCAACGAATAAGAATAACTATAGAAAGGATGATATAAGCAATCATTACAATAAGCGTAAAGATTGCGAAGCCCGACATTTCATCATCTCGGTTATTCAAGCCGTAGTCATCATAGTATGCAAATACGCTAAGAGAGGATAAAAACGCGCAACATAGAACAACAAATTTCTTCATATCGTTATTATTTCATATTAGGTCAATCGGATTCTTATTAAAAGAGGCTGCTTTAGGCTTTTTATTCATCCATATTATAGTGAGGATTAGCGCACTGAGCTCAAAAGCTAATGTAAAACAAGCACAAATAATAATATAAGACCAAATTCGTTCTAATACTTCAAAATTGGATGAATCATTAGTTACCTTGACAATCAGATAATCAGAAATTAGCTTGGGTATATAAACAATAGTTCCAAAAATCTTTATGTAAATCCATGCTTTTGAAATGAACAAAAAAGCAATCATTACAATTGCAACAATTACACCTAATATCAGACTTGCATAACTTCCAAAGGAACTAAAAATATTGAAATTCCCAAACGCAGAAATAATATGATTTATGATAAAAATACAATATAATAATCCAATTCCAAATGCAGCAAATCTGCCATTAGAGTTTACAAATACATCTTTTTTAGACGCTATGTAAAATGCGCCAAAAACAGTTGCGAGGTTAATTATAGACCAACCGATTGAATACACTATTGTATTAAATACACCAAAAGCAGTTAAAGCCCAGCTATATATACCGGATACAACATCTGCGCCCAAAATTGCACATAAAGGAGTTCCGAGTGTTTTATTTATATTCATACAGTATTCTTTATTGTTGCGCAAAGATACTATTTTTAATTAATTTTTCAATTTATTGTTACATTCAATCTTGATACAAAGCCAGCAGGATAATAGCGACTCTCAACTTTGTTTTAGGATTATTATTGAGGAATGTTGTATATTTGTGCGGGTAAAAGACAACGTTTATGCTGAAACGGAGCATCATATGGATGGTTTGCGCAGCGGTTGCGATAATAGCGACGGCACACTCCTATACGACAGAAACAATCAAAGCACAACGGCTTAACGAACCGGCGACAGCCATGACAAACTACGACAAGCGACTCTTCACGACTTCAAAGAGTTTTGATATGATAGCGTCTCTGCAATATTTCGACAAGATAAAGGATGAACCGCAGTTTCGCCCTCTTGCAGCCGACTCGATTTTCATAAGTCGGCTCAGACGGGTGAATGAGAATGTTACGGCATCATAATTATGCAACTTTTATTCGACATTCGCCGGCGATAAAGATAATGCGGATTCATGTGTCGCGTTTTTCAATGAAATGGCTCTCAATAATTCGATAGCCCGGTCAAACGCAGAATGGGTCAGAAATATCGTCAACTTACAGCCCGACATCGCTTATTGCATCAACACATTAAACGCTGCCGGATATCCGGAGTATTGGGACAATGTAATCAAGCCGGCTCTTGACCGACAGATAAACGACTATCCGATAGCGGAAGAGACGCTCAACGACATACATGATGCCATGACGGAGCTCTCGGGGCCGGAAGCGCTGCCGCCGACACACTCCAACATCTATATACTCAACATCGACAATGCCTTCAACTTGTCGGACGAGTCATTTTGCTGCACCGCGCTCCTGCTTGATCCGGAACTTGAAAAGAAATTCCGGCTTGATTTTCTGAAAGTCTATACACACGAGAATCTTCACCGCCTGTCGGTAACCGACGAGCTGATGCGGAGACTTGATGATCTTATGGCCGATGATTTCTACCGTGAGAATGAAAATGTGGCGAGGAGCCACAACGAGGGCCGTAACGAGGCTTTCGTGGTGGCCGCCGAAGTATTCATATCGCACAAAATCGGCCGCAGAGATGCCAGTAGTGTATATGACGAATTTAATGAATATGTGGACGGCAGTCTCGTACTTGCACCAATAATTTACGTACATCTTCACGAAAAACAGAATGGAGAATCGTTTAATGACTTCATTATCCGGCTGTTTGACAATGGGACTATAAAAGCCGGGAATGTCAAGGCCGAGTATGACAAAGCCATGCGCCGGCTCAAAGCCGTCAAGTGAAATAAAATCCCGATAAAAACTCTAAATTTCAGATGATATGAAAACTGTGTATCGTTCAAAAGTTGATTGGTGGATATGGGCCATGGTCTGTTTCTTTTTAGCCGTGCTTACAGCTGCCGCGATAGGAGGCATAGGCCTGATAACATTCCTTATCTTTCTGACAGGCTTCGGAGCGATGTTCGTGATAACTGTTTTCGGAGTACGGTATGTAATTGACGGCGACGAGCTATTGGTCTATCAATTTTGCCGTCCACGCCGCTTCCCGATTAATAAAATCAAGGAGATAGAGCCGTGTAAAAGTTTCCTGTGGGGTCCTGCCCTATCGTCTAACAAGCTGGCAATCAAGTTTACCGACCGCTCTGTGTTAAGGACTTCGATGCCTATGTATATCTCGCCCAAAGACAAAAACCGATTCATCGGTCAACTGCTTGACATAAACCCTAATATAGAGATAAATCGATTATCGGCATAAAATCAGGTCAACATTATGTCATGGCCAAGGCCTTTTGCCTTAAGATTCTTTGCAAATATTTTTCGGGCAAATGTTGACGGATTTAAAATAAAAAATATAACTTTGCATGGTAAAGCAATAACAAATATTCGTATAATATCTAAATTAAATTATCATGGCTTACGTAATTACAGATAAGTGTGTAGCTTGCGGCACTTGCCTTCCGGTGTGCCCCGTAGAAGCAATCTCAGAAGGTGACATCTACCACATCGATCCCGATACTTGCATCGAGTGCGGTAGCTGCGCTGAAGTTTGCCCCAGCGAAGCAATTATCCCCGGCGAATAATACGACGACCGGCACTTATAAATAACAAAGGCTCCCGTTTGGGAGCCTTTGTTATTTATAAAATCGAGCGGGCCTGTAAGCCGGGTTATGTAGCGGAGTACTCCGCCGTCGGTCATTTATCTACGCCCGATGTTGCCACCGGGCTGAGTCGCGGCACTGCCGCAGTCAGCAGTCTACCCCCCGGCAATGGACGAGCAGCCCTTGAATGCCGGTATACTTGACCTTGCAACCCATCAGATGTGCGGCGGCCCATATCGCTGTGGACCCCGGTGAGCTCTTACCTCGCCTTTTCACCCTTACCGCCACAAGGACGGCGGTTATTTTCTGTCACATTACTCTGCCATCGCTGACAGGTCTCCGTTAGGGACCATGGCGCTCTGCGTTGCCCGGACTTTCCTCTTGCCGCACGCGAAGTCGACAAGCGACCGACCGTCCCGCTCGAAACGTAGTGCAAATTTACAAATTTTCATCATAACGCCACACAAATTCACTCAACTAAATACTTGGTCAGTCGATACGCGATAAAATAGACCTCAGCAAAAACAAGAACTTAGAACCTCGGATTAAAGTGCAAGTTGGCAGAGCATCGCGGACATACAGCATCGCCTCCGGGTCTTAATCCGGCATCATCGTTTACGAATATTTCCGCACCACACATTGGACAAACCGCACTCGGTTCTTGCATAACGTTTTCAGTCAAATCCCATCGCCGTACAAAAGTTGCAACAGCCGGATTATTCAGATTATATTTAGCAGGAATTTCGTATCGGCTTATCTTTCCCGAATAATCAACCGTAACAAGCCCTGTAGCACACGGTTTGGCATCCCAAAACTCTCCGCCGTAAGCCCTTAACAATATTTGTCGGGATTCAACATCCATAAAAAGCAACTCACCACTCTTAAGATAAACAAATATGTGTACATCATTGAAAACGGTAAATACACGCATAACATTGTCAGCCAAATGAATATAACTTTCCTCATCCCATTGCAGACGGCGATAGAGCCGATCTTCCTTTATGAAATAGAGTATATTGCCTGACGGAGATATCCCTACAAGAGAATAATCACACGGCTCACTATAGATAGAATATGATTCCAAGTCGACATGGATCAACTCCTTTTTCTTATCATCAGTAGAAATTAGCTCATTCATCCATGGATGTTCAAAAACAAGGCCATAGTGTCCTGTCATTACCCGAATTCTTCCATGATTAGGAAATGTACATTTTACATCATTGACAACAATCTCATTACCAACCATATCCCATACACAACATGGAAAATTTCGAAATATCACATATCTGTTATCTTGTGTAAGCAAGGCAGCTCCCTTATTATAAACTTCCTCGGGCATATGTACAGGTGTACTTATTGACTTGTTTTTCACATCGCATATTAACATAGTTATGTCAGGGTCAGGTATATAGTCTCCGGTTACGCCGATCATATATCTGCTGTTCTGAGAAAAACAGATAGATATACACGCCCAATCAGTTTTACAATGAATGAGAGGTTTGCCCGTTATGTCGCAAAGTATCAACTCGCTATTTTCTCTTGCAAAGGAAGACGCTCCCACATAATTGCCATCAGGTGATACCGCACAACAAGCGACATAAGAAAAGTGCTTATTTTCAAACGGCAATTCCTGCATACGAAAAGCAGTACCATCTATTACATAGATATAAGGCTGGACTTCCTGCACTGGATTTATACCGGAAGATACAGCAATTCGTTCACCCGAAAAATCACATGTTAAAGCATTTACACCTCCGTTATAAACCTCCGGAGTATAAGGGTACTTTATCCGTTCGTCAATATCTACAATCTCTTTTTGCACATCGTAAGTCAATACATAGTTGCGATTATAGCAATATATATCGGGACATGGATAAACATGGACATCCAAATCTGCATCAGAAACAAATTCCAAAACAGTAACACAATGAGGTTTTTCTTTCATATAGAGCCGTGTTCCCTCATCGTCAAACCATGCACCGTAAACCATCAAATCAGCGTCATAAGACCAATGACGATAACGGTTCTTTCCGTTATCCATATAATGACGATACAATGTCCTCCGCGTAAGGCAACACTGATCATGTACCGCAAGAATACGCGCGTCTTCTCCGTCAACGTAGCCGAAAGCTGGCATATCATCAGTCACTGCATCCCATCGAAAAAGAGTTCTATCATCCGCTATTATCCATATATACCTCCCACCGTATGAAACCCTTGCATCGACAACGCCATTAAATCGGAGTGTCTTATCAGTCTCTCTGAAATAAACTTCCATATCATCACCACTTCCATACACCAAGACATTTCCATCTGCCGACATTGATTTTTTCTTTTTGTCTATCGGCAATCGTTTTAAAGTTTTATTCTCGGTTTGGTCATATAAAAAAACGGTATCTTCGCATATAATCAGATGATAGCGAAGGGAATCATCGCATATAAGGTCTACAATCTCCGAAGCCAAAGAGTAACCCTGCGACTTACTGGAGCTAACAAGGTTTTGTGTATGTACCCTATGGCCATTATCATATAATGACACTATAGAGTCGCCGTCACCGCTTATCGCCATTACACGCCCGCGTGCATCTACAGTATGCCTTATATACTCCGTTTTAAACGCATTGCACAACGCATTTTTCATTATGCCGCTGTTCATTATACAGATATTACTGTAATCATCAGCGATTTTCCCCAGTAAGGAAAAATGGAACAGATATGTTTCTTTTAGCCTTGAGGTATCCGGAAGATTAAATAATTGAAGTTTTAACAATCCGACATCAGCAATTTCGGGTAATTGTGCTACCTCGGTTTTTACCGACAAGAACTCTCGCACCTGTTCAGAAGAGAGAACAGTAGCAATCAATTCATAATCGCCTCGAAGTTGTTTAGGATACCTTGATTGTTTTCCTAATATATAATCAATAGTATACGTCAGTAATCGCCATGCTTGTAAACCTAAAGCCTGATACTGTTCTTTGTCATAACATGCACATGACATCATAGCGTCATATAAGGTCTTGACTAATTGTAAAAACGCATGACCGTCATCATTTTTTATACCGGCAAGATAGTATTCATATAATGAATGATAGTATCGAGTACGTATCTTAGCATCGCTGAAATATAACCTTTCAACCGCCCGCCGCAACTCATTGTGAAAGAATGTAATCAGTATGCCACACTCTGTATTTACAGAACGCAGCAATGTGCCAATATCATATTTCAATCTGTACCATAATATCGGAGGTATATTTATATCAGTTCTCTCCAATCGGTGAAATGATTTACCCAAAAGAGACTCCACATAGCCATCATCACGGGCCAATAACCGCAATACTTCACTGTCGGCCAATCCCAATTCTTCCGCACAGAATAGCCGGAGCACCGTTTCGACCAAGGCGGCTCCGTGACGTGCCGGACGAGACAAAACATTAAATATATACTCTAACAGAGAGTCAAGCGTAGGTGGAATTGAAGACAAATCAACCCACGACGGCATGCCGGAAAGATAATTACCTAAGATTTTTGCAAACAGAGCGCTCTCGTCTGTATCATCCAATATTCGTGACAACTCGCACCACTGTTTCGAGCACAATTTACGACCTGCACGCATCAATACACTATCAATCACCAATTTCGCATCCGCTCCTATAGAAGGCAGACACCATGACCGAATATCACTACGTTCGAAATTAAATTTAACGTCATCGGTCGACGATATTATTATTTTCAGGTCAGGCTGCAGTTTATGGTTGAGCCACATAAGAGTATGAAAATCATAATATGTACTGTTATCAACTTGATCTATAGCATCAAGCACAACCAACAAAGGACGAGTCAATTGAAGACGACGAAACAAGCTACCAAAATGGTCAACATCAAATACTATTGACCGTACAGATCTCAGTCGTTGCTTCTTATCATGTAAGCTGCTGCATTTATCTGCTGCAACAATCTCCTTCCACAGTGAACGCAACAGTGCCATCGCATCGGAAGAATCAGAATCACTACCACAAAAACGGCATACAATGTCGTGACTCCGGGCATACTTTCCAACGATTCTTGCCAATATTGCGCTCTTGCCTGAACCACTCTTACCTTTTACCCATAATACGCTGTTATCCTTAGGGTTATTGATATAGCGGTCAATATATTCAAGTTCTTTTTCTCTGCCTGCAAAACCGTCGGCAATTTCACTCGCCTTGGCTATATGACGCAAATTACAGGACAGTTTATCCTCCGTCTCGGCTTCGGCAATTGCATTTTCTATAATGCCTCTCAATCTTGTCTCCGTGCCGGCAACAAACTCATCGCGATACCGCTCTTCACAATACTCTTGGTATGAACAGTTAATCTCCAGTATATTTTTATCATACAGTTCATTCTTCAATTTATGACGAAGACGTCTGACTTTCGCAGCACCGGGCTCCACAACTTCTTCATACTTAAATCGCTCATTATCAGGCATATCACATAAGTCACGAAAGAATGCGAATACATGATTGTGAGCGCCGGCCTTCAATACACCCGCATTTATTTCATATTCGGTAGCAGAAAGCGCATAGTCATTGCCATAGGCGTCATTACGCTCAAACATCTCCGTAAGAGGTTTCTCAACCCCACTATACCATACAGCGTCGTCATCATAAGGCGATGTGCGAGGCATTAAAACATAAACCGGTTCGACAAGCGCATTTTCATCAAGCCTGTACCACTTGTGGAATAAAACATCCTCATAAGCAGTCATCTCCAATGCTTCATAACTCGACAGACTTACTCTCTCAGGTAAAGGTATCCACCCGTATCGATTTCCTAAAAGCAAAATAAAGTTAGGCTTTGGCGATAGTTCCTGACACCGCCTCAACTCTTCAAGACAGATGCTCATTGTGCGGTTGTCCAACGAAGCCTCACGGCTTATACCCCAACGAAGATCCACGTACTCTAACTGCCATCCGCGCTTGGCATACTCTTCGGAAAGCCGTATCAGTATATCTCTCAAAAGATTACGCTCAAGCTCCATATCGGCAAATGTGGAGCTAATAAAAAAGCGGATATATTTTGCTCTTATCATGGCAAATATTTAAGGTTAAGGGGTCTGATGGTGGGGTCAGGGGGTGAGGAGGGAGCTGCGGACGCGCTTGCCTTTGAGGCGCTCGGCGGAGACCGTGCGGAGCAGAGCGGCGGCTTTGTCAGCGGGCACTGCGGCAAGGGCGCAGTGATCTTTTACGACGATGCGACCGACCTCATCAGGCGCAAGATCGCCCTGCTTGATAAGGAAGCCGGCAATGTCGCCGCGCGATATCTTCTCTTTTTTCCCTGCGTTGAAATACAATGTGGCAGCCGATGCTTTTATCGGGTCGGCTGACCGGCCGGTAGGCACATATGAGCGGTCAAAGGTCACATATTCGGGTATGTTGTCAGCCTCCGATGTAAGTACATAGACGGTGCCGGTGGCATCAACACGCGCCGTGCGTCCGTTGCGATGTGTCCAAGTCTCCTTAGTCAGCGGCATGTGGTAGTGGATTATGGACTGAACGGAGTCGATATCAAGGCCGCGCGCTCCGAGGTCGGTCGATACAAGGATCGGCGTGGTGCCGTTATTAAGCAGGTCGACGGCCTTTTCCCTGTCGGGCTGATCAAGTGCACCGTGGTACAAGCCTACGGGCAGTCCGGCCTCCTTGAGATGCCGGTATACACGGTCGGCGCTCTCGCGATGATTGACAAAGATGATAACGCGACCGTTGGCAAGCGAACGAAGCAGGTCGACCAGTGTGTCGACCTTGTCACGCGAAGGCGACTCAACTTGAACGATGTCCATGCGACGGCGCGGTTTGTCGGCCGACGAAAGAAAGTCGAGAGTCTCCGGCGACCGCAGCTTCAAAAACTCGGGCATATCCTGAAGACGGGTGGCCGAAGTCAGTATAGTGCGACTCAGATTAGGCATAGTGCGCACTATACGGCGCATCTCGTCGTGAAATCCGAGCTCAAGCGACTTGTCATATTCATCGAGCACCAATACACGAGCCGTATACAGGTCGACATGCTTGCGGTTGATGTGGTCGAGGAGGCGCCCCGGAGTGGCGACAATGATGTCGGGAGCCGGCAAGAGCGAGTTTTTCTCGTCGGTCATGGAGTGGCCTCCGTAGAGAGCTACCGTCTTATAGCCTGTGGCTATATCGCGCACTACATTATATATCTGCATAACGAGCTCGCGCGAAGGGGCTATAATAACCGCCTTAACATCGGCCGACGGCTTGGCGAGAGTCTGCAACACGGCTATGGCAAAAGCTACCGTTTTGCCCGAGCCTGTAGGTGAAAGCAGCAACATGTCACGAGCTCCGGAGCTCATGACCTCGCACTGCATGGGGTTAAGCATCGCTATGCCGAGACGCGACTTTATATTGTCGATAATAACTGACTGCTTCATTGAATTGCCGATTATAAAATTATACTTACAAAGATAAACAAATACGAGCGAAAAAACGGCACAAGAGACCATTAGTTATTGTATACAGTACAATAATTCCTTACTAAATGTTAATTCAGGCGGTTTTGTCGTGGTCAAGCGTGATTATTTGGCCCAAGCCGAAATGCCGGTGCATATGTTAAAATCGGCAAAGGTCAAGAGTTAAAAATCATGCGTAGAGTTTGACA